>CAZXUI010000004.1:91036-110476 GCA_964643885.1 uncultured Planctomycetales bacterium
TGACCCGCCGCTTGGCGCGGCGGGTTCTGATTGTCGCGCGGCGGGTTCTGATTGTCGCGCGGCGTCAGAACCCCGTGCGCCAAGCACGGGGTCAACTGATCAGCGACCGACCCGCCGCTTGGCGCGGCGGGTTCTGACGCGCGCGTGCCACTGCTCTGTGAACAGTGCGATCCGGCCACACGTACCCTGGGGAGCGCGGGCGTCCCGCCCGCAATCATGACGTCACGAAATCGGGATTCCCGCATCCGCCAGCGCGCGCGTCACGTCCGCCGCAGAGACATCCCGCGCCAGCGACGACATGAACGATTCAACCGCCTCCAGCCGCGTTCGCGCAATCTGACGCGACAGCTCGAAGCGCAGTCCTTCGTTGATCCGCGCCTCCCAGAAGCGGTACTCGCGCTGCCGCGCCCAGTTCGCCAGCACCGCCTCCAGCGGCCGCCCCTCCGCCTGATACTGCCGAAACTGCCGCAGCACGTACAGCACGCCGATCTCGTCGAGACTCTCCGCTTCGGCCACCACCTGTGCCTCCGGCAGCTTCGTGTCGCGAATGTTGCACTGGCGGATCGCCTCGACCGCTAGATCGAGTACTTCGCGCGGCAGCGCGCCGTCCAGTTCGCTCGCCAGCAGGTTCGCCGCCAGCTCGCGCTGAATGTCGTTGGTCGGCCGGTTCAGAACCTGCCAGTGACTGACCTGTCCCTCGCGCGCCTGAATCGCCCAGCCCGCGTCGTGAAACAGCCCGGCCAGCGCGGCCGCCGTCGGGTCCGGCCGCTCGTCTGATAATTCCGGCACGCGGCCGAGAAGGCCGGTCAGGCGCATGACGCGCTGGCTGTGCTCCCACAGCCACAGGTCGCCGTCCGGCCGATTGCTGGGCACACGGAGCAGCACCCGGGCTCGCGGAAGAATGGCTTTTAGAGATTCCACTCGGTCTCCGAAATGTCCGTTTCGACAAATGACGGGGGATATTATACGACCTGGCGTCCCCCGGGGCATGCACTCAGCTTAGCTTTGCCCGCGGAAGCTGACAAGCAGCGGTCAGCCCGGAAAACCGGCGCAAAGTGGACCCGTCATGTCGATGTTACGCGCGCATGCGAAGCGCGGCGCTCTTCGACGACTCCCGTCTCGTCCAGCTCCGCCGATTGCTCCTGCTCGACCGAAATGGCCGTTTCGGTAATCAAGCGCGACGAGCGGCTCCAGGTGAAGTAGTTCCACGCCCACTGAAACATGACAAGTATTCGGTTCTGAAACTCGATCAGGAAGAACAGGTGCACAAAAAGCCACATCAGCCAGGCTGCAAAGCCCGAGAAACGCAGCCAGCCGAAGTCCGCAACGGCCGCCGCTCGCCCGATCGTTGCCATGTTGCCGCGGTCCACATAACGAAACGGGGGCAGCGAGGTGCCGCGCCGGCGGGCCAGGATGGCCCGGGCGGCGTAGGCCCCCTGCTGCATCGCCACCGGCGCCACGCCCGGCAGCGGCCGGCCGCTCGCGTCGTGGCAGACCGCCAGGTCGCCGATGACGAAGACCTCCGGATGTCCGGGCAACGTCAGGTCCGGCTGGACCATCACGCGGCCCGCCCGATCCACCTGTGCTCCCGTCTGCTCGGCCAGCATCCGCCCGAGCGGCGAGGCCTGAACACCGGCCGCCCACAGCACCACGCGGCAGGGCACGTGCTCGTCATGATCTTTGCAGCGGAGCGTCACGCCGGCCTCGCCCACGTCCGTCACCATCGTCCCGGTCCGGACCTGCACACCCAGCCGCACGAGAGAGTGCGCCGCCCGCTGCGAGAGCTCCGGCGGGTAGCTCGGCAGCACGCGTTCGCCCATCTCCACCAGGAGAATTCGCGCGGCCGCCGGGTCGATGCGGCGAAACTCGTCCCGCAGCGTCTTGCGAGCGATTTCCGCCAGCGCCCCGGCCAGCTCGACGCCGGTCGGCCCCGCCCCGACGACGATGAACGTGAGCTGCTCGCGTACGCGGGCCGCATCACGCTCGAGCTCCGCCCGTTCGAAGGCTAACAGCACGCGGCGGCGGATCTCCGTCGCGTCTTCGATCGTCTTGAGCCCGGGGGCATAGCGCTCCCAATCGTCGCGGCCGAAGTAGGTGTGCCGCGCGCCGGGCGCGACGATCAGCGAATCGTACTCAAAGAGCCCATCCGCCGTCGCGACGCATCGCGCCGCCACGTCGACCCGCACGACTTCACCCAGCACGACCCGCACGTTCCTCTGCCGGCTCAGCACGCTCCGCAGCGGGGCGGCGATGTTCGCCGGCGAAAGCCCGCCGGTCGCCACCTGATACAGCAACGGCTGAAACAGATGAAAATTGCGGCGATCGATCAGCGTTACCCGCAGGCCCGGATCGCGCAGCGCCCGCGCCGCCGTCAATCCGCCGAACCCGCCCCCGATGATGACGACCCGATGCACGTCGCTGAGTTCGCTCGCACCCGCTCCGACCGCGCCCGTCTCCATGCCGGCCCATCCTTCCTCACGAGTATAGAGCCGCCCGCAGCGCTTGTCGCGCCGCCGCTCACTGGTTACCCTGCCCGCTCGCTCCGCTGCGCTGAGGCATCGGGGGTCAATGTACGTTTCGCTTTATTCGATCGATCCGCGTACTGGGAACGGCTGCCACATGCACCTGACCGCCGCCGAGTCGCCGTGTTTCCGCCTGGTCCTGACCATCGACCAGTGCGACGTCGTCTACCTTGATCGCCGCTTCCCGAACTTTCGCGAGGCACAGTCCTGCGTCGCCGACGCCGTCTGCTCGCATTTCGCGGCCGGCCGGGTCGAATCGATCCGGATGGAACGCGCACCCGCGCGCGGCCGGCCGTCCGCCGGAGCGTCGACGAACGCCCGGCCCGGCGAAGCCGGCGACTGGTCGATCGAGAAACGCTGGGGCCGCGATGTCGTCGCGCGCATCCTCGCACAACGCGGCCTACTCTACCCGACCCCGACACTGCACGTGCCCGCACCCGCCGCCTCGACCGATCACACCGATCCACCCACGCGCGGCGGAGACAAACCGAGCGGGGCAGACGATGCATCGCGGCCGACCCGCCCCGGCCACCGCCCGACTCGCTGGGACCTGATGACGACCGCAGCACTCCTTGTGACCGCGTCGGTCGGCTTCTTCGTCGTCCACACTGAAGGCCGGCCGCAGGACGCGTTTTCGTATCAAGCCGACGCACCCTCGCTCGTCTCACAGAGCGTCTCGTTCGATGGCCTGCACCTGCTCGTCCCCGATTCGGCCGCCGCGCCCGCCTGCGGCTCGCCGCGGCGTATCGCCGATTCGAATCAGCCGCGCCCGGTCGACCGCACGCCGTACTCGGCCTCGTTGAACGACGCCCCCCGCGGTCGGCCCTTCATCCGCCCGCGCGAGTCGGTCCGGCGCTGAGGCGCACCGCTGGCCGAGACGCGGCTCCCGGGCCCGCGCCGCCGAGTCCGCCCCGCCCGCCGCGGACACAGCCTCACCGTGTCCGAGGCCCGCTTTCCGCGTCTATAATGCGCCTCGCGCCCGAGATGGCCGGCGATCGAGGTGAACGATGAACGCAGGCAGCGAGCATGCACCCGCTGCGGACACTCGGGGCGAGTCGCCGGCCGCGTGGCTCGACCTGTACGAGTCCGAGATCAACCAGCGGCGCGAGGCCCTCGCCCGGCGCGAATCCACCTGGTCCTGGCTGCGGCTGGCGATCTTCATTGTCGCCGTCGGCGTCTGGCCGTTTCTCTACATGCGGCCGGTTCTGGCGGGCGTACTGACGATCATCGCGGTCGTCGCCTTCGTCATCGCGGTCCGGCGGCACCAGGCGCTGCGTGAGCAGCGCGAGCACGTCGACCGCATCCTCCAAGTGATCGGCGAGGCGCGCCGCCGCCTGGGCGGCCGGGTCGAACTCATCCGCGACTGGCAGCGGCCGGATCGTGACGACGATGACGTTTCGGACCTCACGTCCGTCCTCGAACACGGTCCCTGCTGGGCGCTGACGGGCCAGGAACGCGACGACCTGGATCTGTTTGCGCCGCCCGTCGGCGTTTTCGGCCTGCTCAACCGCACGTCGACGACCTTCGGCGCACGCCGCCTGCGCGACTGCATGGACAACCTCATGCTTTCGCCTGAGCATATCGAACGGCGTCAGCAGTCTGTCCGCTGGCTGGCGCAGCATCCGGCCGAGCGGCTCGAGTTGCTGGCCGAGCTCGCACGGCTGCAAATCGAGAACCGTCGCCTGGCGCGGCTGACGCGCGCGCTCCGCGACGCGCACCCGCTCGACCTGCCCCTGCCCGCACCCGCCCTCCGCGCCTGGTCCGTCTTCACGGGTGCCGGCATCGTCGCCGCGATCGTCGGCGTGATCAGCGGGCAGTTCATCTTCGGCTGGCCGCTCTCGCTGCTGATTCTGATCAACATGTCGCTCTACGGCCGGCTGGCAGGCCGGCTGCGGCACGCGCTCGACCCGTGGCAGGATACGGAGTGGGCCGCGCGCGGCTATCTGGCCGTGGCGCGCTGCGGCGTGCACGTCCTGCCGCGCGACGGCGAGCTCGGCGTGCTGCGCGAGTGCTTTCTCGCCGCCGGACAGCACGCCGCCCTCCCCCGGCTGATGAGCCGGCTGCGCTGGACCGAAAGCGGCGGCCTGATGGGCTTCCTGCTCAACACGCTGATGCTGATCGACCTGCACGTCGCCCGCTCACTGACCCGCTGCGTCGTGGCCCATCAGCGCGAGATGATCTCCGGCCTCGCCGCCCTGGCCGACCTGGAAGCGCTGCTCTCGCTCGCCTGTTTCGCCTGGGAGCAGCCGGTCGCTGCCTTCCCCCGCTTCGCCCCCGACGCACGCATCGAAATCACCGGCGGCCGCCATCCTCTCATCGACCCGCAGCGCGTCGTCCCCAACGACGTCCGCCTCGACGGCCGAACACGCGTCTGGGTCCTGACCGGCTCCAACATGGCCGGCAAGAGCACGCTCCTGCGCATGACCGGCACGAACGTCGTGCTCGCTCAGCTCGGCACAGCCGTCGCGGCCGACGCGATGAACTGGTCGCCCCTGCGGCTGATCACGGACTTGCGCGCCCGCGACAACCTTGCCGCCAGCGAGAGCTACTTTCTGGCAGAGGTGCGGCACCTGCGCCGCATGGTCGTACCGCCGGACGGCGACGAGCCGATCCTCGGACTGATCGACGAGCCCTTCCGCGGGACGAACTCGCGCGACCAGACGGCCGCCAGCCTCGCCGTGCTTCAGCACCTGCTCGAATCGCCGCACATGTTCATGGTCGCCACGCACGACCGCCATCTGACCGAGCTGGCGGACGGCGAGCTCGCCCGCAACTATCATTTTCGCGAGAACCTCGGCGAGCACGGCATGGTCTTCGACTACCGCCTTCACGCCGGGCCGGCTACGACGCGAAACGCCCTGCTCGTGCTCGAGCGCGAGGGCTACCCGCCCACGCTGCTCGAGCGGGCCCACGGCTGGGCGGGCGACGCCAGCGAGGACCTGGCCTCCAGCGACGGCCGCATCGATCGCTGACCGGCCGCGACTTCCGCTGAGAACGAGAGAACGGCTGAAACGGCACGACTTGACAGAACCGTCGGGCTGCGGTGGATTCGCAGAGATGTCCAGAACGCAAGGCACAGACCGCCTCTTCGTCGACGAAGTGACCATCTACGTCCGCGGCGGACGCGGCGGAGACGGCTGCGTCAGCTTCCGCCGGGAGAAGTTCGTCCCCCGCGGCGGTCCCGACGGCGGCGACGGCGGCCACGGCGGCTCCGTCTATCTCCAAGCCAGCTCGAACCTCAACACGCTGCTCGACCTGGCCGGACACCACCACTGGTACGGCGAGAACGGAAAGCCCGGCTCAGGCGCAAACCGCACCGGCCGCCGCGGCAAGCACACCGTCATCACCGTGCCGACCGGCACGTTGGTCTATGACACCGAGAGCGGCCGGCTGCTCAAGGACATGGTCGAGGACGGCGCCCTCATCCGCGTGGCTCGCGGCGGCCGCGGTGGCTACGGAAATCTGCACTACGTCTCCTCGACGAACCAGGCCCCGCGTGAGTTTCAGCCCGGCCGACCCGGCCAGGAACGCACGCTCCGCCTGGAGCTGAAGCTGATCGCCGACGTGGGCCTGGTCGGGCTGCCGAACGCCGGCAAGAGCACGATGCTCTCGCGGCTGACGCGCGCCCGCCCGCGCATCGCCCCCTACCCCTTCACCACGAAGGAGCCCCAGCTCGGCATCTGCGAGCTGTCCGGGTTCCGCCGCCTGGTCCTGGCCGACATCCCGGGGCTGATCGAGGGCGCCCATCGCGGCGTCGGCCTCGGCCACGCTTTTCTGCGGCACGTCGAGCGGACGCGCGTCATCGTTCACCTGGTCGACCTGTGCCCGCCGGAGGGCACACCCGCCCCGCTCGAAGCGTATAAAATCGTCCGCCGCGAGCTGGAGGAATACAGCCCCCAGCTCGCGGCCCGGCGCGAGATCGTCGTCGGGACGAAGCTCGACCTGACCGGCTCGCAGGAGTCGCTCGAGCTGCTCCGCCGCGAGCTCGGCGTGCCCGTCGCGGCCGTGTCCGCCGTCACCGGCGCCTCGCTACGCGAGCTGGCCGAGATGATGTGGGCGGCGGCCGAGCAGGTGCGCGAGCAGGAACGGCTGGTCGAGCCGGAGCGGATCGACTTCGACACGCCGCGCTTGCCGGCGGTGCACATCGGCGACGAGCCGGAAGCGGAGTCGCCCGACGAAGACTGGGCGCCGGCCGAGCCGGACGCATCCGAGCTCGCAGAATTGAACGAAGACGAACCGGGCCGGCATTCCCCGCCGGCTTGAGCGCGACGCACAGGCGCCTGACGAGGACAACCGTGGATCGACCGGTCCCCGAAGCCGACACACTTCTGGTCATCGATGTGGGCAATACGCGCGTCGGCCTGGCGCTGTGGGACGAGAGCGGCCTGCACGACGTGCGTCGCGAGAGCGCGCACGTGTACGAGGACTGGCGGGCTGCGATCGAAGACCTGTGGCGCCAATCCGCCGACGCCCGCCGCCGCGCGGTCGTCATCGGCAGCGTTTCGCCGCGAACCGCAGCCCTCGTCCGCGATGCGGTCGAGGAGCTCTGCGACGTCGAGCCGCTTTTCGTCCGCGACGACCTGCCCCTTCCGCTTCCGCTCGATATCGAGAACGCCGATGAAGTCGGCGTCGACCGCGTCTGCTCCGCCGCGGCGGCTTTCGACCGCCTTCGGACCGCCTGCGCCGTCGCCTCCTTCGGTACCGCCACAACCGTCGACTGCGTCTCGCAGGACGGCCGGTTCCTGGGCGGCGCGATCCTGCCTGGTGTCGAAATGAGCTGCGAAGCGCTCCATGACGGCACGCAGCAACTCCCGCATGTGCAGGCCGGCCAGCCCAGCGGCCCCTTCGGCCGCAACACGCACGATGCGATCGTCAACGGCGTCATTTACGGCACGGTGGGCGCGCTGCGCGAGCTCGTCGAACGCTACGCGACCGAGCTGGGTCAGTGGCCGCAGCTCGTGATCACTGGCGGAAACGCCGAGCTCGTCCGCGAGAACGCCAACTTCGTCGACAACGTCGTGCCCGATCTGTGCCTGATGGGCATCGCGTTGGCCTACCGAAAGGCATCGCAGCAGGTGTGAGCGTCGCCCCACCGCCATCGGCCGACTGCTACAGCCTGCTCAGCGGCGCGGGGCCGGCCGCCATTGCCAGCATCCGCGTCCGCGGCCCAGGGCTCGCAGCGCTGCTGGCCGGACATCTGAAACCCGCCGGAAGGCGCCCGCTGGTGCCCATGCAGGACGGGGCGGTTCGCTACGCTGAGCTGCATGACGCAGGAGACCCGCTGGACGACGTGGTCCTGTTCCTCACGCGCAGCAGGGGCGACTGGGAAGCGCACATCCATCTGCACGGCAGTCCCGGTGTGATCGAGCGCTGCTGCGAGCTGCTCGAACGGGCCGGCTTTCAGCGCGACGACGCGGCCGCCGAGTCCCTCTGGCCGGCCGAAACGCACCTGCACGCCGAAGCCTACGCGCTGCTTCCAGAGATGCTCACGCTCCACGGCGCCCGCTGGCTGCTTGCCCAGGCCGACCTGCTCGCCGGCGAGGCACATTCGCTTCAGGCGACGAGCGACCTGCCCGCCGCCCGCCGTCGCTGCGAGCAGCTACTCGCCCGTGCCCCCCTCGTCGATTGGTTTCGCTGCCCCCTGCGCGTCGCCCTCGTCGGCCCGCCGAACGCCGGCAAGAGCACGCTCGCCAACGCGCTCGCCGGAGGCGCGGTCAGCATCGTCTCCGACCGGCCGGGCACGACGCGCGACTGGGTGGAGGTACCCGGCGAGGTCACCGGCTTTCCCGTGCTCTGGATCGACACGGCCGGACTTCGCGCGGCCGACGAGCCGCTCGAACAGGAGGGCATCCGCCGCAGTCTCGAACTGCTGGACGCAGAAACGCACTGCCTGCTGGTACTGGACGGGAGCGATCCCGACACCGCCGGCACGATCCAGAACCTCCCCTGGGACCGACTCCGCCCGCTCGCGGTCGCCCTGAACAAAGCCGACCGCGACGAGGCCCCCCGACAGGTCCCGGCCGCCATCCCGGCGGCTTTTCGGCCGCGGGCGAGCCCCAGCTCCGCGCGAAGGGGTGATGGCGTCGCGGAACTGGCCGAGCGGGTTGTGGCCGCCGCCGGCAGGTCGGAGAGCATTCTCGCCGACACCGCGCCATTCCGCCCGCGGCAGGTGCGGATTCTGCAATCAGCCGCCGCGGCAGAGAGCCCCAAAGTCTTGTCCGAGCTGATGTTAGAGCTTCTTTGGGGCGCCGCCTCGAGCCCTCCTTGATCCCTCCTGGCCGCATTCTTGCTCGCCCGGAGCGGGGGGCGATATAGTAGGCGTGTCGGGGCGCCGGCCCGCTCGCCGGAGAGGGGCGGCGCGGATTCAAGGGCCGGTCGGAGACCTATCCGTTGGACATATGGTTGGGCCTGGCGCTGGTCGGGCTGACGCTCTTCGCCTCCATCCTCAGCTACGCCCTTCGGACCTACTCGCGGGCCAAGCTCGCGGACTGCCTGAGCGAGGAGCAGGAACGCAAGTGGATGGAGCGGCTGGACCGCTACGAGACGGAACTTCAGGTCGTCGCCAGCACGCTCAGGCTTTCCGGCATCCTCGGCCTGGCCGTGTACGTCGTCTACATGTACCGCCCCGAGGGTGTTACCCGCGATTCGCTGCTCGACGCCGCCGCCGAACCCCTGATCACCTTCGGTTTGCTGCTGGTCTTCGCGCTGGGCATTCCCAATGCGATCGCGCTGCACGCCGGCGAGGCCGTCCTGGCCCGCTCGCTCGGACTGCTGTGGGTGCTACGCTTCGTCCTCTGGCCGCTGGAGCGGGGCCTGATGGCGCTGGACTTCATCGTGCGGCGTCTGCTGGGCAAGAGCGACCGCGGCCCGGACGACAGCAGCGAGCGGGCGGAGCAGGAGATTCTCGAGGCGGTCGAGGAGGGCGAGCTGCACGGCGCGGTGGACGAAGATCAGAAGGAGATGATCGAGTCGATCTTCGAGCTGCACGAGACGACCGTTAGCGAGATCATGACGCCGCGGACCGACATCATCGCGATCCCGTCGGACGCGACCTTCGAGCAGGCCCGCGAGACGATCGTGCAGGCCGGCCACTCGCGCATCCCCGTCTACGAAGGCACGCTCGACCACATCATCGGCGTGCTGTACGCCAAGGACCTGCTGCGGCTCAAGCCCGGCGATCCGTTCGACGTGCGCGAGATCATGCGGCACGCGCCGTTCGTGCCGGAGAGCAAGACGCTCGACGCGCTGCTGAACGAGTTCCGCGCGACGAAGGTGCAGATCGCGATCGTGCTCGACGAATACGGCGGCACCAGCGGGCTGGCGACGATCGAGGACATTCTCGAGGAGCTGGTGGGCGAGATCGACGACGAATACGACCAGAAGGCCCCGCCGGCGATCATCCGCGTGGACGAGGACACGCTCGAGGTCGACGCGCGCGTGCACGTCTACGAGGTCAACGAAGAGCTGGACATCTCACTGCCCGAGGACGGCGACTACGAGACGATCGGCGGATTCGTCTTCGCGACGATGGGCAAGATTCCGGCCAAGGGCGAGGAATTCACGCACGAGAACGTCCATTTTCAGGTCGTCGACGCCGAGCCGCGCCGCATCAACCGCCTCAGAATCCGTGTCCAGCGCCAGGCGCAGGAGGTCTGAGGCCGCAGGGCGCTTCCCGGACGCCGCGCGTGGCTCTCAGCGGTCCAGCTCGGCCGCGATGATCTGAAGGCTGCCCAGCACCGCCACCACGTCGCTGATCTGGTGCCCCTCGATCAGCTTGGGGAAGCACTGGTAGTTGATGAAGCCCGGCGGACGGCAGCGGGCGCGATAGGCACAGTTGCCGCCGTCGCTGGCCAGGTAGAACCCCAGCTCGCCGGTGGGGCTCTCGATCGCCCCGTAGGCCTCGCCGATCGGCGGGCGCCAGCCACGATTCGTCATCACCTTCTCGAAGTGGTGAATCAGCCCCTCGATCGAGAAGAAGATCTCGCGCTTGTCGGGCAGCGTGGCCTTCGCATCGGCCAGCACGTTGACCGGCCCCTGCGGCATCACCTTGATCACCTGCTCGATGATCGAGACCGCCTGGTGAATCTCCTCCAGCCGTACCTGGAACCGCGCCAGCACGTCGCCGCCGTAGGCGATCGGCACCTTGAACTGAACGGCCTCCGCGCCCTTGCCATCCCAGTTGTCGGCATAGCAGAGATAGGGCTCGTCCTTGCGCAGGTCGCGCTTCACGCCGCTGGCGCGGGCCGGCGGCCCGGTCAGCGACCAGTCGATCGCGTCGTCGTGACTGATCACACCGACGCCCTTGCAGCGCTCGATGAAGATGCGGTTGCGCAGCAGCAGCGTCTCGAAATCCTTCAGCGCCGGCGGCAGAATCGTCCGCACGAAGTGCAGCACCTTGTCGAACCAGCCGGCCGGAGCATCCTGCATCAGGCCGCCGACGCGGGTGTAGCTGACCGTGAAGCGGGCCCCGCAGAGCTCCTCGAGCAGGTCGTAGATCACCTCGCGCTCGTTGAAGCCGTACAAAAAGCCCGTCAGCGCCCCCAGGTCGAGGGCCTGCGCCCCCAGGCACAGCAGATGATCCTGAATGCGGCCCAGCTCGGCGATCACCGTGCGGATCGCCTTGCAGCGCGGCGTCAGCTCGATCCCGAAGAGCAATTCCACCGCATGATGCCAGGCCACGTTGTTGACGATAGGCGAGACGTAGTTCATGCGGTCGGTCACGACCACGTACTGGTTGTAGTTCAGGTGCTCGCCCAGCTTCTCGAAGCCGCTGTGCAGATAGCCGATGTGCGGGACGCAGCGCACCACGCGCTCCCCCTCGCACTCGAGCACGAGCTGAAGCGTGGTGTGCGTGGCCGGATGCTGCGGTCCGAAATTCAGCGTCCAGCGGTCCTCGCCCGCGGTCTCGTCCCGAACCAGCGTCGACGGTTGCATCAGATCCGGCTCGATCGCCATCGCTTCGGCCCTTCAGCACACGTTCGGAGGCAGGCCGCCGGCCGGCACGAGCACCCGCTCGAAATACCGCGCCTCGGCCATCGGATTCTCACAGTACGGCTCGATCTCTTCGAAACCCAGCGAGCGGTAGAGCGCGATCGCGGCGGTCATCGTCGCGACCGTGTCCAGCCGCATCCGTTCATAGCCCAGCAGCCGCGCCCGCCGCAACACCTCCGCCGCCAGCGCCCGGCCCACGCCGCCCGCGCGGCACCCCGGCCGCACGTACAGCCGCTTCATCTCGCAGATGTGCGGCGCCAGCGGCCGCAGCGCCACGCACCCGGCCGTCTCGCCGCCGAGCCGCGCCAGCAGGATGCAGCCGGCGGGCGGGGCGTAATCGCCCGGCAGCTCCGCCAGCTCGCGCTCGAAATCCTGAAAGCACAGGCTGAAGTCCAGCGACCTGGCGTACTCGACGAAGAGCGCCCGCGCCTCGGCGAGCAGCGGCGGCTCGTGCGCCTCGACGATTTCGAGCTCGCCTGCCGCGCGCGTCGTATCCCGCAGTGCCACCGCACCACCGCTCACGTGCTGTCCCGCTGGATGACTTCGAACTGCTCCCGTTCGCCCACGCCGCGCAGCGGATAGTCCTTTCGCAGCGGATGATGCTGGAACCACTCCGGACAGAGAATCCGCCGCAGGTCCGGATGGCCGGCGAAGCGAATCCCGAACAGGTCGTAGACCTCGCGCTCCATCCACTCCGCCCCCTTCCACACCGACGTCACCGTCGGGACGGTCGGGTCCGGATCGCTGACGAACACCTTGATGAACAGACGGTGGTTGTGCGTGATGCTCAGCAGCCCGTACGTGACGCCGAAGCGCTCGTCGCTGGGCGGCTTGGGGTGGCTCAGATAGTCGACGCACGTCAGCTCGCTGAGCTGCTCCATCTTCGTCCGCGCATCGTCGCGCAGAAAGCGCATCACCTCGACCAGCCGGTCCGGCGGAACACGGACCCACATCTGGCCGGAGTCGCGCCCGTCGGGGTACTTGACCAGCGGCCGCGGCTCGAAGCCCAGCTCCGGGTAGCTCTGCTGCAATGCTGAGATCACGTCTGCTGTCGCCATGTTCCCTCAGACCGCCTTGCCGGCAGGTATTGCCCGTTCTCTCGCCCGATCGAGGCTGCGCGGCCGGTCGCGCCGCTCGAGCCCGACTAGTTGCTGCTCGCCACGCCGCCGAGCTGCACGAGCTGCGGCGGACGCACGACCAGCCCCAGCCCGCCGCCGCGCTGTCCGCTCGGCCGCACGCCGTCCTCGGTCACGATCCGCTGAATCAACATCAACCCTTCGAGCACCGTCTCCGGCCGCGGCGGACAACCCGGCAGATACACGTCCACCGGCACGAACTGGTCGATCCCCTGCACGACCGCGTAGGTGTCGAATACGCCGCCGGTCGACGCGCACGCGCCCATGGAGATGACCCACTTCGGCTCGGCCATCTGGAGGTAGATCCGCTGGAGCACCGGCAGCATCTTGACGACGACCCGGCCGGCGACGACCAGCAGGTCCGCCTGACGCGGGCTGAAACGGACTGCCTCCGAGCCGAACCGCGCCATGTCGTAGCGGCTGGCCGCCGTGGCCATGAACTCGATCCCGCAGCAGGCCGTCGCGAACGGCAGCGGCCAGAGGCTGTGCTTGCGGCACCAGTTGATGCCGTACTTGCGGATCATCTCGACGGTGTAGTCCAGCCGCGTGGCGGCGAAGCCGCCGGCCGGCGTCGAGTGCGATTCCGCCTTGAGCAGGTCCGTCAATCCCACCGGAACACCCCTTTCCGCCACTCATAGATGAAGCCCACGGTCAGCAGCGCGAAGAAGATCAGGATGTTGACGCCCAGAAAAGCCACGCCGTATCCCTGCGCTGCCAGCTCGCCGGCCCACGCCTGGTGCGCCGCGTCGTTGAGCCGCGGGAAAAGCACCGCCCACGGGTAGAGGAACACGATTTCCACGTCGAACACGAGGAACAGCACGGCCACCAGGTAGAACCGCACGTTGAACCGGCGGCGCGTGTCCCCGATCGGGTCGACGCCCGACTCATACGGGCTGTCCTTGACCGGTCCGACCCGCCGCGGGCCGATCACGTGCGTCAGCACCATGATCACCGCGACCATCGCGATCAGCACCACGAGCAGGACCGCGACGGTGCTAAAATCACTTACGGCAACCAAGTTATGCTCCTCGACCCGCGTGGTCGCGTAAGAGTATAGACGGGTAATGTACGAGCGCCGGTGAGTCATCGCAACGCCCCGGCCGCTCTGGGCGACAGCCGGATGAGCGCCTTATCGGACAGCCACCGACTCGACGAGCGAGAGCGCTTTCCTGCGAAGCGCGGAGCCGAGCGGGTGCGCGCCTGCGTGCGTCGCGCGGGCGCCCCGCCCGCACGCGCCCATTGGGGCAGGCCTCTGTGCCGGTCGTCATCGGGACCGCGGACGCTTGCGGAGCGCGGGCGTCCCGCCCGCCGCGCGGTACGCGCCGCTCGCCCTTTCCGGTACGATGCCAGGCTCATCTGGCGTTGGTCTGACGAGTTAACGAAAGCGAGGTGGACAGTGATGAATCGTGCAATGGTCATCGGCCTGGTGGCCGCGGCCCTCGGCGTGAGCCTTTCCGGCTGCAGCAGCGGCGACGCCGGCGAGGAGCCGTTCAGCGAAACCAAGTTCTACGGCTCCTGGGCCGAGCAGGAGATTCCGGTCAACCCCCGGGCCATGCCCGAAGCCGAGGCGACCCGTAACCTGCGGCAGATCACGATCAACCAGGACAAGACCTTCAAGCTGGTCATGCACACGCCCGGCGGCGGGGCGACGTCCGAAGCCTGCGAGGGGACCTGGGAGGTGGCGGGCGAGTCGCTGAAGTTCACCGTCACGAACAACACGCTCGGCGCCAAGATCAAGAACGACTACGTCCCCGTCGAGACGACGGCGAACGACACCGACACGGACGGAACCCCGCGGATCAGCATCCGTCATGCGGACGGCAAGATCGTGATGTACCTTCAGAAGAAGTAGCGGCCCCGGCCCGCCGGCGGGAGTCACGGCCGGGCCGCCGCCTCGCGAGCCACACGCAGCGCCTCGCGCAGCTCGATCGCCCCTTCGTAGATGGCGCGGCCGATCACGATCCCGGCCAGGTCGAGCTGGGCGAGGCGCTCAACGTCCTCCAGATCGGTCACCCCGCCCGACGCGACCACCGGAACGGTCGAGACCTCGGCCACGTGCCGGATCGCCTCGACATTCGGGCCGAGCAGCATTCCGTCGCGGCCGATGTCCGTGTAGACAATCGCCGCCAGCGGCCACTGGGCCACGGAGCGAGCCACGTCGACCGCGGTCTGGTGCGTCTCGTGCGTCCAGCCGCGCACGGCGAGCCGCCCCAGCCGGGCGTCCAGCCCGATCGCCAGCCGCCCCGCCAGCTCCGGCAGGTGCGCCGTGATCCGCATCCAGTCCCAATCCTCGAGCGCACGCGTACCCACAATGACGCGGGCCGCGCCGGCATCCAGCGCGGCCCGGATCGCGTTCTCGTCTCGCACGCCCCCGCCGAATTCGATCTGCGCCCCCGTCGCCGCGATCCGCTTGACCGCCTCGAGGTTCGCGATCCGCCCGTGCCGGGCGCCCTCGAGATCGATCACGTGCAGCCAGCGGGCGCCGGCGGCCAGGAAGGACTCGGCCACCTCGACCGGGTCGCGCTGATAGTGAATCACGCGGTCATAGCGGCCCTGAATGAGCCGAACGCACTTGCCCGAGAGCAGATCGATCGCCGGGAGAATCTCCATGACGCTCACTCAGGGGCGCGAACCTCCAACCGGGCTGGGCCGGCGGCCGCAGCGATCCGCGTCAGCCGCGGCTGCCCGTCTCGGCCGGCGCGCCGCTGCTCTCTTCGCTTACCGTCGGCGTCGTCGAACCGCCCGTGGTCACCGGCATCTGTACCGTGACGATCTGCACGCGGCGATTCAGCGCCTTGTTCACCTTGGAGGTATTGGGCGCTTTGGGCTTGTACTCGCCCTGCCCCGCCGCCACCAGGCGCTGCGGATCGAGGCCGAGCGCTCGCAGCTCGCGCACGACGGTCATCGCCCGGTTGCAGCTCAGATCGAGATTGTCCTTCCAGAGGTTCTTGGTGACACGGATCGGATCGTTGTCCGTATGGCCGATGACCCAGACCTCGCGGCCGAGAAACTCCGGCGTCGTCTGGATCGTCTGGGCCGCCTCGCGCAGCTTCGTCCGCCCGGTCGCCTTCAGCTCAGCCTTGCCGGAGTCGAAGAGGATGTCTTCCTGAATCTCGGTCCAGGCGAAGGTCTCCGTACCCTCCCAGCCCGGCGGCAGGTTCGGCGCTGAGCCGCGCTCGGCGATCTGCCGGCGGGCGTCGTCCAGCATCTGCTGAAGCTGAAGCGCCCGGTCGCGCGACCGCTGGGCATCCTGCATCGCGGACGCCAGCCGCGACTGCAAGTCCGCGTTCTCCGCTTGCAGGCGGTTCTTGTCCTCCTGGAGCTTCTGAATCTGCATGTCCTTGGAATCCGGGCCGCAACCCGCGAAGAGCGCCACACAGCCCAACGCAACCATCCATGTCGCAATCGCTCGCCCAGTTCTCATCGCCTGGCTCCCTCTGCTGGTACTTGCACCGTGACCGCGCCGGTCGCAAGACAGGATTTCAGCAGGACCGGCCCACCGTGGCCGATCCACCACCCGGAAAGCATAGGACCGCCCAGAATCGGTTGCAAGCCGCCGAAATCGTTGACGCAGCGACCGGTCCGGACTACGTTTGTGGCGTGGGGAAAGTGTGGCGCAGCCACGCAGAAACTGCGCCCGGCCGACACCCGTAACGGAAGAGCCGCAATGACCTTGTCCCGCCTCGCGATGACCGCCGCCCTGGCCGCCCTCCTGCCATCTTTTGCGCTTGCTCAGCCGGACTACCTCCCGAGCGCCGACCTGCACGAGGTCGGCATGCGCAAATACTGGCAGCTCGCCCTGCCGGTCGACCCCGGCCACGGCATCGTCGACGTCTTCCTTGTCGACGACCAGATTTATGCGACCACCGCCGACGGCTACGTCTATGCCGTTCACGCCTACACGGGTACGCTGCGCTGGATCCGCCGCGTCACGACGGCCGGCTACCGCGTCACGCCGCCCTGCCACGCCGCCGGCCGCACCGTCTTCGTCACGCCCTCCAGCATCGTCCAGTACGAGAAAATCTACGGCACGCCCGTCGTGGCGCACGATCTTCGCTTCCCGGCCGGCTCGCCGCCGGTCAGCGACGGGACGCTGCTTTACGTGGGCGGCCTGAATCGCCGCTTCTACGCGATCCCGCTCGACCGCGATTTCGAGTTCTGGAAGGCCGGCGTCGGCGGCACGCTCACGTCGGCCCCCGTGCTCGACAACAACACGCTCTACTTCGGCGGCGGAGACGGCCGCGTCTATTCCATCACCTCGCGCAACAAGGCGCTGCGCTGGATCGCCCGCACCGGCGGCGCGATCACGGCCGACGTCGTCGTCCGTAGAGAGGGCGTCTACGCGGCCAGCCGCGATCAGTCCCTCTACCTCTTCGATCGCGAGTTCGGCGGCGAGCGCTGGCGGGCACGGCTTTCCGCCCCGCTCTACGAGGCGCCGCTCGTCACGGCCGATACCGCCTACCAGGCCAATGAGCTCGACGGCGTGGTCGCGATCAACACGGCCGTCGTGCAGGTCGAGGAGCGCATCCGCTGGAAGCTCCGCCGCGGCCGGATCGCGCTGACCGAGCACGGAGAGCACATCTTCGTGCTCTCGCGCGACGGCGCGATCCTGGCGGTCCGCAGCGCGGACGGTGAGATCGTGCACGAAATCCCCGCTCACGGCTTCACCATGTACATGCCGGTCGCCGACCAGCCGGCGATCCTGGTCGCCTCGCCCGACGGACGCCTCTTCTGCGCCCGGCCGAGCGACCTGCCGCTCGTCACGGCCGAGGACGTCCGCGAGGCGCTCTACCCGACGCCGGCGGAACCGCAGGCACCGGTCGCGGCGGCCGCGGTTCAGCCGCCCGTCAGCCCCGGCAGCACGTCGGCCGTGTTGACGGCCTCGCCGCTCGCGCCGCCGCTCGGTGGAAAGTCGAAGATCTCGCGGAACTGGACTTCGCAGCCGGCCCCCAATGGCAAACCGCCGGGCTCCAATCCCTGACGTTCCCGCTCCGGCCGCCGCATTGCGGCGCGCTGCGCCCCTGTGAGACCATGATCCACCCGCCCGTGCCGCGCCGGCGGCCGTCGGGTACCATTTTTCAGTCGCGCGGCCACGACCCGCGCGGGGAGTTCTCGGCATGCCCGACCGGCCGGCCGTACGCCGGGCGCTGATCAGCGTTCATGACAAGACGGGGATCGTCGACTTCGCGCGTGCGCTGCATGAGGAGTTCGGCGTCGAGATCATCTCCACCGGCGGCACGGCTCGGGCCCTCAGCGACGCCGGCATTCCCGTTACGCTGGTCGAGACGATCACCGGCTCGACCGAGCTGCTCGACGGCCGCGTCAAGACGCTTCACCCGAAGATTCACGCCGCGATTCTGGCCGACCGCGACAACGCGAAGCACATGCGGCAGCTCGCCGAGCAGGGCATCGAGCCGATCGACATGGTGGTCGTGAATCTCTATCCGTTCGAGAAGACGGTGGCCGATCCGGACTGCACGCTCGAGCGGGCGATCGAGATGATCGACATCGGCGGCGTGGCGCTGCTGCGGGCGGCGGCGAAGAACCACCGGCATGTGCTGGTCCTGCATGATCCGTTCGACTGGAACAACGTGCTGATGTGGCTTGCCGAGGACGCGCTGACGGCCGACGGCTGGTTGTCGGTCCGATCGGACTTTGCCGCCTCGGCGCTCGAGCTGACCAGTCGCTACGACGCGGCGATCACCGTCTGGCTCACTTCGGAGCGCTGGCGTGCGTTGCACCTTCGCGCGGTCGAGGAGCTTCGCTACGGCGAGAATCCGCAGCAGCGCGCGGCCGTACTCCAATCTCGCGACGATTGCGTGGCCCGCCGTGGCCTGCCGTGGGCCGATTTCCTTCGCTCGGCCGCCGTCGTGCTCTCTTACAACAACTACCTCGACGCCGACGCGGCGCTCGACCTGTGCGCAGAACTGACGCGGGCGATCTGCAAGCCGGGCCACCGGACTGGAGGCGAGGCACCGAGGAAAGTGTGGCACCGGCTAATAGCCGGTGCCACACAGCCACACGAACCCGGTTTGTCAGCCGCCTGCTGCTTCATCAAGCACACCAACCCCTGCGGCGTCGGGATCGCAGCCGACCCGCTCGAAGCTTACCGCCGGGCCTACCTGGGCGACCCCAACGCCGCCATGGGCGGCATTCTGGCGTGCAATTTCTCCGTCAACGCCGAATTCGCCGCCGCCGTGATGGAGACGTATGACCGCCTCGGCCGCCCGCTGAGGGACGCCGGCGCCGCCAATGCCCCCGGCGGATTCTTCGTCGAGGTCTGGGTCGCTCCGAGCTTCGACGACGAGGCGGTGAAGATCATCCGCTCACGCAAGAAGTGGGGCGAGCGCGTGCGGCTGCTGGCGGTCGGCGACATGAGCCGCGAACCGGACCCCGGCGAGCGGCTCTACCGCACGATTTCCGGCGGACTGCTGGCACAGACGCCCGACCTGCCCGGACTCGATGAGGAGAACTGGAAGGTCGTCACCAAGCGGGCGCCGACCGAAGCGGAGCTGGCCGACCTGCGGCTCGCCTGGCTGATCTGCAAGCACACCAAGAGCAACGCGATCACGCTCTGCCGCGACGGAATGCTGCTGGGCAGCGGCGCCGGCCAGACCAGCCGCGTCATGAGCTGCCGCATCGCGACCTGGCTGGCGCAGGAGAATGGCCACGTCGTGCCAGATCAACTGGGGGACCGGTCTCTGACCGGTCACTCTGAGCTGGGGGACCGGTCTCCGACCGGTCACTCTGAGCTGGGGGACCGGTCTCCGACCGGTCACTCTGAGCTGGGG
>CAZXUI010000004.1:110576-125401 GCA_964643885.1 uncultured Planctomycetales bacterium
ACCGGTCAGAGACCGGTCCCCCAGATTCAGACCGGTCAGAGACCGGTCCCCCAGACTCACTGGGGTCAGGACCCGCGATCGTCGCCGCCTCCGACGCCTTCTTCCCCTTCGCCGACGGCGTCGACATCCTGCTGGACGCCGGCGTGACCGCCATCATCCAGCCCGGCGGCAGCAAGCGCGACGAGGAAGTGATCGCCGCCTGCGACGCCCGCGGCGCGGCCATGATCCTCACCGGCACGCGCCACTTCCGTCACTGAGGCCGCCGCTGCCCGCCGCCAGTGATCGTCACTCCCCCGCCCCGCGGCGCTGCCGCGACTCGTACTCGGCCACCTCTTCCGGCGTCAGCTCGCGCTCGATCGAGTATTCTTCCCGCAGCCACCGCCCCAGATCGACCAGCCGGCAACGTTCGCTGCAAAACGGATAGATCGCAGGCAGTCCCCCGCTGAACTCCACCTCGCGCCCGCACGTACTGCACCGAAAGCCCGGCATCTGCGCATCCGCTCAAAAACGCCGCCGCCAGATGCACCCCTTGGATCCCGGTCGGCGCGCCTGGCGGCGTGAATTTCCGCAATCGATTATAGTCCGGCGGACGCCCGCGCCCAGCGCTGCGTCAGATGTACTCCTTGACGAAGTCCTCCAGCTTGCGCTTGGCTTCCTTCTCGATCTGGCGCACACGCTCGCGCGTCAGACCCACCGCCTCGCCGATCTCTTTAAGCGTCATCTGCTTGCCGGTCCGGTTGTTCAGCCCGTAGCGCAGCTTCAGCACCGTCGCCTCGCGGTCCGTGATCCGGTTCAGAAGGTCGCTGACGAAGTCCGAATCCGACTCGCTCAGGACCGACTCGTGCGGCGACGGCCCGGCCGAGTCCGGAATCGAATCGATCACCGAGCTGCCGTCCTCGCCGCTGTGCGCCTGCGTCGGACAGGTGCACGCCCGGATCGCCTGCACGATCGCGGCCGCCTTGCGCACCGTGATCCCCATGTGCGTCGCGACTTCCTGGATCGTCGGCATGCGGTTCAGCCGCTCCTCCAGCTCCCGCATCGCCAGCCGCAGGTGCGCGATCTGCTCCATCAGGTAGCTGGGGATGTGAATCATCTGCGTCGCGTTCTGCACGGCCCGGCGGATCGCCTGGTCGATCCAGTAGCTGGCATAGGTGCTGAAACGCGACCCCACCGTCGGGTCGAACCGGTCCACCGCGTTCATCAGGCCGACGTTGCCCTCGTTGACGAGGTCCTCCATCGGCAACCCGCGGTTGCGGAAGTTCTTGGCCACGCTGATCACCAGCCGCAGATTCGCCTGGATCATGCGATCCCGCGCCTCGGCCGCGTCGCGGTGCAGCTTCTCGAAATCCGCCCGCTCCCGCGACGACGCTTCCGGCCCGGGCGGCTCGGCGTCCGCGGCCGCGCGGATCTTCGCGCCCAGCTCGCGCTCCTCCTCGGCAGTCAGCAGCGGATACTGCTTGATCTGCTTCAGATAGTCGCCGATCGCGGATTCGAGTTTCGACGCCATACGAGTGAGATCCCCGCTTCCTTCAGGACACCCCCCGATCGGCGCTGCCAGGGGTCTTGTGGCAGCCCGACCCTCCCCGACTGCGTATCGGCTCGGGGAGTGCGTCGCTCCAATGCGCTTAGACTATATCCACCCTCCGCAATTCGGACCACCTCCGTTCAGCGCCGCGGCAAGCCGGCCGCCGCGTCCGACGATTCATCGCTCGCCGCCGGCAACAATCTCACCAGCCGCAAAAGTTGCGCCAGCCGCTCCAACGGCAAGCCGATCACGTTCGATATGCTCCCTTCGATCCGCTCCACCAGCCGGTCGCCCACGTCCTGAACCCCGTACGCGCCCGCCTTGCCGGCCCAGTCGCCGCTGCGCAGATAGCGCTCCCGCTCGCCCGCGTCGTCGCGCATCCAGACGCGCGTGCTGGCGCTGGCGATCCGCCGCAGCCATGCTTGCTCGCGCCGCACGAGCGCGATTCCGGTAATCACATCGCTCGGATGCGCCGCCTGAAGCTCGAGCATCCGCCGGGCGTCGGCTTCGCCGTCCGGCTTGCCCAGCAACTCGCCCGCCACCTCGACCAGCGTATCCGCTCCCAGCACCCAACGCCCCGGGCGCGCATCCGCCACGCTCCGCGCCTTGAGATACGCCAGTGCCTCCGCCCAGCCCCGCGGACTCAGCGCCGCCGGCGAAGTCCGCGGCTCCTCGACGCCCGGAGCGACGACCTCGAACGCCAAGCCGAGCCGCCCCAGCAGCTCGCGCCGCCGCGGACTCGACGACGCCAGGATCAACACCTCCGACGACGACACCGACACCCTCGCTTCCCTGCTTCGAGCGCCTTGCGAACGGCCGGCCCGCGCCGCGACCCCGAACCCCGGTTTGACCCCGCCGGCCGGACTCCATTACATAACCGCGTATGATCCGTCCGAAAAGATCAGCCGCCCCCACCCGAAAAATGCCCGCCCGCCCGAGCCACCAATTCGGCTCGCATCTTTCCGTGGCCGGCGGAATCTACCACGCGGCCGACCAGGCCCTCAGCCTGGGCTTCTCGACGGTTCAGGTCTTCGTCAAGAACCAGCGTCAATGGGTCGGCCCGCCCATCAAGCCGGAAGATGCGCAGCGCTGGAGCGAGACGGTTCGTCGGCCCGGATTCGGCCCCACGGTCGCCCACGCCTCCTACCTGATCAACCTCGCGAGCGCCGACGACACGCTCCGATCCCGCAGCCGCGAGGCCCTGCTCGACGAGCTGCGCCGCTGCGACACGCTCGACATCCCCTACCTCGTCGTCCACCCCGGCGCCGCGGGGGAGCAGAGCGAATCCGAGGCCGTCGCCCGCGTGGCCGCCGCCCTGAACCGCCTGCACACCGACGCCCCGCAGCTCCGCTGCATGCTTCTGCTGGAAACCACGGCCGGCCAGGGCACGACGCTCGGCCGCACGTTCACACAGCTCGCCGCGATGATTGACGGGCTGGAAACGCCGCAACGCGTCGGAGTCTGCGTCGATACCTGCCATGTCTTCGCCGCCGGCTACGATATCCGCTCGGAGAGCGGCTATCGCGAGATGATCGCCGAAGCGGCCGACACGGTGGGTCTCGAGCGAATCCGCTGCTGGCACCTCAACGACAGCCGCGGCGACTGTGGCTCCCGCCTGGACCGCCACGAGCACATCGGCCGCGGCCGGATCGGCTCCCGCGGCTTCGCCAACGTCCTGGGCGACGAGCGCTTCCGCGGCCTGCCCATGATCCTCGAGACGCCCAAGGGGCTGGATGACGCCGGCCGCGACTTCGACAAACTCAACCTCCGCCGGCTGCGGACGATTGCCACGCGCGCCGCCGGCCGGGACGCGGCCCGATGAGCGCGGCGATCCGAGTCCGCCCCATCGAAGCGGCTGACCGCCCGCGCGTGCGCGCTCTGCTCGAGCAGCACTGGGCCGCCGTGCACATCGCCTCCGGCGGGCGGCTGGTCAACGCCGGCGAGCTGCCCGGCCTGCTGGCCGTCGAAGGCGACCGCATCCTCGGCCTGCTCACCTACGAACTGCGCGACGGCCGCTGCGAGATCGTCACGCTCAACGCCTTCGAGCCGCGCCGCGGCATCGGCACGCTGCTGATTGCGGAAATCGCCGGCCTGGCAAAGAATGAGGGCTGGAAGCGGCTCTGGCTCATGACCACGAACGACAACATCGACGCGATTCGCTTCTATCAGCGCCGCGGCCTCGTGCTGGTCGCCGTACACCGCAACGCCTGCGACGTCTCGCGCATGCTCAAACCGCAGATCCCGCGGGTCGGCAACTTCGGCATCCCGCTGCGCGACGAGATCGAGCTCGAATACCCGCTCGCCTGAACGCCGCACCACGGCGCTGGCTGCGAAGGAGGCATTTCATGAAAACCGCTCTCACGACCTGCATCCTGTGTGTGCTGGCGGCCTCGCTCGCGCCGGCCGCACAGCTCATGGCGATTCCCCGCCCCGAGCATCCCGATCCGCAGCGATTCCGCGATACCTGGCTGAACCTCGACGGCGAGTGGAACTTCTTCGAGACCGATGACGACAGCGACCTCTCGCCGCTGGAGCGCAGCGACTGGCCAGACAAGATCGTCGTCCCCTTCTGCCGCGAGTCCAGGCTCAGCGGTCTGGGCCGCCGCGGCTTCGTCCGCAACGTCTGGTACCGGCTGCACGGATTCCAGGTGCCCAAGAGCTGGGCCGGCCGCCGCATCCGGCTGCACATCGGCGCCTGCGACTGGGCCACCACCGTCTGGCTCAACGGCAATCAGCTCGGCACGATCCGCCGCGGCAGCTCGCCCCTCACGTTCGAACTGACCGGCCACCTCCGCCCGGACCACAACACGCTCATCATCCGCGCCTTCGACGACACGCGCAGCGGTCTTCAGCAGCTCGGCAAGCAATCCAACCGCGAGGAGAGCCACGGCATCTTCTACACCCGCACGACCGGCATCTGGCAGACCGTCTGGCTCGAGGCCGTCGGCTCCACCTTCATCGACGAGGTGCGCTACGACGCCGACCCCGCAAACTCGCGCGTGACCATCCACGCCGACCTGGACGGAACGCTCGGCGACCTGACGCTCGAAGCGGAAGCCACGCTCGACGGCCGGCCGGTCGGCAAGGCCGCCACCAGGGCCGCCTGGCGCCACAACCAGCTCGTCCTTCCTTTGAGCGAATCGAAGCTCTGGTCGGTCGAGTCGCCCACGCTCTACGACCTGACGCTCACTCTCAAGCGCGGCGACGAGATCATCGACACGCTCAGGAGCTACTTCGGCCTGCGCACGATCGAGGTTCGCGGGCCGCTCTTTCTGATCAACGGCAAGCCCGTTTTCCAGCGCCTCGTGCTCGACCAGGGCTTCTATCCCGACGGAATCTGGACGGCTCCCTCCGACGAAGCTCTCCGCGGCGACATCGAGCTGTCGAAGGCGGCCGGCTTCAACGGCGCCCGCCTGCATCAGAAGATCTTCGAGCCGCGCTTTCACTACTGGGCCGACCGCCTGGGCTACCTGACCTGGGGCGAAACGCCCAGCTTCGGCGCCAACTACGGCGATGCCCGCGTCAACCTGCCGATCATCGACGAATGGGTCGCCATCGTCCGCCGCGACCGCAACCACCCCTCCATCATCGGCTGGTGCCCCTTCAACGAGACGCCCGCGGAGGCCGGCCCGATCCAGAACACCGTCGTCGAGCTGACCCGCGCGCTCGACCCCTCGCGGCCATGGATCGAGACCAGCGGCTGGGTCAAGAGCCATCCCGACCCCGACGTCGACTGCCGCCACGACTACGACCAGAACCCCGAGTCGCTGGCCGCGCGGTACCAGTTCCTGCGGGCCGACCTCTCGCTCCCGCCGCAGTACGGCATCCGCGGCGCCGACCGGCCGTTCTTCCTGAGCGAGTTCGGCGGCATCGGCTGGATTCCGGAAGGCCGCGAAGGCTGGGGCTACGGCAGCGCCCCCAAGTCCCTCGACGAGTTCTACGCCCGCTACGACGGCCTGCTTGCCGCGCTCCAGAAAAACCGCTTCATGTTCGGCTTCTGCTACACGCAGCTCACCGACGTCGAGCAGGAGTGCAACGGCATCTACTACTACGACCGCTCCCCCAAGTTCGACATGAAGCGAATCCACGATCTGACGGCCCGGCCGGCCGCCTTTGAGACCGATCCGCCCCCCGCGGCGGCCGAACAGAAGCTGACCTGGCACACGCTGCTCTCGGCCGCGGTGGATGAGGCCCCCGCCTGGTGGCGCTACACGCTCGAGTCGCCGCCCGACGGCTGGAACACGCCGGAATTCGACGACGAGGCCTGGCAGCAGGCCCGCGGCGGCTTCGGCCGCAAGGAGGGATGGGAGTCGCGCATCGCCACGCCCTGGTCGACGGCGGACATCTGGCTCCGCGCCAAGTTCGTCTACGACGGCGCTGCCTTCGACTCCGCCCAGCTCATCCTGCATTACGACAACGCGACCCGCATCTGGATCAACGGCCGGCCGATCCTCGCGCTCGAGGGCTGGAACGACGCCTACGCCGCCTTCGACGTGACCGAGCCGCTCCGCTCCGCGCTCAAGCAGGGAGCGAATGTGATCGCGATCCACACGCATCAGGACACGGGCGGCCAGTACATCGACGCCGCCCTGCTGCTCGGCTCGCGCTGAGCGGCGGGTGGCATGCTTTCGTCGCGGCCAGTGGACGCCCATCTCCAGGCCCCCGCCACCCCGCGACGTAAGCATGCTGCGGCCCGCTCCTGCAAGAATGAATCCTGAACAGCCGCCGCTTTTTTGCCCCGCCGCAGCGCCCGCGGCCGTCCCTCTTACGGGTATCCTGTCGCGGACCGACAGCTTCGCCCATCTTCGCCACAGGGAGAGTCTCAATGCCCCGCTTCGTCCTCCTACTCTCGATCGCACTCATCCTCCCCGCCGCGCCCGCGGGCGACGAGAGCTGCTGGCCGCAGTGGCGCGGGCCACGGCTCGACGGCACCAGTCCCTGCCGCGGCCTGCCGACGGAATGGTCCGAGGACAAGAACATCCTCTGGAAAGTCCCGCTGCCGAGCTGGGGCGGCGCGACACCGATCGTCTGGAACGACCGCGTCTTTGTCACCTCCCCTTCCGAACCGCATGGGGGACCGGTCTCTGACCGGTCTGCGCCGCAGAGCGAAGGCACCGTCACGCGCAAGCTCCCTCGCCAGATGGGCCGCGAGCACCCCGGCGGCAAGGAGCTTCTGCTGCTCTGCTTCGACGCGGCCGACGGCAAGCTGCTCTGGAAACGCACCCTTGACGACCGCAACACGCTCTTCGGCAAGCAGAACATGTCGTCCCCTTCGCCCGTCACCGACGGCAGGCACGTCTGGGCCCTCACCGGCACCGGCGTGCTGACCGCCTTCGACATGGAGGGCAACCACAAGTGGCGCGTCGACCTCCAGGAGCAGTTCGGCGAGTTCCGCCTGCTGTGGGGCTATGCCTCCAGCCCGCTGCTCGCCGACGATCTGCTCATCGTTCAGGTCCTGCACGGCTCGACCGAGCCGGCCGAGTCCTACCTCGTCGCCTTCGACGCGGCCGGCGGGAACGTCCGCTGGCGCGAGGTCCGCAGGACCGACGCCACCCGCGAATGCCCCGACGCCTACACCACCCCCACGCTCTGCACCGCCGCCGGCCGCACCGAGCTGATCGTCAGCGGCGCGGACTACGTCACCGGCCACGACCTGACCACCGGCCGGGAGCGCTGGCGCGCCGCGGGCCTGAATCCGCAGGGCGACGGCAACTACCGCATCGTCGCCTCGCCACTGGTGGTCGGCGACATCATCATCGCCCCGACGCGCGTGCGGCCGCTGCTGGCGCTGCGGGCCGGCGGTGAGGGCGATGTGACCGAATCGCACCTGGCGTGGAAACTGACGCGCAGCGGGCCGGATGTGCCGACGCCGGTCAGCGACGGCCGGCGGGTCTACATCGTCAACGACAAGGGGATCGTGGTCTGCGTCGACGCGAAGACCGGCGAGAACGTCTGGGGGCCGGAGCGGACGGCGATCGGAACGGTGAGCGCCTCGCCGCTGCTGGCGGACGGAAAGCTTTACGTCACGAACGAGTCGGCCGTCACCACGGTGCTGCGTGCGGCCCCGCAGTTCGAGGTGCTCGCGACGAACCAGCTCGACGACGGCTATACGATTTCGTCGCTCGCGGCGGCGAATTCGAGGCTGTACGTGCGCACGTCGTCGCATTTGTACTGTATCGGGGAGCGGAAGTAGCGGCGCAGCGCGGAGGTCATCCGAACGGGAGGGCAAGGGATTGAGGGATTGAGCGAATTAGGGACTAAGGGATTGAGGGATTAAGGGGTCGGCGGAGGTGGGTTTGGTCTGCTGGCCGGGGGTTGTGAACGGCCGCGTGGCCTGGGCAAGCGCAGCTTGCCCGTGAGTCCTGCTCCGAGAATGGGGGACCGGTCATCGCTGCTCCGAGTATGAGGGACCGGTTTCCTCAACATTGGGGGACCAGTCTCCTCAACATTGGGGGACCGGCCTCTGGCCGGCCACCGTCCGGCCGCGGAGCGGCCGAGGGCGCTGACCGGTCGGAAACCGGTCCCCCATTTTTGGAGCACCGAGGATTGGTGCGTCAAGGGACGCACCCGACGTCTCTTGCCGCGCCCCCGCCCTCACACACCCGCCGCCCTCACACCCCCCGCAGCGTGTGCCCCAGCTTGTATTTCTTGGCCTCCAGGTACCGCCGGTTCTGGTCGGTGGCCGGCATTTCCAGCGGGAGCTGCTCGACCACGTGCAGGCCGTACACCTCCAGCCGGCTGATCTTCTTCGGGTTGTTCGTCAGGATGCGCACGTGCGACAGCCCCAGGTCGCGGAGAATCTGCGCCCCGACGCCGTAGTCGCGCCGGTCGGCCGGCAGGCCCAGCGCCTCGTTGGCCTCGACCGTATCCATCCCCTGGTCCTGCAATTTGTAGGCCCGCAGTTTGTTCAGCAGGCCGATGCCGCGGCCCTCCTGACGCAGGTAGACCAGCGCCCCGCGGCCCTCGCGGGCGATCATCGCCATCGCCGCGTGAAGCTGCTCGCCGCACTCGCAGCGCATCGACCCGAACACGTCGCCGGTCAGACACTCCGAGTGCACGCGCACCAGCGTCGGCTCGGTGATCGCGATCGGCACACCGGCCGCGTCGACCTGCCCCGGCCCGCCCAGGCACAGGGCCACATGCTCCAGGTTGTCCGCGTTCGATCGATACGCCACGAGCAGCCACTCGGCATAGGCATTGCGCAGCGGAATGCTCTCCAGCCGCTCCACCAGCCGCTCGCGCTGCATGCGATACTCGATCAGCGACGCGACCGTGCACATCTTCAGCCCGTGCCGCCGGCAGAACTCCGCAAGCTGAGGCACGCGGGCCATCGTCCCGTCCTCGTTGAGAACCTCGATGATCGCCGCCGCCGGCATCAGCCCCGCCAGCCGGCACAGATCGACCGACCCCTCGGTCTGCCCGGCCCGCACCAGCACGCCGCCGTCCCGCGCGATCAGGGGGTTCACGTGTCCGGGGCGAACGAAGTCCTCCGGCACCGCGTCTTCGGCGACGGTATGGAGGATCGTCCTGGCCCGATCGGCGGCCGACACGCCCGAGCCCACGCCCAGCCGCGGCGCCGCGTCGATCGTGACCGTGAACGCCGTCCCGAAGCGGGTGTTGTTGACGATCGTCTGCGGATGCAGATGCAGCCGCTCGCAGCGGGCCCGCGTCAGTGCCACGCACAGCGTTCCCCGGCCGTAACGGAGCATGAAGTTGATCTTGTCGGGCGTGACCATCTCGGCCGGGCAGACGAGATCGCCCTCGTTCTCGCGATCCTCGTCGTCGACCAGGATGATCATTCGCCCCGCCCGCAGCTCTTCGATGACTTCCTCAACGGGTGCGAACACTCCCCCGCTCTGTTCAGACTCTGTGGGCATGCACCGTTCTCCATTCCGGCGCGTTGCTGGCGCACCGGCCGTCGCGCGGCCGGCCGCGCCGCATCCGCGAGGCCCCTTGAATCGCGCCGATCCGCCCGGCCGCGCCAGGCAAAAGCTGCCGGCCGGGCAGTGCGCGGCTCAGCCCGCCGCGGGGCACCGACCCATGGATTGTACCAGCGGGGCGGCCGGCTTCGAGCGGGCCACTTTACCGCCGGCGGGGCAGCACGCTAAAATGGCGTGGGACACGTAAGAGCCGTCTGGAAAGCAGGATACGCGACGTATGGGCGATCGGCAGCAGTCCGAAGCTCTGCTCCCGGCGCCGGCCAGAACCCGGCCCGCCCCGATGTGGAACGTCGTCCTGATCGACGACGACGACCACACGTACGAATACGTCATCGAGATGCTGATGCGGCTGTTTGGCCACGCACAGGCGGTCGCGTTCAAGATGGCCTGCGAGGTGGACCTGACCGGCCGCGTCATCGTCGAGACGACGGTGCTGGAGCGGGCCGAGCTCAAGCAGCAGCAGATTCTCGCGTACGGGGCCGATCCCCGGCTCGAGCGGTCGAGTGGTTCGATGACGGCCGTCATCGAGCCGGCCACGAACTGAAAGACACGAACACAAGGGAGCACAGCCGCATGTACAAGAAGACCAAGGTCGCCCGCCGCAAGCACCGCAAGCGCCGTGAACGAGCGAAGGCGAAGATTCGTGAGAGGCGCGCCGCCGCCAAGCGCGACTAGATGAGCACGCGCCGGCGGTTTCAGCTCCTGCGCTCTGCCCGCGGAAGTCGGCCGACGGTCGTCTGGCTGGGGTTGTTGTGCGCCGTTACGACGCCCCCGCCGCCGGCCGCACTCGCCCAATCCCAATTCAATCGCTCCACGCCCGAGCTTCTGGTCGATCTCGCGCGCGATTACGGCCTGCGCCGCGCCGGCCGCCAGACGGCCGCCGATGTGCAGCACGTTCGCGTGCTGCTCGAGGCCGCGATCCGCCTCGACCCGAACCAGGCGGACGCCTGGCGCTGGCTGTGCGATCTGGGCGCCGGCGGCGACGCGGCCGGGCTGCGCGAGAACCTGGCCGGACTGCTGGCGGCGGACGCGGGCCACGAGGCCGCTTACGCCCGCTGGCTGGAGTTTCGCCTGGGCGAGATTCAGACCGTCGAGCAGCGCCGCCGCTGGCTCGAATCGCAGCTCGACGAGGTCGACGGCAACCGGCTCAAATCGCTCGTGCACACGAACCTCGCCCGCGTCGAACTACAGCAGTTCAACCGCTCGCGCGCCGGCGAGCACATTCAGCAGGCCGCCGAGCTCGATCCGCTCAATCCCGACCCCGCCTTCCTGGCCCTGAGCACGCTGCCGGCCGACGCGCAGCCGGCCGAGAAGCTCGAAGCGATGCTGGCCGCGCTGCGCTTCAATCCGCTCGATGTCGAGCTCGCCTGGGGCGTGGCGGATCTGCTCGAAGCGGCCGGCCTTTCGCAGCCGGCACACGTTTTCTACGAGCACGCCGCGTCGGTCCATCAGGCCGCCGGCGGGGCGATGCCGGCCGACCGGCTCGTGCGGCTGGCCGCGAACGCGATCGCCCGCGGCGACGAGGAGGCCGCGCTGCGTTACGCACAGGGCGTGCTGCGAATCCAGCCGATCGCCCCGGACCACGCCTTCTTCATCCAGTGGCTCTTCACCCGCACGGGCCACATCGTCGAAGCGACGACCATCAGCCAGCGGCTCTCGGCCAGCTACGCCGCGATCCGCGACCCCGCTGAGCTGCCGGTCAACACCGTCGCCCAGGCCGCGTGGTTCTACTGCGTCTACGAGGCCCGGCCGGAGCGGGCGCTCATGCTGGCCGAGAATGCCGCGAGCCGCGCACCCGGCGACCCGTTCGTCACCCGCGTGCTCGGCTGGGCGCAGGCGCTGAACCTGCGCAACGACCAGGCCCGCGCGACGCTCGAGCCCATCGCCCAGCGCGACGCCTACGCCACGTACCAGATCGCAAAGATCCTCAAGGACGCAGGCGACACGGCCGCCGCGAACGCCGTCTTGCAGGCGCTTCGCGATCCGCCGCGCGTCGGATTGGCCTCCGACCTGCTGCGCTCGCTCGACCTTGGCGCCCAGCCCGCCAGCGCCCCCGCGCCGGAAGCAGCCGACCTGCTCGCCGCGCTCTCCGGCTTCGAGCGCGAGCTGCTCGAGTTCGCCCGCGCCCCGCAGCGCTTCGTCGCGGCCGACGTGCGCATCGCCGACCTGGCCCCGCGCTGCGGCGAGCCGTGGCGGGCCGAGTTCCGCCTGCTGAACCGCTCGCGCTTCCCGATCACGCTCGGCCCCGACGGGATGCTCAACCCGGTCTTCCTGGTCAGCATCCAGATGGAAGGCGACCGCCTCCGCCGCTACGAGAACCTGCTCACCGTGGGGCTCGACCGCTACCGCGTCATCCCGCCCGGCGGCACGATCTTCGTGCAGCGGACGCTCGACGTCGGCCCGCCCCGGCTCGTCTCCCGCATGACGCCGCAGCAGCTCCAGCGCGTCACCGTCACCGCCATCCTCGACCCGCAGCAGCAGGAGGACGGCTCGTGGAAGCCGTCGATCTCCGGGCAGACGGTCCGTGGCCCGACCTTCAATCGCCTGCCGCTCGTCGTCTCGCCGGAAGGCTGGAACGCCCTGTTCGCGGCCCTGCGCGACGGGCCGGACAGCGATCGCTTTCGCGCGATCGAGATGCTCGCTCAGGCGCTCGGCGAGCGGCAGCGAGCTGCCGGCCGACAGCTCGCCTATCGTCCCGAGCCGGTCCCTGCCGACCGCATTCACGCCGCCCTGCTCACCGCGCTGGGTGCCGAATCCTGGGAGCTCCGCGCCCGCACGCTCGAATCGCTCATGATCTGCGGGCTCGATGCGCAACTCCTCCGGGCCGCCCAGACCAATCTCGCCCACCCGCACTGGCTCGTTCGCCTTATGGCGCTGCGGCTGCTCGCCCGGCAGGGCGAGAGCTTCCTCGAATCAGCCCGCGACCTGGCCGCCAATGACGCCGACGAGCTCGTCCGCTCCCTGGCGGCCAGCTACGTCGAGCGCTGGGCCCCGCCGCAACGGCGATCGCCCGCCAGTCGGCCGGCGACGCAGCCCGCCGAGAGTCCCGAGGCAGCACCGGGCGGCTCCAGCCGATAAATCCTCGCTCCCGGACCCGCAGGACGCGGATGCGACTCAATCGGTTGACGCCCGGTCGCCGATAAAGGTACAAGTCTGCGTGAATTGGCGCGGTTTCTGCGCGGCCGCCGAATTCTGCGGCTCACCCAGGCTTCGAGGGAGGGATCGTGAAACGCAACCGTATTGCCGCGCTCGGCGTGCTGGCCGGGATCACACTTACGCTGACGCACACGGCCGGATGCAGTCTGCAAAGCCAGGCGGCGGAGATGCACCTGTCGCGCGGTGAGAAGGCGCTGGCGCAACGCGACTACGACGCTGCGCTGGCCGAGCTGCGCCAGGCCGTCAAGCTCAATCCGCAGCTCGCCGAGGCGCACGCGAAGCTCGGCGTAGCCTACAAGCAGTCCGGTGATCTGCCGCAGGCGGCCCAGTCGCTGGAACATGCCGTGCGGCTGGACCCGTTTCACTTTCCGGCCATGTTCGAGCTGGGCGAGGTCTACCGCCTGCTGAACGACATGACGCGGGCGATCCGGGCGTACGTTCTGGCGGTCAAGCTCGAGCCGGCGGACTTCGAGGCGAATTTCCGGCTGGCGTCGTGCTATCACCAGACGGGCGATCTGAACGCGGCGGCGGAATTCTATGATGCCGCGCTGAAGCTGGACCCCTACAACGCGTTCGCGTGGAGCAACCTGGGCGCCGTGCACGACACGCGTGGGTCGTACTACGAGGCGATCGCGGCCTACAAGCGCTCGCTGGAGTGCAACACGAATCAGCCGATCGTGCTGGTGAATCTGGCGACGGTGTACATGAACCAGGATCGGCTGCCCGCGGCCCGCAAGACGCTGGAGAAGGCGATCAGCATGGCGCCGGACCTGTCGGTGGCGCATGAGCGGCTCGGATACTGCCTGTGGCGCGAGCAGCAGCTCGAGCAGGCACACCAGAGCTACGCCCGCGCGATCGAGCTGAACGCCAGGAACTCCCGGGCGTACTCGGGTCTGGGTGTGGTGCGGATGACGCAGCACCTGTCGGACCCGGCCAACACGAAGCTGCGCGACGAGGCGATCGAGGCCTGGCACCGCAGCCTGGAGCTGGACCCCGACCAGCCCAAGCTGCGGGCGCTGATCGAGAAGTACCGTGTCAAGCCCGAGCGGCCGGTGCTGTCGATCGACAATCCCTGACGCGGGGGGCCGCCGCCCGAAAGTTGGCCGATAGTCTTCCGCCCCCGCCGGCGGGTATAATGCCTCAGTAACCCACCCCTGGGAGGCCCGCCATGCGCACGCTCGTTCTGCTCGCCGCCGTCAGTTTTCTGCTGACCGCCGGCTCTTCGGCTCAGAATCCGCCGCCCGGCGCCGCGCCACGCGGCGGTGCGATCTCCGACGAAGAGGTCTTCCGCCGCCTGGAGCGAATGGTTCCGGAGCTCCGCTTCTCCGACGCCCGGTTCGACCAGGTGATCGAGTGGTTCGACGATCAGCTCGGCGACGACGTCAGCATCCTCGCGAAGTGGCCACAGATGGCCGCCTCCGGGTTGGAGCGGGCCAAGCCCATCTCGCTGAACGTTCGCAATGTAAGCATGGGCCGGGCGCTGGAACTCGCGTTGCTCGAAGCCGGCGGGAGCGACGTGCCGATGGCGTACGAACCCGAGAACGGCGTCCTGGTCGTGGGCACGCGCGACGACGTCTACCGCGAGGCCCACACTCGCACATACCCCGTCCGCGACCTGATTGCCGGCGCCGCCCGCAGCGCCCGGCGTGTGGCCGAAGCGCAGCAGGCATTCGCTGCCCGTGCGGCCCAGCCGGCCTCGCTGGTCGAGGCGGCCGATCCGGCCGTTCGCGAGCGGGCGACGCCGCCGCCCGGGCGGCCGGTGCTGCCGATTCCCGACGAAGTGTTCCTCGAGCAGTCCGCGGAGGAATTGATGGACGTCGTCGTCATGACGATCGAGCCGGATGCGTGGGCCCAGAACGGGGGAGTGTCGACGATTCAGTACTACAACGGGACGCTCGTGGTGCGTGCGAGCAAGCGGACGCATCGGGCGCTGGGGCGGCTGCTGGATGAGCTGCGCGAGACGCGCGCGGGCGAGGAGTTCCGGCTGGAGCAGCACGTGCCGCGCTCGCGCTGAGCGACGCGCGATGAGCGAAAGTGCGGGTCGGCGCGGCAGCAGCGGATCGGCGGCATGCCCTCGCCGCAGGCGTGGGCATGCTTCTCCCAGAATGGGGGACCGGTCTCTGACCGGTCTGATTGGGGGACCGGTCTCTGACCGGTCTGATTGGGGGACCGGTCACTGACCGGTCTGATTGGGGGACCGGTCT
>CAZXUI010000005.1:0-91730 GCA_964643885.1 uncultured Planctomycetales bacterium
GTGCGGCCGGCCAGCGACCCGTCGGGGCCGGCGGCCGGTTTCGCGGGCCGGCGGCGGCCGGAGACGGCCTGGTCGCTGCCCGAGAGCACGCTGCATCGGATGGCCACACAGTGCGTCTCGTTCATTCTGGGCGGGGCACTGTTCGTTCTGATCGGGCTTGTGCTGACCGGCTATCTGAAGTCGTTCGGTCAGGTCGTGATGGGCTTCGGCGGCGTCTGCTGGCTGATCGGCTGCATTGTGTTCGTGGTTCTGGCACGCGGCCGGCGCGGCTGGGTGGGGGTGCTGATCCGGATGCACGCCAGCGGGCTGGTGGCGATTGTCGCGTCGCTGTTGATCGCGCGGCAGTTCGGCGCGCCGGTGGCAGCGCTGGCCGGCTGGGTTGAGCAGCTTCCGCTGATGGGCCGTTGGACGGACACGGGCGAGAGCCTGGGCGGCGAGCTGACGAAGGAATACTACCTCTGGGGCATCGAGGCCCTGGCGATGGCCGCCTTCGGCTGGGAAGTCTCGCGCGTCACGTGTTTCCTGACGCGGCCGCAGTGAGACCTCGCGGCCGATCCTCTCCGCAACTACGCCTCAACGCGATTCCTCGAAGACTTGCGTGGTGAACAGGAGCGTCTCGGCCTGGCCGTCGCGCCAGGCATCGGCGGGCAGGCCGGCTTTTTCCGTGCAGCAGCGCGAGAGGAACGTCTCGGCGCTCAGGCCGTGTTCCGCCGCGACCTGCGGCAGGAAGAGCCCGCGCTGCTCGCCCGAGCGGACGAGCACGCCGTGGCGGCCGATCTGAAGCTCGCCGAGAGCCCGCATGGGCACCGGGCGTGAAAGGATCGACACGGTGACGCGCAGGTCCGGCAGCTCCGCGACGCTGACGGGCGCGAAGCGCGGATCGCGCGTCGCGGCGCAGGTGGCCGCCTCGGCGACCGCCTGCGCCAGCGGCCGAGTCTCGTCGAGCACACCCATGCAGCCGCGCAGCTTGCCCAGCGCGTGCAGCGTGACGAAGACGCCGCCGTGCTGAATACCGGAATCGGGCGGGAGGGGAAGGTGCGCCGTGCTGCACCCGCGCGCGACCAGCTCGACGACGGTTCGCGCGAAGGCGGCCCAATCCGTGGCAGTCGGCGTGTGGACGTCGGACATGCGCTCTTCCGCAGACAAGACGGGCGCGGCGCGCCGCAACCTCGACAACTCGCGACTCACCGCCATGCAGAGTATATCCGCCGCGGCGCAAGTGGACACGCGCGAGACTCGCCACTACGATGCCATCCCCATGCACACGGAACCCGCGCCGCCGGCCGTCGGCCCTCGTCCCGCTGCTTCGCAGGAAACCTCCGCGCCGCCGCCGCGGCCGTCGCTGGCGGGCGGCGTGCACATCGCCCTGGCCGGCGTGCTGATGGGGATGGCGAATCTGATCCCCGGCGTCTCCGGCGGCACGATGGTCCTGGCGATGGGGCTTTATCAGGATTTCATCGACGCCGTCGCCGAGCTTTCGTCGCTGCGCTTTTCACTGCGGCGGATCGCATTCCTCGTGCTGCTCGGCGGCTTTGCGGCGCTGTCGATCACGACGCTGGCGGGCGTGATTCTCTGGCTGCTGTTTCACTTCCCGGCCGGCATGTACGCGCTGTTCATCGGGCTGACGCTGGGCGGGGCGCCGCTGCTGTGGCGCGAGCTTCGGCCGGCCACGCCGGGTTGCATCGCCTGGGTGCTGGTCGGCCTCGGGGCGATGATCAGCGTTTTCTTTCTGAAGGCCGGCACGGGCATGCCGCACAACCTGGTGATGGACGTGGTCGCGGGCGTGGTCGGCGCCACGACGATGGTCCTGCCGGGTGTTTCGGGCTCCTACATGCTGCTGGTGATGGATCAGTACGAGCGGATCGTCGGCGCGGTGGACTCGCTGCGGCTGGCGGCGACCGCTGGCGATCCGGCCGTGCTGGCTGAGGCGCTCCGGATCGTCGTGCCGGTCGGCATCGGCGCCATGCTGGGCATCGTCGGTCTGTCGCATCTGCTCAAGTACCTGCTGCACCATCATCACCGCCCGACGGTCGCGTTTCTGCTCGGCGTGCTGCTGGGGTCGGTCGCGGGGCTGTGGCCCTTCAACCAGTCGCCGAAGGAAAAGGCGCTTGAGAAGCGCACGGCTGCGGAGCTGACCGCGTTTGTGCAGACCTGGCAGATTCCGAACTGCGCGGACCTCGCCGAGCGCGAGGCGCTGGCCAAAGCCATCGTCGCCAACTGGCCGCAGCGGACGGTCAGTGCGTACACCCCCGGCCGCATCGCCCGCGTGCTTATTCTGGTTCCGGTCGGGTTTGCGATCACCTTCGCGCTTTCGCGGATCGGGGAGAAGCCCGGCAGCTCGCTGGGCCGGCGCGGCGGCGGCGGGGGCGGCACGGCGGCGGCGGGATGAACTACCTGGGTCACTACGCGCTGAATCACCGCGTCCGCGGCCTGCCGCGCGAGCCGTACTTCGTACTGGGGGTGGCGCTGCCGGATTTGTGGCCGCGCTTTTCGCGCTCGCGGCGGATCCGCTGGCGGGCCGTGCGTGAGTCGCGACCGCAGTCGCCGGCGGCGGCGGGGCTGCGGGCCGGCCTGCTGAATCATGTCGAGGCGGATGCTGCGTTTCACATGGCCCCGGTCTTTGTCGCCTGGCTGCGGCTGGTGCGTTCGCGGCTGCCGGCCGGCGAGACGCATCCGGCCCTGGCGGACTTCGCCGCGCACGTCGCCATCGAGCTGGTGCTCGACCGGCGGCTGACGCGCGACGAACCGGCGCTGGCGGCGGAGTTCTATGAGATGATCGCCGCCTGCGAGGGCGAGGCGGTCGAGCGGCACGTCGGCCGGGTGGGCGACGTGGACGCCCGCGGCCTGGGTCGGCAGGTGGAGCTCTTCGCCGCCCGGCGTTTCCTGGAGCGGCTCGAGCACGAGGGCGCCGTCGAAAGCGTGGTGGAGCACGTGCTGAGCCTGGTGGCGGACGGCCGTCACGTGTCGCCGGGGCTGGTCGCGGCGGCCGTGGCGGAGGCGGACCGGCTGGTCCGGCCGGAGGCGGTCTGGGCGGCGCTGGAGCCGCGGCGTGCGGCCGCTTGCGGGTAGGTGCGTTGCGGTGCGTTGCGGTGGTACTGCAAAGATGCTCTTTGCGGCCGGGCGGTGTGTTCTCTTTGCAGCCCGGCGGTGTGTGGCCGCGTGCGGTCAGGGTTTGCGGCGGGGGTGGCGGGCGCGTCGGCGGCGTGGCTTTCGGCGGCGGGCGTGCGCGGTTATGCTCTTTCGGCGAAACCGGCTGTGCCAGCGGCGCGGCGTGGACGGGTCGCCTTCTCCGAGTCATCTGAACGCAAGGATTCGAGGATATGAGCGGTTCCACATCGGCTGCGGCGCATTCTGGGGGCGGCGGCCACGGGAGTTCGTCCGACGGGACGCTGTTCGGTCATCCCACCTGTCTGTTCACGCTGTTCTTCGCAGAGATGTGGGAGCGGTTCAGCTTCTACGGGATGAAGGCGCTGCTCATCCTGTACATGGTGAACTACCTGTTCTGGCGGCAGGACGAGGCGTCGCACGTGATGGCGCTTTATGCCGGCTTCGTCTACGCCACGCCGGTGCTGGGCGGGCTCATCGCGGACAAGATCACCGGCGCCCGCTGGGCGGTGGTGATCGGCGGCGTGATCATCGCGACGGGCCATTTCCTGCTGGCGTTCGAGCCGCTGGCGTTTTTCTATTCGGGGCTGATCTGCCTGGTGATCGGGACCGGGTTCCTCAAGCCGAACATCTCGACGCAGGTGGGGGCGCTCTATCGGTCGGCGGATGAGCGGCGCGACTCGGCGTTCACGATCTTCTACATGGGCATCAATCTCGGGGCGTTCATCGGCCCGCTCGTCTGCGGCTGGCTGCGGCTCAACTACGGCTGGCACTACGGGTTCGCCGCGGCCGGGGTGGGCATGGTGATCGGCCTGATCGTCTACATCGCCGGAATGGGCTCAGTCGTGCGGCGCGAGCGGATCATCGCGGCCGAGGAGGCCGCCGCGGGGCCGCCCGACGAAACCGGCCGCAGCGCGACGCCCTCGGCCCCGGAGCACAAGCACGGCGAGCCGGCCCTGGAGCGCCCGGGTGCGGGCGGCCGGGGCGTTTCGATGTCGCGGATCTACCTCGACCGCAGCATCGTGCTGATCGTGATCTGCGTTTTCGCGATTCTGTTCTGGGTGGGATTCGAGCAGGCCGCGAACGTGATGAATCTGTGGGCGGACAAGCACACGAACCTGCACGTGTTCCGCGACACGGCGCCGGAGGCGGCGGTTGCGCTGGGCGATGGTGGGTCGGCGAGCACGGCCCCGGCGACCGGCCCCGCCGGCGCGGGGGCGGGCGACTTTCAGCTCACGGCGGAGATGACGCAGTCGATCAATCCGTTTTTCATCATCACGCTGGCGGCGGTGTTCGCATGGCTGTGGCAGTTTCTCCAGAAGCGCGGCATGCAGCCGTCGACGCCGATGAAGATGGCGCTGGGCGTGTTCTTCCTGTCGCTGGCGTACGGGGTGATGCTGCTGGCGGCGCAGGCGGAGAGCAAGCGGACGACGGCCCCGCTGGCCAGCCTGCCGCCGGGGATTTCGGTTGACAAAGAGGGGCGCGTCTATAGCACACCGCTCGACGGAGAGTCGGCCAAGCCGGAGTATTTCGGCGCCACGCGTCTGCGCTGGGCGGACGGCGCGCTGGAGATGCACGGCGTCCTGACGGACCTGGACTGGATGCGGGCGCTCGGCGCCAGCGCCGACCGCGGATTCGCCAGGCTGATCGACGAGATCAGGCGGCAGGCCGACGCCCGGGCCGAGGAAGTCCGCCAGGCCAAGCTGGCCGGCACGATGCCGCGCGATGCGACGTGGGAAATCGCGACGCACATTCCGGAGGAACTGGGAGACATTCAATTCATCGCCGGATTGTCCGAGTCGACCGCGGCGTGGGATGCCGGGACGCGGACGCTGACCGTCAAGGCCACGCTCTCCGACAAGGACGTAGCGCAGATTCTGGCCGGCGGGGCGGAGCCGCAGTTTCGCGCGGCGCTGACGCAGATATACAAGCAGTCCTCCGTGCTGAAGATTTCGATCATCTGGCTGCTGGCCTTCTACTGCGTGCTGACGATCGGCGAGCTGTGCCTCTCGCCGGTGGGGCTGTCGCTGGTGACGAAGGCCGCGCCGCCGAAGTACGTGGGCTTCTTCATGGGCTTCTGGTTCTTCACGACCGGCGCCGTCTCGAACTACCTGGCCCACTTCGCCGGCGGCTACTGGGGCACCATGACGCCCGCGGAGTACTTCATGATCTTCGGCGTGATCGGCGCGGTCGCCACCATCATCATGCTGCTGATGCTGCGCGTTCTGCGGCCGATGCTGCATGGGATTCACTAGGCGCGCAGGCGGCCGGGCGCGGCAGCGCTGCAAAGAGAATCTTTGCAGTACCGCTACGCGGACCACTACGCCGACGCGGCCGTCAGACCGATGAAGGAGCTCGCTTGTGACCGAATCGCCCGCCAAGCCGCCCGGCTTCGCCGCCCAGATCGCCAGCTATCCGCCCAGCTTCTGGATCGCCAACACGATGGAGATCTTCGAGCGGATGGCCTGGTACGGCTTTTTCGCACTCTCCTCGCTCTATATCACCGGCCCGGTCGAGACCGGCGGGCTGGGCTTCACCTCCGAGCAGCGCGGCGCCATCCAGGCGATGATCCCCTTCCTGCTCTACCTCATGCCGGTGGTGACCGGCGCGCTGGCCGACCGCTACGGCTTCAAGCGCATGTTCCTGATCTCGTACGTGGCGATGGTCGTCTCGTACTACGCGCTGGGCCAGTTCAAGACGCTGCCGACCTTCATGCTGGCGTTCTTCTGCGTGGCGGTGGCCGCGGCGATCTTCAAGCCGGTGGTCGTCGGCACGATCGCCCGGCTGACGGACGAGTCCAACTCGCGGATGGGCTTCGGCATCTTCTACATGATGGTGAATATCGGCGGGTTCTTCGGGCCGATCGTGGCCGGCGTGGTCCGCGGCATCTCGTGGGACTACGTCTTCGTCGCCTCATCGGCCTGGGCGGCGGTGAACCTGCTGATCTGCATCCTGTTCTACCGCGAGCCGCCCCGCCCGCCGGAGTGGCAGCCGCGGCGGCTGGACCAGGTGTGGGACTCGGTGGTCGAGGTGCTGGGCAACGGGCGCTTCTTCCTGACCGTGATGGTCGTGATCGTGGCGATGATGGTGGCGCAGCTCGGGCCGAGCTGGTTCGGCTGGTGGGAGGCGCTGTTCTTCATTCCGTCGTGGCTCGTGCTGAACTTTCTGTGGGACCTGCTCGCCCGGCCGATGCCCGGGGCGGGTGAGCCGCGCATCTCCTGGCTGGCGCAGCGGATGGTGTGCAGCAACCCGAAGTTCGCGCTCTATCTGCTGATCCTCTCGGGCTTCTGGACGGCGTTCAACCAGATCTTTCTGACGATGCCGGAGTACATTCGCGATTTCTCGGAGACGCGTCCGCTCGTGGACGCCAGCCGCGAAACGCTCGGCCCGGCCGCGGCTCGCACGCTGGCGAGCGTCGAGGAGGCGGAGCTCTACACGGAGATCGACCGGATCATCCGCCAGGCCCGCGGCAAGCAACTTCTCAACGGCGAGGATCATTCGGGCGACGACGGCGACATGCCGGCCATGGGCAGCGAGCGCTCCGGCGTGACGCCCGCGATGCTTTCCGAGCTCGAGCAGATCGCCGGATCGCTCAATCAGCCGGGCGCTGAGCACCCTCTCACGGCCAAGCAGCTCCTGGCCAGCACGTATAGTGTTCTTGGCTACAAGGTGCGCTGGAGTCCGGTCGAATATGCACAGATGCTGGCGCAGATTCCGACCGGCCCCGTGCGGCCGTCCGACGCCGCGCTGAGCGATGCGATCGACAAGCTCAACAAGGCCCGTTCGATGGTTCGTCAACTGCCTGTGACCAACGAGCGCGAGGTCAAACAGGCCGTCGCCAGTCTGCTCGAGACGCACGGACCCGTCCCGCCGCCCGATGCGGCCCAGGCAGTGGCATCTAATCTCTCGACCGCCGACAAGCCGATCGAGCTAAGGCATCTCGCCGCGGCCATTCGCGCTGCCGCGTACTACGATGTCGTCTATCCGAAGCTCGACGTCGCCCGGCAGGTGAACCCCGAGTTCATCGTCAATCTCAACGCCCTCGGCATCGTCCTGTTCCAGGTGCTGGTCTCGTTCCTGATCGCCCGCTTCCACCAGTTCACGGGCATGATCCTGGGCATGATCGTCGCCGCGGTGGGCATCGGGCTTTCGACTTTCGCCGGGGACCACGGCTTCTTCGGCTCCGGCGGCAGCGTCATCATCGTCTGCGCCGGCATCCTGATCTTCTCCTTCGGCGAGATGATGGCCAGCCCGACCAGCCAGGAGTACGTCGGCCGCATCGCCCCGCGCGACAAGGTGGCCATGTACATGGGCTACTACTTCGTGGCCGTCGCTCTGGGCAATCTCTTCGGCGGGATTCTGTCGGGGCAGCTCTACGGCACGCTGGCCCGCGACATGCAGCGGCCGGACCTGATGTGGGCGGCCTTCGGCGGGATCATGCTGGCCACGGCGCTGATTTTCGTCGTATACAACCAGGTGGTGCTGCGTAAGCCGGCGCAGGCGTGACACCGCCGGCCGCGTGTGCCGTGAGCGGGACGGGCCGCTGTGCCCGCCGCCGGGCTCCGAGCTGCGGGCGTGAACGAACCGAGCCGCGCGCGTGAGCGCCTGATCCGAGCCGCGACCGTGGGGTAGCGGGCGCATTCGAGAGGGTTTCCCGCGTCCGCTCCGGACACGCAGTGTTCGGGGCGGACGCGCCGAGACGCGTACACCTGAAATCAACGAGACAGCGCCCGCGATAGGTGAATGTCTCTCGGCGCTGGCCCGGGCGGCGCGCCACCCCCCGCCCGCTCCCTCACGATCGCGGCTCGGATGGTGCGTTCGCGGCTCGGCGTCAGAACCCGTGCGCCAAGCACGGGGTCTATCGGTGGCCGAGCGGCCCGCCGCTCGGCGCGGCGGGTTCTGATAGCGGGCGGGGCGCCCTATCCCCGCGGGAGGCGAAGCTCGAAGCACGCCCCCGGCCCGGCTCCGTCCACCAGCCGCAGGTCGCCACCCATCGCCCGCGCCAGCCGCCGGCTGAGCGCCAGGCCGAGCCCCACACCCGGCTTGCTGTCGGCCGCGTCGCGGGCCGATTTGTGGAACGGATGAAAGATGCGGGCCGCGTCCGCCGGGGCGATCCCCGGCCCGTCGTCGCGCACCAGCGTCCGCACGAAGCCTGCCCGGCCGTTGCCGGCCGCGCCGGCCGCATCCGCCGCCACGGTCAGCTCGATCCGCCCGCGGCCGCCGGCCGATGCCGCGGCCGGGTCCGCCGGCCACGGGTCGCCGCCGGTCACCGCGCTGCGCTGCGGCGCGGCATACTTGCACGCATTGTCGACCAGGTTGAAGAGCACCTGCTCTACGCCAGTCGCATCGGCCCGCACCAGCCACTCGCGCTGGGCGGCGTCGAGCTTCGCATCAAGCCGCAGCCCCGCCTGCCGGGCACGATCCTCCAGCCGCGGCCAGACGCGATCCAGCAGCTCGCCGAGCCGCACCGGCTCCGGCCGGCGCTGAATCCGCCCGCGTTCGAGCCGGGCGAAGGCGAGCACGTTCTCCACCAGGTGCCCCAGCCGCACGGCCTCGGCATGCAGCGTCGCCAGGTATTCGCGATGCCGGGCCGGGTCGGGCACCATGCCGCCCTCGAGCATTTCGGCATACATGCGAAAGGTCGTCAGCGGCGTGCGCAGCTCGTGCGTGACGGCCGAGACGAAGGCGGCCCGCCGCTCGCTCAGCGCCAGCGTGCCGCGCAGCAGCACCGCCACGGCGGCCGCCGCCAGCAGCACGCACACCCAGCCCAGCGCGACCGAGAGCTGAACCGGCGAGAGCCCGGCCGCCGCGGCCTCGGGCAGCGAACCGGGCACGAGCCGCACCGGCAGGGCGGCCATGAGCCGCTGGCGCTGGTCCTGATCGTGCGGAATCGCGGGCTCGAGCTGCGCGGCCGGCAGGAGATCGCGTACCTCGGCCAGCAGGGCCGCGCGCAGGGCCGGCCAGTCCAGCCAGCAGCCCTGCACGACTTCCGCCCCGCCGACGCGGACGCGGCGGGCCAGCAGCAGTTCGCCATCGGCCCAGTGCGGCCGGAACGCGCCCGTTACGACGCCCTCCTGGGCCGGGAAGATGTTGCCCATGTTCGCGATCTGCGGGTCGTAGACCTGCTGAGCGACGCGCTGGCGCGCCTCGGCCTCGACCTCGCTGCGTTGCTGCTGCTGTCCCTTGGAGGGGGTCTGGGCGTACTGCGGCAGGGCTTCATTCTGCGGCGCGGGCGCCTGTTCGAGCGGCGGCAGTCGGACCGCGACGACCGGCTCCGGCAGATCGAGCGGCAGAGCGGCGGCGAGCGTGTCGAACTCGATCAGCGCGACGAGCCGGGTGAGCGCCTGCCGCGTCGCGGCGATCTCGTCGGTCGAGACGTAGGTCCCCAGCGCCAGCGGCAGCGTGTCGCCGTCCGGCGCGCGGGGCGATGAGATTTCGCCGCTCGCGGTGAGCTGGAAGTAATGCCGTACATACGGCGTGGCCGTCGTCAGCAGCGGCGAGGGCACGAGCAGCTCGCCCGCGCCGGCCGTGTTGAGCACGTTGTCGAAGGCCCGCTCGGCCGGGTAGAAGCTGCGATAGGCGAAGTAGGGCCGCAGCGTTTCCTGGATGATCAGCGGCGAAACGAGCGAGTCCATCCGCCACAGGGCGAGCCGGCCGGCTTCCTCGAGGCGCGCCTGTTGCCGCGCCTCGGTCTCGGCCCGGTCCAGCGCCAGGGCGGTCGCGCTGACCCAAGCGACGACCGCCAGCAGCAGCGCCAGGGCGGCACTGAAGACCAGCCACACCTGCCAGGGGCGATTCACGACGCGCTCCCCGACCGCACTCCGTCGGCCAGCCTGTAGCCCCGGCCGCGGACCGTGACGATCACGCGCGGGGCGGCCGGCTCGTCGCGCAGCTTCTCGCGCAGCCGGGCGACGTGCATGTCGATCGTCCGCGTCTCGATGCCGCGCGGATCGACGCACCAGACGCGCGAGAGAATCTCGTCGCGCGAGATCGTGCGGCCGGGGCTGGCCGCCAGGTAGGCCAGCAGGGCGCACTCGCGCTGCGAGAGCTCGCAGCGCTTTCCGTCGTCGAAGATGGCCTCGCCGCGGGCCAGGTCGACCCGTCCGGCGGGGATGTCGATCCGCGCGATCGGCTCCGGCCGCTCGGGCGAGCGCCGCAGCAGGGCGGCCACGCGGGCGAGCAGCTCGCGGATGCTGAAGGGTTTGACGACGTAGTCATCGGCCCCGAGCCGCAGGCCGCGGACGCGGTCGGATTCCTCGCCGCGGGCTGTCAGCACGATCACGGGCAGGGTGGAGCGGACGCGGCGGATCTCGTGCAGGATGTCGAGCCCGTCGCGGGCCGGCAGGACGAGATCGAGCAGCACCACGTCGCACGGCTCGTGCAGGGCCGCGGTCAGTCCGTCGTCGCCGCGGCCGGCTTCGAGCGTCGCGTAGCCTTCGAACCGCAGCGCGTCGACGATGCCCTGGCGGATCGCGGCGTCGTCTTCGATCACGAGGACGGTCTTTCGTGCATTCGACATGCGGCGCCTGTTTCGGATGCGCGTCGCGGGCCGGGCTGCCTACCAGTAGTAGTGCCAGGCGTACTTGAGCTCGACCCGCTCCTCGGGCGCCAGCTCGACCGTCCAGTCGACCCGCCCGATGCCGTTGAAGCGGCTCCACCACTGCGGCCAATTGTACCACATCCACCAGACCGGCTTGCCGCCGCTGGTCAGGTAGCGCGCTTCTTCGAGCGTGTTGGAGCGCGTGATCTCGCCGTCGCGGTCGGCCGAGTCGATGTTGCCGAGCACGAGCCGCGTGACCTCGACGCGGACCGGCTTGCCGCGCAGGTTCCGCAGCGTCAGCGTGCCTTCGAGCTGGATGCGGGCGAGCTGGGTGCCGTGCCACTGGGCTGCGTTGAGATTGCGCTGCGTTTCGAGATCCTCGCGCGAGACCGGGATGTCGACCGCGGTCGTGACCTCGAGGTCCGTGGCTGCGCCGACGGCGGTGTAGGTCATCATGCCCTGCGCCAGCAGCCGGCCGTCGCGCAGGATCAACGCCGGGGCGGTCGTCAGCGGGTAGCGGCTGGTGTTCTTCAGCCGGATGTTGTGCATCGCCTTGGGCGATTCGAACAGCCGGGCCAGCTCGACCTGCTGCTGCGAGTTGAAGGACGTGGTCACCTCCAGCGGCGGTGTCAGCGGAACGATGAGCTTGAAGACGTCTTCGTAGGGCACCGTGAACTCGGTCACCGGCACGACGATCCGCTCGCCCTTGCGGACCGTGATTCCGTCCACCTGAAAGATGAACAGGTCCTCGCTGCGCGACGACTCGGCCACTTCGACGGAGTCAACGACGCCTCCGTCGTCCATTCCCGGAGGCGAGTACTCGCCCATGCGGGCCGTCTGCGTCATGATCGCGTTGCTCAGGCTCTGGTTGAACTGGTTCTGCTCCCGCTGCTGGGCGAAGTATTGCGAGAGCTGCGCTACGGCCTGTTGCAGCGAGATCGGATCGAGCGTGTGCGCGAAGCGGAACGTCGGCACGCCGATGACCAGGTGCGCGGTGACGTTCTCCAGGTCGACCATCTCGTTGATCAGCGTCGCCTGGAGCTTGACCGTCGCGCTGCCCGCCCCGTCGATCTCGATCCGGTAGTTGGGAATCCAGCGGATGCCGCGTTGCAGATAGACCATCCCTACGCGGGCCTTGTCGACGGCCGCGCCGTCGCCCCGCGCCAGCCGCAGCGTCAGCAGGTTGCGGCTCTGCTTTCGTTCGACCGTCGTCTGCGGGTCGTCGCGGAAGGTCACGTCGCGGATCTGGGCCACGTGCACGAAGCGCGTCCCTTGCATCGTCCGCAGAAGGACGTACTCGCTGGCGGGGGCGGCGGCGGGCGCGCGCCCCTGGGGGCCGGGCTGCGGCGGCGCGTCGTCGCGCAGCTTCGCCTCGGCCGGAAAGCCCACGACCGTCGCCACGTAACGATCGCCACTGGTCTCCTGGATGAACGCCTCGCGGCCGATATTCGCCTCCAGAATGTCGCGGATCGAGCGAACCGGCTCGTCGCACAGCACCTCGCGCGTGCCGGCCGTGACACTCTTGAGCGCCACGCCCTCGCTCGCAGAGTAGGACCAGAACGTCCCCAGCACGGGCGACGGCAGCGAGTCTAGCACGATCTCCCCGCGCTCGTTGGCGGCCAGTTCCTCCTCATGCAGAACGAACGCGTGGCCGTCCTTGAAGACCGTCACCTCGCGGACGGGCAGGTCGAGCAGTGCGCTCTGGTGCACGACCCGCTCGACCGGCCCGCCCCGCCCGCCTTTGCCACCCTGGCCGAAGGCCGCGGCCACCACGCCGGCCGACAACAACCCGACCACCAGAATCCTCGCGGAAGCGTTCATCGCATGCTCTCCCGTGTGACCGCGCAGTTCGACCCCGAATCCGCAGCGCTCCGGCGCCCGGCCCGCACTTCAAACATAGCCCGCGCTCAGAGCCGCGGTGTAACACGTTGGTAACGAGCCGCGATGAGCACGAGGATGCGATGACGAGATGTTCACGCTCCGGCCGGCCGGCCCCAGCCGCCGCCGCCCGGCGTCTCGATCCGCAGCACGTCCCCCGGCTGCACGTGCACCATGGCGGACGGTCCGAGAACCTCCTCGCCGGCCCGGACCCGCAGCAGCACATTCCGGCCGGCCTGGCCCGGCTCGCCGCCGGCCTGTCCGTAGGGCCGCGTCAGCCGCCGCTGTGTCAGCAGCGAGAGTTGCAGCGGCGCGAGGAACTCCAGCTCGCGGATGATCCCGTCCCCGCCGCGGAATTGCCCGCGGCCGCCCGAGCCGCGCCGGATCGCAAAGCGTCGCACGCGAACCGGATAGCGATGCTCGAGCACTTCCACGTCGGTGAGGCGCGTATTGGTCATGTGCGTGTGCACGGCGCTGGCGCCGTCGTAACCCGGTCCCGCGCCCGCTCCGCCGCCGATCGTCTCGTAATAGCCGAATGACTCGTTGCCGAAGGCCAGGTTGTTCATGGTGCCCTGTGACGCGGCCGCGATGCCCAGCGCGCCGAGAATCACGTCCACCACCCGTTGCGAGGTCTCGACGTTGCCCGCCGCGACGGCCGGCCGGTCCGCCGCGTCACCCGTCGCGGGCGGATTGAGCAGCCCGGATGGAACGACGAGCTCGACCGGCCGCATCACGCCCGCATTCATGAGGATGTCCTCATCGATCAGGCAGCGGAGCACGTAGAGAACGGCGCTGGCCGTAATCGCGGGCGGTGCGTTGAAGTTGCCGGCATGCACGCCCGCCGTCCCGGTGAAGTCGAGGTGTATGCGGTCGGCGGAGAGCTCCAGCGCGACGGAGATCGCCGTGCCGTCATCGAGCTGGTCCGCGAATCGGCGTCGGCCGGCCGGCAGCTTCGCCAGCGCGTGGCGCAGCTTCCGCTCGGCCACGGCGTAGAGCTCGGCCGTCGCGGCCCGGACGTATTCCAGGCCGCAGCGCTCGGCGAGCTCGCTCAGCAGCCGCTGGCCGGTGCGGTTGGCGGCCAGTTGCGCCCGCAGGTCCGCCACGTTCTGCTCGAGAGCCCGCGACGGCCAGGCGCCATCACTCAGGACGCGCCGCAGCGGCTCGTCGTCCAGCACGCCGTCGTCATGCACTCGAAGACGCAGCCACGGGATCAGCACGCCCTCGTCGGCCAGACACGTGCTGTCGGGCGGCATCGAGCCGGGCGTCCGCCCGCCGATCTCCGCGTGATGAGCGCGGCTGGCGACGAAGAAGGCCGGCCGGTCGCCGCGGCCGACGAAAACGGGCGAGACGACCGTCACATCGGGCAGGTGGCTGCCGCCCGCGTAGGGGTCGTTGGTGACGAACAGGTCGCCCGTCGAGAGGGGCGCGCCGGAGTCGCGCTCGACATGCTCGAGCAGGTGCCGCACGCACTGCCCCATCGCGCCGAGGTGCACGGGGATGTGCTGCGCGTGGGCGACCAGCTCGCCGTGGGCGTCGTACACGGCGCAGGAGAAATCCAGGCGGTCCTTGACGTTCGTCGAGAGCGCGCAGCGCTGAAGCACGTCGCCCATCTGTTCGGCGACGGCGGCCATGCGGCTGCTGAGCAGCTCGAGACCGACCGGATCGGCGGGGTCGGCCGGCTCGCCTGCGAGTGGGGCGGGCGTCTCTGCCTGCGAATGACTGCGTGGGGCAGGCGTCCCCGCCTGCCGCTGAGCCGGCGCCGCCTGCGGCTTGCGCTGCGCGACATGATCGCCCGCTCGGAGCTCGTCGCGCATGTCCGCGAGCAGCAGATCGCCGCCCGCCGTGCGCTCCGCCCGCCAGCCCGGCTCGACCACGATCGTGTTGCCCGGCGACAGCACGATCGCCGGTCCTTCCAGCGATTGCCTTGCCTTCAGCGACTCCATCCAAAGCAGCGGCACGCTCTGCCAGCGCCCGTCCAGCCACGCCTCGGTCTGCTGAGCTGTCGCGCCGGCCGCGGCGCGATTCCCTTCCGTCTCGATCAGGCGAATTCCGCGCTGCTCGGTCTGGCGCGCTGCCAGCTCCAGCCGCGCCGCGGCGAGCTCGACGAAGCTGCCGCCGAGCGTGAAGCCATACAGCCGCCGATGGGCCCGCTCAAAGGCCCGCTGCCAGTTGCCGTCTTGCGGCTCGGTCACGCTGATCGCCGTCTCCTGCCCGACATAGCGCAGGTCCAGGCTTCGCCGCGGCGGCGAGAGCTCCGCATCTGCGAATCCCTCGTGCCGCAACCCCGTCCGCAGCTCCGCGTCCATCTCCTCGAAGGCACGCTCCGCCGCGCGCAGGCCCTCCGATGTCAACGGCTCGGCCAGGTCGCGGGCGGCGAAGCGGGCGATCGGCGCGACGCCGATGCCGAGCGCGCTCAGGACGCTGGCCAGCGGATGAATGAGCACGCGGCCGATGCCCAGTTCGCGGGCCACGCTGCACGCGTGCTGGCCGCCGGCGCCGCCGAAGCTCACGAGGACGTACTCGCGCGGGTCGTAGCCGCGTTGCACGGAGATGCGCCGGATCACCGCCGCCATGCGGGCGTTGGCGATCGCCAGGTACCCCTCCGCCAGCTCCTCGGCTGCGTACTTTCGCCCCGTCTGGGCCGCGATCCGGGCGATCATCTCTTCCAGGCGCGCGTCGACGGCTGCCCGGTCGAGCGGAAATGCGAAATGCGCCGCCGGAATGCGCCCCAGCCGCACGTTGAGGTCCGTCAGGCAGAGCGGCCCGCCCTGGCCGTAGCACGCCGGCCCGGGATCGGCCCCCGCGCTGCCCGGCCCGACGATCGGCAGAAACCCGTCGAAGCCGCAGATCGATCCGCCGCCGGCCGCGACCGTCTCGATCGCGAGCTGCGGGGCCAGGATCGGCAGGCGGCCGCCCGTCGCGGGGTCCTCGATCAGCATCTCGTAGCGGCGCTCGAACTCGCCGTCGAAGCGGCAGACGTCCGTGCTCGTGCCGCCCATGTCGAAGCCGATCGCGCGATCGAACCCGGCCGCGCGGGCCACGTGCGCACAGCCGACGACGCCTCCGGCCGGCCCGGAAAGGACGCTGTCGCGGGCCACGTAGCTTTCCGCATCGACCAGCCCGCCAGCGCTGGTCATCATCCGCAGCCGCGCGTCCCGCATCGCCCGCAGCAGCTCGGCCGTGTATCCACGCACGACCGGCGAAAGATACGCATCGACGACCGTCGTCTGGCCGCGCGGCACGAGTCCGGCCAGCGGCGAGAGTCGCGACGAGAGCGAGACGTGTGAGAAGCCCGACTCGCGGGCCGCGCGCTCGAGCAGCAGCTCGTGCTCGGCGTTGCGATGGCTGTTGAGCAGGCAGACGGCCAGCGACTCTATGCCAGCCGCCCGCAGCGCACGAAGCCGCCGCGCCGCTTGCGGCTCGTCAAGCTCCGCGAGAATGTTGCCGTTCGCGTCGACGCGCTCGTCAATCTCGACAACGGTTTGGTAGAGCGGCGCCGGCTTGCGGATGTGCAGATCGAAGAGCCGCGGGCGGGCCTGGTGGCCGATCGCGAGCGCATCGGCGAAGCCGGCCGTCGTGACGAGCGCCGTGCGCGCCCCGCTGCGCGACAGCAGGGCGTTCGTGCCGCGCGTCGTGCCGAGCCGCACCTGCACCGCCCCCAGCGGCTCATCGAGCCGCCGCCCCAGCAGCCAGCGAATCCCGACCAGCGGCGCTTCCTGCCCGCAGCATAGCTCGTATGCTGCCCCCGGCCTCAGCCCTTCGAGCTCGCCCTCCAGCGTCAGCCGCCCGCTCTGCGCGTCGAACGCGGCCACGCGGGCCGCAGCGGGTTGCCGCTCAGCCGCCTCGCCGCGGGCGTCGAGCAGCCGCAGCGTCCAGCCGACGAAGAATTCCGGCGGATCGCCGCGCCGCCCCGCATCAAACGCGACGCGGGGTGACGAGCTTTCGCCCGCCACCCCGCGATAGACACCCGTGCTCAGAAGCTTGTGCGTACGGATCACGCCGTCCGGCATGCGGCCGATGCAATCCGTGAACGTGCCGCCGACGTCGACCCAGAACTGCCAGCCCGATATCTCGCTCGTCGTCGCCATCCGGCCGGCATTATCGCGCTGCGCGGCACCCGCCCGCCAGTCTACTGTTTGGCGTGCATGCCCACGATCGCCGCGCGAATCTCGATCTCGTCCGCGACGACGGCCGTATCCTGGTCCGGCTTGATCCCGAAGTCCGTCCGCTTGATGGCGAACTGCGTCCGCAGCACGAGCAGGTCGCCCTCGACGCCGCGCAGCCGCGCGCCCGCCTTGTCCGGCAGGTAGTTCACCTTCACGTCCAGCGTCAGCGGCCTGGTCGTCCCGCGGCACGTGAAGTCGCCCGCGACGGTCAGGTTCCACGCGTTCTCGCCCGCCGGCGAGACGCTCTTGACCTCTTTGATCACATACTCGATCGACTTGTGCTCTTCGACGTTCAGCCAGTCGTCATCATGCAGAACCTGCGTCATCCGCGGGTTCGTCATCTTCACGCTCGCCGCGTCGACCGTGATCGTCCCCTTCGTGGCCTTCGGGTCGGCCGGGTCGAACTTCACCTTGCCGCTGATGCCCGTGGCCGTGCCCAGGAACGGCTCGACCGTCGAGTCGAGCACGAACGAGATCGCGTTGACCCCCTTGGGGTCCTTGAAGTCGAACTCGGCCGCCGCTGCCACCGAACCGGCCGCCGCGAGCGCCGCGCCGACTAACAGCATCCCCGCACCCCGAACCATCGCACTCATCCGCATTGTTCTCTCCGCTGGAAACCTGGCCCGATCGCGCCGCGCCGCACCGACGCGCACGCGAGTACACCTTAGATATGCCGGATTATAGCCCCCACCCACGCGCCCAAGCCGATTTCTCCGCACTCGGGCCCGGGCTTTGCCCCGTTGCCGGCCTTGCCTGACAATAGGCACGGACTCGCTGGCCCGGTGCGGGCCGCCGCCCCCGCAGCGAGCCCAGGGCCCAGCCACGGAGACCGCCGCCCCATGCCCGAATCGCTGCCCGGCACTTGCTCGTGCGCCGTGATGACCGCCTTCCAGCAGCCGATCACGGTGCAGCAGTTCCCGCTGCCGCGCGTGCTGGCCCCCGGCGAAATGATCGTAAAGGTCGAGCTGGCCGGCATCTGCGGCACCGACGTGCACCTGCATCGCGGCGAGCTGAAGGTGCCCCTGCCGCTCATCCTCGGCCACGAAACCGCCGGCCGCATCGCCGCCCTCGGCTCGTCGGACACACTGGACTGGCTCGGCCGGCCGCTGAGCGTGGGTGACCGCGTCTCCTTCACCGTCGGCCGGCCGTGCGGCCAGTGCCGCTACTGCCGCGTGTATCGGCTGCCCAGCCGCTGCATGAACCGCAAGGCCTACGGTGTCACCACGCCCTGCGGCGCTCCGCCGCACCTGATGGGAGGCTACGGGCAATATCACTTTCTGCACGCCGACACGGCCGTCTTCAGACTGCCCGACGACCTGCCGAGCGAGGCGGTCGTCGGCGCCGGCTGCGCGCTGGTCACAGCCGTGCACGGCTTCGAGCGGATGCAGATGCAGTGGGGCCAGTCGGTCGTGATTCAGGGCTCGGGGCCGGTGGGGCTTGCGTCGCTCGCGCTCGCCAAGGAAGCGGGCGGCCGGCCGGTGATCGTGATCGGCGGCCCGCGCGACCGGCTCGAGCGCTGCCGCCGCTTCGGGGCCGACGTAACCATTGATATCGAGGAGGTGCCCGATCCGGCCGCGCGCCGCCGGCGGGTGCTCGAGCGGACCGATGGCGTCGGTGCGGATATCGTCGTGGAATGCGTCGGCATGCCGCAGGCGGTCGTGGAGGGCTGGGAGCTCTGCCGCGACGGCGCCAAGTATCTCGTGCTCGGCCACTACGGCGACGCCGGCCCGACGATGCTCAACCCGCACGTGATCACCCGCAAGGAGCTGACCGTGATCGGCTCGTGGGGCAGCGAGCCGCAGCACTGGACCGCCGCGCTCGAGCTGCTTCGCACGCGGCGCGAGCGCTACCCGTTCCACGAGCTGATTACGCACCGCTTCGGCCTGAGCCAGGTGAACGAGGCGCTCGCCGCGGTCGCCTCCTGGCAGACCGGCAAGGCGGTCGTTATTCCGAACGATTGACCGGCCGGCGTGCGATTTCGACTTGCCGAGAACACGTCTTGCCGCTGAAATGGGTCCCATGCAGCGCCACGGCGACCTGCGCATTCGAATCTTTAACGATCCGATCTTCCAGGAAAACGGCATGCTCGTCTGGATCGAGGGCCGGTCGGAGTGTTGGATCGTCGACCCCGGTCTGCCGCCCCAGCCCGAGCAGATGTTCTCCGCCCTGCGCGAATCGAATCTGCGCCCCGCCGCCATCCTGCTCACGCACTGCCACGCCGATCACATCGCCGGCGTCGGTCCGCTGCGCGAGATCTACGACGGCCTGCCCATCATCGCACCCGCCGGCGAGGTCGAGCTGCTGGTCAGCGCCGAGGCGAATCTCTCGGCCGCACTCGGCATGCCGGTCGTCGCGCCGCCCGCGACCGATCTGCTCGAACCCGGCCAGACGATCGAGCTGGGCCCCACGGTGTGGCAGGTGCTCGACGCGTCCGGCCACTCGCCCGGTGGGCTGGCCTATTATTGTGCCGACCGCGGCGTCGCTCTCGTGGGTGACGCGGTCTTCGCCGAAGGCATCGGCCGCACCGACTTCCCGCACAGCGACCACGCCCGCCTGATCCGAAACATCCGCGAGAACCTGCTGACCCTGCCGGAGGAGACGATGCTCTATCCCGGCCACGGACCCGCCGCCACCATCAGCGACATCCTGACTTACAATCAGACATGGCGCATGGAATCTCGTCGCGGGCCGTTTTCCTGATGCCCCGCCGGCTGGTGTCGCTCGCTCTCCCGCCGGCAGGGTACGGCGAAGATTCTCTCTGCCGCCCAGTGCACCGGCTCATGCTGCTCGCTCTGCTCGTCTGTTCTCTTCCGATCGGCTGCGCCTCGAAGTCTCCGCGCCTCGATCGCGCTCTTCCCGTCGGCCACCAGGCGTCCCCCTGGGTGCTGGATGGAATCATCTGGTCCGGCCGGATCGAGGACGCGGCCGAATCGCTCGGCGAGGAGGCGGCTGCGTGGAGCGACCCGATGCCGCAGCGCATCTGGCTCGCCGTCTACCGACACGATACGAAGCCCGAGGTGCGGCTCGTGCTCCGCGCCCTCTCGTACGACTCGCGCGAGACGGCCGCACACGTCTACGATGTGCACCGGCCGGCGCGGGCAGAGGACTTCCGCGCCGGCGAGGCCGGCCACTGGACGGACGCTGGTGTCATGTTCCGTGCCGGCCGGGTCGTCTTCGAGGTCTTCGCGGCCGGCCCGGCTGAGTTGGTCGCCCCCGAGCAGGCCGCGTATCTTGCGACGATCGTGACGCGCGGGTTGAGCCCGCAGGTCGTGGACAATCCGGAGTGAGTCTGTGTTCGAGCGGCGCACCCTGCTGAAGCATGCCTGTCTCGCCGCGCTGCTGTCGGCGCTGGCGGGCTGCGAGCGGTCGGCGCCGACGGGCGCGGCTCAGGCCGCGGCACAGTCCGCCCCCGCCACGCAGCCGGCGGTCGCGCTGCGCGACTGGCCGGCCGAGCCGGACATAGACCCTTCCGAGCTTTCCGCGCGCCCGCTCCGCATCGTCAGCGGCGCGCCCAACGTCACCGAAATCTGCGCCGCGCTCGGCCTGAGCGACTGGCTCGTCGGCCGCACCGACTTCTGCGACCACCCGCCGCAGGTTCGCCAGGTGGCCTCCATCGGCGCCCTGACGCAGACGAACCTGGAGCTGCTGCTGGAGCTGCGGCCGGAGCTGGTCATCATCGCCGGCCACAGCCAGATGCTCTCGAATCGCCTGGCGCCGCTGAAGGTCCGCCTGGAGTCGATCCCCGACGCGACGCTCGACGACCTCTTCGCCGCGATCCGATTGATCGGCGGGTGGACGGGCCGGCCCCGGACCGCGGCCCGGCTCTGCGAGCACATCACCCGCGAGCTTGAGCGGGTCGCCGAGCGGATCCAGTCGCCGCCACGGCGCGTTCTGGTCGTCATCGGCACGCTCGACACGCCGCCCACGCCGCCCTTCGTCGCCGGGCCGGGCTCGTTCTATGACGATCTGCTCCGCCGTCTCGGACACACCAACGCCGCGCCCGCTTCGCTCGGCCGCTTCGCGCCGCTCTCGCTGGAAGCGACGCTCGCGGCCGATCCGGACGTGATCCTGGAGCTCGACGGCGACCAGCGCCATCGCCCCGACGGCGACGCCGACGCGGTTCGCGCCTGGAGCGCGCTGGGGGCGCTGCGGGCGGTCAAGGAAAGGCGCGTCCACGTCATTCCCGGCCGCCGCACGATGATCCTCGGCCCGCGCGTCGCCGAGACGCTGCTGCGCATGGGCGCCGACATTCGTGGTCCGGCCCATGAGTAAGCGAATCGACTTCGGCCGCGACTGGTGCTTCGAGGCCCGCGGACTGTCGATCCGCCGCCGCGGCCGGATCGTCCTGGACGGTCTCGATCTGCGAATCGGCTGCCGTGAGTGCGTCGCGCTGATCGGTCCGAACGGCGCCGGCAAGACGACGCTGCTGCTCGCCCTGCTCGGCCTGCTGCCGCCCGCGCGCGGCTCACTTCTGGTCGCCGCCGACGGCGATACCGGACCTGGTGGTGTCGAGACCGCCCGCATCGACGCCCGCCAGCGCGGCCGGCTGTGTGCCTATGTGCCGCAGATCGTCGACCGCATCCCCGCCTTTTCCGTCCGCGACGTGGTCGCGGCCGGCCGCTATCCGCACATCCGCCCGCTCGAGCCGCTTGGCCCGGCCGACCTGCACGCGATCGACGCGGCGCTGGCCCAGTGCGGGCTCTCGCAGCTCGCCGGCCAGCCGGTCAACGAGATCAGCGGCGGCGAGCGGCAGAAGGTGCTCCTCGCGGCCGCACTCGCGCAGGACGCGCAGCTCATGCTGCTGGACGAGCCGACCACCGGTCTCGATCCGTCCTATCAGATCGAGCTGGTGGGACTGCTGCGAAGATGGCGCGACCGCGGCCGCGGGCTGATTCTCGTCAGCCACGACCTGGCGCTGCCGGCCGTGCTCGACGCCCGTGTGATCGCTCTACGCGCCAGCGGCGTCGTGGCCGACGGTCCGAGCGGCGACGTGCTCGTGCCCGACGTGCTGGAGCGCGTCTTCGCGGCCGCCTTCGAGCGTGTGCAGACCGCCGACGGCCGGGCCGTCGTTCTGCCGCGCTGGACGAGCTGACGCTTCACCGGGTGGTGCGGGCGTCTCGCCCGCGAATGCTGGGTGGTACGGGCGTCTCGCCCGCCCATGTCGGGTGGTACGGGCGTCTCGCCCGTCCATGTCGGGTGGTGCGGGCGTCTCGCCCGCAAATACGTTCCGAGCCGCGACCGTCGGTCTGCACCGAGCCGCGACCGTGAGCGGGCGAATTGAGCAACGTCGTCCGCGTCCACGCGCCGAGCCGCGCACAACTGTGACAGTGACGCGCCGTGCGTAGTAGGTGGATGTCAGCAGGCGCTCGCGCGGGTGCGCATTCAGCCCCAGCCCGCTCCCCTACGGTCGCGGCTCGGATCCCCCGCAGTGGCGGCTCGGATCCCCGGCATTCGCGGCGCTGAATGTTCTGCTCGACGCGTGGCGGGTTCGATGCCACCTCGAAACACGTGAAATCTACGCCAGTATCCCCCGATACTGATCCAGCGACTCCGGGTTCGCCAGCGCCTCGCGGTTGCGGACATCCTGGCCGTGAATCATCTGCTGCACCGCCAGCTCCACCTTCTTGCCGCTGATCGTGTAGGGTATGGCGCTCACCTGCCTGACCACGCGCGGCACGTGCCGCTTGGTCGCCCCCTCGGCGATCGCCGTGCGAATCTTGTCCGTCAGGGCTCCGTCCAGCTTCCGCCCCTCGCGCAGCACCACGAACAGCACGATCTGCTCGTCGTCCCCGTCGACCCGCTTGGAGACACACAGGCTGTCCAGCACCTCCGGCAGCCCTTCGACGATGCGGTAGATCTCCGCCGTCCCGATCCGCACGCCGCCCGGGTTCAGCGTCGCATCCGACCGCCCGTAGACGATCACGCCGCCGCGCGGCGTGATCTCGATGAAGTCGCCGTGCCGCCACACGCCCGGATAGAACTCGAAGTATGCCTTGCGGTACTTTCTGCCGTCCGGATCGTTCCAGAAGCCCACCGGCTGCGACGGGAAGGGCGAGACGCACACAAGCTCGCCTTTCTGCCCGACCACCGGCCGGCCCTGCTCGTCCCAGGCGTGCACGTCCATCCCCAGCCCGCGGCACTGGATCTCGCCGGCGTAGACAGCCAGAAGCGGGTTGCCCAGCATGAAGCAGGAGATGATGTCCGTCCCGCCCGAGATGCTCGAAAGCTGAAGCTCGCCGGCCACGTTCGCGTACACCCAGGCGAACAGCTCCGCGCTCAGCGGCGAGCCGGTCGAGCAGAGGCACCGCAGCGCGCTCAGGTCATGCTGGCGGCCCGGCTCGATATGCGCCTTCTGGCACGCACCCAGAAACTTCGGGCTGGTGCCGAAGACGTTGACCTTCCGCCGGGCGGCCATCTCCCATAGCCGGTGCGTGGTCGGATGGGCCGGGTTCCCCTCGAAGAGCACCACCGCCGCCCCGGTCCCCAGCGTGCTCACCAGCCAGTTCCACATCATCCAGCCGCAGGTCGTGAAATAGAAGACGCGCTCGCCGCGGCGCACGTCCGTGTGCAGCATCAATTCCTTCATGTGCTGGAGCAGCGTGCCCCCGTGTCCGTGCACGATGCACTTGGGCACGCCGGTCGTCCCCGACGAGTACATGATGAAGAGTGGATGGTCGAAGGGCACTTCCTCGAACGTCAGCGGCGGCGCCTGCCCGCCCTCAAGCAGATACTCGCCCCACAGACTCACCGCCCGCCCGTCGCACGCCGGCTTGTGCGTCGCCCCGTCCGCGGCCGGCGAGAGATACGGCACGACCACCAGCCGCCGGACAGTCGGCAGCTTCGCCATCAGCTCCGCCAGCCGCCCGCCCAGCTCGAACTCGCGCCCGCCGTAGACATACCCGTCGGCCGCGAAGAGAACCGTCGGCTCGATCTGGCCAAAGCGGTCCAGCACCGCCCCCGTTCCGAAATCCGGCGAGCACGACGACCAGATCGCCCCCAGGCTCGTCGCCGCCAGCATCGCGATCACCGTCTGCGGGATGTTCGGCATGTAGCCCGCCACGCGGTCGCCCGCCTTGACGCCGTCGCGCTTCAGCGCCGCCGCCGCCCGCGCCACCTGCTGCCGCAGCTCGCGATGCGAAAGGACCGCCTCGCGGCCCGCCTCCCCCTCGAAAATGATCGCCGGCTCGTCGTCATCGAAACGCAGCATGTGCCGGGCATAGTTCAGCTTCATCCCCTCGAACCAGCGCGTCCCGAGCATCCCGCTGCCGCTGACGACGCTTCGCGCCGGCTGCGACGGCTCGATCTGGGCAAACGCAAGCAGCTCCTGCCAGAACGCCCCGCGCTGCTCGATCGACCAGGCCCGCAGCGCTTCCCACTCCGCCGCCACGCCGTATCGCTCGGCCACGCGCTGCATGAACGCGAACATCTGCGAGCGCTCGGCCCGCTGCCGCGACGGCTCCCACAGCTTCTCACCGACCGTCATTCGCACACCCTCTACCACAGGGGTGGTACGGGCGTCCCACCCTCTCTGTGCCACTGCTCCTGAGCAGTGGCCTACCGTCGCGCGACGCGACACCTCCAGCCGCGTGGCGGCCTCGTCACCCGGGATGCCCCCGTTGTTATATCACCTCCCCCCGATCCGTCGAGCCTGAACCACTCCGCCACCCGCGGCGGGCGGCCCCAAAATGAGCTCGGCAGACGAGGCCGCCGGTTGCCTCGCCTGCCGCGCTTTGCGTGCGGTCGATTCTTTGGTTCTGCGTTTCAGGCGGCGCTCGGCCGCCCGCCCGCATGATCACTCGCTCTCGCACGGGCCGCTGGCCCGTGCTACGCGGGCGTGCTCTGCGGTCTCTAGAAGTTGACGTTCAGGTCCCAGTTCGAAGCCAGCAGCTTGGCCTTGGTGATCGTCACGAACGGGTTGTCGCTGATCTTCGTGACGGTCAGCGGGTCCGGACCGACGATGTTGATCATCGGCGAACGGCCGGGCGTCACACCATCCTCAGGAACGCGCAGCAGGTGGCCGCTCCAGTTGCAGATGTACGCGCCGGGCTCGCTGATCTGATCGAACGGAATCGTCGCGCCGACCGTCTTGGTGCCATAGGTGACGTTGAAGTTCTGCGTGTTGGTCGTGCTCATCGAACATGCTCCTCTCAAGCAATCTACCTGGAAGTGAATCGAGACACTCTCTCCGGCACAAACTGCGAAAACCGCACGCTCTCAGACGTTGTTGACCTGCGGGACAGCCCGCTGCGAAGTCTCAGTCTGCCCGGCCGCCGGCCGATCGGCCGCGCCGTGCAGACACTCACACGCCCGGTCCTATCGGGCCGGCCGGGGGCGACGAGTGAATCGAAACGCCGACTTTGCGCGTCGCCCGCCGCCGGACCGCGCAAAGCTTGCCGCCGCCCGCCTTGACCCCCGCCGCGACTTGCATCCCAATGCGCGTCTATGCCCCCGGCCGCGACGCAGACAGGGTCCCTCGAGCTGGCCCGCCAGCGCTATCTCGAGAATCTGGCCGCCCTGTATCTGCGGCACCCCGACCTGGCCGCCCGCCTGGAATCGATCCCCTTCACGACGCTGCCGCCGCTCGAGCCGTCTCGCTCCGGCCCGCCCACGATGCAGATCACCGCCGACGACGGCCGCCCGCTCTGGCTCCACAGCCGCTATGACCCGCCGGCCGAGGCGGCCACCTGGGCCGGCCACCTGCCCAACTCGGACACGCCGGCGTTCGTCATCGGCGGCCTGGGACTTGGTTATCACCTTGCCGCCCTCGAGCAGCGCTTCCGCAAACCCTTGCTTGTCGTCCTCGAAGACGATCTTGTGATCCTCAAGGCCGCCCTGTGCGTCACCGATTTCGCTGCCGCGATCCGCGAACGCCGGCTCGTCTTCATCACCACCGCCGAGAAGTCCGCCCTGCACCAGGCGCTCGCCCCGTTCACCGCCGACCTGCTGATCGGCATGCAGATCGCCGTTCTGCCGCACGCCCGCCGCTGCCGAGTCGAGTTTCAGCAGCGCGCCCAGAGCCTCATCACCGACTTCATCGCCTACAGCCGCCTTCAGATGGTCACGCTGCTCAAGGTCTCGCGCGAGACGCTGCGAAACATCAGCTTCAACCTGCCGGCCTATCTGAAGAATCCAGGCATCGACGCGCTCCGCGCCCGCGCCGCCGGCTATCCCGCCGTGCTCATCGCGGCCGGCCCGTCACTCGCCCGCCATCTGCCGCTGCTGACCGCGCTCAAGAATCGCGCCGTGCTGATCGGTGTGCAGACCGTGCTCAAGCTCATGCACCGTCTGGGCGCTGCGCCGCACTTCGTCACCAGCCTCGATTTCCACGAAGTCTCCGCCGAATTCTTCGAGGGACTGCCCGACGCCGGCGACTGCATCCTCGTCGCCGAGCCCAAGGCCACCTGGCGCGTGCTCGATCTCTATCCCGGCCGCAAGCACCTCCTCGGCCACGACCTGTATGCCCGCCTGCTGCGCGAGGCGAACCCACCCCGCGCCCGCCTCAAAGCCGGCAGCACCGTCGCGCACCTGGCCTTCTATCTCGCCGAATACCTCGGCTGCGATCCGATCATCCTCGTCGGCCAGGACCTCTGTTTCTCGCAGGGACTCTTCTATCCCCCCGGCACGCCCATCGAGGATGTCTGGTGGCCGGAGCTCGGCCGCTTCCAGACGGTCGAGATGAAGCACTGGGAGCGGATCGTCCGCAACCGCCCCATTCTGCGGCGAATCACCGACATCGCCGGCCAGCCCGCGTATACCGACGACCTGCTCTTCAGCTACGCCGAGCAGTTCCAGGCCGATTTCGAGCGCTGCGCCGCCCGCGTCATCCACGCCGGCGAGGCCGGCATGCCGCTGCGCGGCACGACCGTGATGTCGCTGGCCGACGCGGCCGATCAGTTCTGCACGCGCGAGTTGCCTGCTGATCTCTTTCGCGTCGAGCTGGACCGGCCGCCGCAGCGCGATGCGATCGTCGCCGCCCTCGAGCAGCGCCTGGCCGAGCTCGAGCGCGTCCACGGGATCGCCCGCGAGATGCGCCGCCTGCTCGAACAGCTCCAGTCGCTCACCTCGCGCCCGGCCGAGTTCAACCGTGTCGTCGCCCGCGTCGATGAGCTGCGGCTGCTGATCACCGAGCACGAGGACATCTACCAGACCGTCACCGACGTCTCGCAGACCGCGGAGCTGCGCCGCTACTCGGCCGACCGGCGACTTGGCGAGATCGAGCAGGAGACGGCCGAGACGGCCGGGCGGCGCATTCGCCGCGACATCGAATTCGTCGACGCCTTCCTCGACGGCTGCGATTATCTGACGCGCACGCTCCCGGCCGCGCTCGCCCGCGTCACGGAGCAGCTCCGATGAGAATCGCCCTCGCCGTCTTTGCCGACTTCGAGCAGGCCCCGCTCGGCGGCCCCTCGCAGCTTGCGCACCGGCTCGGCGCGGCCACACTGCTCTCGCATACGCTTCGCCGTGCCGCCCGCATCGAGCTCGACGGCCCGCGCTGCCTCTTCGTCCGCCCCGCGCATCGCGATCCCGCCGCGAACGCGCTGCAGCAGTCGGGTTTCAGCGACCGTTTCGAGCTGCTTGCCCTGGACGACGGCCGTCGCCCCAAGCGCGAGCTCATCCGCTCCGCCCGCAAGTGGAATGCATCCGCCTGGCGCGGCAGCCTGCTCGGCACCACCTGGTTCGACGAGTTCGTCGAGGCCACCGCCGTCGCCCGCGTGCTGGACCACTACGATGCCGACGCCGTCCTCTGTCTGGACGGTCACCAGCCGCTGCTCGACGTCGCCATCGCCGAGCAAATGCTCGCGCACATGCGCGAAGTGCGAAGCGACGCCGCCTTCGTATTCACACAGGCGCCGCCCGGTCTGGCCGGCATCATCCTCACTCGCGACGCCGTGCGGGATCTGCTCGAACACAAGCTGCCGGTCGGTTTGCTGCTGAGCTATCGCCCCGAGACGCCGCGCGGCGATCCCATCGCCCGCAAGGAGTGTGCCCGCGTCCCGGCCGTCGTCGCACAAACCCCGGTCCGCCTCGTCGGAGACACGAGCGCGTCGCGGGAGCTGCTGGACGCGCTTCTGGCCGAGCTCAGCGAGGAGTGCGATGCGCAGCAGATCTGCTCGGCCGTGCGCCGCCGCCAGGCTGCTGAGCTGCCCCCGCTCCCGCTCGAAGTCGAGCTCGAGCTGACCACCGATGACCCGCTCGCCTCGACCACGCTCCGCCCGCGCGGAGAAGCCCTCGGCCCGCGCCGCCTGGCCGACCCGGCCGCCGTCCAGCGCCTCGCCGCCCAGCTCGCCGAGCGCGACGACTGCCTGCTGGTCCTCGCCGGCCACGGCGACCCGCTCGCCCATCCGCAACTCGTGGAGATTCTCTACGCGATCCGCTCGGCTCCCGTCGCCGGCCTCGCGATCGTCACACCGCTCGTTCAGCTCACCGACGCCCAGATCGACCTGCTCATCCGCACGCGCGTCGACCTCGTCGAGGCTCAGATCGACGCCTTCTCAGCCGCGAGTTATCGCACCGTCCACAAGACGGACGGCTACGCGGCCGTCCTCGACAACATCCGCCGGCTTCAGGCCGCCCGGCTGGAGCGCCACAGCCCGCAGCCCATCCTCATCCCCAGCCTGACCCGCTGCGCGGCCACGCTGCCCGAGGTCGAGCCCTTCTTCGACCACTGGATTCAGAACCTCGGCGGTGCGGTTATTCACGGACACAGCGGCTACTCCGGCCGGCTGCCGGCCGACTCGCTGCTCAGCCTCGAGCCGCCGATCCGCGGCCCATGCCGCCGCCTGGCCCGCCGGCTGACGCTGCTGGCCGATGGCCGGGCGGTGCTGTGCAGCCAGGACTTCGCCGGCGAGATGGTCGTCGGCAACTGGCACACCGAGCCGCTGGCGCGAATCTGGCAGGGGGGTGCCCTCGCCGGCGCCCGGGCCGACCACGCCCGCGGGGACCTTTCCACCCGCCCCCTATGTGCCGCCTGCCACGACTGGCACCGTCCCTGACAGCCCTGTCAATTCCCACCCGTCCCGGCGGATGGGGGACCGGTCTCTGACCGGTCTTTCACATGGGGGACCGGTCTCCGGCCGGTCTTTCACATGGGGGACCGGTCTCCGGCCGGTCTTTCACATGGGGGACCGGTCTCCGGCCGGTCTGTCGCATGGGGGACCGGTCTCTGACCGGTCTTTCACATGGGGGCCCGGTCTCCGACCGGTCCAGCGGCAGAACTGGCAGTCGCACTTTGGGTCCGCAGGCTGTCAGCCTCGAATCTCGATGCCCACCGTGCGGTTTCAATCGCACTCCCGAAAGCGCGACCCTCAACCGCAAATCCCGCCCTGACGATAGGTTCTATTGAAAACCGGATCGACGCGCGATACTCTATTAATGGGCAGTTGCTGAAGAAGGCAGCACGCCTGACAACCAAAGACGCTGGTACGTGTTCGTCCGTCGTCGAACAACCGCACTCATCCCACTCATACGCTGGTTCGTACCCGCTCGGTTGACAGATGGACACGCAGCTTGCGAATCCTCGCGCGTGCGAGGGCTGGTACCGTCTCGACATCGATGCGTGTGCTAACAGGCTGAACCCTGCGAGGTGAAACCGTGGGTGAGGGCATCAAGGCCATCTGCTCGCATTGCGGCGCGAAGTACCGCCTGCCCATCGAGGCCGGCGGCCGGACCGCGCGCTGCAAGAAGTGCGGCAACAAGTTCGAAGTGCCTGTCGCCAAGAAGTCGCTCGAAGACAGCATCCTCGACTGGCTCGCCGAACCCGAGGGCGAGGAGGAGTCCGTCGAGAAGCCGCGGGTCATCAACATCCCCAAGGAAGCCCGCGAGTCAGAAGAGCAGAAGGCAGCCCGCTCCGGCCCCATCCGCATGAAGTCCGGCGGCCAGACCTGACCCCCTGAGCGAGCCGTTCTTCGGATTTCGCCCCCCGGCCGCGCCCGCTTTGCGCCCCGCACGCATCGCGCCGCATTGACGGCCACCCGCGCCTGCCGTCATCATCGCCCCCATGTGGCTCTGCATCGCCGCGCTCAGCGGCTTCCTCAGCGTCGCCATCGGTGCCTTCGGGGCACACGGCCTGCGCCAGACGCTCTCCGAAGAGCTGCTGGGCGTCTTCGAAGTCGGCGCCCGCTACCAGTTCTACCACGCCCTCGCGCTGCTCGCCGTGGGCATCCTGGCCGCGCAGCGCCGCTCGCTCGCCGTCCATATCGCCGGCTGGTGCTTCCTGCTCGGTACCGTGGTCTTCTCGGGCAGCCTCTACGCCCTCGCCCTGACGGCCTATCGCCCCCTCGGAATGATTACGCCGATCGGCGGCGCCGCCTTCCTTCTCGGCTGGCTCGCTCTCGCCTTCGCCGCCTGGTCACCCGCGCGGACGGCCGCAGGTGCATCTACCCCGCGGCCCGGTCCAGACGCATGACGACCGGCCCGGCCGACGCTCCAACCCGTCTCGCGGCAGACGCCCCCAGGCGCGCCCGGCTCGTCGTCCATCTGACTTCGGCGGATACTCCGCCGCACCGCCTCGAAGTGCTCGCCCGCCTCCGCGCCTCCGCGACCCCGGACACCGAGCACCGCGCGATTCACCTCGGCCGCGGTCCGGCGCCGTCCGCCGCGGGCCACGCCCGCGTCGCGACGCTCCCGCTCGGTCTGCCGTCGCTCGCGTCGTCGCGGCTCGCGGCCGTGCTCGGTCCGACCCGCCCTGATGTCTTCATCGCCTGGTCGCCGCTGGCGATCTCCCCGGCGATCAACACCGCGAGTTACCGCCGGACCGACGAGTACAACGCGGTCCTCTTCGATGCCGATCTCGCTCATGATCCTGCGCGCCTCGCCCGCTGGTATCAGGCCGCCCCCGGCATCTGCCCGGTCGCCGCGCTCTGCCCCAACGCGCACACGCTGCTGCGCATGCTCCAGCACGGCATCCCGCGTGGCCACTGCGTCCTCATCCGCGACGCCGTCGACTACGCGGCCCTCCGCAATGCTGACCGCGCCGCCGTCCGCGCTCAGCTCCGCGCCGCCGACAAGCCCATCCTGCTCGTCCTCCCGCCGGTCACCCGCGACAGCGGCACCCTCGAAGCCGCGTGGGCCGCGCTGATCGCCGAGAAGGTCATCCCCGGGCTTACGGTCGTCATCCCCGGCCGCTCCGACGCGGTCGATCGCGTGCGCCGCCTGGTCGAGTCGGCCCGCCACACGGCCGTCGCCCGCTTCCCCGGCGACCGCTTCTCGCTCGCCCAGCTCGTCACCGCCGCCGACGCCGCCATCTTCACGCCCGTCCGCGACGCGCCGACGCACGCGCTCGCCTGGGCCATGGCCGCCGGCACGCCCGTCATCGGCAGCGCGATTCCCGCCGTCGCAGAGCTCGTCGCCCACGCCCACAGCGGCTGGCTCGCCCGCGCCGGCGACATCAAGGACATCGCCGCCCGCATCGTCCAGCTCTTCGAGAACCGCGAGCAGGCCCAGCGCATCGCCCAGGTCGTCCGCCTGGCCGTCTTCAAGGCCTTCAGCGCCCAGCGCCAAACCGAGCAGTTCAACCGCCTGCTCGACAACATCGCCGCCGGCCGCCCCTTCAGCGACGGCATCGACGACCCCGCCCTGAACGTCTGACGCTCCGCCCGCGGCCAAACAGAAACGCGGCTGCGAAGCAGGCACGCGCCCGACTTCGCAACCGCGCTTCAGCGCACTCGCATTCTGTTACGCAGCGCCCGGCGCCGCGCGCCGCCTACGACTCGTACGGCTCCGTCGCCGGCGTCGTCGCACGCTCCAGGTACGCCTCCAGCTCACACAGCGGATCATCGCCGCTCGAGGTCGCGCCGCTGCGCTCGATCAGCTCACGCAGCGTCCCGCGCCACTGCGGCTCCGCCTGGCCCGGCGACCCCGTCGCCGTCCGCGGCGTCGCATGCACGTCTTCCGGGGTCTCCGACCAGCCCGCCAGAACCGTGTCGAGGCTGAAACCGGCTTCGAACGACGCCGGTGCGTTCCTGCTCGTCGCATCGCCGCTCAGAGGCGACGTCGGCGGCCCGACCGGCGGAGCCTGCTTCCAGTTCGTCACGTCGATCACGTCGCTCGGGTACCAGGTCGACTCCGGCTGCGGCCGATCGGCCGGGTCAGCGCCCACCGGCACCGGCTCGTCGAACTGCCGGCTCGAATCCGTCGCATCCGGCCAATCGACGTCGTCCGTCTGCGGACGCTGCGTAGCATCCGGCCAATCGCCGTCAACCACTGCCGGCGTCTCGGCCGCCTCGTTTCCGGGCTGGCTCCCGTCCTGGGTCGTCGCCGGCTCGCCTTCGGTCAACGCGGGCTCGCCCTCGGTCAACTCCGGTTCGCCCTCGGTCAACGCGGGCTCGCCCTCGGTCATCTCCGGCTCACCGTCCGTCGCCTCGGGCTCGCCATCCGTCTCCGCCTGCGGCTGGCCTTCCATCTGCGCGAGCTGCTCGGCCTCGGCCTGCGCCTGCGCGGCTGCCAGCCGGGCCACCTCATGCAGTTGCTTGCGGGCCGCGTCGAGCTTCGGATTCAGCGCCAGCGCCTGTTCCAGCGACTGGGCCGCCTCTGCATACAGGCCCGCCTCGGTCTGAAGCAGCCCGATGTTGTAGTGCGCATCCGCCTGCGAGCCGGCCTTGGCGAACTGCTCCATCGCCTCTTCCCAGCGCGCCAGCTTGCCGAGCACCACGCCGTAGTTCATGCTCGCCCGCGGAAACTCGGGCTTGAGCTCGAGCGCGTGCAGCAGCGCCTGCTCCGACTCCTCGAAGCGGCCCTCGAGGTAGAGGCTGAAGCCCAGGTTGTTCCAGACGTAGGCCAGCTTCGGGTTCTTCTCCAGGACCTGCTGGAACTCCACCGTCGCCTCGCTGTGCCGGCCCAGCTTGTTGAGCGTGATGCCGAGCCGGTTGCGCGCCACGACGAACGTGGGCACCAGCTTGAGCGCGTCGCGATACTGCGTCGCCGCACGCTCGAACTCCCCCTGACGCTCCAGCAGATGCGCGTGCGCGAAATACGTCGTCGCATCCAGCTTCGGCGCGTCCGCATTCGTCCCGCGCGGCAGCGCCCCGGGCGCCGCCGCCTGCTCCGTGCTCTGCGACGACTGACAGCCCGCCAGCCCCAGCGCCGTGCACGTCCATAGCCCTACGCGAATAGTGTTCTGCTTCACGACGAGACTCCTCCGCCTCTATTGGCCCGCGCCCGCGCCTGTGCCCGACGACTTCGGTGGAATGTACGTTCCCTCTTTCTCGCGGATGAGCATGACCTCCGTCGCACGCATCCCGCGCCCGCCGGCCATGTCCTCCGTCAGAACCTCCGTCGTTGTGTCGATCCCCGCTTCCGCCAGGAAATGCCGCACCGTCTCCAGCCGGGCATCCACCAGCGCCCGATCCTCTTCATCCGTGCTCAGCCGGATCGTCCCTCCATACGCGTCCATCAACAGCGCCAGCCGGCTCAGCCGCTCCTCGCCAAGCTGATTCAGCAGCGGCCGATGCGGCATGAAGTGAAGGTCGCTCACCGTCATGTCCGCCAGCAACGCATTATCGGTCATGTAGACAAACGTCCCCTGAAGCGGGCTCGTCGCCTCCGGCGACCCGTGCGGCGGCGCATTCAGCCGCGCGTTCTTCTGCTCACAGCCTGCACAGAGCAGGCCGGCAACTGCCAGCCAGATCCACTGTCGATGCATCGCGGGTTCTCCTGAGTTGCATGGCCGATACCGCCGTCGGTCGGCCCGCCTCTGGTGTGCTTCCTGCCCCCCATAATCGGACTACCGACCGACCGTCTGTAACTACCCCGCCGCTTTCCACTCCGCCGCCTCGCCCGGACGCTTTCCGACGCGCGAAATCCGCCGGTCCATCCCACGCGGCCGCCGCGCCGCCTGCCCCCCGGGGCGGGCGGTAGAATCCCCCGACATGCGGACCGCCCGCTCCATCCTCGCCGCCGGTCTGGCCCTGACGCTCTTCGGCTCGCTGGCCGCCACGGCCGGCTGGGCCTGGTATCTCCGCAGCGACTACTACGCCGAGCTCGTCTCCGGCCGGCTGAGCGAGACGCTCGGCCTCGAGAGCCACATCGCCCGCGTCGTCCCCCGCTCGCGCGTCTCGCGCGAGTTCCGCGACATCACCGTCTGGCTGCCGCAGCGGCGCGATGAGGCCCTGGTTTGCCAGCGGGCGCTGCTCACGCTCACGCCGACGCCCGACGACCCCAACGCCTACGAGATCGAGCTCCACGGCGGCGCCTGCGAAATCTCGACCCGCACCTGGCTGCGCCAGGACTACCGCGGCGTCGTCGAGCTCGGCCTGCGGCCCGGCTTCTCGCCCGACGGCCCGCGCCGCGTCCACTTCAGCCGCATGAACCTGACGTTCGACCGCGACCGCTTCCGGGCCTCCCTGAACCAGGCCGTCGGACAGGTCGCGTTCGATTCTCACACCCGCGGCTCCGCCCAGCTCGTCTGCCGCGAGCTGAACGGCCACGCCCCCGACCAGCCGATCTACCTCTACGCGGAGTTCTCTCCGCGCCCCGACGGAGTCCGCATCGATCAGCTCGACCTGCGCGTCCCGCGGCTGCCCCTGCACGTCGCCCGGCTCGAAGACCTCGCCGCCGTGCCCGTCCGCACAGGCCACTTCTCCGGCGAGCTGACCTACGCCGAGCAGGACGCCGGCCACACGCTCGCCCTCAGCGGCCGCTGCTTCGACCTGGACCTCACCGAATGCACGACCGGCCTGACGAGCCGGCCGTGGCGCGGCCGCTGCCCCGAAATCGAGCTGGCCGAGCTGCGCCTGGCCGACGGCCGCTTCGAGCGCCTCCGCTTTCGCGGCGTGCTCCGCGACGTGAGCCTTGCCGACGTGCTTGCGACCTGGGGGATCGACACGCAGTCCGGCCGGCTGACGCTCCAGGTGGGCGAGGCGGACCTGTCGCAGCGCAGCATCCGCCGCTTCGTCGCTTCCGGGCAGTGCGTCGAGGTCTCGCTCGAGGAGCTGTCCGCCGCGGCCGGTCTTGGGCTGATGACCGGGACGCTGCGCGTGCGGATCGACGATCTGACGATCGAGGACGATCGCATCAAGTCGCTCGAGGCGCTGGTGCAGGTGGACGACGCGGTCGACACGCCGAACTGGGTGGAGGGGCGGCTGCTCTCGGCGCTGGTCAGCCGCATGCTGGGCGTCTCGCTGCCGCCGGTGCTGCCGGAGCGGATCGAGTACACGCGGCTGGGCTTTCGGCTGAAGATTCAGGATGAGGAGCTGTTCATCTTCGGCACGCATGGCGAGCGCGACCGAACGATCCTGACCGTGCGACTGTTCGAGCGTGAGATTGCGCTGGTTTCGGAGCCGCGGCGCAGCTTCGATCTGACGCCGCTGCTCGACGATCTGCGGGCCCGGGCCGCGGCCCGGCTGCCGGTGGTGGAGGGTTCGCCGCGGCCGGCCGCCACCCCGTCGGCCGAGCCGCCGGCTTCCTCAACAGCGCGGCCGCACCGCCCTTAATCCCTCACTCCCTCAATCCCTCAATCCCTCAATCCCTCAATCCCTCAGTCCCTCATTCACCCATCTCCCCCCGGCTTCTCGGCCACTTCGTCGAGGTACTTCTGAAACTCCGCCATCTTGTACGACAGGAAGCAGAACGCGTGGTGCAGCGCCAGGTACTCGATGTCCTGCTTGTCTCCCTCCGCATCGTGCCGCAGCTCGTTCAGTTTCGCCAGGATCGGTTCGGCCTTCATGCTTGCTCGCTCCCATCGATGTTCGGTTCACGCCCGCGTCCGCTCTGCCGCTGCTTCGAAATTGGGGGACCGGCCTCTGGCCGGTCACTGGGCGACAGGTCTCCGACCTGTCGCGCGCAGGCCCGTCCGGGCAAACAATCGTAGCCGCTGGCTCGAAGCCACCGGAAGGCTCTACCTGGAACCGCGCGAGCCGCTGCTGAGCCCGGCCGGTGCACTCATCCTGCCCGAGCCGACGCCCGTGCCGCCGCGACTCGGCTTCATCCGCTACGAGCCCTATTGACCGCGCGGACGCTTCCGGCCGCTCAATCCGTGCACATTTCGAATCACACTCGCGGTGAGACTTGCGACGGGCCCCGAGATGAGGAGTTTCACTCAGAATCTGAAAAGCCCACCCCCTCAATCCCTTAATCCCTTAGTCCCTCAATCCCTAACCCCTCACGAATTCAACCCACCTACCGCGCGCTGAAGTACCGCGCCTCCGGGTGATACGTGATGATCGCGCTCGTGCTCTGCTCCGGGTCGAGCTGATACTCTTCGCTCAGCGTCACGCCGATCCGCTCCGGCTCCAGCAGCCGCATCAGCGGTTCCTGATCCTCCAGCCGCGGGCAGGCCGGATATCCGAACGAGAACCGGCTCCCCTGATAACCCTGCTTGAACAGCGCCTGAAGCTCGCGCGCGTCGGAGTCCGCCACGCCCAGCTCCACCCGCACCTGCTTGTGCACGAACTCCGCCAGCGCCTCGGCCAGCTCCACCCCCAGCCCGTGCAGAAAGAGGTAGTTCTGGTAGTCGTTGGCCGCGAACCACTCCCGCGCCACCTCGCTCACCCGCCGCCCGGCCGTCACGACGTGAAACGCCGCCACATCCGGCACGCCCGACGACACCGGCCGCCAGAAATCGGACAGGCACCAGTAGGGGTGCTTTTTCTGCCGCGGGAAGCTGAAGCGGACGATCTCGTCGCCGTGCGCCTCCGGACGGCCGTCGTGCCGCGGTGGGGGGGCGAAGATGATCAGGTCGTTGCCGTCCGAATTGGCCGGCCAGAAGCCGTAGACCGCCTGGGGTTGCAGAATGTTCTCCCGCTCGCAGCGGGCCACCAGTTCGCGATAGATCGGGCGGATCTCCGCGTCGACGTACTTCTTCCACTCCTGTGGGCTGCGCCCCTTCTTGCGGAAGCCCCACTGCACCTGAAAGAGCATCGTCTCGTTGACGTAGGCCAGCGCCGCCCGCACCTGGATCTTCTCCAGCACGCGCGAGCCCCAGAAAGGCGGCCGCGGCACCGGGTGCGTGTGGCCGATGTCCGACGGCAGCGCCCGCAAGCCGCCGCCGCGCGGTGCGGTCGGGGCCGGCGGTGACTCGCCCCCGCCCTCGGCCGCGTCCACTTCGCGCAGGCCGAAGCGCTGCTCGGCTTCCTCCGCCAGTTTCGCCGCCGAGCGGCTCGCGACCTCGGCGGCCGTGGCCACGCCGGCCGGCGCGGCGGCCGGCGGCGCTGCTGTGGCGCCGCCTGCTCCGCCCGCCGCGACCGCGACGGGTTCGGCCGCTACCAGCTCCGCCGCCGTTCCCTCGGCGATGCGCCGCATCAGCCGCAGTCCGTCGAAGGCGTCCTTGGCGTAGAACAGCGGCCCCTTGTAGAGCGGCCGCAGATCGTCCTCGACATATCGCCGCGTGAGTGCCGCGCCGCCCAGAATCACCGGCACGCCGATCTGCTGCTCGGTGAGCACCTGAAGATCGTCGCGCATCACCAGCGTGCTCTTGACCAGCAGGCCGCTCAGGCCGATCGCGTCGGCGTCGTGCTCGCGCAGGGCGGAGATCACGTTGCTGATCGGCTGCTTGATGCCCAGGTTGTAGACCTTGAAGCCGTTGTTGGTCAGGATGATGTCGACCAGGTTCTTGCCGATGTCGTGCACGTCGCCGCGCACGGTCGCGAGCACGATTCGCCCCCGCTCGCGCCCCGAGACCTTCTCCATGAACGGCTCGAGGTACGCCACGGCCGCTTTCATCGTCTCCGCGCTCTTGAGCACGAAGGGAAGCTGCATCTGCCCGCTGGCGAACAGATCGCCGACGACCTTCATCCCGTCCAGCAGGAACTTGTTGATGATGTCCAGCGGGGCGTGCGTCTGCCGGGCCTCCTCGAGGTCTTTCTCGATGCCCGGCCGCTGGCCGTCGATGATCCGCTGGGTGAGCCGCTGCTCGACCGGCAGGTCGTCGATGCGCTGCTTCTCGCCGAGCTTCTCGCCGTCGGCGAAGAGCGAGATGAAGTGCTCCAGCGGGTCGAAGTCTTCGCGTCGGCGGTCGTAGATCAGGTCCAGGGCCGCGTTCCAGCGCTCGTCGCTGATCTGGTTGCGCGGCAGGATCTTGCCCGCGTGCACGATGGCCGCCGTCAGTCCGCGCTGGAGCGCCTCGTGCAGATAGACCGAGTTGAGCACCACCCGCGCCAGCGGCTGCAAGCCGAAGCTCACGTTGCTCAGCCCCAGGATCGACTGGCAGCGCGGGAAGCGCTTCATCACCGCCTCGATCCCGTCCAGCGTCTCGAGCGCCAGGCGGCGATCCTCGTCGTTGCCCGTCGTGATCGGGAAGGTCAGGCAATCCCAGAATATGTCCTCGTCCCGCAGGCCGTACTTGCCGACCAGCAGCTCGCGCATCCGCTCCGCGATCGCCAGCTTGCGCCCGGCGGTCTTGGCCATCGCCTCGACCGGGTCCTCGTCGATCGTCAGCGCCACGACGGCCGCGCCGTACTGGCGGCACAGGCGGCAGATTCGGGCGAGCTTCTCTTCGCCGTCCTCCAGGTTGACCGAGTTGATGATGCACTTGCCGCCGGCCAGCTTCAGCCCCGCCTCGACCACCTCCGGCTGCGTGCTGTCGAGCATCAGCGGCGCCGTGACTTCGCCCGCGAAGCGCGTGACGACGCGCTTCATGTCCTCGACGCCGTCGCGGCCGACGTAGTCGACGCACACGTCGAGCACGTGCGCGCCCTCGTCCTTGACCTGCTCGACGGCCATGCCGACCAGCCCGTCGATGTCCCCCTCGGCCAGCAGGCGCTTGAACTGCCGCGAGCCGTTCGTGTTGCAGCGCTCGCCGACGATCAGGAAGCTCGTCTCCTGCCGCAGCGGCACGGCCTGGTAGAGGCTGGATACCGCCGGCTCGCTGCTGACGCGGCGCGGCACTGGCGTCAGCCCGGCGACCGCCTCGACGACCATCTTGAGATGGGCCGGCGTCGTCCCGCAGCAGCCGCCGACGACGTTCACGCCGTCCTGTTCGACGAACTCGCGCAACCAGCGGGCCAGCTCGGCCGGCGTGAGCGGGAAGTGCGTCCGCCCGCCGACGAGCTGCGGCAGGCCCGCGTTCGGCACGACGCTCAGCCGCCGCGAGCAGTTCTTGGCCAGGTAGCGGACGTGCTCGCTCATCTCCTGCGGCCCGGTCGCGCAGTTCAGACCGATTACGTCGACTTCCGGATAGGCTTCGATGGCGGTGACGGCCGCGGCGATGTCCGTGCCCAGCAGCATCGTGCCGGTCGTCTCCATCGTCACCTGGCACATCAGCGGGACGCGCCGCCCGCAGGTGTCGAAGCCGCGGCGGGCCGCTTCGATGGCGATCTTGGTCTGGAGAATGTCCTGGCACGTCTCGATGAGCAGCACGTCGGCGCCGCCGTCGAGCAAGCCGCGGATCTGCTCGAAATAACTGTCGAGCATCGTGTCGTAGTCGGTCTGCCGCAGGCTCACGAGCCGCGTGCCCGGGCCGATCGAGCCGATCACGAAGCGCGGCCGCTGCGGGGTCGAGAAAGCATCGCACGCCCGCCGCGCGATCTGCGCCGCCAGCACGTTCAGCTCGTACGTCCGCCGGCTCAGCTCGAACTCGGCCAGCACGATCTTGTTGGCCCCGAAGGTGTTGGTTTCGACCGCGTCGCAGCCGACCTCCAGGAAGCTGCGGTGAATCTGCTCGATCGAATCCGGCCGGGTCTCGTTCAGGATTTCGACGCAGTTCTCGAGTCCGCGGTAGTCCTCCAGCGACAGGTCCAGCGCATGTATGCTCGTCCCCATCGCCCCGTCCAGGACGAGGACGCGCTGCTCGAGCAGCTCCAGGAATCCGGGTCGTGGCTGCGTCATGCGGGGCTCGGTCCTTTCCAGCCGCTGGGGCGGCTTGCGCGGCCCGTGCCTGCGGGGGCGGGCGGCGGCCCGCTGGGGGGTGCCCGGCCCCCGGGCGCCTTGCTCCCGGCCGCGTGTGCGGTAAACTCCGTAGTTTACGATATTCTGCCCAGGTGCCAAGCCGAATTGGAGAGATGACAGGCATGGTGGACGTAGCGACCGAGCTGAGCGGGTTCTTTGAACTGACCGAATTCGAGCCTGAGACGCTGAATCAATACGCCGATGCGATCTTCGCCACGGCCAGGTCGCGCGAGCGTTTCGCCGAGCTGACCAGGGAGCAGCGGGCCGCCGCGGAGCGCGACGGGGGCAATCCGCTGGCCGTCGGCGTGGCGCTCTACCTGCTGGGCGAGTACCGCGACGCGATCGAGCTGCTGGCCAGGTCGCCGGCCGGCAAGTATCGCAGCTACTACTCGGGCCGCTGCGCGCTGGCGCTCGGCCGGCTCGACCAGGCGGTCAAGGACTATCAGGCCGCCGCGTCGAAGGGCTGGGACGAGTTCGAGACCGACATGCAGATCGCGGCCATCCACGTGCGGCAGGGCGACGCCGCCGCGGCCGAGAAGGTTCTCAAGCAGCGGCAGAAGGCCGGCGAGGACCGGGGCGAGTGGTACTACGTCAAGGGCCTGATCTGCGAGTCGGAGGGCGACCGCGTCTCCGCCCTCGAGGCCTACGACCGCGCATTGGCCCTGGACCCGCACCACGCGGACTGCATCTTCCGCGCCGCCTACCTGCACGACATGGCCGGTGACGACGAGCGCGCCGTCGAGCTTTACGAGCGCGTCGCCCTTCAGCCGCGCTCGACCGTCAATGCGCTGATCAACCTGGCCGTTCTCTACGAAGACACCGGCCGCTACAACGAAGCCGTGACCTGCCTGCGGCGCGTGCTCGCGCTGCATCCGAATCACACCCGGGCGCGGCTCTTCCTCAAGGACGTCGAGAGCAGCCGCGAGATGGTGATCGAGGACGGCGGCGAGAAACGGGCCGACACCCGCAGCCGCCTGCTCGACACGCCGATCAACGACTTCGAGCTCTCCGTCCGCGCCCGCAACTGCCTCAAGAAGATGAAGATCAACACGCTCGGCGACCTGCTCAAGCTCACCGAGGCCGAGCTGCTGGCCTACAAGAACTTCGGCGAGACCTCCCTCCAGGAGATCCGCGCGCTGCTCTCGAAACGCGGGCTGCGACTCGGCCAGGCACCCGAAGAGATCGACGCGACCGTCATCGAGCAGGTCGCTCCGCCCCGGCCGGCCGTACCGCCGGGCAGCGAGGCGATCCTGGCCAAGCCGGTCTCCGAACTGGAGCTGTCGGTCCGTGCCCGCCGCTGCCTCCAGCGGCTCAATATCTCCACGCTGGGCGACCTCATCCAGCACACGGAGCACGACCTGCTCTCCACGCGCAACTTCGGCGTGACTTCGCTCAACGAAATCAAGGCACGCCTGGCCGATCACGGTCTCTCGCTCGCGCCCAAGGTCTAGTGGACCGCGCCGCCGAGCTCGACCCGCACATGCCGGCCGACGCGTTCTCGTTTCAGGTGGTCGCCCGCTGCGGCCGGGCCCGGGCCGGCCGCGCCGTCACGCCGCACGGCGCCTTCGACACACCCGTCTTCATGCCGGTCGGGACGCGCGCGGCGGTCAAGGGGCTGACGCCCGATCAGCTCCGCGAGACGCGCTCGCAGGTGCTGCTGGCCAATACCTACCATCTGTTGCTGCGGCCCGGAGCGGAGGTCGTCGAGTCGCTCGGCGGTCTGTCGCGCTTCATGAGCTGGCCCGGCCCGACGCTCACCGACAGCGGCGGATACCAGGTGTTCTCGCTGGCCGAGCTGCGCCAGGTCGACGACGAGGGGGTCCGCTTCCGGTCGCACATCGACGGCGCCGACGTGCACCTCTCCCCCGAGTCCTCGATCCGCATTCAGAACCAGCTCGGGGCGGACATGATCATGGCCTTCGACGAATGCCCGCCGCTGCCGGCCGAGCCGGCCGTGCTGCGCGAAGCGGTCGAGCGGACGGTGCAGTGGGCCGCCCGCAGCCGGGCCGCGCACGCCCGGCCGCAGCAGGCTCTGTACGGCATCGTCCAGGGCGGGCTGGACCTCGCGCTGCGGCGCGAATGCCTGGCGCGGCTGCTGGAGATCGGCTTTGACGGCTACGCGCTGGGCGGGCTGTCCGTGGGCGAGCCGCCGGAGCAGATGTGGGAGCTGGTGGAGGCGTTCGCGGATGAGCTGCCGGCGGACCGGCCGCGCTACCTGATGGGCGTCGGCACGCCGCGCGATCTGGTCGAGGCCGTGCGTTGCGGGATCGACCAGTTCGACTGTGTTCTGCCGACTCGCAACGGCCGCAAGGGCTACGCGTTCACGTCGCTCGGCGTGCGGCGGCTGCGCAACGCGGTCCATCGTCTCAGCGACCAGCCGCTCGACCCGGCGTGCGCGTGCGCAGCGTGCCGCGGCTTTTCCTGCGGCTATCTGCGGCACCTGCTGATGACCGGCGAGGTGCTTGGAGGCATTCTGATTTCGCTGCATAATATCTGCTTCTACCAGGCGCTGATGATCGCCATGCGGTCGGCGGTCTGCGCGGACGCGTTCGACACCTGGTATCGCGAGTTTCTCCGCGGGCCCTGGGCCGCGCGCATCGAGGACGAGGCATGAACCTCCAGCACGTGATCCTGGCACAGGCCACGACCCAGCCCGCCGGCACACAGCCCGGCGGTGACGCCGCCACGCCCGTGCCCCAGCCGAGCTTCTTCTCGCCGCCGATCTTCGGGCTGCTGCTCGCGTTCGCCGTCTTCTACTACTTCATCTTCCGCGCGCAGCGGCGCGAGCGGCGAAAGCACGACCAGATGCTCTCAGCGCTCAAGCGCAACGACCGCGTGCAGACCATCGGCGGGATCATCGGGACCGTCGTCGACGTCCGCGACCACGAGGTCGTGCTCAAGGTCGACGAGAACAGCAACGTCAAGATCCGCTTCAATCGAGCCGCCATCAAGGACGTGCTGCGGGAGGGGACGGGCGAGGCGGGAGAGCAGCGGGGCCAGAAGTGACGGCGGCGGGCGCACATCGGCGGCGCGCCTGCGGTCACAGCTCCAGCAAGCCGGACGGGTGCAGCGGATCGCGCGTCCGGGGTGCCGGCTGTGCGGCCGCCGCGGCCAGCAGCTCGACAAACGGCATCTGCGGCACGCGATAGCGCAGACTGCCGATGAAGATGCAGCAGATCGCGGTCATCACCACGACCGGCAGCAGCGTCATCACCAGGAACGTCGGCTGTCGTCGCCGCCGCCAGAAGCCCACGGCGGCCGCGATCAGCACGCCCGACGTGAACAGCGCGCTGACCCACGCCGCCGGCCCGCGGCGGTACTCTGCCACGTTCGGAATCGGATTCCACGTGCGGGCGAACTTCACCAGCGCCAGCCACGCTGCGCGGCCCACATCCTCGCGCATCCGCCGCACGGCGGCCCGATGCAGCGCCCGGTCGCGCTGCACTTCGTCCAGCTCGTTCAGTTCCGGCATCTCGGCCAGGAACTGCTGATTGCTGCTGCCATCGGCCTGCGGTCCCTGCCCGTCATAGAGCGTCACACCGCCGTTGGTCGAGAGCCACACCGTCTGGCCGAGCACGATCCGGTTGCGAATCGCCCACGGCACCAGCGCCGCGAACAGGACGGCCGCATACAGCCCGAAACGCCGCGTCGCCCGGCCGGTGTGCGGGTCCGCGAGCCAGAGCACGATCCACGTCAGCACGACCCACAGCAGGGCTTCCGGGCGCGTCAGGACGGCGGCCGCACCGAGCAGTGCGATTCCCGCCGCCGCGGGCGAAACGACGCCGCGGAGCGACTCGGCCGCTGCATCCTTCTGCGCCGCCGCGACGCCGCGGGGCGAGAAGAGCGCCGGCCCGCGCGAGAACCGCCGGCCGAACGGCTCGCGCGACGCGTCCGGCCGGCCGGCCAGCCGCCAGGCCAGTCCGCCGAATGCGACGGCGATGAACGTGAACAGCGCCTCATTCAGCAGCAGATTGCAGAAGAAGATCGCGTAGGGGTCGAACGCCACCAGCAGCCCCGCGACCAGCGCCGAGCGCGCCCCGAGGGCCATGCCGGCCCAGCGATAGAGCACCCACGCGGTGGTCGCGCCGAGCAGCGCCTGCACCAGCCGCGCGGCCAGCACGCCGCCGCTTCCGCCGCCGGCAAACAGCGCCAGCAGCAGCGGATAGAGCGGCATGCGGACTGCGTAGCGCCCGTCGTCGCTGGCGAGCCGGCCGTCGTGTGCAAGATTCGTCGCGAGCTGCCAGTGAAGCTGCTCATCCGGATAGGCCAGCGCCGGACCGCTCTGATTCCACGCGAGCAGAACCCAAGTGCCGCGCAGCAGCAGCGCCGCCAGAAAGACCCACAGCCCGGCGCTGAGGCGCCGCCCGTTCATCGGTCTCCGACCTGCCCGGGAAGCAGACGCCGCAGCGTCAGCCGCACCGCACGCCGCGTCGTCGGCCGCAGCTTGACGCGCTCGTCGATTCGCAGCGGCATCACCCAGACCGGGCCCTGCTGATCGCAAAGCACGCCGGTGCGGGCCCGCAGGGCAGGGTCGAGCTTCTCGTCGCTCAAAAAGTCGCTCAGGCTCTTCGTCCCCGGCGCGCCCAGCGGCCAGAAACGGTCGCCGTCGCGCCGCCCGCGCACCAGCAGCGGCAGATGCAGCGACCCCAGGTCTAGCCACTCCTCGTAGGGGTTGTGATGCCGCCGGATCTCCTCGATCTTCCCGTTCGTGATCTCCTGGATCTCCGTGTGCAGCTCGGCCGCCAGGATCGGCAATTCCGTCACGCCCGGGCAGGTCACCACCACGGGCACCAGCTCCGGCGGGCTCTCCGGTTCGGTCAGCGGCCCGAATTCCAGCTTCTCGTACCGCTTGCGCGCCACGACCGATCCCGGCAGGTGCACTTCCTTGCCGCTGCCCGGGTCCGCGGCCAGGCGCAGCACCGCTTCGATGTGCGAAAAGCCCAGGTCCTGCTCTCCGCCGATCACGATCGATACGGCCCGCCGGATCACCTCCGCCTGAATCAGCTTCTGCTTGCTCAGCAGCGCCCGCGTATTGAGCACCAGGTGCCCGGGCCGCTCGGAGACCACCAGGGAATCAAAAGTCCGCGCCGCCGCGTCTTCGAGGTAGTTGCCGAGCCAGCGGGCCTGCTCCGCCAGCCGCAGCAGCGCTTCGTCGATATTCGGGTTCAGCTCCCTGCGCAGCAGCGGCATGATCTGGTTGCGGAGCTTGCCGCGCGTGAACTCGGTCGACAGGTTCGTCGTGTCCGTGCGCGTCTCCAGCCCGCGCAGCTTGCAGAGCATCTCGATCGTCGAGCGGCGATGTCCCAGAAGCGGACGCACCAGGTGAATGCGGCTGCCGGGTTGAATCGGCCGGACCGCCCGCATTCCCGCCAGTCCCCGCAGCCCGGTGCCGCGGCAGATTCGATGCAGCACCGTCTCGGCGTCGTCGTCCGCGTGATGCGCGATCGCCACGAACTCGCTGCCCGTTCGCAGCGCGACGCGCTCGAGAAAGGCGTAGCGTTGCAGCCGCGCGACCTCTTCCGTCGAGCCGCCCTCGTCGCGCACCTGCGCCCGGACATCCCCGCGCTCTTCCTGGAATGGAATACGCAGCCGCTCGGCCGTGCGGCGCACCAGCACCGCGTCCGCGTCCGCCTCGTCGCCGCGCAGTCCGTGATGAAAGTGCCCGATGTGCAGCCCCCAGCTCAGCTCCCTGCGCTGGTTCAGCTCCACCATCGCATGCAGCAGCAGCATCGAGTCGGGTCCGCCCGAGACGCCGAGAATCCAGCGGGCGTGCGGCGTGAGCAGACCGTTGGCGTCCAGCCAGCCGCCGAGCTGGTCGATGAACGTGTCCCAGTTCAAGGGCGACTCCGTTCTCCGTGGCCGTCGCCAGTCGGCCCGCGGGGTCCGCCCGGCGGAATGCGGGCGGCAGATTCAGCGTCGAGACAGTATAGACCGCCCGGGAAACGTACGTAAAGGCTTTTGTGATAGGGACCTGCGAACGGATCGATGGTCGTGCGGCTACGCCGGGCCGCGGCTTGCCGGCCCCTCGGCCGACGCCAGGCGCGCCCGGCCGCCGTGCTTGGCTGCGTACATCGCCTGGTCCGCCGCCTCGAGCAGCCGCTCCGCGTTCCACCCCGGTTTCCACTCGGCCACGCCGATGCTCGCGGTGGCCCGGAGCGTGACTCGCCGGAATGACACCGGCTCATCGCAGATGCTCCGCAACACGCGCTCCGCCACGAGCTGCGCGCCCACGGCGTTCGTCGCCGGCAGGATCACCACGAACTCGTCGCCGCCGGAGCGCGCCGCCGAGTCGATCTGCCGCAGCCCGCGGCGAATGCGACCCGCCACGTGCCGCAGCAGGGCGTCGCCTGCCAGGTGGCCGTGTCGGTCGTTGACTCCCTTCAGCCCGTCCAGGTCCAGCATGAACAGCGACAGGGGGGCACCGAACCGCTCCGCGCGCAGCACTTCGCGGTCCAGCGTCTCGATCAGCCAGCGGTAATTGAACAGGCCCGTCAGTTCATCGACGCGCGCTTCGAGCCGCGCGACTTCGTGCTCGCAGGCGTACCGCAACCCGCGCGCCACGAACGCGAACACCGCCTCCAGGATCGCCCGCGGCGGCCGCGGCGCGCCCGTCCTGGCGCTCAGGTTCAACACGCCGATCAGCCGCCCTGCGCACATCAGCGGCGCGATCAGGAAGCTCGAATCGGCGTACATCCGCTCGTCGCTGGGCTGCTCGACGCCCAGCCGCTTGCGCGCCGCCGGCGCCTCGTCGCTCTCCAGCCACTTGCCGTCCCGCGCGACCGCCGCCATCAGGTGCTGCCGGCTCGACAGCGAAACCGCCAGGTCGATCGGCCGCGTGCAGCTTGACGTCGCCAGCGACAGAATCGCCTGCGCCTCGTCCAGCAGGAACAGCGACGCCTCGCGAAAGCCGAGCAGTTGCGGGAGCGCCCCCACGATCCGCTGCGAGAGGTCGCGCAGCTCAAGCACGTGAAAATCCGCCAGCCAGCTCGGAATCGTCCCCGCATCCGCGCCGCCGGACGCGCCGGCCCGCGTCGGCGCGGCCGGCCGAACCGTCGACCACAGCATCGCCGCCGTGCCGCTCTCGCAGGGTTTGCGGATCAGCAGTCCCGCCGGCAGCCCGATGGTGGGCTCCGGCATCTTTGAATAGAAATACACGCCGTTGCGGCTCGCCGCCTCGACCGGCGGCGCGCTCAGGCCGTCCAGGTCCAGCCAGCGATGACGGCAGGGGGGCAGGGGGCGGGTGGCCGCCTCGGCCGGCGACATCGTCACCAGACTCGCGTGCTGCGGACAATGCCGCTCCAGCACGCGGGCGAGTCCCGCGTCCTGACTGATGAGCAATACGTCTGCCGTTTTATCAGACATTCGGTGTGCTGGTCCAGGTTTCGTATCTCGCTGGATTCTATCGGCTTACGCGACGCCTCTCCTCCGGCCCATTACGAGCGCACGACCTGCCCGGTTCGGGCGGGAATTGCGTGAGCCGACGCCGCAGACTCTTCCGATAGAGAACGAAGGTTGCGCGTCGCACCTCGCGCCGCGCACGCTCGGCACGGATGCACCCTCGCGCTCAGGACGAGCCGCATGGCACGATTCAGAACACTCGTCGCTCTTCTCGCCGGCCGGTGGCAGGTCCCTGTCGCCGTGCTCGCGCTCGTGGCGGCCGTGTTCGCCGTCCAGCGGCTTCGCCCCGCGGTGCTCGACCTCGACTTTCCTGTCTTCGTCGCGGACATCCAGTCGCTGCTGGCCGCCGGCGCGTTCCGCGATGCGGCCGACTCGACGGCGAACCTGCTGGAGATGCGGCCGCCCTTGCCGCCGCCGCAGCGAGCGGAGCTGCACGAGCTGCTGGCCGAGATCGTCTACCGGCAGGAATCGCTCCGCGCCACGCCCATCAGCGACAACGTACAGCTCATCCTGACGCATCAGCAGAAGGCGATCGAGCTCGGCCGCGTGGCGGGTCCGGCCGGCCAACTCCGCCTCGCGCGGGCGCACGAATGGCTCGGCCACGTGCCGGAGGCCATTTCCGGGTATCGCAAGGTGCTGGAGCAGGCGGTCCACGCCGACGAGCGGCGCGTCTGCCTTCAGGCTCTCGTCTCCCTGCTGGAGGGCCGCTCCAATGCGGCCGCCGAGCGGCACGAGCTGATCGAACGCCTTCTCGCCGAGCAGGGCGTCTCGCCGGCCTACGTGTGGTGGGGCGTGCAGCGGGCGATGCAGGAGGCATTCGACCGTGGCGATCTCAAACACGCTCGCGATGTCTACGAGCGCTATGAGTCGCAGTTCAAGCGCTCCGATCTGATCGGCTATCACGATTATCTGCACGCCTGGCTGCTGATTCACGAAGGGCGGTATCTCGAAGCCCAGCCCATCGTCGACGGCATCGACCAGTGGCTCGCCGGCCAGTTCACGACCGGAACGACGATGGCGCAGGCGGGCTTTCTGCCGGTGCTCAACCGCGTCCTGCGCGGCCGGATTCACCTGGTTGAGCTCCGGCCGCAATCCGCCCTGTCCGCGTTCGACGAGGCCCTGGCGCTCGAAGGGCCTGGCGACGCGTACGTCTCGGCGGTGGTGGGGCGGTCTGAGGCGCTGGCCATGCTCGAGCGTCACGAGGCCGCCCGCGAGGGTGTGCTAGCGGCCGCCGCCGCGTTGCGGGCCCGCGGATCGGGCATGGCGCCTGCGTTGGCGCGCCTCGGCCGCTCGATGGAGCGGCTGCACGAGAAGCGCAGCGAGGCCGGCGATTATCGCAACGCGGTCGGCTACTTGCAGCTCGCCGTAGACCTGGCCCCCCGCGACGAGCTCGAGACGCTCCGCAAGCTGAGCGAGCGGCTGGCGGAGGTGGCCGTTCTGGCCGCCACGAGCACGCATGACGGTGACGAGACCGTGCGCATGCGGACGCTCGCCGGCGACCACTTCGAGCGCGCCTCGACGATGGTTCAGTTCGACGTCTCGCGCGAAGCCGACCTGCTCTGGGCCGCGGCCGAGCAGTATGACCTGGCCGGCCGCATCGGCGACGCCCGCCGCGTGCTGCTGCGCTACGTCTCGCTCCGCAGCGACGACCCGCGCCGCCCGCGGGCGATGCTGCAACTGGCCCAGACGTATGCGGCCGACGGCATGCTGAGCGACGCGCTGGCGCAGTATGAGAAGATCATCCGGGAGTTCCCCAAGCTCGAAGAAGGCGCCCGCGCGACGCTGCTGCGGGCCCAGACGCTGCTCACGATCAGCGCCGAGGGCGCCGCCGAGGCGGAGCGCTCGCTGCTGGCGCTGCTCGAAGGAGAGATCGCGCCGGATGCACCGGTCTTCCGGGCCGCGCTCCACTCGCTCGGTGAGCTGCTCTACGAGCAGGGCCGCTTCGCGCTGGCGATCCGCCGGCTGGAGGACTTCCTGACTCTCTATCCGCAGGACGACGAGCGGGCGCGTATACTTTTTCTGCTGGCCAACGCCTATCGCCAGGCGGCCTACGAGCTGCGCGACGATCCACCCGCGGACGTGCCGCTCAGCGCAGCGCTCGACGAGAGCCAGCGCCGCTTCGCGCACGCCTCCGAGCTCTTCGGCCAGCTTCTGGCCGAGATCACGCCGGCCACTCAGCCGGAGTCGACGCCCGCCGCGCCGCCTGCGGCGCTCGACCCGCAAACCGCCCTTTACGAGCGGCTCGCGCTCTTCTACCGCGGCGACTGCCTCTACGAGCTGAACGACAACGATTCGCTGCGCGAGGCGCTGGCGACCTATCGCCAGGCCGCCGCCCGCTACCAGCGCGAGCCGGCCAGCCTCGTCGCCCAGGTGCAGATCGCCAACATCTACCTGCGGATGGGGCGCGTCACGGAAGCGGCCCGCGCGATCGAGAACGCCCGCTGGCTTCTGCGGGCCATCCCGCCGGCCGGATTCGACGAATCACCCAGCGGCCAGGATGCCGCGGATTGGGACGGTTACCTGTCGGCCCTGGCCGGCTCGCGGCTCTTCCGCGACGTGTTCGCAGACGCGCAGTGATTGCCGCGCACGGCACCGAGGAGAAACGACGTGGGAAACCAAACCGCCTGGTTCAGCCCGACCCACCTGGTCCGGCTCCTCACCGAGCAGCGCGACGTCTACAACCAGCTCGAATCGCTCAGCCACCGCCAGCGGACCATGATCTCGGGCGACCGGCCGGAGGCTCTGCTCAACATCCTCTCCGAGCGGCAGAAGCTCGTGCAGCAGCTCGCCCAGCTTAACAATCAGCTCGCACCTTTCCGCCGCGACTGGGACGCCCTGTTCGATCAGTTGCCCGACCCGGTCCGCGCGCAGGTCGGCGAGCTGCTCGACCAGATCAACGCTATGCTCCGCAGCATTCTGCGCAGCGACCAGGAAGACAGCGCACTGCTGAGCGCCCGCAAACAGTCGGTGGCCCAGAGCCTCGAGAGATTCTCCGGCGGGGCCGCCGCCCACAACGCCTATTCGCGCGGCAACTCGGCCGGCAGCAGCCCGGGTTCCGCGGATCTGAGCGGCTAGGACCGGCATAGTGAGATCGAACGTGAGCCTGGAGACTTTGATGACAGCAACCCCACAGCCCGACAGCCGCGGCGACGGACAGGCCGTCGACATCGGGCAGGTGCTGCGCGAGTACATGGACGTCACGCGGCGGCTCCAGTGCACGCACGAGACGCTGCAGCGCGAAGTGCTGCGCCTGAGGCACGAGCTGGAGAGCAAGGACCGCGAGCTGGAGCTGCGCCGCCGGCTCGCCTCGCTCGGCGAGCTTGCGGCCGGCGTCGCGCACGAAGTCCGCAACCCGCTCGGCGCCATCCAGCTCTACAGCGGCCTGCTGCGAAGCGAATGCAGGCAGCTCGCCCCGGCCCAGAAGCTGCTCGACAAGATCGAGGCCGGCATCCGCGCGATCGACGACGTGGTTCAGGACACGCTCGCGCTGGCTCCGCGGCCGTGCCGGCTCGAACGCCGGCCGCTGGCCGAAATCGTCCAGCGGGCCGCCGATTTCTGCCTCAACGTCTTCCACCGCCGGGGCGTGACGCTCGACGTCGAGCTCTCGCCGCCCGAGCTCCAGGTCGTGGCCGACACCGAGGCGATGGCCCGTGTGCTCGTGAACCTGCTGGCCAACGCGGCCGAGGTGGCCCGGGCCGGCACGATTGTGCGACTTCGGGCCTGCGGCGACGAGGCGGGCAACACGCGGATTTCAGTGCTCGACGAGGGCCCGGGCCTGCCGCCCGAGGTGCTCGATCGAGTCTTCGATCCCTTCTTTACCACGAAGGAACACGGAACCGGCCTCGGTCTGACGATCGCGCATCGTCTGGTCGAGGCCCATGGCGGCGAACTGACGGCCCGCAACCGGACCGGTCAGGGCGCGGAATTCATCATCACCATTCCGAGCGGCGCAGACCGACACAGCAGCGAAACAGGCCAGGCGGCCGGCTGCTGCGACGCCGCGTAGAACGAGGGACTCGCGATGGCGTGCGTATGTGTGATTGACGACCAGCCGTTGATGCGGAACTCCGTCGAAGAGACGCTGACCGCCCAGGACCACAAGGTCTTCGCCTACGGCAGTGCCGACGAAGCGCTGACGGCCATCCGGCAGCGGGCGTTCGACGTGATCCTGTGCGACCTCAAGCTGCCCGGCATGGACGGCGTGTCGATGCTGCGCGAGCTGCGGCGGCTCGGGATCGACGTGCCCGTCATCCTCATGACCGCGTACGCGTCGGTCGCCACGGCCGTCGAGGCGATGAAGCTCGGCGCGTTCGACTACATCCAGAAGCCCTTCAACGCCGAGGAGGTCGCCATCCTGATCGAGCGGGCCGTCCGCGAGCGCAACATGCTCCGCGAGAACGAGGTTATGCGCCGCACGATCGAGGACCTCGGCTCCGAGCGCAAGCTCGTCGGGACGTCGCCCGCGATGAAGCCGGTCATCGAGAAGATCCAGCGCGTCGCGCAGAGCACCGCCACCGTTCTGATCACCGGCGAAAGCGGCACGGGCAAGGAGCTGATCGCCCGCGCCATCCACGCCGCCAGTGCCCGGGCCGGCCAGCCGATGCTCTGCGTCAATTGCGCCGCCCTCTCGCCGACCCTGCTGGAGAGCGAGCTGTTCGGCCATGAGAAGGGCGCCTTCACCGGCGCCGACCGCATGCGCAAGGGCCGCTTCGAGCTGGCCGACGGCGGCACGCTGCTGCTCGACGAGGTCTCCGAGATCGACACCTCGCTCCAGGCCAAGCTGCTGCGCGTCCTTCAGGAGCGAGAGTTCGAGCGCGTCGGCAGCGCCGTCACGCGCCGCGTCGACGTCCGCGTCATCGCCACGACTAACCGCGATCTGCGCGACTGGGCGGCCAAGGCCCGCTTCCGCGAGGACCTGTTCTATCGCCTCAGCGTCCTGCCGATCGAGGTGCCCCCGCTGCGCCAGCGCCGCGAGGACATCCCGCTGTTGATCGACGAGTTCATCGGCCGCGTCTGCGACCGCGAAGGCCGCCCCCGGCCGAAGTTCCTGCCCGAGACGATCCGCATGCTCACCGACTACGCCTGGCCGGGCAACGTCCGCGAGTTGCAGAACATGTGCGAGCGCGTCTGCGTGCTCGAGGCCGGCCGCGACGTCTCGCCCGAGATCGTCCAGCCGCTGCTGGGCGGGCCGATCCGCACCGCCACCGCTCCGGTCGAGCGCGTCAGCTTCCGCGACGGCCAGATCCTGGCCGACGCGGAGCGCGAACTGATCCTGCGCACGCTCGAGCGCTTCAGCGGCCACCGCGAAAAAACTGCGCGTGCGCTCGGCATTGGTTTGCGCACGCTCGGGCTGAAGCTGAAGAAGTGGCGCGAGGACGGGACCTTCGACGACTCGATGGTCCGCCAGCCGCCGGCGCGCACGATCACGCGTGAACAGCCCGTGCCGCAGCTCGTCTAGCCGGCACGCAACCCGCGGCCGCAGCGTGACTTACGGTCGTGTGGCCGGTTCGCGGATCGCGCTGGGGCCGGTTGCCGGCGGGCGGAGCACGACCGCGGGCGGTGCTCCGCCGGCCGGAGTGAGCAGGGCCGGCGGCCGTCGCGGCACGTGATGTGCTCGGAAAACCGGGTCCGTGAGGCCGGGTTCGCAAGACAGGTGAGACTGGCGTATGTGGATCGATCGACTGCTCAGCTCGCGTCCGCGGCACGCTCTCGAGCTGACTGCGCGCTTCGCCGAGGCCCGGCATCAGGTGCTGGCGGAGAACGTCGCCAACATCGACACGCCGGACTATCAGACCCGGCGGCTCGACGGGCGCGAGTTCCAGCAAACGCTGCGCAAGGCGATCGACGAGGCCCGCAGCGCCAACAAATCGCGGCTGGAGCTCCGCGGCAGCCGGCAGGTAAGTACGGATTCGGCCGGCCGGCTCGTCGCGCAGCCGCAGACGGAGCCCGCCGCGAACGTGCTCTTCCACGACGGCACGAACGCGCGGCTCGAAGAATTGATGACGCAGGTGAGCGAGAACGCTCTCACGTATCAGTTCGCGCTGGCGCGGCTGAAGTCGAGTTTCGACGGATTGAAGACGGCGATTAGAGGCAGGTTGTCATGATCGGTGCATTGGATATCAGCGGCTCGGCCCTGACGGCGCAGCGGACGCGGCTCGACATTCTGGCGGGCAACATCGCCAACGCCTTCACGACCGGGCAGGACGACGGCACGATCGACCCGTTCCGGCGGCGGATCGTGACGTTCGAGTCCGGCCGCAGTGACGGCGGGCCGGGTGTGCGCGTGGCGGAGGTCCGCGAAGATCCCTCCGAGCCGCGTCTGGTGTGGGATCCCGGCCATCCGCACGCCCTGCGCGAGGGCCCGCGGGCCGGCTACGTTCAATATCCGAACGTCAACCTTTCGATGGAATACATAGACGCGCTGGAGGCGACCCGCGCCTACGAGGCCAACCTGGCGATGATGAATCTCAGCCGCGACATGATCCGGCAGGCGATCCAGGTGCTGGCGTAGGCGGATGAGCTCAGCGAGTGAACAATAGCGAGTGAAGAGCAGCGAGTGAAGAATAGCGAGTGAAGAGGAGCGAGTGAGGAGTAGCGAGTGAAGGATGATCGGCGCGGGGCGCGGCCTGAATTCGCTACTCTTAACTCTGCACTCTGAACCGGCGCGTGGCGGGCGCAGAATCCCGCCCCGCCGTTAGCGTGTTGGGAACAGGCGAACCATGAGCGATCCGCTAACGATCCGTACGGCGAACCCCGTTGCGGCGCCCGGCGTGGCCGGCCCCGCCGCACCGCCGTCAAAGACTGCCTCCGGGGGCGATGACTTCGCCGGCATGCTGCGCGAGCAGCTCGAGCAGGTCAGCCGGATGCAAACCGAAGCGGACGACAGCTTGCAGAAGCTGCTCACCGGCCAGTCACAGAACGTCACCGACGTCTTCGTTGCCGCCCGCAAGGCGGACGTGGCCTTCAGCCTGTTGATGGAAATCCGCAACAAGCTCGTCGACGCCTACCAGGAATTGCAGAACCTGCGCGTCTGACGCGATAGGGCAGGGCGATCGAGCGGGCGAATTCGTCCGCCGGCAGCGCGGCACGGACGCCGCCAGCCCGCCTCGGCCTTCGGGAGCAGCCACGGATGGCTTCGGTTCAGAAATCCGCGACCAAGGCGATGGAGCAGCTTCGCGAGCTCAGTCTCTCGCAGAAGCTCGCCCTGGGCCTGGGCGCCCTGCTCGTCGCCGTCTCGCTCATGTGGCTCAGCCAGTGGGCCGCCGCGCCGGAGATGGTGCCGCTCCTGCCCGGCCAGTCGCTGGCCGCCGAAGACCTGGCCACCGTCCAGACCGGCCTCGAGACGCTCAACGTTCCCTCGAAGGTCGTCGGCCAGCAGGTCCTCGTCCCCGCCTCGCAGAACCGCCAGCTCCTGCTGGCCCAGCTCGGCGTGCAGGAACGCCTGCCCGCGGACACGAGCATCGGCTTCGACGCGCTCGTCAAGGAAGCCAATCCGTGGATCTCGCAGGAGGAGAACAACAAGCGCTGGACGGTGGCGCTTCAGACGCAGCTCCAGCGCGTCCTGCGACAGCTCCAGGGAGTCAAGGACGCCTACGTGTTCCTCAACATCACCGGCCCGCGGCGCGGCTTCTCCAAAAACGAACCGCCCGCCTCGGCCAGCATCACGCTGATCATGCAGGGCGGCGACCCGGTCTCGCGCCAGCTCGCGCTGGCGGCCGCGAGAATCGTCTCCGGTGCCGTCCGCGGCCTGCCGCTGCGGAATGTCGAAGTGGTCGACGCCAACGGCGTGGCCGCGCTGGATTGGGACAGCGAGATCGCCGGCAGCTCCACGCTGATCGACCGCCTTCGCCGCGAGCACGAGCAGCGCGTCGCCGGCAAGATCCGCTCGCAGATCAGCTTTGATCCCGGCGTCCGCGTGAGCGTGCGCGTCGAGCTCGACCCGACCAGTCGCGCCAGCGAGTCGCGGCTCGTCACCGAAGGCGTGGAAACCTCCCGCAGCACGCGCAATCGCACCGCGGTTCGCCCGCTCGGCGGCGGCCGGCTCGGTGTGCAGCCGAATGTCGGCGTCGCGGCCGGCAGCGGCGCCTCCGAGGAGCGGACGACGGAAGAGGAGACCGAGAGCACGACCGAGCCCGGCACACAGGTCACGACGGAAAGCACCTCCGCCGGCGAGGTCAAGGAGATCTTCGCCGCGATCAACGTCTCGCACCGTTTCCTCGAGAGCATCTTCCGCCGCCAGAATCCCGACGCAGACGCCCCGACGGAAGCCCAGCTCGAAGAGGTCTTCAAGACGCAGAGCGCCAAGATCGTCAACCAGGTGCGCAAGCTCGTGAAGCCCCAGGACGACGAGCACGTCGCCGTCGACTGGTATTACGACGAAACCGAGCCTCCGGCCGCCGAGGCCGGCGCGGCCACCAGCGCGACCATGGAGCTCGTCCAGCGCTACGGCCCGCCGTCGGGCCTCGGCCTGCTCGCGCTGGTCGCCATCGGCGCGATGCTTCGCATGGCCCGCAGCACGGAAACCGGCGAGGCCTTCGGAATCGAGATCGGCCTGCCCAAGGAGGCCATCGAGGCCGCCCGCCGCGCCGCGCGCGACGTTCACGAAGCCTCGCGGGCCGCCTCCAACCGCGCCGCGGCCGCCGCCACAGCGGCCGCAACCCCCGCAGACGGCGCTGCGGTCATCCCGGCCCCGATCGGCGAGGCGGCCGAGGGGATGCTCGAGGCGACCGAGGTCGACCCGGCCGCGGTGCAGACCAAGGGCATGCTCGAGCAGGTGGCCAAGATCGTCGAATCGGACGCGGAGTCGATCGCAACACTGCTGGATCAATGGACCGACGGCTCGCGCTAGCCGCGCCGCCCTCTGTTCGTTCGTGGAGGAAGCCGCATGCCGGTCAACATGACGAAGCTCGACGGCGTCGACCCGTCCACGCTGCCCGGCACGCGCAAGGCCGCCATCCTGCTGCTGGCGCTCAAGCAGGAGGTCAGCGCCAAGATCATGAAGAACCTCCGCCGCGACAGGCTCGAGGAGATCACGCGGGAAATCGCTCACATCGAGCGCGTCAGCCCGGAGGTGCGCGCCGCCGTCGTCCGCGAGTTCTACAACATCGTCCTGGCCCGACAGTACGTCGACATGGGCGGTCTGCCGCTGGCGCGGACGCTGCTCGAGAAGACGCTGCCGCCCGACGAGGCCCGCCGCATCGTCGCCGCGCTCGAGCACCAGATCTATGAGCAGCCCTTCAGCTTCCTTCAGAAGACGGAAACCGAGAACCTGCTGATGTTCCTCTCCGGCGAGCACCCGCAGACGATCGCCCTGGTGATCTCGCACCTGCCGCCGGCGATGGCGGCGGAGATCTTCGTCGGCCTGCCCACGGAGCGGCAGATCGAGGTCATCGCCCGCATCGCCAACATGGACCAGACCAGCCCCGACATCATCAAGGAGGTCGAGCGCGGTCTGGAGAAGCGCCTCTCCGGCCTGGTCAACGAGCGTTTCGAGCGCGTCGGAGGCGTCAAGTCGGTCGCTGAAATACTCAACCTCGCCGGCCGCGCCGCGGAGCGGAGCGTGATGGACGGCCTGGCGGAGGAGAATCCGGAGCTGGTCGAGGAGATCCGCCGGCTGATGTTCGTCTTCGAGGACATCATGCGGGTGGACGACCGCGGCATTCAGGCCGTTCTCAAGGAGGTCGAGAACGAGGAGCTGGCCCTGGCGCTGCGCACCGCCAGCGACGAGCTCAAGCAGAAGATCTTCAAGAACATGTCCGAGCGGGCGGCGCAGCTCATCCAGGAGGAAATGGAGTTCATGGGCCCGGTCCGCATCAGCGACGTCGAGGCCGCCCAGCAGAAGATCGTCGACGTCGTCCGCCGCCTCGAAGACTCCGGCGAAATCATCATCGCCGGCAAGGGCGGCGAGAAGGACCTGATCGTCTGATGCGACTCGCCGCGGCCGCAAATTCTTCCGCCGTCGGCGCCGCGACACAGGAGGAGTGCCGCCCGTGCCGAGCGTGATTCGGCGAGAGATTCCACAGACGGCCGCGCCCTTCTCGTTCGCGGATGTCGAGCAGGAGGCGGCCCTCATGCTGCAAGCGGCCCGCGAGCAGGCCGCCCGCATCGAAGCCGCCGCCCGCACCGGGGCGGAGGCGCGCTATCGCGAGCACCATGAGCGTGGCCGGCAGGAGGGTCTTGAGCAGGGCCGCCGCGAGGGCATTGAACAGATCCGCCGCGAGGCCGCCCAGGCAGCCCGCAGCGAGGCGAAGTCGCAGGTCGAATCCCTCGTCGCCGCGCTGACCGAATCGCTCGACCTCGTTGAGCAGCGCAAACACAATCTGCTGGCCCAGGCGGAGTCCGGCCTGATCCAGCTCGCGCTCGCCGTCGCCCGCCGCGTCTGCCGCCGTCTCGCCGAGCACGACCCGCAGGTTGCCGTCGAGCAGGCCCGCGCGCTGCTGGAACTGGTCGAGCACCATCACGATCTCGAATTGCATCTGCACCCGGCCGACGCCGAGACACTCCGTGCGGCAGCCGGGACTCTGCTCGAGCACGTCGAGTCGCTTCGACACGTTCGTATCGTCGCCGATGAGCAGGTTTCCCGCGCCGGCTGCGTGCTCCACAGCGAAGCCGGGACGATCGATGCGACGATCGAGACGCAGCTCGACCGTATCGCCGCGGCCCTGACGCCGCAGGCCGATGCGCCGGGCGCCACCGCGTCGCCGCAGATCGTTTCGCCGCCGCAGGACGGCGCAGCCCCGCCCCAAGACACGAGCCGCGAAGGGCAGGGGGGACCATGAACTCGCTGGGGAGTGCCGGCACCTCGCCCGCAACGACTCTCTTCGACGACCTCGCCCGCGAGGTCGAATCGATGATCGCCGAGTCCATCCGCGGCCGGGTCGACGAAGTCCGCGGTCTGACCGTCTCGGTCGCCGGATTGCCCGTGCCCATCGGCGCCCGCTGTGCCATCCACGCGCGCCGCGGCGCCCGCGTCGAGGCCGAAGTCGTCGGCCTGCGCCGCAAACACGCCCTCCTCTCCGTCTTCGGAGAACCCACCGGCGTGGCCCCCGGCGACCGGGTCGAGTGCCTCTCCGCCGCGCCACGCGTCCCCGTCGGCTTCGACGTGCTCGGCCGCGTCCTCGACGGCCAGGGGCTGCCGATCGACGGCCGCCCCGCTCCGCTGCTCAATGCCCGCTACCCGCTCTACGCCGACCCGCCCGCGCCCATGACCCGCCGCCAGATCGACACGCCTCTCGGCCTCGGCGTGCGCGCCATCGACGCCCTGCTGACGGCCGGCCGCGGCCAGCGTCTCGGCATCTTCGCCGGCACCGGCGTCGGCAAGAGCGTCCTGATGGGCATGATCTGCCGCAAGACGGAAGCCGACGTCGTCGTCGTCGCGCTTGTCGGCGAGCGCGGCCGCGAAGTGAAGGATTTCGTCGCCGGCCAGCTCGGCGAGGCCGGCCTGCGCCGCAGCGTCGTGGTCGCCTGCACGTCGGACGAAGCCCCGGCCTTGCGTGTCCGGGCCGCCTTTCACGCCACCGCGCTGGCGGAGTTCTTCCGCGACCAGGGAGCGAACGTGCTGCTGCTGATGGATTCCGTCACGCGCATGGCCATGGCACAGCGGCAGATCGGCCTGGCGGCCGGCGAGCCGCCGACCTCCAAGGGCTATCCGCCAAGCACCTTCGCGCTGCTGCCGCGACTGCTCGAACGGGCCGGCCGCACCGAGCGCGGCAGCATCACGGGCATCTATACAGTCCTGGTGGAAGGCGGCGACATCGACGAGCCGCTCTCCGACGCCGTCCGCGGCATTCTCGACGGCCACATCTGGCTCTCGCGCAGTCTTGCCAACCGGGGTCATTTTCCGGCCATCGACGTTCTGACCAGCATCAGCCGCGTGGCCGTCGACGTGACCAGCCCCGCGCAGCAGTCGGCGGCCGTCCTGCTGCGGCGCGTATTGGCTACCTGGAAGGACATCGAAGACCTCGTCAGCATCGGCGCCTACGTGCCCGGTGCGAATCCCGACTACGACCTGGCCGTCCAGAGCCGCGAGGCGATCGAGTCCTTCCTGCGCCAATCGCGTGATGAAGACTCGTCGCTGGCCCGGACGCAGCAATCGCTGGCCGAGCTGGCCGGCCTGGTGGAGAAGACGCGCGAGGCCATCCGCGCTGGAAACCGCGGCGGCCGCTGACACCCGGCGGGGTTGTCCCGCCGAAAGCTCGTGAGCAAGCATGGCACAGGCGTTCAAATTCCGGCTCGAAACGCTGCTGAACGTGCGGCAGATCCGCCAGCGCGAGGCGATGCGCAAACTTGCCGCTATTCAGGCCGAACTTGCGCAGCTCGACGACGCCGACCGCCGCGGCTGGCAGGAAATCCTCGAGCAGCAAGCGCTGCTGCGCGAGACGCAGACCGCCGGCCGCTTCGATCCCCTCGAGCTGGCCCGCATCCGGGCCTGGATCGGCCACCTGCGGCGCCAGATGCACGAGCGGCAAAGCATGCGGGTACAGGTGCTTGCGCGCCTCGAAGCGGCCCGCGAGCAGGTCCGCGTCGCCCGCACGCAGACGCGCGTACTCGAGACGCTCCGCGAGCGTCGCTTCGACGAGCATCGCCGCGCCCAGCAGAAGCGCGAGCAGGACCTCACGGACGAGCTGGCACAGCAGATGCACTGTCACGCTCTCAGCCGCGCGGCGGAGCCGCAGGCGGAAGGGATGGATGCGGAGCCGGCCGGCGGACTCGCGCCGGCCAGCCGCAGACCCGCTGAGCAGGAGTCTGCCGCTTGCTGAGCAAGCTCTACAACCTGCTGGCCGCCGTTTCGCTCGCCACGCTGCTCGCGGGCGGCGGTTTCGTCGGCCTGCTGGCCGCCAACGGCACGCTCGCCGATCGCGCCGCTCAGCTCGCGCAGCTCCTGAGCGGCGAGACGGACGATGCGACCGCCGCCGACGCCCAGGGCGCGACCTCGCAGCCGGCCAGCCAGCCGGCCGAGGGCCGCGCCCGCTCCGCCGAGGAGCTCCGCCAGCAGCGGCTCGCGGAACAGATGACCCGGGCGCTGGCCGAGCGCGCCCAGCGCGACCTGGCCGCCCAGCGGGAATTGCTCGAACGCGCCCTACAGCACCTGATCACTGAAGAGGAGCAGTTCGACCAGAGCCGCGAAGCGTGGCTCGCCCAGCAGGACCGCCTGCGGAACCAGAACCGCGACGAGGGTTTCGAGCGCGAGGTCAAGCTCGTCACCAAGCTCGCCCCGGCCCAGGCCAAGGAGCACCTCGTCCGCACGTGGCAGAAGCACCCGGCCGACGCCGTGCGGCTCATCAAGGCGCTCTCGCCCTCGCAGGCCCAGCGCATCTTCGACCAGATGCGCTCGGCTGAAGAGTTGCAGTTACTGCACGAGCTGCTGGAGCAGCTCCGAAACCAGGACATCGACGAACTCGCCCCGGCGTCAGGGAAGACACCGGGCGACGCCTGACGACAAGCAGGTGTTGCCATGCAGATGTGTCTTTGCGGGCCCGCTTCGCCCGCGCTGACGCTCGGTCTTCAGGACCGCGTCCCGCCCGGCCTGCCGCTCGGTTCACCGTTGCTCGAACAGGGCGGCGACGAGGAATCGCGCGATCAGCGGCAGCGCGCCGCCGACCGTCGCCGCGAAAGCGACCCCAACGAGGCGGCCCTCGCCGCGCAGCGCTCGCCGACCGAGTTTGTCCGCATGCTCGAGCGGAACGTCGACCCGGTCAGCCGCACCTTCGAGCGCCGCCAGAACCGCGAGATCGCCGGCGAGCACGCGGCCGACTCGCGCCGCGGCTTCCGCGAAGCGCTCTCCGACGCCAGCCAGTCGCTCCGAGAAACCGCGCAGAAACCGGCTACGCAGACCGCGGCCGCGACGCAGCCGTCCGTGCCGAACGCGGCCGCGCCCAACGCGGAGCCCACCGCCGCTCAGCCTGCTTCCGCGCCCGCCACGCCGCCCCAGGCGCCGCCTCCGGCCGCTGCACCCGCGGCGCCTGCAGCCATGAATCCTGCCGCCGCGGCTGCCCCGCGCCCGACGCACGCCGTCATCCGTGCAACTCCCGCGCGCCCGGCGCCGCCGGCAGCGCGCCTCGCGACCTCGGCACCGGCCGCCCTCGTCGCGGCCGGCGCGAATGCTCAGAGTGCCTCGTCGGCCTCGTCTTCTTCCGCGGCCAAGCCCGGCGCTCAGCCCGCTGCGGCCGCGGCCGGCCCGCCGCGCGCCTTCGCCCGCGTGCTCAACTCGACGACTCGCGCGGCCCGCACCGACGCCGCTCCGCGCAACGATGCCGGCGCAAATATCGACCGGCTCGTGCGGGTTGTGCGCGGCCGGCTGAGCGAATCGCACAGCCGCGCCACGCTGCGTCTCGACCCGCCGGAGATCGGCACGATCCGTATTCACATGGACTTGCGCCGCGATGTGCTGCACCTGCGGCTCGATACGGACACGGGTTCGGCACACCGTTTGCTCTCGGACCAGCTCGACACACTGCGCCACGCACTGGCGCAGAGCGGCATCCGGCTGGAGTCCGTGGAAGTGCGTCCGCCGACCCAGCCCGACGAGCCGGGCCACGAGCCCTGGCAGCCGCCGCAGGAGCAGGGCGATGACTCGCAGCAACCGTCCGACGATTCGCACGAGGCGCATCGGGACACGTCTGACGGATCATTCGTCCACGGCGGGCGTGAGCCCGGCGGCCCTGAGCCCGACGCGCCGCAGGATGCGGCGGCGGCCGAGGCGCGCCGCCTGAACGTGACAATCTGAGTGCGGCCCGCAGCGCCGCCGCGATGGGAGGCAGGTGAACGATGGATGCGACTGCAATCAACGCAACCGGCTCGACCGTTCAGCCGCGGACGGACCGCGGCCTGGCCAGCCTCAAGAGCGAGGATTTCTTCCGCATCATGATCTCGGAGCTTCGCCAGCAGGACCCGCTCAAGCCGGCCGAGACCTCCGACATGATCAACCAGGTCTCGCAGATCCGTTCGATCGAGCTCTCCGGCCAGCTCTCGCAGACGCTGGCCCAGCTCGCCCAGCAGCAGCGCACCAGCGGCCTGAGCGAGCTGCTCGGAAAGTTCGTCACCGCGGCCGTCCGCGGCGCGGATGGCAGCGAGTCGCTCATGTCGGGCGTCGTCACGGGCATCAGCTTCACGAGCGACGGCGCGGGCGTGCTCGAGCTCGACAACGGCCTGACCGTTCCCGCCGCCGATGTCGTGCACGTGACGAGCGTCGAGGTCGCCAGCCAGCGGCTGGGCACTGATCCCGCCGCTGACGCACCGCAGCCCGCGGCCGTCCAGCAATCCGACGACAAGACCGAGGCGGCGGCCCGCCGCCGTTCGCTCCTGCCGCCCTGGCTCGACCTGAGCGGCTCGCTGCGGCTCTGACCGCCGGTCGCGTCCGAGCGATCGGCGCGAGTGCACCTGACCGCCGCGCCGCACACGAGGTGATTGAAAGCTCCTGCGAGGAAACCGAAATGGGACTGACCACCGCGATGTACACCGGTCTGACCGGCATGAGCGTCAACCAGGTCCGGATCGAGACGATCGGTAACAACATCGCCAACGTCAATACGACCGCGTTCAAGTCGTCGCGGACCCTTTTTCAGACGCAGTTCTCGCACCTGCTCTCGGCCGGCACGCCGCCCGGCCCGACGACCGGCGGCGTGAACCCGACGCAGATCGGCCTGGGCGCGAAAGTCGGCGGCACGCAGAAGATCTTCACCCCCGGCTCGATCGAGACGACCGGCATCCCCAGCGACCTGGCCATCGAGGGCGCGGGATTCTTCGTCGCCCGCCGGCCGAACGGCACGCAGTTCTACACCCGCGACGGCTCATTCTCGCTCGACTCGCAGAACCGGCTCGTCACGCTGAATGGCGATTTCGTGCAGGGCTTCGGCGTCGATGAGAACTTCGCCCTTACGCCGACGGTCCTTTCCGACCTTACGATTCCGATCGGCACGCAGACGGTCGCGCGCTCGACCAGCCGCGTCGCGCTCGACGGCGACCTCAGCGCCGCCGGCACCATCGGCACTCAGGGCTCGCAGCACCAGTCGCAGGCCCTCGTCGACGGCGGTGGCGCCGCCGCGACGGCCGGCACCGCATTGACCGATCTGCGCTCCGCCGCCGACCCCTCCGTCCTGCTGTTCGCGGACGGAACCGAGCTCACGCTCACCGGCGTCACCAAGGGCGAGCGCGTCCTGCCGCCGCAGACCTTCGTCGTCGGCCAGGACGGCTCCACGCTGGGTGACTTCGCCACCTGGCTCCAGAACGTGACCGGCATCTCGACCGGCGGCGGTGTCCCCGGCACGCCCGGCGTCACGATCGAAAACGGCATGCTCGTCATCAACAGCAACGCCGGCGAGCAGAACGCCATAGGCATCGACAACAGCGGCATCTTCAGCAGCAGCACCTCATCTCCGCTGCCCTTCTCCTTCACGCAGACGCAGGAAGCCAACGGCTCCAGCGTCTTCACCGGCTTTACGACCTACGACTCGCTCGGCACGCCCGTCATCACCAACGTCACCTTCGTGCTCGAGAGCACCGGCGCCGCCGGCCCGGTCTGGCGCTTCTACGTCGAGAGCCCCGACAACAACGGCGCCTCGCGCTTCCTCAACACCGGCACGATCTCCTTCGATACGATGGGCAACTTCCGCGGCACCGATGGCAATCGCGTCCAGATCGACCGCAGCGGCTCCGGGGCCGCCACGCCGCTCGAGTTCGATCTCGACTTCAGCGGTATTCACGGCCTGTCGACCCGCGAGTCCAACGTCGTCATGGCCGAGCAGGACGGCTTCCCGCCCGGCACGCTGACCAACTTCAGCGTCGGCGTCGACGGAACCATCAACGGCACCTTCAGCAACGGTCTGACGCGCACCCTCGGCCAGGTCGCCGTCGCCGTCTTCCCCAACCCCGAGGGCCTCGTCTCCGACAAGGACAACGGCTACCTCTCGGGACCGAACTCCGGCAACCCGACCATCACCGCTCCGGGCCTCTTCGGCGCCGGCCGGCTGCTGAGCGGGGCCCTCGAGCTCTCCAATGTCGACCTTTCGCGCGAGTTTATCGGGCTGATCACCTCCAGCACCGGCTTTCAGGCCGCCAGCCGCGTGATCAGCACCTCGTCCGACCTGCTCGACCAGCTCCTGCTCATCGTCCGGTAACCCTGGAGGCCGCCGCCGCGGCAGACGACGACATGATCCAGCTCACGCGACTCAACGGCCGGCCGTTCGTGCTCAATGCCGAGCAGATCAAGCTCGTCGAGGCGGTGCCGGACACGATGATCACGCTGCTCAACGGCGATCAGCTCGTCGTCCGCGAGTCGCTTCGCGAGGTCGTCCGCCGCGCGGTCGATTACGGCCGCGCCTTGCGCACCTTCCAGCACGAGCCGCTCGCCGATCATTCTTGCGCGCCGGCGCAGCATGTGCCGAAAGAGCCGGAGAATGTCTCATAAGACCCGGCTTCGAGCCGCCCGCCCACCCCGCTCGTGAACCTGCCGGTCCGGGTAGTCGATAAGTGTGAGGGTAGCTCCGCTCGTGCCGAGCGGTGCCCGAGCACGAGGATCGCCCATGGCGGAAGACGCGCCCAAAACTGAAGCCGAAGCGCCGAAGCGGCGCTTCAAGATTCCCAGGACCGCCGTGCTGGTCACGGCCGTCGCCGTCGGCGAAGCTCTGCTGATCTTCCTCGGTCTGCAACTGCTCGGCGGCGGGCCGCAGGCCAGCTACGGCTCGGGCGGCGAGAGCGTCGTGACCGGCCCGGACCCGATGACGCAGACGACCTCCGTCGAGATTCAACTGCTCGAGAAGTTCCGCGTCCCCAACAGCCGCCAGGGCGCCACCTGGATTTTCGACATCGACCTGGTGGTCAAGGTGCCAGCGCACCGCCGCGACCAGATCGACAAGCTCAAGACCGAGCGCAGCGGCGAGATCTCGGATGCGATCGCCAGCATCATCCGCAGCCTCGACCCGCGCTACCTGAACGAGCCCGACCTCCAGACGCTTCGAGTCCAGGTGCATCGCGTGCTGGGACAGATCGTCGGAGACCCGAACCTGATCGAGGCCGTGCTCATTCCGCGCTGCGTGCCGATCAAGGCCGGATGAGAGCACGCAAGGGCAACGGACTGCCGCCGCGAAGCGTTGGAGGCTCGCCGGCATGCCAGGCAAGGATGTGATCGCCGATGTCGACCGAACCGCAAGCCAACCAACCTGTCAACCCCGACGAGCCGACCGCCGCCGCCACGGAGGCTGACGCCGGCGCATCCGCCGCCGCGCCGCAGACCGAACCGGTCGCCGCCGCGGCGCCGCCGGACAGCGCGGCCGCAACCGCCTTTACGCCTCCGCCCGCCGAGCCGGGCAAGACCGGCCCGGAACTGGCCTCCATCGAGCTGCTCGATGACGTCGAGCTCGATGTGAAGGTCGAGCTCGGCCGCGCGGAGATGGAGATCGAAGATGTGCTTCGCCTCGGCGTCGGCTCCGTGATCGAGCTGGACAAGCTCGCCGGCGACCCGGTGGACGTGATCGTCAACGGCCGGCTCGTCGCCCGCGGCGAGGTCCTGGTGCTCAACGAGAACTTCTGCGTCCGGATCAACGACATCATCAACCCCGTACCCGAGACCGCGACACAGGCATGAAGCCCCGGCTGCCACGGATGGCAACGACACTTTTGGCGATCGCCCTCGCTGCGGCGACGGCGGGGACCGGCCGCGCGCAGGCCGTCGGTCCTCCCGACCCCGCGCCGCCGGTCGGCCTGACCGACGAGGCCTGGGACGCCCTCGAGCCGGATCTGAACGCGGCCGACGCGACGCAGCCCACGCCGCAGCGATCCGCGCAGCCTGCGACGCACGACGGCGTCCCCGGAGAAGCGTCGAGCTTGCCCGGCCGCGAAGATGTGCCGCTCACGCGTGGCAGCTCCACGCGCCGCGCCGCGGCCGCTCCGGGGGGCGCTGCGCCGAGCAACACGGCCTCGTGGCTGCGGACGCTCTTCTCGCTGGGTGGCGTGGTCGGCCTGATCCTCCTCCTCGCCTGGGGCTATCGCACGATCACCGGTCTGACGGGCACGGGCCCGCTCGCCCGCATGCGCAGCAGCGGCTTCGTGCAGCTACTGAGCCGCATGGCGCTCTCCCCGCGGCATTCGGTCTGTCTTATTCGCGTCGGTCCCCGGCTGGTGCTCGTCGGCATGAGCGGAGATCGACTCACGCCGCTCGATACGTTCGACAATGCCGAGCTGGCCGCCAGCCTGGCCGGCCAGGCCGCGGGCCGCGAAAGCGAAGCCCAGTCAGCCGAATTTCAACGTTTCCTCGAGCGCGAAGCACAGGAGTTTGAGCGGCTCGATGCCGCCGGTGACGAACCGTCGGCCGGTGACGATCCGCGTATCCGCGGCATTCGTCAGACGCTCGCCAGGACCGCGCAGCGGCTGGCGTCCGTCGCAGGTTTGTCGCGATAGAAGACGACAGGGCGTCGCGCGGGCCCGCGGGCTCTCGCGACGCCTCGACGGCGGAGCCGTCGAATTCGGGTTTGGAGTCGCCCGTGATCCATGGCGCGGATCGAAAGCAGGGTTTCTGCACGCAGTGCGTGCCCCGCAGCCCGCGCCGCGCGCCGGCCACCCTGCGCCGCCTCGCCCTGACGCTCGCGTTGCTCCTGAGCCTCGCTCCGCCGGCTGTTGCGCAAAGCCCGCCGGACGTGCCCGCGTCCGCGACCAGCGCAACCGACGCGGCAACCAGCGCAACCACCGGTGGCGCCGATCCCGTCTACATCCCCGACGTCAGCCGCCTGCTGCCGCGCGCCGCCGACCGCGAATCCCTGACCTCGACCCTCCAGATCTTCATCCTCATGACGGTGCTGACCATCGCCCCCAGCATCGTCCTCATGATGACCTGCTTCGTCCGCATCTTGGTCGTGCTGGTCCTGCTGCGCCAGGCCCTCGGCACGCAGACCTTGCCGCCTTCGCAGGTCCTGATCGCACTGGCGCTGTTCATGACCATGCTCGTGATGGCCCCGACCTGGGAACGAATCCGCCGCGACGCGGTCGATCCCTACCTGGCCGGCTCCATGCCGCAGATGGCCGCCCTCGAGACCGCCGGGCAGGAGCTGCGCGGCTTCATGTTCGACCAGATCGTCGCGACCGGAAACGAGCAGGACGTCTACATGATGTATGAGTACGCCGCCGGACGCAGCGTCCCCGAGGACGAGCAGATCACGCCGCGCGACGTGCCCACAACCGCACTGCTGCCGGCGTTTCTGCTGAGCGAGCTCAAGACCGCCTTCATCATCGGCTTCCGCATCTATCTGCCCTTCCTCGTGATCGACATGGTGATCGCCACCGTGCTCGTCTCGATGGGCATGATGATGCTCCCGCCGGTGCTGATTTCCCTGCCGTTCAAACTGCTGCTGTTCGTGCTGGCCGACGGCTGGCACCTGGTCGCCGGCTCACTGATGGCCAGCGTGGCCGGATAGGAGGGACCCAATGTTCGAGCTTTCGCAGGCACTCGATCTCGGACGCGAGGCGCTGCTGACCTCGCTCGTGATCGCCGGGCCGATCCTCGGCACCGGCGTGCTGGTCGGCATTCTCATCAGCCTGATCCAGACCATCACGCAGCTTCAGGACCAGACCTTCGCCATCGTGCCGAAGATCGTCGCCATGATGGGCGCCGCCATCTTCTTCGTGCCCTGGCTCGCGGCCCGGCTGATCGAATACACACAGGCGATGCTCGGCGGCGTCGGCTAGTCCGGACGAGACCACGGGGACACGCGATGCCGGTCGAGCTGCTCGCAGCCTACATGAACCTGCCCGCCTTCCTGGCCGTCCTCTCGCGGATGGGCGGCATGCTCATGTTCATGCCCGTCATCGGCGCGCTGACCATCCCCACGCATGTGCGCATCCTTCTGGCCGCCGGGCTCGCCGCGGCCGTCCTGCCGCTCGTGCGAATCCCCGAGTTGCTGCCGCCTACGCCCGGCGCGCTGGCACTCGCGCTGGCCGGCGAGCTGCTGCTCGGCATCCTCATCGGCGTCGCGGTCCGCATCTGCTTCGTCGCCCTCGAAATGGGCGGCCAGATCATCGCCCAGGAATCCGGGATGGCCTTCGCCCAGGTCGCCGACCCGACCACCGGCACCGACCAGGACGTGCTCGGACTGCTCTACGTCCAGCTCGGCGCGGTCGTCTTCCTGATCGTCGGCGGTCACCGCGTACTGCTTTCCGTCTGCCTCGATACGTTCGGCTCGATACCGCTGCTCACCGCCCAGCCCGACAACGAGGCCGCCGCCAACCTGTTGCTCGACGCCCTGGGCCTGGCCGCGGCGACGGCCGTCCGCCTGGCCGCCCCGGCCCTGATCACGCTCTTCCTGGTCAACGTCGTGCTCGGCTTCATCGGCCGCTGCGTGCCGCAGCTCAACGTGACCATCCTCGGCTTCTCGGTCAAAGGTCTGATGGTGTTCGCGCTCGTGGCCGTCTCGCTTCCGGCCGCGATGGAGGTCTTCATCGGCACGCTGGAGCGCGTCGTGGGCTGGACACAGGAGATGCTCGAATGAGCGACCTGCGTGAACAACCATCCTCAGGGAGCGCGGGCTTCCGGCAAGCTCCATTCAACGGTCCGGTCTTTCCGCGGGCGGCTGTGCTCGAGATGCTTCTAAGGGACGAACCGCATGGCTGACGAAGCCGCCGAAAGAACAGAACAACCAACGCCGCGACGCCGCCAGCAGGCCGTCGAGCAGGGCAATGTGCCCCGCAGCGTCGACCTCACCGCCGCCATCGCGCTGCTCGGCGGCCTGCTGCTGCTCAACATCTTCGGCCACACGATGTTCACCCGCATGCTCCAGCTCACGCAGGAGCTCGGCCGCGTCTCCGACCCCACGCTCGACGGGCTGCCGGTGTGGCTTGCCCGCGCCGGCCGCGCGGCGATGGAGATGGTTCTGCCCTTCATGGTGCTGCTGCTGGTCGTCACCGTCGTCGGCAGCCTGGTGCAGACGGGGCTCGTACTGACGTGGAAGCGGCTGACCCCCAAGCTCGAGGCGATCGACCCGATCCGCGGCTTCCGCAAGCTCTTCTCGATCGACCCGGTCCACCGCCTGGGCATGGGCATTCTCAAGATCGCCGTGCTGATCGCCGTGGCCTGGTTCACGCTCGCGCCGCTGGTGACGCCCATCGTCGGTGCGGCCGCGGTCGAGCCGGCCGGAATCGTCCACATGGGCTCACAGCTCGTCTTCCGCCTCGCGTTGCGGCTTGCTCTGGCGCTGCTGATCCTCGGCCTGATCGACTACCTGCTCCAGCGCTGGAAGGTCGAGAAGAGCCTGAAGATGAGCAAGCAGGAAATCCGCGACGAGATGAAGAACATGGACGGCGATCCGCTCGTCCGCCAGCGCCGCCGCCAGGCGCAGGCCCGCCTGGCGATGCAGCGCATGGGCATCGACGTCCCCAAGGCGGACGTCGTCGTCACCAACCCGACCGAGTACGCCGTTGCGATCCGCTATGACGAGGCCAGCATGACCGCCCCGCGCGTGATCGCCAAGGGCAAGGACCTGCTGGCCCTGCGCATCCGGCAGATCGCTGAGCAGCACGGCGTGCCGATCGTCCAGCGCCCGCCGCTGGCCCGCGCCCTGTACGCCTCCGTCGAAGTCGGCCAGGAGATTCCGCCGCAGTTCTACCGCGCCGTCGCGGAGCTGCTGGCGTACGTCTATCAGCTTTCGCGCCGCGCGGCCTCGTAGGAGCAGACTGTGATCCGACAAGGACGAGGGCGAAGTCAGTCCGGCGGGCCGTGGAGCGAGCCTCCGAGCCCGCCGTCGCTGGGGTGGTACGGGCGTCTCGCCCGTACCACCGCTCCGAGCCGCGATCGTGAGGGAGCGGGCTGGGGGTGCAACCTCACCCGCTTCGCGCCGACAGACATCTACCTGAGTGAAACAACCTTCGCACACAATCGAATCGCGAGAACCGCCCCGAACACATGATCGACCAGCACCCGGCAATCCGCTTCATCCAGACCAACCGCGGCATGCTCTTCCCCGCGGCGGCGGCGATGCTCATCTTCGTCATCCTCATGCCGCTGCCGACCGCCATGCTCGACATGCTGCTGGTCACCAACATCCTCCTCAGCACGATCGTGCTGATGACCGTCATGTACCTGCGCTCCCCGCTCGAGTTCTCCAGCTTCCCCTCGCTGCTGCTGGCGCTCACGCTCCTGCGTCTCGTCCTCAACGTGGCCACGACGCGGCTCATCCTGGTCAACGGCGACAGCGGCACCGCCGCAGCCGGCCACGTCGTCCAGGCCTTCGGCACCTTCGTCGCCGGCAACTCGCTGGCCGTCGGCGTGATCATCTTCCTGATCATCATGGTCATTCAGTTCGTGGTGATCACCAAGGGCGCCACCCGCATCGCCGAGGTCGCCGCCCGCTTCACCCTCGACGGCATGCCCGGCAAGCAAATGGCCATCGACGCCGACCTGAACGCCGGCATGATCGACGAGGCCGAGGCCCGCCGCCGCCGCCAGGAGATCTCCTCCGAGGCCGACTTCTACGGCGCCATGGACGGTGCCAGCAAGTTCGTCCGCGGCGACGCCATCGCCGGAATCGTCATCACCTTCGTCAACGTCCTCGGCGGCCTCTATGTCGGCATGGTCGAGCACGGCATGCCGCTCATGCAGGCCCTCGAGGTCTTCACCAAGCTCAGCATCGGCGACGGCCTCTCCAGCGCCGTCCCCGCCTTCGTCCTCTCGATCGGCGCCGGCATGCTCGTCACCCGCAGCACCGGCAAGACCAACCTCGGCGAAGAGGTCCTCAGCCAGCTCCTGGCCAAGCCCGTCGCCCTCGCCACCGCGGCCGCCTTCCTGATCGCCCTCACGCTCACGCCCATGCCGACCATCCCCCTGGTGACGCTCGCGGCCGGCTGCGGCACCATGGCCTGGTTCCTCCAGAACTCGTCCAGGAAGGAGTCCGCTCGCAAGCTCAGCGACCAGCGGGCTGCCGAACGTGCCAAACCGGAGAAGGTCGAAACGCAGCTTCAGGTCGACGCGCTCGAGCTCCAGATCGGCTTCGGTCTCGTCCGCCTCGTGGACAAGACCCGCGGCGGCGACCTGCTCGACCGCATCACGTCGATCCGCCGCCAGATCGCGATCGAGCTCGGCATCGTCATTCCGCCCGTCCGCATCCGCGACAACGGCTCGCTGGCCCCGACGCACTATTCGGTCCTGCTTCGCGGCCAGGAGATCGCTTCCGGCGACATCCACGCGGATCAGCTTCTGGCCATCGATTCCGGCCTGGCCGGCGAGCCCCTGATCGGCACGCAGACGCGCGACCCCGCCTTCGGTCTGACCGCCTGGTGGATCACGCCGGACCAGCGGGCCCGCGCCGAGGCCCTCAACTACACCGTCGTCGAGCCCACCGGCGTGCTGGCCACACACCTGACCGAGCTGATCAAGCGCAACGCCGCCGAGCTGCTCTCCCGCGCCGAGACCCACAAGCTGCTCGACAACCTCAAGCAGCGTAACCAGGCCCTGCTCGACGAAGTGGTCCCGGGCCTGCTCAAGGCCGGCGAGGTCCAGAAAGTCCTCCAGAACCTGCTCCGCGAGCGCGTCCCCATCCGCGACCTCGAGACCATTCTCGAGACCCTCGGCGACTGGGCCCCGCGCTCCAAGGACCCGGAGGTGCTCACCGAATACACCCGCAATGCACTGGCACGCACGATCTGCGCCCAGTACCGCGACCCGGCCGGCGTCATTCACTGCGTGACGCTCGACCCGGCCACCGAGGATTACCTCGCCGCGAATATCCAGCGGCTCGACCATGGCTCGGCCCTCACCGTCCCGCCCGACCGCCAGGCCGAGTTGGCCGCCAGGCTCCGACAGCAGGTCGAGGCCGCTTCCAGCGCCTCGGCCGCAACCCCGGTCGTGCTCTGCTCGCCGCAGGTCCGCGTCTGGCTTCGCCGCATCATCGAGCCGGTCCTGCCGCAGACGCCGGTCCTCGCGCTCAACGAAATCGTCAGAGGTGTCGATGTCCAGGCACACGGAGTGGTGACTCTTGACCTCAACCGTTCGAACATTCCAAGCGCGTAGCATGGCCGAGGCGCTGGCGCTCGTGAAACGCGAGCTCGGCCCCGAAGCGGTCATCCTCGGCACGCGCACCATCCCCCCCGGCGCGGTCGGCGCGCTGCTCGGCCAGAGCCGGGTCGAGATTCACGCCGCCCCGCCCGATTGCGGCTTCTCGCCCCCGCGGATCGCACCGCGCAGCGCCGATCCCTCCTCGAGGCGCGCCACCGCCACCGCCCGCCGTGCGGCCGCTCTCGACCAGCACGCCGTCGCCCGCGCCAGGCAGCCCGGCACGCCGCCGAGCGGCCGAGTGACCGGCCGTGATGAAATCCGCCCGCCCGCCGCCGCCGCGTCCCCCGCCGCCGGCCTGCCCGAATCCCTGCACGCCTTCTACACGCGCCTGGTCCAGAACGACGTCGCCGAGCAGCTCGCGACGCGGATCATTCAGCAGGCCGCCGCCCGCTGCGGCCGCCGCCGCAGTGACCCCGAAATGCTCCAGGCGGCCCTGCGGGAGACGGTGGCCGCCATGATCCCCGCAGGCGGTGAGATCGAGCTTTCCGAGGCCGGCGTGCGCCGCGTCGCGGTCATCGGGCCGCCCGGCGGCGGCAAGACGACCACGCTCGCCAAGCTCGCGGCCCGTTTTGCCGTCGCGCGCCGCCGCCGCGTCGCGCTGCTCTCGCTCGACATGCACCGACTCGCGACCCACGCCGAGCTGAAGCGCTACGGCGAATTGATCGGCGTCCCCACCTTCACCGCGCAGTCCGTCGGCGCCGTCAAACAGGCTCTCCGCCAGACGGCCGAGCATGAGTTGCTGCTGATCGACACGCCTGGCGTCGGCCCGCGCGACCGCGGCCGCTTCGCCCGCCTCGCGGCGCTGCTTCGTGCCGCCCGGGCAGACGAAGTCCACCTTGTCCTTCCGGCCACGCTCCAACCCGCCGTCCAGGAGCGCTGCGTGGCCGACTTCGCGCCGCTGGGCGGCTCGCGAATCGTCCTGACCCGTCTGGATGAGCTCGTCGGCGCCGGCGTCGTGCTCAACCTGATCCACAAGCTCCGCTGGTCCGTCTCTTACCTGACCGACGGACAATCCGTCCCCCGCAGCATCCATGAGGCTTGCGGCCGGCGGCTGGCGGAGCTAATCTTTCCCCTGGCGCGGTAGTCGTGTTGGCCGGTGTCACCAAAGCGAGTCGCACGTCGTCTGCCCGCAGCGCGCTTCTGGTGCTTCCAGACCCGGCCGCACCCCGCCGGCTCTGCTCCGCCGGCGGTTCAGGAACAGGATTCGGCCGCGGCCTCGTGCCGCTCCCGCGCTGCCACGGTCAGGATGACCGCCGCATGTCAGAGCACGGCAGCCAGCAGCGGATTCTCGTCGTCGGCGGCGTACCCGCCTGCGGCTGCACTACCCTCGCAACCGGCCTGGCCCGCCTCGTCGGCACCACCGGAAACCGCACCAGAGCCGGGCGGATTCTCGTCGACGGCGGCAGCGGCCCGCCCGAGCGCCTGGCGACTCTCGCCCGCTCGGCCGGGGTGCTGGTGCTCGTGGCCACGCCCGATCCCGCCGCTCTGATCGACACCTATGCTCTCCTGAAACTGCTTACTCGCGGCGGTTATCGCGCCCGCACCGGGCTGGTCGTCTCGCTCGTTCGCCGCCGCAGCCATGCCCGCCGGGCCTACGCCCGTTTCGCCGAGACGGCGCAGCGCTTTCTCGGACTGTGCGTCGAGGATTTCGGCTACGTTCGCTGGGATCCGCAGCTCGGCGAGCCGGCGGCTTTGCGCGAGCTGGCCGGCCCGGCCCCCGACCGCGAGGTGGCCCGGTTGTGCTACCGGCGAATCGCGCAGCGCATCACCGGCGCCTGGCCCGAGCGCCGCCGCCCGGCGGGATTCTGGCCGCAGGTCGCCGCCTTGTTCCTATAGAGCCTTGTGCAAGCCCGCATGGATGCGGGCCGATAGAAGACAGGGAAGTTAAACCGTGACACGCCGCATCGGAGCACAAGTCGCGCTGCTCGCTTTCGCCCTGGCCACCATCGGCGGGCTCTACGCGGGCAATACGTACACGACCGTGCTCACTCGCGCAATCGTCGCGCTGCTCGGCGGCTTCGCCGCCGGCCAGATCGCCGCCTGGTCCGCCCGGCTGGTCTTGCGCGACTACTTCCAGAAGCGCAAAGCCGGCATCGACCTCGAATATGTATCCCGCGAGGACTCCGACCCCTCGGAGGACGAGTCCGGGTCATCTTCCATTCCATCCGCTGAGGCAGGGTAGCGCATGGCTCGACGACAGGGTGCTTTCTCCCGGCTGCGGCGCGTTACACGCGACCAGTCCGTCCGCACGTTTCCGGATTCCGATTCGCTCGCCGCCGCCTGGAAACGCTACAAGGCCACCGGCGACGAGGAGCTGCGCAACCGCCTGGTCGAGCACTACCTGTTTCTGGTCCGCTTCGCCGCCGAGCGCATCGGCGCCAAGCTGCCGGACGAGGTCGACGTCGATGACCTGATGAGCGCCGGCATCTTCGGTCTCGTGGACGCCATCGACGCCTTCGACCTCGAACGCGGCGTCAAGTTCGAAACCTACTGCGCACCCCGCATCCGCGGCGCCATTCTCGACGAGCTGCGCAGCATGGACTGGGTCCCCCGCCTCGTCCGCCACCGCGCCCACAAGCTCGACGAGACCATCCGCGCCCTGGAGATCGAGCTCGGCCGCGCCCCGACCGAGGACGAGATCGCTCGCCGGCTGGGCCTGGGCCGCCAGAACTTCGAACGCGTCATCAAGGACGCCGCCGCCGTCTCCGTCGTCTCGCTCTCGCAGGGTTTCAACGACCAGGAAGCCGGCCGCGAAGCCGCCGAGATGGACGTGCTCCGCGACGACCGCGGCGTCGATCCGGTCGCGGAGGCCCAGAAGCAGGACATCAAGGACTTCGTCACCAAGGGGCTGAGCCGGGCCGAGCGGCTGATCATCATGCTCTATTACTACGAGCAGATGACGATGAAGGAGATCGGACTGACGCTGGACCTCTCCGAATCGCGTGTCAGCCAGATGCACTCGGCCATCATCGAGCGCCTCCGCGAGCAACTGAGCACCCGCCAGGCTCCTCTGCGCGAAGGTGCCGACCTCCATGCCTAGGCGAGCCGCGTGAGCAGCATTCCGCCCAACTGGCTCGGCTCGATCATCCAGTCGCAGGGCGCCCAGGCTCGCGCGGCCGAGAAGTCCGCCCGCGAATCCGCCGACCAGGCCCGCGCCACCGACCGCGGCAGCTTCTCCGAGAATCTCAACGACATCATCGAGAACGTTGCCGGCAGCGGCGATGTCGACCCCGACGCCGAAGGCACCGGCAGCCAGGGCCGCGCCTTCAGCTCCGGCGACGGCGAGAATCCCGACGCCGACGACGGCCCCTCCAACGACGCGGGCGATGCCCGCCCCGGCGCCGGCGGGCTGGACGTCTCCGCCTAGTGCAGTTCGTCGACAGTCTCGCAATATGGGAAGCGCGGGCTCCGCTGGTGCGAGATTCCTATCTCGCACCAGGATCACACGATCGGGCCGTTCGCCATCCTCGATGAAAACGCGGTGCGGCTTCGTCCCTCGTGTGCTGTGATCCGCGTCGAAGGCCCCACGGACGGCGCAAGGGGTTGGGCCTTCCGGTGGCTGGAGCCACCGGCTACGTTCACTTGCCCTGACGGGCAAGAGAGCAACCGGTCGGAGACCGGCCCCTCAATTCGGACAGGTCAGAGACCTGTCGTCCAGACCGGCCCGAGGCCGGTCCCCCATTTCGCTGGTGCGAGATTCCTGTCTCGCACCTCGTTGTGCGGCCGCGCATTCTCCCCCGCTACCCCTTCTTCCGCGCCTCGATCGTCACGCTCGCGACGTAATCCCCGGCCCGCGTCCCCGCCGGCAGGGCCGCAACGATCTCCCCGTAGAGCGGATCGTTCGTGCTCGTCATCGCGTCGATGAATCCCGGATTCGGCTCGATCCGCACATCAACCAGCCCCGCGGCCTCCACGTTCCGCCGCACATCCTCCACCAGCTCCGCACCGGCCACACATCCCACCAGCGCCTCCGCCATCCGCCGTATCGGCTCAGGCAGCGGCCGCAGCAGGGCGATATCCGAGATCGCCACCCGTCCGCCCGGCCGCAGGACCCGCGCGATTTCGCGCCACACCTGCGGCTTGTCCGGCGACAGGTTCAGCACGCAGTTCGACAGCACCACGTCGACGCTCGCGTCCGCCACCGGCAGATGCTCGATCTCGCCCAGCCGGAACTCGACGTTGTCCAGACCCGTCCGCTCGCGGTAACTCTCCAGGTTTCGCCGCGCCCGGCTGATCATCTCCGCCGTCATGTCGACGCCGATCACGCGCCCGCGCGGCCCGACCTTCGGACCGGCCAGAAAGCAATCCAGCCCGCCGCCGCTGCCCAGATCGAGCACGACCTCGCCTTCCTGAAGTGACGCGAGCGCCGTCGGATTCCCGCACGACAGGCCCAGATTCGCGCCCTCCGGCAGCCTGGCCAGCTCGTCCAGGTCGTAGCCCACCTTCGCCGCGAGCGCATCGGCCGTGGCCGTTGCACTCGCTCCGCCGCAGCAGCTCGTCGGTCCGCAGCATCCGCTGCGCTCGCCCGAGGCGATCTTCGCATAGCCGCTGCGAACCACATCACGAATCTCTTCCGCCGCCTGCGCTCCTACGCTCACGTTCATCTCCTCGTTGAGTTCAAACCTCGCCCAGTTTTCGCTTGATACGGCCGTCTCGTCGGGTGGTACGGGCGTCTCGCCCGTACGAATGCACCGATCGGCGCACCCTGGGGGGCGCGGGCGTCTCGCCCAGATGCTCCGAGCCGCGACCAGTCGCCTGATCCGAGCCGCGAGGGTGACAGGCTGTCGAAATACTCGATCTCGCGCTGTTCGAATACCGAGTTTGCCCATCGAACCCCGGGGGTCAGATGCGACGCCAGGCGATCGATGGGCTGTCGAAAAACGCCGGCGCGACTTTTTCGACAGCCTGGTCAGGGAGCGGGCTGGGGCCGCAACCTTACCGGCGCCCACGCGCCAAGACACATCCACCTGCGTCACACCGCTCGCGCCGACTCGAACTGCAACACCCGCGCGAACGCATACAACATCTCGCGCGCGATCTGCGCGCACCGCTCGTCGTACCGCGCCTCCTCGGCCGGCGTCCCGTCCGCCTGCTTGGGATCGTCGTACCCGAGCGACACCCGCGCTGCCGCCCCGCGCACCACCGGACATCCAGCGTCCGCCTCCGCGCACGTCATCACCGCGCAATAGTCGGCCCGCGGGTTCGGCGGCTGGTCATACACCTTCGAGAAGCACACGGCCGGTTCGACCGCCTCGCCGACCCGCACGAGGTGGAGCGGGTTCTCGCCGCCGGTCAGCCGCTCGATGCGCATCCCCGCCCGCTCCAGCGCCGCGACGGCCCGCGGATTGAACGCCGTCGCCTCCGTCCCACCCGAGAAAACCTCGATACCCTCGATTCCATGGACGACGGCCGCCGCCCGCGCCCAGACCTGCCCCATCTGGCTCCGCCGCGAGTTGTGCGTGCAGATGAAGTTCAGCCGCGGCGTCGCGACGGACGCCCTTGCCCGGGCCACATACGCCGACAGCTCCCCCAGCCGCTCACGCCTGTCCGCGGGGATCTGCCCGAATTCCGTTACCCGCGCCGCGACGTACGACGCCAGACGCGGATACAGCGTCGCCGCACCGGCCGCGCCGCTCCGTGCGTTGGACTGCGAAGACCACGTCGCGCCTGCGCCACGGCCGCCTTCCGGCCCGCAACAGCCATCGCCTGCGCGGGCCTCTGCGGCCGCCGTCCCGCACAACTCCTCGAAGAGCCGCCCAAAGGTCTCCCGCGCGTCCGCCAGCGTCCCCGGCTCCAGGCAATAGCACACCTTCACGCCATCGACCGTTCCCTGCACGAGCCCCGCCTCCTTCAGCTCCCGCAGGTGCTGCGACACGGTGGATTGCGCCAGCGGCAGCACGTCCACAATCTGCCCGCAGAAGCACGCCCGCCGCTCGGCCAGAAACCGCAGGATCGCCACCCGGGCCGGATGCCCCAGCGCCTTGGCCCACGCCGCCAGCCGCACGGCCTTCGCCTCAAATGCCTTCACGCCGGCCCTCTCTCGTGTCGCTGGTTCGCATTCTCGGCTCTATCGTGACTCTTCATCGTTCATCGTTAATATACGATGTGTTCGCAGCAATTCAAGCGGCCATCACAAATATAGTCTATAAAGCATTTTATGTAATAATGTTACAGTGATCATAGAACGGCGGACCAAGGTCGTCTGACGCCGTTCAACTTCCGCTCAAACGATCGGCGCGGGCCAATCTACCCGCCCCGGCTCGGAGATTCTCCCGCTCGGCCGGGGTTTGCAGCACGCCGACAGCGAGCACTACCCGCGTCATCGCGAAGTCACACAGAAGCTCTTCGAGCTGGCCGGCACCGACCCGGATCACTGCGTCGGAATCCGCTGCTCGGAGCGCTTCCCAATCTGGTGAACCGGCTACCGCTTCGAGCTCGATTTCGGCCGGCAGTCGCCCGAAAGCTGACTGGCCGCCACCCCCCGCCGTGAGCTGTCACCTGTCACTCGTCACTTGTCTCGTGTCGCGAGTACCCCCCACAGTCTCCCAATTCCACCAACCCCTCCTCGATCTGCTCCACTTCCGCCGCCCGCAACTTCACCGCCACGTCCGCCTTCCGTGTCGCGTCGATCGCCCGTGCCGCCTCCAGATGCCCCCGCGCCCGCGCACACGCCGCGGCATCTTCCGTCGCCCGCCAGACACGCAGCCACGCCTGGCCCGCCGCCAGCCGGCCACGCGGCTCGGTCGGATAGAGCTTGACGGCCGCCTCGCGCACCTGGGCGATCTGCATCTCCAGCTCGCGTTGACGCTGCGTCTCGCCCCAGTCCGCCGCCAGGCTGGCGAGCTGCTCCAGAATCGCCGCCTGCACACGCAGCGCCTGGGCCGACTTCGGATTTCGCGCCGCCGCCAGCCGGGCCAGCTCCAGCGCCTTGTTCAGCTCCGCCCGCCGCTGCGCGTCGGTGATGCGTGGATCGTGGCTGAACTGAGCGACCGTCTGCGCCGCCGAAAGCGCCGCCTGCGCATCCAGCCTGTCCGCTGCGGCCGCCCGATCCGCCCATGCGAGAGCCGCAGCCCGCGCGTCTTCCGTCTGCGCCGCCGCCAGCGCCGCCGAAAGTGAATCCAGCGCCGCCGCACTCCGCTGCATCGGCCGCAGGTTGAATTCGCCATACAACCCTGCCGCTGCCAGCGCCGCCAGGGCCAGCCCGACCCGCACCGCCCGGCCGCGCGCGATTTCCCGCGCCGCACCACCCGTGCCGCCGCACGCCGCCGCGGCCAGGAGCACGAACAGCGCCAGCCCCGCCGGTGTCAGCAGGATGAAGTCGATCAGACTGTGCAGCAGCAATGCCGCGATCGCCGCCGTCGCGCCCGCCTGAACCCACGCCTCGCCGCCGGCCTCGCCCGCCCGGTCCACCAGCCACCGCGCCGCCAGGAACGTCAACACCCACACCGACGCCAGCTCTACGCTCCACACGTAGAGCATCGCCCCGCCCGACGCGGCGGCGCCCGACGCGGTCACCTGCGTCAGCAACACGCCCGCGGCGAGCATGACGACGTCGAGCAGCCTCGGATCCCTGCCGCCCGTTGTGCGCAGCACTGCGAACCCGCGCAGCGCTTGCCAGACCGCCGTGGCGATCAGCGTCGCGCCCGCCAGCAAGCCCAGCGGGCCGAGCTCCACCAGCAGTGAAAGCCACAGGTTGTGCGGGTCGCGCACTTCCTCCGTGGCCGCGGCGGACTTGTACTTCACGTAGGCGTCCAGGAAGTTCAGCCGCCCGAGCCCCGCCAGCGGCGCATCCAGCCAGGTCCGCGCGGCCGCGGTCCAGTACTCCCACCGAAACGCCAGCGATTCATGCGGCAGCGTCCCGCTCGACAATCCGATCGTCGCACCCGCCGCGATGATCAATCCATATCCGCCGGCGAGCAGCGCGAAGACGCGCGCCGGCCGGGCTGAAATCGCCTCGCGCCGCCACATCAGCACCGCGCAAAATCCCACGCCGAACGCCGCCGCTGCGACCCCGCCCGTGCTTCCCGTGGTCGGCAGCACGGCCGCGATGCCCAACGCGATCGCCGCGGCCGCGCTCAGAGCCGTGAGCCGCTCGGCCTGCTGTCTGCTCTCATCCGCGGCGCGAGGGGCGCTGCGCGCGTCCAGCCGCGTCGTACGGGCGTCTTCCCGGGTGGTACGGGAGTCTTCCCGGGTGGTACGGGCGTCTTCCCGGGTGGTACGGGCGTCCCGCCCGTACCCCTCCTCCGCGTGAGCCCGCTCCGTCTGGGGAACGCGGGCGTCCCGCCCGCCCTTCTGCTCCGAGCCGCGACCGTGTCTCTGCTCCGAGCCGAGACCGTGAGGGAGCGGGCTGACGGTGTAATCGCGCGGCGTTGCGACAGACGTCTGTGCCCTCGAGAGGCGCCACGCCGCGCCGACCGCCCCGATGACGACGACCAGCGTGCCCGCCAGACATCCGGCCGTGATGTTCGGATGAGTCAGGAACCCGAACGTGTTGGCCGACCTGAGCCGGCGTTCGTAGTTGACGATCATGGGCGAGTCGACGTCGGCTCCCTGGTCGACCAGCTCCTGCTTCCAGGCCTCCCACATCTCGCGCGTCTGCTGAAACTCGATGGTCGCCTGAAGCCCGCACTTGAGCGCCGCCGCGGCGCCGCTCGCCACGACTGCCGCGACGATCAGGCTTCGCAGCGACCGCTCCCGCGCGAAGCTTGTCAGGATCACGCCGGCCAGCGCGAGAATGAAGAGGTTCGAGCCCGCCAGCAGCGCGCGCCGTGCGTCGCCGGCCGCGAAGGTGGAAACGGCCACCGCCGCCAGCAGTCCGCCCAGCGCGATTCCCGGCACCACCGCCGCGCGCGTCAGCCGAACCCGCAGCAGGCCGACGGCGGCGAGCGTCAGCGTGAGCAGGTCCAGCCACGCGGTCGTCGTCGGCGTCGGGCCGTAGCGCGTTGCGGCCGGATCGAGAAAAGACAGCTCGACCGACTCGAAGGTCTCCGCGACCATCATCCGGCCCGCGAGCAGCGCGACCAGGGCCAGCGCGAGCAGCCCGTCCACCCGCGACGGCGCCGCGGGCGCGTGCAGGCCAGGTTCGGTTGCCTTGCGGGCGGTCATGATCCTCTGCGCGGCGGGGTTTCGAGAATGGCCACGATGGCCAGCACCATCAGTACGATCGCAGCGACGATGACGGTCCGCAGCAGATCCGCATCCGTCAGCAGCGTCGCACACAGGCCCGTCGCCAGCGTGGCCAGGTAGATCGTCAGCACGGCCTGTCGACGCGAGAGACCGTGCTCGACGAGCCGATGCGAAAAGTGCCGCTGGTCTCCGCGCATCGGATTGCGCCCCTCGCGCAGCCGGATCGTTACAACCGTGGCGAAGTCATAGAGCGGCACGGCCAGCACCACGAGCGGCATCACCAGCGGGAACGCGGCGCGGCCGGTGCCGCTTTCGAAGTATGTCGTCAGGATCGAGATCACGGCGATCATGTAACCGACCAGCAGGCTGCCGCCGTCGCCCATGAAGATTCTGGCCGGCGGAAAGTTGAAGACCAGAAAGCCCGCCACGGCGCCGAGAAACACGCACGCGAGCATCGGCACGAGCACCTGTCCGGCCGCGATGCCGCACGCCGCGAACAGCGCCAGGCAGATGCAGCCGACGCCCGCGCTGAGTCCATCCATGTTGTCCAGGAAATTGAACGCATTAACGATCACGCCGATCCAGAGCGTGCTGAGCACCACCGCCGCGGCGCTTCCAGCGAATTCCGCCAGACGAACGCCGCCGGCGCCCGCCACGAAGGCCGCGACCAGGAGCATGATCGCCAGCTTCGGGACCGCCCCGAGCGGCCGCCGGTCGTCGTAGAGCCCCAGCCCGTGCAGCGCGATCCCCCCGAGGATGATCACCAGCGCCTGCGTGCTTCGCTCCTCGCGCAGACCTCCGACATACGCGGCCAGCAGCTCCCCAAAGCGCTCCGCGAGCCACTCGGACGGCAGCAGCAGCGCCGCCAGATACATCGCCAGCAGCGGAATCCAGCCCGCCAGGAAGATCGCCGTCCCGCCGCCGTAGGGTGTCTCGCGGGTGTGGCTCTTGTGGCCGCCCGGCCGGTCGACGAAGCCGAGCCGCCGCGCGATCCGCATCGCCAGCGGCGTGAGGATCAGCGCCAGCGCCAGGCTCGACGCCAGCGCGCCGCCCAGCAGCAACGCCACCTCGGGCCGCATTACTCAGGGTCCTCGGGGCGGTGGCGCTCGTCGTCGGCCTGCCGCTGCACGACAAGCCGCTGCCGCACCTCGTCGAAGAAGCGGTGACACTCCGGCCGGCGATAGTCCGGGTAGGTCCAGGGCCAGATGTCCCAGCGGTGACCGTGATAATGAAGCGTCACTTCCGCGTAGATGCCCTGGCCGAGGTAGATGCGATGCGAGCGGTCCTTCGTGGTCGCCAGCACCAGCTTCGCCAGGTCGACGTAGCCCGGGTCGATGTTCACCGGCCGGGTAATGACCGGATCGAGGCACTGTTCGGCGATCGCCTCCTCCATCACGTTCGTCTCGGTCTTGATCTGTTGAAGCGAGCGCGGGCTGATCAGCCGCTCGAAGCTGATGAAGCGGCGCTTCAGGTCGGGCCCCATCTGCTTCGCGTAATACTCCGTCTCGTGGAACGCCCACAGGTCGCTCTCCAGGTCGAGCGGGCCGAAGCGGCGGCTGAGCACCTGCTGCGTGCGGCGGAGCAGGTCATCGTCGCCGCTGAGCAGTCCGCAGATGAGCTTGACGGGGGCCGCGTTTCTCGCTCGCGCCATAGCCCTGAGTGTATCGCCGCTGTAGCATGCTCGCGACGTGGACGCCCGCCGGCGTAGGGGCGCCCGGCCAACCCCTGGATCCATGACCATTCGAACCGCATGAACATCGTCCTGTTCGAAGACGCCGGATATCGCGAGCTGCTCCCGCTCACCTGGTTGCAGCCGGCGTTCGAGATTCGCTGCGGCCGCGACCGGCTGATCGACAAGGTCCGCGCGCATGCCGGACAGCACCTGGTTCGCGTGCTCGTCCGGCCGGAGCTGGAGCGGGTCGTGCGGGAGCGAACGCCGCTCCACGAGCCGGTCGGCAGCTACAACTGGTGCTTTCTGAATGCCCGCTGCATGCCGCGCGCCGACCTCCTGCTGCCCCCGGTCGGCTGCGCCTGGGTCCGCGACGGCTCTCTGCTGGCGGCGACGCTCGAACCCGCGGCCGCGGCCGCGATGAGGGCCGATCTCTTTCTCGACCCGGCCCGCCTGGCGGAGTGGACCCGGTCGCTGCGGACGGAGCCCGCGCCGGCCGAGGTGGAGCTGATTCGCCATCCGTGGCAGCCGGCGCTGTGCAACGCGGAGGAGCTTCAGCGGCAGTGCCGGACGGTGGGGGGGCAGATCGAGGGCCGCGTCTACTCGGGGGCGCATCTGCTGAATACGGACATGATCCGGATCGCACCGGGGGCGGTCGTCATGCCTGGAGTGGTGCTCGACGCCGAGCCCGGGCCGATCGAGATCGATGGGGACGCGCTCATTCAGCCGAACGCGGTGGTGGAGGGGCCCTGCTACATCGGTCCGCGGTCGATCATCCGGCCTGGAGCGACTCTGCGTGGCGGCGTGACGATCGGCCCGGTCTGCAAGGTGGGGGGCGAGATCGAGGCGTCGGTGTTCCAGGGCTATGCCAATAAGCAGCACGACGGCTTCCTGGGCCATAGCTTCGTGGGGAGCTGGGTGAACCTGGGAGCGAGCACGGTCACCAGCGACCTGAAGAACACGTACGGCACGATTCGCGTCAGCGTGAACGGTATCGGAGTCGAGACGGGGCAGCATTTCATCGGCGCGATGATCGGGGACCACACCAAGACCGGCATCGGTACGATCCTGCCCACCGGATGCATCCTGGGCGTCGCGTCCAATGTCTTTACGCGCCAGCCGGTGCCGAAGTTCGTGCCCTCCTTCGCCTGGCTGACGGACGAGGGGCTGACGCGCTATCGGATCGAGAAGGCGGTCGTGATCGCCCGGCAAGTCATGGGCCGCCGTGAGATCGAGCTGACCGAGGCTGAGGCGGAACTGCTGGCCCGGACGGCCGAGCTGGCCGGCGAGGTCGAGGCGGCCGGCTGGGCGTCGTAGGGCGGGCTGATGCGGCAGAAAATGCGCTCCCGGCCCGGGGCCGGGGCGTGAAGCCGGAGCCCGCGGCGTCGCCTGGGATCGCAGGGCCGCGTTCTTTGTGGAAGGAAAGCGATCGTCCGATAGAAGGGCGGTACGGCCGCCTGCGGGCGGGCGCGAATCCTGAATTCAGGTCCTTTTTTGCCAAGGAGCGAACGCGATGAAACGTAGCCTGCTGTTGTCGGTTGCGATGCTGTGCGCGGCGCTGGTGCCGGTGGGGTGCAGTGCCAGCGGTGCGGCGTCGACCGGCTTTTCGATCTTCAAGAACACCCGGTCCAACCGGCTCGATCTGCGTGTGTTTCTGGACGGGCACGAGGCGAAGCGGAACGAGCTCAAGCAGGCGGCGACGGGCTACTCGCGCTGGAAGGTGAGCGAGAAGGTCAGCACGCACCCGAAGCTGCGCTTCGAGTTCAAGAAGCCCGATGCGCTGGGCCGCATCAAGAGCATCACCTGCTCGATCTTCCAGAAGTTCGAGGCGGATTACTCGCACCAGGCCGAGTATACGGTCGTGGCCCGCAGCAACGACCCGCAGGCGCAGATGAAGCCCGGCGTCGACTACGATCTCGGAGCTCCCGGGTCGGCATTTCGCGTTCTTGATTTCAACGACAAGGAAGTCACCGGAATTGAACTCAAGCCGGGCATGCAGTATATGCTGGTACTGACAGTCGCAGCGGATGACAGCGAGACGGCGCAGATTTTCTTTGAAACCCGGTAGCAGTCGGAGCGGGGCCGTGAGCGCGATGAAGCGGCACGGTGCCTGAGCCGGCTCGCGGACAGGCGGGCCGGCGAGGGCTCGCCCGCTCCCTTCCGCGCGATCCGGTCCATCGCGCGAGCCTGACTGCCGCCGACACTTGCCGAGCGCAACTGGGGTGCGGTCATGGCACGCGTGCTGCTCGCCCGGCGGTTGCCGGCGGTCACGGCTGAGCTACTGGAGTCCGCGGGTCACGTCGTCGAGCAGATCGAAGGCGAGGACACGCCCCCGCCGGCGCTGCTGCGCGAGCGCGCCCCAGGCGTCTCCGCCATCGTCTGCACGCCCGCCGAGCGCGTCGATGCCGAGCTGCTCGACGCGGCCGGGCCGTCGCTGCGGATCGTCGCCAACTACGCCGTCGGGTTCGACAACGTCGACCTGGCGGCGTGCAGGCAGCGAAACATCCGTCTCACCAACACGCCCGACGTACTGACCGATGCGACGGCCGACATCGCCTGGGCGCTGATCCTGGCGGCCGCGCGGCACGTGACCATCGGCGACCGGCTCGTGCGCAGCGGACGCTGGACGGGCTGGTCGCCGCAACAGCTTCTGGGCCTCGAGCTGCGCGGGGCCATGCTGGGGATCGTCGGGGCCGGGCGGATCGGCACCGCGGTCGCGATGCGGTCGGTCGGTTTCGCGATGCGGCTCTGCTATGCCAGCTCGCGCCGCAGCGCGGAGCTCGAGCAGGGGCTCGATGCACAGCGCGTCGAGCTCGACACGCTGCTGGCGCAATCCGACGTCGTCTCGATCCACGTCCCGATGCGGCCGGAGAACCGGCATCTGATCGGCCGCGAGCAGCTTGGCCGCATGAAGCGCTCGGCGATCCTGATCAACACGGCCCGCGGGCCGGTGGTGGATGAGGCGGCGCTGGTCGAGGCGCTGCGTGAAGGGCGCATCGGCGCGGCGGGGCTGGATGTGTATGAGCACGAGCCGCGGCTGACGCCGGGGCTGGTCGAGCTGGAGAACGCGGTGCTGCTGCCGCACCTCGGCAGTGCGACGCACGAGACGCGCCAGGAGATGGGGCGGATGGTGGCGCGGAACGTGATCGCCGTGCTGAACAACCAGGAGCCGCCGAATCCGGTGGTCTGAGACCGCCGCGGCCGTGGGCCGCAGGGGGTGATGTTGACCCGCCACATAGCGGCCGCCACAATTGCTTCGGCCTTGGCCGAAGTGGCGGAACTGGCAGACGCGCGGGATTCAAAATCCCGTTCCCGCGAGGGAGTGTGGGTTCGAGTCCCACCTTCGGCAGTTCTGATCGCTCACCCCGCGCGACCTGAGAAGACCGCGTGACGATCCCCCCGAAAGCTCATTCCGGCGAGCCGCCCGCGGCCGGCGGCGATGTCGCGGGGCGGCGCTGGTGGCTGCTCTGCGGCGGGTTTCTGCTTCTGTCGGCGGTCTGGCGGGTCGTGTTGGCCGCGCTCATGCCGTGTCTCTCGCGCGACGGGGCGAATTACTGCTGGTTCGCGCGGGACCTCGGCCGCGAAGGGCTCGCGCTGCTGCGGGCGGATGTGTATGACCAGCATCCGCTCTTCCCGCTCGCGATTCTGGGTGTGCAGCGCCTGCTGGTCGCGTGCGGGCTGGCGGACTCGCCGCTGCTGTGGCAGCGGGCGGGACAGGTCGTCGCCTGTGCGGCGGGGCTGGCTGTCGTGCTGCTCTGCGGCCTGCTTGCCCGGGCGCTGAGTGCCCGGCTGGCGATCGGCGCAGCCGCCGGCCGCGTCGGGCTGATCGCGCTGCTGCTGGCGGCGCTGCTTCCGCTGAATACGTGGCTGTCAGCGGACGTGATGTCCGATCAGCTTCATCTGGCCCTGTACCTGGGCGGCGTGCTGGCGATGTTGTCGGTGCGGCAGGCCGGACCGGCGGCCCTGTGCGGCGTGCTCGCCGGGCTGGCGTTTCTGACGCGGCCGGAAGGGGCGGCGGTATTCGTCGCCGCCGGCATGGTGCTTGCGCCGGTGATCGTTCGCGAGCGCCGCCCCGCGGTGCTGGTGCCGCTGGCCGGGTTGATCGTGGGTTTCGCCGCGGTGGCGGGTCCGTATGTCGCCGCGATCGGCGGGCTTTCGCCGAAGACGGACAAGGAGCGTGTCGAGGAGTTCGTCGCGCGCGATGTGTCGAGCGACCGGGAGCTGACGCCGCCCCGAGCACGGGGGACCGGCCTCCGGCTGGTCACTGGGCGACCGGCCCCGGACCGGCCGCAGCAGTCCGCGCTGACGAGGCGCGAGACGGCCTGGTGGGAGGCGGCGCCGGTCGCGTTCTATCAAACTCTTCGAGCGGGGCGGATCGTGGTGCCGCTTGCGGCCTTGCCGGTGCTCTGGGTGCTCCGGCGGCGGCTTTTCAGCGAGCCGTTACTCGGACCGGCGGCGTGCATCGCGATGCACTTTGCCGCGACGGCGCTGCTGGTGCATCGCCACGGCTATCTCGACCCACGGCATACGCTCGTCGTGGTCGGGCTGCTCATTCCCTTCGCGGCGATGGCGCTTTGCTACGCTGCGGCGCGCCTGCGGCCGGCGGCCGGTGTATCGCTGCTCGTCGTCGCGTGCCTGCCGCTGGCCGTCTACTCGCTTCGCATCCCGAACGGAGTGGACGGCTTCGTGCGCCGCGCGGGTGAGTGGCTCGCCGACGAGGACCCGCATGCTTCGCAGCGACTGTTGCTGGGCGGCAGCAGCCAGCGGAGGATCGCGTTCTACGCGGACACGCGCTTTCAACCCTGGCCGGAGAACGAGCCGGCGCCCCAGCGGCGATTCGACGCGCTGCGGGCACACCTGCTCGGCTCCAATCCGGACTACTTCGCGATCGAGGTCGGCCGCGGCGACGAATTGGCGGGCAACGACGAACTGCTCGCGCGGCTGCTGGCGGATGCGGCCGTCGGCCCGCGCCTGCGCGAGGTCGCGTCGTTCGAATCGCCCCGCGGCGTGGAGCTGAAGCTGATGCGGCTGCTTCCCGCAGCCTCGCGGCCCGCGACTGGGGCAATGCAGTAAGCGCGAAGCGCGGCTGAGGCCCTGCGCTCAGCGGACCGGAGTCGCGGGCCGGTTCTGAACCGGGCCGAGCGACTTCACGTCGCCTTTGCGGACGAAGTAGACTTCGACGCGGCGGTTCTGAGCGAGGTCCGAGCTGATCGGCCGGTTCGCTCCGAATCCCATCACGCCGATCCGCTTCTCGGGCAGGCCGGCCGAAACCAGCAGATTCTTGAAGGCGATCGCGCGGTGCACTGAGAGATGCGAATTGCTCGGATGCCGCGCCAGCGTCTCCGCCCGCGTAATGGGCTGGTCGTCGGTGTGGCCGATGACGATGATTTCCCACTCGTCGGCGCCGGTTCGCGCCGCAATCGCGGCCAGCTCGCCGATCGCGGCGTGCGCATCCGTCATGATCTCGTCGCTGCCGGATGGGAAGAGCAGATCGTTGGCGAAGCGCAGCGCCCCGCGCTGCGGATCGTAGACGACGCGGTTCGTGTGCCGCGCGGCGTAGGAGCGCAGCTTGCGGTCGATCTCGTCGGGCAGAGCGGCCGGCAGCGAGGGCGGCTCGACAGCCTGGGCCGTCTGCGACTCGATCAGCGAGACGAGTTGCTGATTCGCCTCCGTCAGGCGCGCGAGCTGAGCCCGCAGGGCGTTGACCTCCGCCTTGGCCGCCTCCCACTCGCGCGTCCGCCCGGTCATCTCGTGCGAAAGCGCGGCCACGCGGGCTTCGGCGTTGTCGAGCGAAGTGCGCAGCTTGTCGCGCTCCGCTTTCGACTGCGCCAGCTCGAATTCCAGATCGCGCCGGTCGGCCGCCTGGCAGCCGATCAGTAATGTGCAGACCGTGCAGACAAGAATCGCGGGTCGCATCGGCTCGCTCCGCCCGTGCACGCCGCGCCGCCGCGCGCGGCGCCCGGCACGCCCGAACAGCAGCACTGCGGTTGCGCGAGCCGGCCTACGCCCGCCGCGGCCCGGCCGAGCGGCCCATCAGCCACCCGATCAGCAGGCAGACCACCAGCACGCCCAGCGCGCCGCCCAGGAAGATCAGGAAGTTGTTGCTCAACATCACGGCGTAATCCGGCAGGAAGCCCTGGAGGACTGCACCGACCACGCTGCCGGAGACCGCAAGCAGCAGCAGCGCACTGACCATCAGACCGCCGAACACGCCCTCCGACGGGTCGCCCGCGACCACGACCGGGGCGAGCGTCTGGCCGGACTCCACTGCGGCCAGCGTCTCGGCCGGGGCCTCCTCTTCCTCGGCCTCTTCAGCGGTCGGAGGCGGGGGGGCGGCGGCCGCGGGCTTCTTCGGCGCGGCCTCCTCCTCGCCCGGGTAGATCTCGTCCAGCAACTCGGCGCCGAGCGACGTGTCGTCCGCCTCGCGAGTCAGATCCAGCAGGCCGCTGCCGCTGCCTGCTCCCTCCAGCGTCAACTGATCGTCCGTCTGGCCCGTCGTGATCTGCGTCTTGGCCATCGGGTCGGCGTCGATCTCGACCTCGTCCTCGTCGAAAACACCGATCCCCGCGCTGCTGATGCCCGAGTCTTCCTTCTTGCGCGGGGCGGCCGACGGCGGCGAAGCCGGCGCCGGCTCGTCATCGAGCGGCTCGAGGCCGATCAGGCTCGTGCCGCCGCTGCTCGGCTGGCCGATGCTGGGCAACTCCTCGCCGACCGACTCGAGCGTGATCTCGCCGGTGTCGCTCTTCTTGCCCGCGCCCGACAGCTTGTCGACGTCCTCGGCCTTGAAGAAGACCTTTCCGGCGTCCCGGAACTCGCGGAGGGAGCCGGCCCGGACAAGCTCCTTGACCTGGTCCTGATTCTTGCCGAGCATCTGGCAGACTTCTTCCATCGAGTAGAAGGGCTTGGCCATCGTCGTTGGTTCCTCCGACTGCGGCCGGCAGGTGGGGCTCGACCGCGGGGGTTCACGTCATCAGTTTCGCGGCTCGCGACTCACGGCCGGGTCGGACGGAGCGGGTTCGATCGGGGCGGTCTCACCCGCCGCCCGCCCGCGCTCTTCCGCGACCAGGTCGCGAATCGCCTGCCAGGTTTCCCCGGCGTTGTTGAAGTTCTTCAGGTAACGATCGTAAATCCAGCTCCGGCCTGCAATTAGGCGCAGCTTACGGACGCCGCCGACGTTCTCCAGCTCGTAGCACCAGAGCGTGCCCTCGTCCACGTCCAGCATGAACAGCCCGAACTTGCCCGAGTCCAACTGACCCGGAAACGCGTAGACACCGCGGGCGCCGGCCGGGCCGGCCGTCTGGGCGATCGCCAGGCGGTCCGCTCCGGATGAGCCGCCGCCGACGAGCCAGCCGGCGATGAAGGCCAGCAGAAGGGCGATGACCCACAGGGCGGGCTCGCGGGAAAGCGGCCGGGAGGAGGCACCCGTGCTGTTCGTGGCCTGGATGTTCATGGTCCTCTCGCTCCGCCCTCGCGCAATAAGATGGTAGGCGCGTTAGCGGGCTCTCGCAAGGCGGCTCGGGGGCGAGGGTGGCGGCGGGGGTGCCTTTCAGGGGGTCGGGCGGGCCGGGTGCTGGCAAACGGCGGGCCGGGGGATATACTGTGTGTTAGTTGTAGGTTGTTGATGGGCCGGCGGTTGAAGAATCCGCCCGGGAGTGCAGCGGACGGTCGGGGCCCATCGTGTGGCATAGATTCCATTACAGCGTCTGGCGGGACGGGAAGTGCGAGTCGCTTTCCGGCCGCCTGCGGGGTGATTCGGCAGCCATGTTCATCACGATCATAACGTCATTGGGTGCAGTTCCCTGGAGCCGTCGGACGGCTGGCGGAATCTGATTTGACGCCGCGCGATTGGAAATGAGTTAAAGGCGAAAGCGCCTCGCGACCTGCCATCTCGAGTACGTCGTAACAGCCCACACACCTGCGACGAAGCAGCGGGCGCGCGCGCCCGTCGCTCTCCAAACACTACTTGAGAAGACCGGAATGAGCGATGTTCTACGCAGGAGTCGTGCTGGCCGCCGACGGCCCGAACTGGGCCGGGTATGTGGCGGCCCTGGTCGTCGGGGCGGTGATCACCGCCGTCATCTTCTATTGGCGCACTCAGGTGCAGCAGTCTCAGGCCCGGGCCCGCATCCAGCAGGAGCTGGACGACGCCCAGCGCCGCCGGGATGAGATTCTCAAGGCGGCCGAGGTCGACGCCCAGAAGACGCTGCTGGAGATGCGGGAGCGCTTCGAGCGCGAGACGGCCGAGACGCGCGAGGAGCAGAAGGCGACCGAGCGGCGGCTGGCCAAGCGGGAGGATTCCATCGACAAGAAGATGGACGTCCTGAACACGAAGGAAAAGAAGATCGAGGAGGCTGAGCAGCGGCTGGCCAGGCTGGAAGAGGACGTCACCAGCCGCCACCACGAGGTCAACCGCCTGCTCGAGGAAGAGCGCTCCGAGCTGCTGCGCATCTCGAAGCTCACGGCCGATGAGGCCCGCCAGATGTGCCTCCAGCGGATCGAGCAGGAGGTCGAGCGCGAGGCGGCCAAGCTCGTTGAAAAGCACATCACCCAGGCGCAGGAGGTCGCCCGCGACCGCGCCCGGCAGATCACCATCGAGGCGATTCAGCGCTACGCCGCCGAGCATACCTGCGAGTCGACCGTCGACAGCGTGGACGTTCCCTCCGACGAGATGAAGGGGCGGATCATCGGCCGCGAGGGGCGGAACATCCGCGCGTTCGAAAAGGAAACCGGCGTGACGGTCATCGTCGACGACACGCCGGGCATCGTCAGCGTCAGCGGCTTCAACCCGATCCGCCGCGAGGTCGCCCGGCTGGCGCTGGAGCGGCTGATCAAGGACGGCCGCATCCACCCGACGCGGATCGAGGAGCTGGTCAGCGAGATTCAGAAGGAAGTCGACGCCAAGTGCGACGAATACGGCAAGCAGGGGGCGCTCGAGGCGAACGTCCACGGGCTCAACAAGAAGGTGCTCAATCTGCTCGGCCGGCTGCACTTTCGCACGAG
>CAZXUI010000005.1:91740-115335 GCA_964643885.1 uncultured Planctomycetales bacterium
ACGAGCTACGGCCAGAACGTGCTGCGGCACAGCATCGAGGTCGCGTTCGTCTGCGGCATCATGGCCGAGGAGCTCGGGCTCGACGGGGCGCTGGCCCGCCGCTGCGGCCTGCTGCACGACATCGGCAAGGCGCTCGACCAGGAGATCGAGGGCACGCACACTCAGATCGGGGCGGACTTCATCAAGAAATTCAACGAGCACCCGGCGGTGATCAACGCGATCGCCGGGCATCACGGCGACGTGCCCTCGACGCACCCGTATACGCCGCTGGTGATGGCGGCGGACGCGATGAGTGCGTCGCGGCCGGGCGGACGGCGCGAATCGCTGGAGCGCTACATCAAGCGGCTCGAGGAGCTCGAATCGATCGCGACGTCGTTCCCGGGTGTGCGTCAGGCCTACGCCGTCGAGGCGGGGCGTGAGATCCGCGTGATCGTCGACGCGGTGCGGATCGACGACGGCTCGAGCCTCAAGATGGCGCGCGACATCGCCAAGCGGATCGAGGAGTCGATGACCTATCCGGGCGAGATCAAGGTGACCGTGCTGCGCGAGATTCGCGCGGTCGAATATGCGCGCTAAGGGGGCGGCCCGCCCGGCAGCCGGGTTGTCCGCTGCATCGTACGGAGCGGACTATACCGAGCGGCTCATCGCGGCGGCCCGCTCTTCCAGCTTCGGGATCTGGGCCCGCAGGGCCTCGGCCTGCGGTGAATTTGGATAGCGCGTGATCACTTCGTGTGCCATCCGCACCGCTTCGTCGTAGCGGCGCTCCTTGACGAGCTCGCGGATGCGGGCTTCGATCCGCTGGCGCGTCTGAATCTCCGCGTTCGCCTGCAAAACGGGAATCTGGAGCCGCAGAGACTCCGCCTCCAGCGACTTCGGGTAGCGGTCGATCAGGGTCATCGCCGCCCGCAGGGCCACGTTCCAGTCACGCTCGCGGGTCGCTTCCTGCGCCTGGGCCATCAGCCGCGCCCGCTGCTCCGCCTGGCTCTTCTCGTATCGGATGCGGACGCTCGTCGCCAGCGCGTTGGCACGCGCTGAGTCGGGATGCCGCTCCAGCAGCTCGCGCACGACTTCGGCCGCCCGGTCCCAGGCCTCCAGCGCGAACAGGTCGCTGATCTGCCGCTCGGCGTGCTCGATGTCGCGGTTCTCGACCGCGCTGCGGGCCGCCTCGATCTGCTGCTCGAGCGCCTCGAACTGCGGCGCATTCGGATAGCGCGTCCGCGCTTCCTGCACGCGCCGCCGCGCCTCGCGCCACTTGTGCTCACGAAGCAGCGCGGGAACCTCACGCTCCAGGTCCGCCGCCAGCGCACGGCTCTGCGCCTCCAGACGCTTGGCCCGCTCCTGATCGCTCAGCAGCGAGATGTCACGCAGCTCGCGAATCAGCTCGATCAGCGTCTCGGCCTGAAGGCTGTCTATCCCCGGCCGCGCGAAGCTGCTATCCGCAGAGCCGATTTCCGGCCAGAACGAGCCGCTGCTGCGGCGCGGCTCGAATCGTCCCGGAAGCTCGTCGAGCCGCTGCAATCCCTCCGCCATCGCCAGGAAGAGAACGGCCAACGCGATGCCGCCGACAACCCAGGCGATGATGCCGAACAGATCCGCAGCGGGCGCGCTTCCCTCGGCTCCGATCTGCGGGACCCGCACGAGCGCCGCGACGGCGATCAATCCGCCGGCCGCCAGCCCCGCCCAGCGCAGGGCCCGCGCCAGAATCCGGATCGTGTTCAGTTCCCGTTGTTCCGGAGCGTCATCATGATCCAGCATGGGTGGCTCGGTTCTCGCGTCGTCTGGGTTCGGGCCGGCGCTCTCGCTGCGCCGGACGAAAGGGCCTCGCCGCGACCGCGGCGGCAGGAGGGCCGGTTTCGTCTCGCTACGCCATTATTTCGGCCGACGGGGGGAACGCAACCAAGCGGCGGCTTCGATCGCGGTTTCGACGCCGGTCCGGTCGCCGCGCGATCTCCCTAACCTCTTTTGTCATAACGTGTTGCGAACTGTCCCGAGGGCGTGTGGAGATTCCTGTCCGCAGACCTTGCGAATCGGCGGGTCTGATATTCGCAGGCGTCAGCTGCTCGGCGCGTCGTCTCGGCCGGGCTGCGTCCTGGCGACGGCGGCCCGGATCCGCTCCCAGTGCGTGCCCTCCCAGTATACCTTTCCGCACGCGTTGCAGCGGTAGAACGCTTCGGCCCAGACGAGGCTCCGCGCGGGGACGCGGTCCGCAACGTCGCGGCGCGAGACGGTCTGTAGCTCGCCGTTACAGGCAACGCAGCGAGGAAAACGGGCGGAGATATGCAGCCGGGCGCGCACGAAACGAACCTGTTCGAGCAATCGCAGACCGACCGGCAGGCGGATGCCGCGAAGCTCGCCGCTGGTGAAGACGCGCCGCTCGAAGAGCCGTCCGTCGGACGAGAGCACGATGCGCCGCTCGCGAAGGGCTTGTCGGACAAGCTCTGCGTCGTCGATGCCGGCCGTGTAGCTGGTATCGACGCCCAGCAGCCGCAGCCAGCGTGCCAGCCCGCCGCACATCGCGTCGGCCGCGAGACGGAGGTCTGGCTCGGGCGGTTCGCTGGACATGATCCTGGCACTCAGGCGCCCGCGGGGCGCTCGTAGACGACGCGTCCCGACTTGATCACCTGCCGCACACGATTGCGTCCGACCTCGTACATCCACTCGTCGAGCGAGGCGCAGTCCAGCAGGAGGAGATCCGCATCGTGACCGACGGCGATCGCGCCGAGTCGATGTGCTTCGCCGATGGCGGCGGCGGCATTGGCTGTGCACGCGGCGAGCACTTCGCCCGGCGTAAGCCGCAACTGGCAGCAGGCGATGTTCATGACGAGCTGGAGCGATTCGATCATGCTCGAGCCGGGGTTCAGGTCCGTGGCCAGGGCGACGGCCAGACCTGCGGAGACCATCCTGCGCGCGTCGGCGTGGGAAATACCGAGAAAGAACGACGTGCCCGGCAGCACCACGGCGACGGTGCCCGCGTCGCGCAGGGCGGCGATGCCGGCGTCGTCGATGTGCTCCAGGTGATCGGCCGAGACGGCCCGCAGCTCGCCGGCCAGTCGCGTGGCGCCGATCTGCGCCAGCTCGTCGGCGTGCAGTTTGGGCCGCAGGCCGGCGCGCGCCGCCCGCTCCAGCACGCGCCGCGACTGGGCTACGTCGAACGCGCCGCGGTCGCAGAACACGTCGCAGAAGCGGGCGAGTTTTTCGTCCGCGATTCGCCGCAGCAGCCGCTCGTCGCTGATCGCCTCGAGAAAATCGTCCGGCCGCCCCTCGAACTCGGCCGGCAGCGCGTGTGCCCCCAGGTACGTCGGAACGAGCTCGATCGGCTGCCGCCGGGCCAGCTCGCGAATGGCATGGAGCTGCCGCAATTCGGGCTCGGGCGCCAGGCCGTAGCCGCTCTTGCACTCGCAGGTGGTCACGCCGCCGGCCAGCATGCGCCGCAGCCGCGGCAGGTTCGATTCGACGAGTTGCTCGACCGTTGCAGCGCGGACAGCCTCCGTCGTGACGCGGATGCCGCCGCCGGACTGCATGATCGACAGGTAGGACTCGCCGGCCAGCCGGCGGACGAATTCGCCCGCCCGGCTGCCCGCGAAGGGAATATGCGTGTGCGGGTCGATCAGCCCCGGAATGAGCGTCCCGCCTTCGGCGGAGACGACCCGGCCGCCGCTTTCGTCCGGTGCGTCGTCGGCCGGCCCGAACCAGGCGATCTTCCCGTCGCGAATCAGCAGTGCAGCGCCGGCGATGTGCGGGATCTCGCGCATCTGCGCTCCGCTCAGCGGCCCCGGCGGCACGGCGTAGAGGTTGGCGATGTCGCGGATGAGCACGGCAGTCTCCGAAGGGTCGAACGGTCGCGGCCGGTTGCCGGGCACCTGGGAGCCGGCGATAATTTCGCCGGGTAGATGAGGATAACGCGGTCTACGCGTGTCTCAACACGGAGGTAGAGCGATTATGCAGGCGGGCCGGGGCCTTCTGTTTTCTTCGATGCTGGTCGGCATGCTGCTTTTTCTGCCGGGCAGCGGCTGCGTCATCACGTTCGATCCCATTCCGGGCGACGACGACGATCCGAACGACGGCGGCGGGACGACCATCACGATCCGCGTCGTCAACACGACCAACACGACGCTGGACCCGGATATCTACATCTCCGCCACCGCGGTCAGCACGGAGGAGCTTTTCGTGCCCGCCCGCAAGTACACCGCCTTCGGCGTCGGCACGCTCGGGCTGCTCGGGCCGGGCGGCTCGGATCAATTCACGGTGAGCTGCTCCGACGCCCGCGTGATCGGCACGCTCGGCGGGCGGTTCGGCGACGATCTGAACAACCCGGACGGCACCGGCCGGCAGATCGTGCTGACGCAGGACCTGAACGTCTTCTGCGGCGGGAGGGTGACCTTCACCTATTCGCGCTCGGGCTCCGCCTTCACGACGACATTCGACGTGGAGCCATAGCGTGAACACGCGTAGAGCTCGCACCAGCGCGGGCGTCGTGGCACTCGCGGCGACGGTGGCCGGCCTCGCGGCGCTGCCGGGCTGCGTCACGGTCGAGCCGCCGCCCCCGCCGACGCAGGTCATCTTCGAGAACGCCACGTCGCGCGACCTGACGCCGAACTTCTACTTCGACGACGTGGCGACCACGCCGGGGGCGCTGTTCGTCGTGGCCCACCTGAACACGAGCTTCATCGACCGGGCTTTCGCGGAGATGCGGCCGGGCGAGACGGCCTCGACGATGCTCGAATGCGACCAGATCGCCAGCCTCGGCGTCAGCCGGCCGCGGCTCTTCGATGCCGCCACGCTCACGGTGACGCAATCGGAGGATGTGATCATCCTTGTGCGCGAGCAGGACTTCGAGTGCGGTGATACGATTCGCTTCCGCTACTTCGTGGAAAACGGCGCGCTGCGCGTCACGGTGACGGTGGAGTAGCCGCGGCCCGAACTCGTCGCGGCTTGAACTCTTCGCGGCCTTACGCCGCCCGCGTAAGCGAGAGGATCGCCGCCCCCGCCAGCGCCACGACCGCGCCGGCCACCGCCCGGCGGGTGATTCGCTCCTGATGGACCAGCCGAGCCAGCGGCAGGATCAGCACCGGCGAAAGCGACATCAGCGCCTGCGCCTCGCCCAGCGGCGCCCGCTGCGCCGCCTCCAGCGACATCCACACGCCCAGATACGGGCCCACGCACGACCCGCAGGCGGCCAACCCGAACCCCGCCAGTTTCGAGCCGGTCAGATCGCTGCCCCCACCCGCGAAACGCATGCGCCGCCTTCGCTGCCAGTCCAGGCAGAGCAGCGGCGTGACCGCGATGCCCGCGAAGAACATGCGGATCAGCGTCGCCGCTTGTGGATCGAGCTTCTGGTCGGCCTCCACGATGCCTTCCCCCATGCCCACCTTGCTCAGCAGCAGCCCGCCGGCCTGACATGCGGCCGCCAGCAGAGCGAGAATCACGCCGCGCAGCCGCCGCGGCGCCGCGGTCTGCGTCTGCCCGCTCTGCCGCTCCCGCAGCACCCACGCGACCCCGCCGATCGTCAGAATCACGCCCAGCCACGCGGCCGGCGGGAGCACCTCCCCCAACACCAGCCAGCCGAACGCGGCCGCGAAGATCGGGCTGGTCGTCATCAGGAGCAGCGCCAGCCGCGGACCGATCATCAGAAACGCGGCGAACAGCGCCCCATCTCCGATCGTCAGCCCGATCACGCCGGAGATCGCCAGGAACCCCACCTGTGCCGCCGTCGCCTGCGGAATCCAGGTGCCCGTGAGGGCCAGGTGCGTGACGCCCAGGAGAATGACCGCCAGGTAGATTCGCGTGGCATTGACGGCCATGGACCCGATCCGCCGCCCGGCCGCGGTGAAAAAGAGCGTCGTGGCCGTGAACAGGCACGAGGTCGCCAGTGCTGCGGCGTGGCCAAGCAGGGCGGGGTCGACGGCCATCATGGGCGGCGAGCATAGCGGCTCGCGGTGCATTGTGGCACGCTTTCGGCGATGCGGGAGGGACGGTGCCGCCGCGTTGTCGGGCCATTTTCAGCACCCTATAATCCCGGCGTGAATCTTCGAGTTGGCGCGAAAGCTCTGCTGATCCTATGGCTTGCAGCCGCTGGCGCGGCCCATGCGGGCGTTCCCTGTCCGTCGGTGGTGGTCGGCGCGGCCGCGTTCGCTCCGCTGCGGCCGGCCCAGGAGACCTACCGCGAGACGGAGGTGCTCAGCCCGGACACGGACGAGTGGGAGGCGCTGCCCGCGGAAGATGCCGGCACTCCGGGCGGCGCGCTGGCCGAGGCGCGGCGGTTGCTGGCCGTCGGCGAGCCGCGCAAGGCACGCAAGCTGCTTGAGGACTGGACCGAGGCCCATCCGGACGACGAGCGGTACGTCGAGGCCCGCTATCTGCTGGGCGAAGCGAACTTCGAGCGCAAGGACTACTGGGCCGCGTACGAGCAGTATGAGTACGTCGTGGAGAACACGTCCGGCGACCTGTTCTACAAGGCCCTGGCCCGCGAGATGGACGTGGCCCGTGCGTTTCTGTCAGGCGAGCCGCGCATCGTCTGGAAGATCCTTCGCATTCCCGCCTATGACGACGGGATCGAGATTCTCGACCGCGTCTGGGAGCGTGTGCCGGGAACGCGGATGGGCGAAGTCGCACTCAAGCTCAAGGCCGACTATCGCTACGCCTGGGGCGAGATGGACCTGGCGCAGGATGAATACGCACATCTGGCCCGCGAGTATCCGAACGGCCGGTACATCCAGCTTGCGCTGCTGCGTGCGGCGGAGGCGGCGCTCGCATCCTATCCGGGCTCGAAGTATGACGACCGCTCGCTGGTCGAGGCGCAGGAGCGGTTCGAGCAGCTTCGCCGCACGTTCTCGGTTTTTGCGGAGCGGCAGGGCGTCGATCAGCGGCTGGAGGGCATCCGTGAGCAGCGGGCCGAGCAGGACCTGGAGGTCGCCCGTTGGTATGAGCGGGTCCGCCGGCCGGATGCGGCTATCTTCTATTACAAGCTCGTGCTCCAGGACTGGCCGGACACGCTGGCGGCGGGGGAGGCGCGCGGGCGGCTGCGGGCGCTGGGGGTCGAGTTGGAAGCGGAAGGGGAGGCGGGCGGATGAAGGTCTCGGCGCGGCTGGCGGTGTGGATGGCTCCGCTGCTGTTTTGCGGCGTGGGGACGGGTTGCGGCTACCGTACGGACGGGCTGTTCCGCTCGGATATCCAGACGGTGTACGTCGAGATGTTCGAATCGCGCGAGTTTCGGCGCGAGCTGGAGTTCATGCTCACGGAGGCGGTCAAGAAGCGGATTTCGCTGGACACGCCTTATCGGCTCGCGCCGCGCGAAAAAGCGGATACCATCCTGCGGGGCGAGATTCTGGAGCAGCGCCAGGCCGCTTTCGCCCCGGATGAGCTCTCGCGCCTGCCGCGTGAGAAGCAGCTCAATCTTATTATGCGGCTTGAGTGGAAGGATCAGCGCAGCGGCAAGGTGCTGGCGGACGTGCCGTTGCAGGTTCAGGCCGTCGATTATCTGCCGCCGACGGGGGAGTCCGAGAAGTTTGCCCAGCAAAAAGCGATCGATCGGCTCGCGATGCGGATCGTCGCTAGAATGTACGATGAGTGGTAGCGGCTGAGGCTTGCCCGTTTCGAGTCCCGCCGCCGCCCGTGTAAGGCAGAGACCGCATGCCGAACGATGAGATGCAGCCGAACCAGCCGCGTCGCGGCGAGGGCGAGAACGGCAACTCCAAGCCGCCGCGCATGCCGCGCGGGGCCTTCAGTTGGGTGCTCGTGTTCGCCCTGGCCGTCGCGCTGATGTTCGTGCTCAGCCGCGGCGTCGGCTCGCAGAACCGCATCTCCACGACCGAATTCTGGCGGCACGTCGAGAACGGCGACGTCGAGCGCATCCGCATCAAGGACAACGACAGGTTCATCGCCGAGCTGACCGTCGCCAACGTCAACGCCCCCGGCGACACCAAGACCGTCGAGGTCAAGTACCCGAACGTCGCCGTCAGCTTCAACGAGTTCGAGCAGCTCGTCAACGAGCGATCGAGCCCCAAGCGGATCGAGATCTGGGACGACCGCCACAACAACCTGTTTCTGACCATCCTCTTCCAGATGCTCCCGTGGGTGCTGCTGCTGGGCATCCTCTATTTCTTCCTCTTCCGCCAGCTCCGCCAGACCGGCGCCGGTGCGGGCATGCTCGGCAGCTTCGGCCGCAGCCGCCACCGCATCACCACCAAGGAGCACACGAACATCACCTTCGCGGACGTGGCCGGCATCGAGGAGGCCAAGGAAGAGGTCTACGAGATCGTCGAGTTCCTCAAGAACGCCAAGCGCTTCGCGCGGCTCGGCGGGCGCATTCCGCGCGGCGTGCTGCTGGTCGGCGAGCCCGGCTGCGGCAAGACGCTGCTGGCCAAGGCCATCGCCGGCGAGGCGGACGTGCCCTTCTTCAGCATCAGCGGCTCCGACTTCGTCGAGATGTTCGTCGGTGTCGGCGCCTCGCGCGTCCGCGACCTGTTCCGCCAGGCCAAGGAGAGCGCCCCCTGCATCGTCTTCCTCGACGAGATCGACGCCGTCGGCCGGCGCCGCGGGATGGGCTACAACGGCGGCGGCCACGACGAGCGCGAACAGACGCTCAACGCCATCCTGGTCGAAATGGACGGCTTCGAGAGCAGCGACCAGGTGATCGTCATCGCCGCGACCAACCGGGCCGACGTGCTCGACCCCGCGCTGGTCCGGCCGGGCCGCTTCGACCGCCAGGTGTACGTGCCCCTGCCGGACGTGAAGGGCCGCTTCGAGATCCTCAAGGTCCACGCCCGCAAGATCAAGCTCGCGCCGCCGCTCGAGCCGAAGCTTCAGCGCCTGGCTCGCGCCACGCCCATGTTCAGCGGCGCCGATCTGGCGGCGATCATCAACGAATCGGCCCTGCTGGCCACGCTGGCCGGCAAGGACGCCGTCGAGCTGGAGGACCTGGAGGAGGCCCGCGACAAGGTCCGCTGGGGCCGCGCCAAGCGCAGCCGCGTCGTCGACGAGCGAGACCGCCTGCTGACCGCCTATCACGAGGCCGGCCACGCGATCGTCCAGAGCCTGATCAAGGAAGCCGACCCGGTCCACAAGGTCAGCATCATCCCGCGCGGGCCCTATGGCGGCGCGACCTTCTCTCTGCCTGAGAAGGACCGCATGACCTACAACCGCTCCTATGTGGAGGCCACGCTGCGCGTGCTCTGCGCCGGCCGGATCGCCGAGGAAGTGCTCGGCCAGGACTCCAACTCCGGCGCCGCCGGCGACATCCGCCAGGCCACGGAGCTGGCCCGCCGCATGGTCACCGATTGGGGCATGAGCGACGCGCTGGGCTTCGTCTATCACGGCGACGACCCGCTGCCCTCGCAGCAGGTGGCCGCCTTCACCGGCGGCAAGGAGCGCAGCGAGCACACGGCCGAGATCATCGACGCCGAGATCAAGCGGATCATCGACGCCGCCTATACCGACGCCCGCCGCCTGATCACCGAGAACCGCGACAAGCTCGAGGCCGTCGCGCAGGCGCTGGTCAAGTATGAAACGCTGGACGGCGACGAGGTCCGCCGCCTGATGGCCGGCGAGAGCCTCGATCGCCCGACCGTCGCGGACCTGATCGCGGCCGAGCATCAGCGCCGCAAGCAGGACGCTCCGCCCCTGGCGCGTCCCGTCAAGGATCCGCCCGCCGGCGGCCAGGCCGGGCCGATTCCCAGCCCCGCCTGACCCCACCGCGGTCCGCCGGGCCGCGTTGACAGGTTCAATACACCGCTCGACACTGACGCCCCATGGCGTGGTTGATTTCCGCCGCCTTCCTGGTGAACTGCGGCCTCGCGCTCTTCGCGGTCGTCTCCATCCTTCGGCAGCGCTGGGATCCGCCGGCGATGCTGGCGTGGATTCTGGCCGTGCTGGCGATCCCCTTTGTCGGCGTGGCTGCGTACTTCCTGCTGGGCGGCACGCGAATCCGCCGCAAGGCCAGCCGCCGCCGGCGCCGCGTCGCGCACCTGCTCGAAGAGTATCAACGCCACGCCGAGCGCCGCGCCCTGCCCGAGCGGTCGCGGCTCGAGGCGGTGCTGCCCGCCGACCTGGCCGTCATCGAAACGATGGGCCGCCGTGTCGGGCAAATGCCGGCCACGCCGGGGAATGCGGTCTCCGTCTACGAAGAGGCGAATGCGACCTATGCCGCGCTCGAGTCCTCCATCGCCGCCGCGGGCGAGCACATTCACCTGCTCTACTACATCTGGCAGCCGGACGAGACCGGCCGGCATTTTCGCGATCTGCTGATTCGCAAGGCCCGCCAGGGCGTCGAATGCCGCGTGCTGCTCGATGCGGTCGGTTGCCTGGGCCTGCGGCGCTCGTTCACGCAGCCGATGATCGACGCGGGCGTGCAGGTCGCGTTCTTCATGCCGCTCTATCCGCTGCGAAAGCGCTGGACGCTGCACCTGCGCAATCACCGCAAGATCGCGGTGATCGACGGCCGCACGGCCTTCGTGGGCAGCCAGAACATCGGCGATGAGTATCGTGGGCGGCTGGCGCGGCTGAGTCCCTGGTACGACAGCCACATGCGGATCGCCGGGCCGGCCGTGCTCTTCCTTCAGCAGATCTTCGCGGAGGACTGGTTCCTGGCCCGCCGCGAGAGCCTCAGCGCCGAGCGCTACTTTCCCAGCCCGCAGCAGCCGGGCGAGTCGATCGTGCAGATTCTGGCCAGCGGGCCGGACCAGAGCATCAACCCGCTCGAGCAGCTCATCTTCGCCGCGGTCGGGGCCGCGCGCCAGTCGGTGCGCATCGCGACGCCTTACTTCGTGCCCGACCCGGCTCTGCGCGTGGCGCTGGTGTTTGCGAGCTGCCGCGGCGTCCGCGTGCAGATCGTCATTCCCGTCCGCACGGATGCGCCGATCGCGCTCTGGGCGGCCCGGAGCTACTACGCGGAGCTGCTCGAGGCGGGCATCGAGCTGTACGAGTTCAACGACGGCGTGCTGCACTCGAAGATCATCACAGTCGACGACCGCTGGTGCATGCTCGGCTCGGCCAACATGGATGTGCGCAGCTTCCGGCTCAATTTCGAGATCACGGCGGCCGTCTACGACCAGCAGGTGACGCGGCCGTTGTCGGAGTCGATCGACCGGCGCTGCGCGCAGTCGTGCCGAATCTCGCAGCGCGACGTCTGGGGCCGCAGTGTGCCGCAGCAGATGCTGGAGGGGGCGGCGCGGCTGTTTGCACCGATGATCTGATCGCGGCCGCGCGTTCTTTCCCATTGGGCAGCGCGGGCGTCCCGCCCCTCCATACCGGGTGGTGCGGGCGTCTCGCCCGCAATTATCTTCCGAGCGGCGACCGGCATGATCCGAGCCGCGGCCGTGAGGGAGCGGGCCAGCTCAGCAACGCTGCCCGCGTCCACGCGTCGAGACGCGTACACCTGAGGTCGACCAAACCGCGCACCAGGTAGTGGAATGTCAGCGAACGACTGTGCGGGTCGCGCACCACCCCCGGCCCGCTCGCTCGATCTGCACGCGCCATGTCCGGGGCGGATGCGCGGCTCGAATCTGTCGAGCTACGACGCCTCGCGCTCCGTCCCCTCGATCGGCGCCGCCGGCTGGCCGCATTCCGGGCAGCGTGGCTCCGGCGTGCCGCGCAGGTCGTATCCGCACGCCATGCACACCGCAACGCCGCGCTCGCGGAGCATGACTCTTAGCCGCCGTTGAGCCTCTGGCCTGAGTATCCAGGCGAGACAGGACACTGCGACGAAGCCGATCACCGCACCCCCGATGGGTGGATGCGCCTGAGGAGGCACACCGAGGCTCCGGATAATGGGCAGAATGCTCCCTCCCAAGATCCCGATGAGCACCGAATACCCGATGACCGCCAGCCAGAGCTTCACACTCCGCATCATCTGACGCGTCAGTGCGCGCATCACCAGCACACGTTCGTCCTCGTCCTCCAACAGCGTGATCTCGGGGAGAATCTGCCCCATGAAGCGTTGATTCCTGGGTAGATTCATCTCGCCGCGCTCCGCTAACGTCGTCTTCCCGCTTCCCGCGGAACCTCGACCCGCCCCGCGCGAACCAGCTCCACGAACCGCTCCGCAAGCTCCGGATCGAAGCTCCGCCCCGCCTCACGCTCCAACTCCGCCAGGGCCTCCGCCACCGGCCACGCCGGCTTGTACGGCCGCTGCATCGTCAAGGCGTCGAACACGTCCGCCACACGCACGATCCGCGCCGCCAGCGGAATCGCCGCTCCGTTCAGGCCGTCCGGATAGCCGCTGCCGTCCCAGTTCTCATGATGGCTGCGCGCAATCTGCCGTGCCAGATCGAAGAACGGCTTGACCGAAAGAATCCGCTCGCCCGCCAGCGTATGCCGCTGCATGACCGCGAACTCATCCGCCGTCAGCGAGCCGGGCTTCTTGAGAATCTCATCGGGTACCTGGATCTTGCCCACGTCATGCAGAATCGCCGAATAGCCGATCCGCTCGGCCTGAAGCGACGGCAGCCCCAGCCCATGCGCCAGCGCCTCGGCATAGCGCTGAATGCGGCGCACGTGCGCGCCCGTGTCGCCGTCCTTCGCCTCCGCCGCGACGGCGAGCATGAAGATCGCCTCCATGTTCGCCTCGTGCAGCTCGATCGTCCGCTCGCGGACCTTCTCCTCCAGCGTCTGCGAATAGTCCTTCAGCGCCAGGGCCTGCTCCAGCACCGTGTCGCTCAGGCTGGCGATGTCGCGATAGCGCTGCTCCAGCTCGCCCTCCGCCTCTTTCAGCCGGCTGATGTCGATCACCGTCACCAGGCGATGGTCCCCAAGCGGCGGCTCGCCCGCCAGCCGCCGGCCGGAGGCGATCACCGCCAGCCGCGTGCCGTCCTTGCGCGGCAGGTAGAACTCGCGCTCGCTGGCCTCGTCGAAGTGCGCCAGCACCTGCTCGATGTCGGCCCGTTCCGCGGCGTCGCGATAGAGCTCGCGCACGTTGTGGCCGACCAGGTCGCGGCAGTCGAAGCCGGTCAGTTCGCAGATGCGGCGGTTGACGTGCACGAGGACCCCCTCGCGGTTGACGACGAGCGCGCCGCAGTGCAGGGCGTCGGTCAGCGCGAAGACGCGCGCCAGGGGCGCCTCCGGCAATCTCCTGCATGGTTCATTGCTCATGTCGGACTGACCGAATGGGGGTGCGTCTGCGCGACCCGTGAGCGAGCCGCGGCGCCGCCGGGCCGGCCTCGGGCGGCACGCAGTACCCGACTCGGCCCCGAGGTCGACACCATCGTGTAGCTCATTGTGCCTATCTGGAAACGCGCGCGACGAGCCGCCAGATCGCGTGCTCACTCAGCGGCGGGCCGCTGCGGGCCTCGTTGAACTCTCTGACGAGCGCCGCGAACTGATCCGTATACGGTAGCTGGTCACGTCGGCCAAGCGAGCCCGCGTGTCGGATGACCAGCCGTTCGATCAACTCGACGTCATCCGCAGACGCGGACATCGGAATCGAGCCTACGCGCCCGAAACGCGGCAGTAGACCCGCCTTTCGCAGGCGAAACAGACGATTGAGGACCCAACGGCGATCATGCTCTGGGAACTGCTCGGTGAATTCCTGGTACAGGTGCTCGAACTCCTCCGTATACGGCAGGTCATCCAGCGGCAGGCCGAGTGCGGCGTAGAGCTGCTCAAGGAGCTCTTCCTCCTGCGTGATGGGCGGGATCTCGGCGAAGCAGTCGCGGCTCATCTGGATTCTCCATACGTCACTATTCTAGCTTGAGCCGTCCGGGCGGCACCATCCGGATCGCGAAAGAGGCTGCGGGCGTTGACTAGGGACTGGTCTAGGTCCGCTAAGATGCAGATGCGGTCCGTCCGCTGGGCACGGAAACAGATCAACCCTGGGTTTAGAAGCTCCTCGACCGACCGGGCACCTGTATCGACCCGCAGGAACACCGCACGCTGCTCGATGGCCCGCGGATTCAGGCTGATCGCCTGTTCGTCATCGATGATTTCGATCTCAGGCACTTCGTGGGCGAGAAAATAGGTTCGGCTGAGAACCCAGATCGCGAAGTGTCCATCATCTGGGACTGAAGTATCGTCGAGGGCGAAGAAGGCTGCGATGTACGGTGACGTGGTCCAATCCAGGATCGGCGTCGGCAGACCGTGGTGCCGGGCCAACAATTCCCACTCCAATTCAGAGAGCGCAGGTGACGAGACGAGGCCGCTCGCAAGTCGGCGGAACTCACGTAGCAGGCGCTGTCGATACTCCTCCCGATCGGAATCGTCCGCAAATCGCCGGCTGCGATCCAGCGTCGTAGACAATGGCCAGTCGGCATCGGCCTGCCCCCGGAATATGAAAACGTTTCGCTTCCTCGTGGCACGGGCCTGCAACTTCCCTAAGCGCGATCGAAGCGCCTCCCAGCTCCCCTCGAGAATCGTAGGTGTCCTCATGCGTGACCATCCTCGTCGAGCCGGTGAAAGTCCGGGTAATATATCGACGGGACTGCCGCATGTCCCCGCATTGCCCCCAGCCCGCCCGCCTGTTACAACTCGCCGCCATGTCCAGGACGACGACGCGACCGACCGCAAGAACCCTCGACGACCTGCTCGCCGAGTTGCAGCAGCGCGAGCACGAAATCCGCCAGGGCGGCGGAAGGGCCGGCGTCGAGCGGCAGCACAAGCTCGGCCGGCTCACCGCCCGCGAGCGGATCGAGCTGCTCGTCGACCGGCCGCAGGCTGACACGGCCCTGCCTCGCCCCGCCCGACGCGATGCCCAGCCAGCGCCCGCCGCTCAGGGCTACGTCGCCCCCGTGCCCCCGCTCGAATCCTTCCTCGAGCTGGGCCTCTGGGCCGCCGACGGCATGTATCCGGACGTCGGCAGCGTGCCGGCGGCCGGTGTGATCGTCGGCCTCGGCCGCGTCATGGGCCGCCTGTGCGTGATCGTCGCCAACGACGCGACCGTCAAGGCCGGCGCGTTCTTTCCCGCAACCTGCAAGAAGGTCCTTCGGGCGCAGCGCTTCAGTCTCGACAACCACCTGCCCATCCTCTACCTGGTCGACTCCGCCGGCGTCTACCTGCCGATGCAGGACGAGATCTTCCCCGACGAGGACGACTTCGGCCGCATCTTCCGCAACAACGCCGTCATGAGCGCCCGCGGCGTGCCGCAGATCGCCGCGATCATGGGCAACTGCGTGGCCGGCGGCGGCTACCTGCCCGTGATGTGCGACACGCTGCTGATGACCGAAGGCAGCGGACTCTACCTGGCCGGCCCGGCCCTGGTGAAAGCCGCCATTGGCCAGACGCAGAGCAGCGAGGAGATCGGCGGGGCGAAGATGCACGCCAGCATCAGCGGCACGATCGATTTCCGCGAGATCAACGACGAATTGTGCCTGGAGCGTGTCCGCCGCCTCGTCGGCCGGCTCGGCGCGCCGCCGCACACGCCGTTTCAGCGGGGCGAATCGCGCCCGCCGCGGCGGCCGGCCGAGAAGATCTACGACCCCGTGGCCGGCTCGAAGCGGGGCGAGTACGACGTCCGCGAGCTGCTCGCGCACCTGATCGACGCCGACACCTTCGACGAGTACAAGGCCGAATACGGGCAGACGATCGTCTGCGGCTTCGCCCGCATCGACGGGTGGTCCGTCGGCATCGTCGCGAATCAGAAGCAGCAGGTCCGCCCGGCCAAGGGGCCGATTCAGTTTCCGAGCGTGATCTACGTCGACAGCGCCGACAAGATGGCCCGATTCATCCTCGATTGCAACCAGATGAAGGTGCCGCTGGTCTTCATCCAGGATGTCAGCGGCTTCATGGTCGGCCGCGACAGCGAGCAGGATGGGATCATCCGCAGCGGGGCGAAGGTCGTCAGCGCGGTCAGCAATTCCGTCGTGCCGAAGATCACGCTGATCACCGGCGGCAGCTACGGGGCCGGAAACTACGCCATGTGCGGCAAGGCGTACGATCCGCGCTTCATCTTCGCCTGGCCGACCGCCAAATACGCGGTCATGGGCGCCGCCAGCGCCGCCAAGACGCTCCTGCAACTGGAGATTGCGAACCTCAAGAAGAAGGGCCACGAGCCCGACGAAGCGGAGCTGGCCGAACTGGAGCGGCGGATCACCGAGCACTACGAGACGAGCATGGACATCCGCTACGCGGCCGCCCGCGGCTGGGTGGATGCGATCATCGCGCCGGCCGACACGCGCCGCGTGCTGTCGACGGCACTGGAGGCGGCCGCGTTCATCGGCGATCTGCCGGAGATCAAGCTGGGGGTGTTTCAGGTCTAGTGTTGCAGATCGCTCTCGCTCGCGGCCCGCTCCAGCCGCGCCAGGCCGAAGTTGAAGTGATCCGAGCGCTGCCCGTCGTCCGTGGCATCCAGAACCAGCGTCAGCGTCTTCGCCTCGCCCAGCGCCACGCGAAACGCGATCGGCTCCGACTCGCCCGTCAGCACGCCGGACTCGAAGGCAACCTCTTCGTCGAGCAGCAGCCGCACGATCACGCTCCCACCGCCGCCGTTGAGTGCGTCCAGTCCTGCGACCGTCTCGAAATAGTCGTAGCCGGGCGGAATCTCGTAGACGATTCGTGCCGGCGCGTGCGTGCCCAGGCCCCGCAGATAGACGTACTCGCCCAGCCGCAGGTACCCGCCCTCGGCCGCGCGATCCCGGGCCAGCGAACGCCACCCCTGCGTCGCCCGCTGCGGCGCGAGTGAACTGAGCCAGATGCCGTCCCGGGGGACGTCCACCTGGGCCGCAGAGCGATCCGCCGCCCACACCCACGCACCGCCCGCCGCAGCGCCGACGACCGCAAGCACTGTCACCCCGCGGAACACGCGAATCAGCGGCCGCGCCGGCCGGCCGGCCGGCTGCTCGTCCCCCTCGGCGGCCGGCCGCTCCGAATCCGGGCTCGATCCACCCGCTTCGCGCGTCCGTGTGACCAGCAGCCCCGCGACGAGGACGCCGAAAACGACCAGGTTGGCCGCCGCGATCTGCGGCGCGATCGGCTCGGCCGAAAGCACGGCCGCCAGATTCAGCAGCAGAACGATCGTCAGCGCCCAGAAGACGCGCTCGTTGGCGACCCGCGCCGCCGCCCAGAGGGCCAGCAACGCGATCGCCGGAAACGCATAGCGCTCGTGCATCTCGGTCGGGAACAGGTAGAAGCACAGCGCCAGGCAGCCGGCCGCCCCGAAGCGCCCGATCGATCCCGGCCGCAGAGAATAGAGCGTCAGCACGATCGCGATGCTGAGTGCAAACAGGACCAGCGAGACCTGCCGCCACGTGACGCCCAGCAGCCACGACTCGCCCACGTCGACGACGGCACGCCCGGCCGCGACGGAGCGCACCAGCGGTTCAGGCGTCGTCGTGTCGGCCGCCTCGGGATCGCCCACGAGGTACCAGAGATTATAGGCATTCTTGGACATCTCCTGGTACTGGCCCACGACGCGGACGTAGCTGCGCTGCACCGCCTCCGGGAGCGTCCCCGTCGCTGCCAGCGGGGCGGCGATCACGGCCGCACCGAGCAGCGCCCCGCCCGCCTGCTTCATCACGCCGCGGAACCCGGCCATGCGATACGCCTCGAAAACCAGCAAGGGCAGGACCGCGATCGCCTGAAACTTGGCGGCCAGCGCGGCCGCACTGGCCGCACCGGTGAGCGTCCAGTGTTTCCGCCCGACGAGCACAAGCCCCGCCAGCAGCAGAGCGGAATAGATCGAATCGAGCTGTCCCCAGAACGCCGCGTTGTAGATCGCGACCGGATTCAGCAGGTAGAGCCCGGCCGCCAGCAGCGCCGCCCGCGCCCCGAGCAGCCGTCGCGCCTCGATCAGCAGCAGCAGGCCGATCAGCAGGTCGCCCAGGCACCCGAGCGCCTTGACCCCCATGCGGAGCTGAAGATCGCTCGCCTCGGCGCCGACGATGGCATCGACCGCCGGTCCCAGCCCGCGAAACAGCAGCAGCATCAGCGGTGGATAGTCGCAGAATCCCTCCACCTCGTAGAAGCCGCTCAGGCCGTGCTCGGTGAGGCTGCGAGTCCAGCGCGCAAAAAGCCGCTGGTCCTGATCATGCCCGATCCGCGGCTGCGCGACCATCCACGCCCGCACGCCGATCGCCAGCACGCACAGCAACGTCAGCCGCAGAACGAAAGCAGCGGCCGAATCTGGCGAATCGACTCGCGGCCGCGAACGCACAGCGACATCCGTATCAGGTTCATTCAGCGGCAGGGGGGCCGTCGGTGCGAGGTTCGCCGCCGGTGCGAGATTCCCATCTCGCACCTGCGTGACAGGCGACACGTGCAGCGTGAAAGGTCCCTCGCTCGCTGGCATCACTTCACATCCGATCGGCCGCTCGCCGCGGCACTGGAACCATTCGTCAGCAGCAGCGCGCCCTTCGCCTCAGCCGTGAAGCGGGCCTCGCCCCAGCAGACGTGGTCGTAGCGCTGGCCGTCGCTCGTCGGGTCGGCTACCAGCACGATCTGCCGTGCCCCGGCCAGCGGAATCCGCACGACGACCGGCTCTGCGCCGCCCAGCAGAACCGGGCTCTCATACACGTCGCGCCCGTCGAGCTGAATCGACACGACCGCGCGGCCGCGCCCGCCGGTCTCGTCATCGATGCCGACCACCGCCTCGAACCACTCGAAGCCGTCGGGGATGTTGTAGGCCAGCTTGGCCGGTGCGTGCGTGCCCAGCCCGTACGGCATCTCGCGCCCGCCCAGCCGAATGCGATTGCCGTCCACCGTCCGATCCGACGCCAGGTCGCCCCAGCCCTGCGTCGCCGATACCGGCCGCTGGTGGCTCAGGTACAGCATGCCCGGCTCGCTCTCTATGACGCGGCTCGCCAGCGGCGCGGCCTCGCCCGGCTCGCGAATGCGGAAGACGACGTACGGTGCGTGCCGCGCCTTCTCATACGAGTCGCCCGGAAAGACGAACTCCGCCACTTCCGGCGAACGCGCCAGCGCATCCGCCAGCCGCCGATGATCGCGGTCCGCGACGACGAACCGCGCCCTGAAGTGCTCGCGGATGTCGGTCAGGCCGACGGTCGCCTGCTTCCGGCCGCCGTCGGTCGAGGCGAGGCGAATCGTGCCCGGCACCTCGCCGCGCGAGATCTTCACGTACCGGCTCCACAGGTCCGGCTCGCGCTGGTGCGTGAACTTCGGATCGAGCCCGACGATGTAATAGTTGTGCCGGTTGTGATAGAAGAAAACCGGGAACATGTCCCAGTCGTCCGTGAAGATCACATCGCCCGGCCGCGAGGCCCCCTTCAAGAAGGCCATCAGCTCGCGGATGTCCTCCAGGTTGTAGTAGCAGCGCACCTGCCGGGCGGCCGAGGCGAATGACTTGCCGCCGATTCCGACCACCGCGGCCGGAATCATCAGCGCCGCCAGCACGACCGCGGCCGAAGCGGGAATCGCGGCGGCCGCCCGAAGCCGGGACACGGCCGCACCCGTCGCCAGCCCGAAAAGCGGCACGAGCCCGTACGCCGCGACCAGCACGCCCCACGCCGGGCCCGGAACCTTCAGCCGCGGCTCCGGCAGCGACGAGCCGAAGCCCGAGGCCACCGCGATCCATGCTGTGATGATCAGCGCGGCCCCGCTTGCGATGACAGCGATCATTCGCCCGAGCGGAATCGCTTCGCCGCGCTCTTCCGCCGGCACCTGCCAGACGCGAATCAGCACAGGCAGCGCCAGCAGCGCCGCCAGCAGCGTCCACGCCCGCCATTCGGCCACGATCGCCTCGACGTTCGGCCGCTCGAGGCACCAGATCCACAGCAGCACGCATCCGGCCGCCGCACCGATCAACCCCGCCGCCGGCGCCGCGATCCGGACCGCCGGCCGCTTCGTCGCCCACCACGCGACAACGCTCTCCACCACGCGCCTCAGCGGCGGACCCGCCAGGTACGCCGCACTGAGCAGACAGAAGGGCGGCCAATACTCGATGAAGCGCCGCGCCTTGAAGGTCAGCAGCAGAAACGCGAACTGCACCAGCAGCAGCGTCGTCTCGCGCGCGTCCAGCCGCGGCCCCATCCGCAGCCGCAGCACCAGCGAGCCGGTCCAGGCCGCCAGCAGCGGGGCCGACATCGTCACGATGAACCACGGATCGGTGTAGGGCTTCCACTCGCGCCCCACCTCGATATCCGGCGACAGCCCGGAGCCGAACACCTGCATCCTGAGGAACTCGAACATGCCGGCCGAGTAAGGATAGGTCACGACGCCGGCCGCCCAGCCGGCCGCCGTCAGCAGCACCATTCGCACCGGAAAGCGCCAATCGTCCTTCGGCCCCACGACCTGCGCGATCGCGTACGTCGCGACCAGCACCGGTCCGTACATGACCGCGCCGAGATACAGGTGCACATACGCCGCCAGCGTCAACGCCGCCAGCAGGTAGCGCTTCGCGAACAGCGCCAGCAGCGTGAGCTGCATGAAGATCAGCGACGCCCCGATCGCCCGCACGAAGCCGTGCCGCACGAAGAATTGATCCGGCAGCAGCAGGAACAGCCCGATCCACAGCCAATGCAGCGGAACGCGGCCCTGACGCAGCAGCAGGTGAAACAGCAGCAGATTCGCGCCGAAGACCGCGCTCATCGCCCAGCGCCCGCCCGGCAGAGCGTCGCCCGTGAGCCACTCGGCCGCCTTCACGAACGGCAGCAGCAGCAGGTGAAAGCCCCAGTGATGGCTGACGAAGTCGTCGCCCTGGTCGCGGAAGTAGGTGAACTGGAGCCACGGGAACTTGGGCAGCAGCCCGTGCTCCGGCAGCATCTGCGCCATCGCGACGTGGTAGTACGAATCGTGCTCCGGAACACCCAGCTCCGCCCCCGGCCGCATCACCGACGCGGCGTAGAAGTAGTTCATGAGCACCACGCCGAGCAGGAAGACGCCCGCCGCTTCCACCCATCGCAGCAGCCGGTCCGCCCCATCGCCCGGCGCGATCATGCCGCTGCGGCAGTCGTCAGGCAGGAAGGCCTGCCCCGCCCGGATGTCCTGTGCTGACCCCACAGTCTCTCCTCGGTCCATCTAGTCGCCTGGCCGCGGCCGGCTCAGCGCGTCGTCGCCGCCAGGCCCGCAGCGGGCACGGTGGCCTGAATGTGGCGATACAGTCCCAGCAGCTCGCGGAACGCCCGCAGGATGACCTTCAGGTTCGCGCCGGTCTGCTGGCCGGCGGTGCGCGGATAGTGATGCACCCCGAATTGCCCGATCGAGTAGCCCAGCCGCCGCGCCTTGGCCAGCACCTCCGTGTCGATCAGCGCGCCCGTCGAGCGCATCTCGATCTGCTCGAAGAGCCGCCGCGGATACATCTTGAATGCGCAGTCGACGTCGCGGATGCGCAGCTCGAACAGGAAGTTCACCAGCGTGCCCCACAGCTTCGCGTTGAGCTTGCGGTGCAGAGGGTCCTGCCGATTCAGGCGATAGGCGCTGACGATGTCGTACCGGCTCATCAGTGGAATGAGCTGCTCGAGCTCCTCGAAGTCGAATTGCCCGTCTCCGTCGGTGTAGAAGACGAACTCCTTCCGCGCCTCGCGGAAGCCGCGCTGGAGCGCCCCGCCGTAGCCGCGGTTCGGGTTGTTGTGCACCGCCCGCACGTTCGGGATGTTCGCCGCCAGCCAGTTCGCGATCTCGCCCGTCCGGTCGCGGCTGCCGTCGTTGACGATGATCACCTCGTAGTCGGCGAAGAGCCGTTCGCACGCCTTCACCGCCGCACGCGTCGTCCGCTCGACGTTCGCCTCCTCGTTGTAGCACGGGAAAAACACGCTCACGCCGGCCTTGAACTTCTCGACAGTCGCCATGGGTCGACCCTCTGACTCCCTGATGGATTCATCATTCGCGTCGATGCGCGGCACCGCGCCCGACGAGCTTCAGCGCACCTTCACCGCCGCGGGCACAAGCACCGCGTCCTCGGCCGGCACGTGCGGCCGCTCCGTTTCCTGCATCCTGCGTTCGCCCGATATCCAGCTCACCGCCGCGGCCGCTCCGGGCAGCGAGGCCAGCAGCGCGACCGTGCGGATCGCGATCGCCGAGCTGAGGATCTGCGCCGGGCCGGCCCAGTCGGCCAGCAGAAAGCCGTACGTCAGCTCCATCGTGCCCAGTCCCTGTGGCGGCCCCGGCAGCGCTTTGACCAGCTCGCCGGTCGAGAAGAACGCGTACAGCGCCGTCCAGTCCGCCAGATCGAGCCGGAATCCCAGCGCCAGCGCGACGCACAGGAAGCTCCCCGCGGCCGCGATCTGAATCCCCAGCGTGTCGATCACCGCCAGCAGCAGCGCCCGCGGCGAGGCGAGCAGAATCCGCGTCGCCCGTGCGATCCGCAGCAGCACCTCGCGCTTCGGCAGCCGCTCCAGCCAGCGCGCCGCCGGCGTGCGCTTCCACAGCGGGAGCGTCACGACCAGCAGTCCGCCGGCCAGCAGCCCGAGCGAGAGCAGCGTCAGGTAGCCGCGCAGACTCGCGAGCCGGCTCTGGCCGCCGGCCAGCAGCGCGATCACCGTCACGCTCAGCAGCAGCGTGCCGAGGCCGACGCCGCGGTCAACGAAGATCGTGGTCGCCGCCTCCCAGCTCTGTTTGCAGCGGCGACCTACGTAAATGGCTTTGAACACATCGCCCGACGTCGATCCGATCGGCGCCGCGAAATTCAGAAAGTTCCCCGCGAACGCCAGCCGCACGCTCTCACCCAGCGAGATATGCACGCCCTGAACCGCCAGCAGCCGCCACAGCCGAACCGCCTGAAGCAGCGGCGTCAGCAGAAATGCCATCAGCCCTGCCGCCAGAAGCCACTTGTCCGCATTCTGCCAGGCCGCCGACACCTCGCTGAGCTGCACCCCGCGGACCACCCACAGGATCGCCGCCAGGCAGATCGCGACCCGCACAAGATTGACCAGGCTTCGTTGCAGGTTCATCGGCTCCGACTCGTGCCTTTGCGGCGGCATCCTCACGCTGTCGTTCCCGGCCGCGCTCCAAGCGCCCCCTGGCCGTCGCCCTAGTGGAGCGGCGCCGCCCGCGGCCTGATACGCCGCAGCGGCGCGAATCAGCGGTTTTCGCTGATCGCGCGTGGCTGGAGGCGGGTCGGCCGGGCTTGGGGGGCGCATCCCGCGGCCATGGACGGATTCGGCCCTGCTGTGGTCCGTAAACGGCGAAACGGCCCGGACCGGATGAACCAGTCCGAGCCGCCGCCGTCTTCCCCGGGTTCCGCTGCTGCCTCGTCGACCGGACGTGCCGTGCCGTTCAGCTCGTCCGGCCGTGCCCTGACGGCTGATCAGCCGTTGCAGTTGGCGTTGGACGAGCAGTCCAGGCCAAACACGCCTGACACGGGCCCGACCGACACGACGTCCCCAGCCTGAATGAAGGGGAAGTCCGGCGGGAAGTTCCCGTCCGACGAGTCGTAACGCAGCTCGCCTCGGCCGTCTTCATCCGTGGTCAGCATGCCGACCACGACACCGTTGATGTCGACCGCGTAGGTCGTGAACGGGGCGAGCGCGCGGACGCGGACGCGGAAGCGCTCGCAGCCCGCCACGAGGTTTCGATACTCGGCCTCGTTGTTGTCGTCGCCGCTCATCGGTGCGAAGAGCTGCGTCGAGCCGTCCGGGCACGCTCCGCCGCCACCACCGTTGTCGTTCCCGTTGGCGCCACCGTTGTCGTTCCCGTTGGTGCCACCGTTGTCGTTCCCGTTGGTGCCACCGTTGTCGTTCCCGTTGGCGCCGCCGTTGTCGTTCCCGTTGGCGCCGCCGTTGT
>CAZXUI010000005.1:115435-123316 GCA_964643885.1 uncultured Planctomycetales bacterium
GCCGTTGTCGTTCCCGTTGGCGCCGCCGTTGTCGTTCCCGTTGGCGCCACCGTTGTCGTTCCCGTTGGTGCCACCGTTGTCGTTCCCGTTGGCGCCGCCGTTGTCGTTCCCGTTGGCGCCGCCGTTGTCGTTCCCGTTGGCGCCGCCGTTGTCGTTCCCGTTGGCGCCACCGTTGAAGTTGCTGTTATCGCCGTAAGCTCCGGCAGCGCCGACGCCTGCGAACGGACCGCCCCCGACGGGCGGCCCCTTCGGCCGTGCGGCCAGGTCGCCGTCACTGGCCATCGTCTCGGTCGAATCGATCAGCGACTCGGGGGCTTCCGAGATGCACCCGACCACGACCGCTCCGGCCAGCGAGAGTGCGACCCACATCCTGCGGTCGAACCACTTCATAACTCTTCTCCGTTGCTTGACTTATGCGCCCTCAGTCGTTCCGGACGACCCCCGCACCCGCGTGCGGTTCCAGGCGGCCGGAGCCCTGCGGGCCCTTGCAAGAACGGTTGGGCCGAGCCACTTGGTCACGGCAATAAGGCAAAGCGGACGACGTTGATCGCGTACTCGCGCAGACCCAAACCATTCGCCCAGCAGAGCCGTCCGCCGCAGGTCCTGATACAGGCAGTTCTTTTGGCCGCCCGCATCGGTCTGGCACGCCGCCTGCCGCGAGACCTCCGTCAGGGGACGCCGCGACCGGCGGCGACCGGGCCGGCGGCCCCACCCTCACCCCTCTGGAGGACGCACCATGACGACCGGCGTGCTCGACAAGAAGGCCGACCTGGCCGGACCGGGGATCGGCGACTATCGCGAGCTCGAGCGCATCCTGCCCGACGACTATCGCTCGCTGCTCTCGCCGCGGCAGACGCAGGAAGCGATCTTCGCCGCCAAGGACTACATCGAGTCGCACCTGTGCCGGGAGCTGAACCTGATCCGCGTCACCGTTCCGCTGATCGTCGACGCCGAGAGCGGCGTGAACGACTATCTCGACCGGGACGGCTCACGCACGCCGGTCGAGTTTCCCTGCGGGCTGGGTCTCGAGAAGCGCATCACGGCCCAGGTCGTTCAGGCCGCGACGAAGTGGAAGCGCATGGCGCTGCGGCAGTTCGGCATGGAGCTGCACGAAGGTCTGCTGACCGACATGCGCGCCGTCCGCAAGGACTACTTCCTCGACCACGACCACAGCGCCTACGTCGATCAGTGGGACTGGGAGATGGTCATCGAGGAGAAGGACCGCACGCTGAAGTTCCTCACCAAGATCGTCAAGAAGATCTGGAAGGTCCTCAAGGGCGCCGAGCAGCGCCTGCTCAAGGAGTTCCCCAGGCTCCGCACGCGCAAGTACCCGGAGCTGCCCGACGAACTGACCTTCCTGCACGCGGAGGACATCCTCGACCGCTTCCCCGACCTGCCCCGCAAGCAGCGAGAAACCGCCATCCTCCAGGAACATCCCGCCGTGTTCATCTACGGCATCGGCTGGACGCTGAGTGACGGCTACCCGCACGAGATGCGCGCGGCCGACTACGACGACTGGGTGACCGAGACCGTTTCCGCCGACGGGCGGCCGATGCACGGGCTCAATGGCGACATCCTCGTCTGGAACCCCGTCACCCGCCGCCGGCACGAGCTGACGAGCATGGGCATCCGCGTGACCGCCGAGACGATGCGCCGCCAGCTCGAGCTGACCGGCCAGTCGCACATGCTCAAGCTGCCCTATCACCAGGCCGTGCTCAGCGGCGCGATTCCGCTCAGCATCGGCGGCGGAATCGGCCAGTCGCGCACGTTCATGTACCTGCTTCGCAAGGCGCACCTGGGAGAAGTGAGCGTGACGGTCTGGCCGAAGGTGCTCAAGCAGATCAGCGCGCGCCGGAACATCTTCGTGCTGGAGTGATTCTCGCCCGCGCCGGGGCGACGCGAGCAACGGCCGGTGGAGGCGCCGCGGCGGCGGCAGGGGGTGTGGTGCGGTTCGTCAGTTCCCGGCGGAGGCGTTGCTCGGCGCCGGCTGCGTATGCGCGCGGACGACCTCGATCAGCCGCGTGGCGCTGAAGGGCTTGTTCAGCGTGGCGCACGCGCCCCAGCGCTTCGCCAGGCCCAGAAAATCCGGGCCCATCAGATCGCCGCTGATCGCTACGATCGGCAGGCGCGGGTTCATCGCGCGCAGCGCGCGGACGAGCTCCATGCCGTCCGGCGGTGGAAGCACCATGTCCAGCAGCGCCAGGTCGGGCTTGTGCACCTTGAAGGCCCGCAGCGCCGCTTCGCCGTCCCCCGCGACGATGGTCGAGAACCCCTCCTCCGCAAGCACGTCGACGATCCAGTTGCGAAGCTCGACGCAGTCATCGACGATCAGGATCTGCGGCACGGTCGGCCTCCTTCACGCGGTTGCGCCGCTGGCGTGGGCGGCGCAAGTGCTCAGCATCTCGCGCACGGCCAGCAGCAACGCGTCCGGGGTATACGGCTTGGCCAGGAACGCGTCGTGGCGCGCTCCCCTGCTGTCGAACTCCTCGGCGGCCATGCCGCTGATCAGCAGTACCGGAATGTCCGGAGCCTCGCTCTTGATCCGCGAAAGCACTTCCACGCCGGACATCCCGGGCATCGACGCGTCCATCACGATCGCTGTCAGGTTCCGCCCCACCTGGCCGACGATCCGAAGCGCGTCCGGCCCGTCGCTGGCCGTCAGAACCTGGTACCCGCCGCGGGCCAGCGCCACCTGGGCCAGCATGCGGACCGAATCCTCGTCGTCGGCGAACAGAATCGTCTTGCCGTCCAGCGGTCGCATGTCGGCTGCCCCCTGTGTTGCGCGGCTCCCCGCCGAGCCGGCCAGTGGAAACTCGAGCTCGAATCGCACGCCCGATCCCCAGTCCGACTCGCTGCGAAACGTGCCCCGCAGCTTGTCGACGACGTGTGCCACGTGCTCCAGGGCACAGTCGGCAGTGCGTCGGGCCGGGCGCGCAGCCCCGCTGGGAAGGTCGATCCGCAGGTCGAACGGGCGCGCCCCGGCGGCGCTCGCCGTCACTTCGATCACGAGCCCGGCCGAGCCCGCGTCCCGCCGCGCGGCCGCACCGCGCGCCCGGCCCACGCGCGTCGTGATCGATACGTCGCCCCCGTGTGGCAGGCTGTCGATCGCGTGCGTCAGCAGACAGAGCAGAATCTGCGCGGCCTGTGCCTCCGGCACCGCCACCGGCGCCTCTCCCGCACCGAGCCGCAGCCTGACCCGGACGGCCGGCTCCGACATTCGCGTCGTCAGCTCGGCGACCGCGCGAATGACTGCATGAATCCGTGCTGCGTCGGTCGCGGACTCGGGCTCGCGTTGATCCAGCACCGCGAGGGCCGCCGTGAGCGCCCCGCACCGATCCGCCGCCGAGCGGATCGCGGCCAGCGCTGCCTGACCCGCGTGTCCGGCCCCGAGCGCCCGCCCCAGCGTGGCCGCGTGGCCGTGGATCACCGTCAGCAGATTGTTGAGGTCGTGCGCGGCTCCCGCCGCGAGCAAACCGACCCAATCGGCCCGCTGCGGCGCTGGCGGCCCGCTCTGCACCGCCGTCTCACTGCCGCAAATCCCTGCGGTCTCAGAACTTACGTGCGACCTGACGAGAGACTTCATGCAACTACTATCGGCTCTCCGGCCGGGTCGAATGAGTACGCGAATCCGGCCGCGCTCGGCCCCGTTCCGGCCAGCCCCGCGCCGGCCCGGTGCACACGGACCAGGCGCGACGGTCGGCAAACCGGAACGGCGCACCGCGCGCGCCCAACCGTCGCAGCGCCGCAGCACGGAGCGAGCCGCCCACTGCCCGCTCCGCGCTGATCCGAAAGCCCGCTCACAACCCGTTCAATTCCGTACCTGCGCCAGAATCTGCCGGATCGCACCCATGTGATACGCCGCGTGCGCCACCGTCCCGAGAGCCGATGCGAGCGTCTCCTCGTTCCACTCCACCCGCTCGAACCTCGCCCGCACGGCTTCGTACGCCTGCTTCATCGCGGAAACTTCGCGCTGCCAGGCCGCATCATCCCGCGCGTCGACGTCCCAGCTCCGGTTCCAGTCACTGCCCGACCGGTCCCCGCCCAGAAACCGCTCGGTCACCTCCAGGTGAAACCGCTCATGACGGGCATGCTGCGCGATCGTTCGCCCGCCCTCTCTCGGCGGCCGGTTGGCCACCCCGGCCGAGATCGACCCCAGCAGCGGCAACAGCGCCCCCTCCGGCCCGCTGTCGCTGTACCACGTGGACGAATCCGGCGGCAGGCCCTCGAACGACTCTTTCAGCAGCAGATGCACGGCCCGAACGATCGTCTCTCGTTTCAGATCGGACATGGCGGAATCCTCCGTTCAGGTTGGGAGCGGGCCCGCGCCCGGCAATCCGGCCCCGGTTCGCGGCACGACTATGAGAGTATCCTAACATATGCCGAACACGGAGTCAACTCGTTTTTTTGGGCGCCCGCTCGCCCGCGGCGGTCAGTCCGCCTATTCGCCCGCCAACCCCGTCCCCGCCCCCATCGGGATCATCGGCAGCGCGATGTGCGTCGGCCGCTCGGCATCGTGATAGACCGTCTGACGGGCCGGCACATACTCGGTCTCCAATTCGTTGTGTCCGCCGGTGTTCAGGTTCCGCGAGAACATCGGAAAACTGGCCGACGCGATCTCAACCCGCAGCCGCTCGCCGGCGCGCACGGTGATCCCGGTCTGCCACATGTCGATCGCGTACTCATAAACCTTGCCCGGCTCCAGCAGGGTCGGCTCGCGCATCGACTCGCGGTGCCGCGCTCGCAGCCGCCCCTCCACCAGCGTCATGATCTCGCCGCTCTTCTCGATCACCGCCAGCCGAACCATCCAGTCCGTGTCCCTGGCCGACGTGGCCGCAAAGAGCGTCGCCGAGATCGGCCCGGCGAACGTGTAATCGCTCTCCAGCGGCTCGCTCGTGTAGACCAGGATGTCCGGCCGGGCCGCGGTCACTTTCTCGTGATGCTCGCGCGCGCTCCGCTTCTTCTCCTCCTGCGAGCGCTCCAGCTTCTCTTCCTCCTCCGGCGTCTCGCGGTAATCCGGGTTCGGCGTCGGGTCGCCGGGGTCATAGACGTACTCGTCGGCCGGCTCGTCCGCCGCCGGCGGCTCGCGCGTCAAGCGCCCGTCGCCCGCGCTCGTGTTCGCCTCGCCGCCGCCGCGGATGTACCACTTCTCGTGCTTCGTCTGCGGCAGGGGATAGGTGTCGCCCTCCAGCCAGACGTTCGAGTTCATCACGAAGATCCTCACCAGCGGCTCGGTCGCCACGCCGTTGTCGATTCCTTTGAGCCAGTAGTCGAACCAGCGCAGATACTCGCGCGGCAGGTCGATCGCCGCCTGCGGTCCGAAGTCGCGCTCGCCGATCGCCCGCGACGCCTCCGTCTGATGCCCCCACGGCCCCAGGATCAGCTTCTGATTCGGGTGCCCGTAGCGCTTCATCATCGCGTAGTTCAGCTTCGAGCCGATCCCGTCTCCGTCGAACCAGCCCGACTGGTGAAACACGGGGATGCGGACTTGCTTCATCTCGTCGTGAAAGCTGGCCCGCGCCCAGTAGTCGTCCGCCGTGTTGTGCGTGACCCACGTCCGCCAGAAGCGGCTCTCGCGCCCCAGCACTTTCTTGTCCAGCTCGATCACCGGCAGATCCGCCAGCAGCTTGCCGAACTTCTTCTCCATGATCTTGCCGATCGTCACGCCCGAGAGGTCGCCCGTCGCGTTCTGCTCGACGATGTCCGCCCACCACACGCCGCCGAACAGGAAGAACACGCCATACTCGTACGGAAAGTTGTAGAACGGGTCCGGCGGCGAGACCTGCGGAATGATCGTCACCAGGTGCGGCGGCTTCTGGCTCGCCGCCCACCATTGCACCCACCCCAGGTACGACCCGCCGATCATCCCCACCTTGCCGTTGCTCCACGGCCGCCCCGCCAGCCACTCGATGGTGTCGTAGCCGTCCTGCTTCTCGTTGACGAAAGGCTCCCACTCGCCCGGCGAGCCGAACCGCCCCCGGCAGTCCTGAATCGCCACCGCATAGCCGCGCCGCGCGTAGAACCTGCCCTCCAGCTCCGACATCTCCTTCTTGTAGGGCGTGCGCGTCAGGATCACCGGCACTCTCTCGTCCGTCTTCGGCAGGTAGAGATCCGTCGACAGCTTCAACCCGTCGCGCATCGGGACCTCCACGCCGCGCTGCTCGACGATCTCGTACGTCGGCTTCGAGATCAGCGGATCGTCGGCCGGCTCCGCCCGCAGCGCTTCGTACCCGTCACGCACGTACGCCGCCCGCTGCGCCGGAACGTCCGCCAGGTAGATGCGCCCGTCCGGCCCCGCCCAGATGTGAATGTCCACGCCCGGAAAGTAGTACGTGTAGCGGTCCAGCTTCAGGTCGCGCCCGCCCACCGCCCGCTCCACCGTGTCCTCGTACTCCAGCGATGCCTCCAGCACGGCCGCTCCGACCACGAACACCGGAAAGCTCTGCTTGCCGCCGGCCGCCCGGTCGTAGCGCTTGACCGCCAGCGTCATCAGCGCCGGGGTGAAGTTCTCGAACAGCACCGTCTCCGGCTTGAATGTCACCGTCGTCGTCTGTTCCTTGAACGTGATCCGCCCCGTGTGCCCCTCGCGCTCCACGACCGCCGGTCCTTGCGGCTGGTCGATCTCGATCCTGACGAAGCGCCCGTCCGCGTCCGGCGTGTACTCGAAGGCGAACTGCACGCTCTGGCCGGCCAGCGAAAGCGTGTTGTCGGACTCGAACCGCCCGTCCGCCCGCCACTTGAAGCGGCTCGTGACAATGCGGTCCTCGTTCTTGTAAACGTAGAACACGCCCTCGTCCTCGAAACCCGTCATGGAGACTGGCAGGCCCGTCTTCGGCTGGCTCGCGGCCGGGGCGCTCCCGGGCTGGGTCTCCTGTGCAGTCGCGGCCGGGCAGATCGCCAGCACTGCGGCCGCCAGCCATCCGGATCGAGTCCTCATTACGAAACTCCCTCGAGAAAGTCGACGTATCGGTGCGGCCCGGCGGCCGACTCCGCCGCGTCCGCCACCCCCCGTGGCGACGGATTCACCGCGGCCGTCTCAGGCGCCGTTCACTTCCCCGCCCGGGCCGGCTCGTAGCGCACCTCGATGATGCCGTTGCTCAGCACGCGGCTGTGCGTCAGCCGCAGTGATTCCAGTCCGCGCGCGTGCCTGGGGAATAGCGGGATACCGTCTCCCATCAGCACCGGGATGACCGCCAGCTCCCAGCGGTCTATCAGCCCGTGCTTGCGAAATGTGTCCAGCGACTGCCCGCCGCCCATCAGCCAGACGTCCTTGTCCGTGCCGCGCAGCTCGGCCCGCAGCCGGCGGGCCAGCTTGCGGACGTCGCCGGCATACGCCTCGACGCCGGCGGGCACTTTGCCCAGCGGCCGGCGGGTTTGCACGATGCACGGACCCTCGGTCTCCAGCGGGTGCTTGTGCTCGACCATCCAGTCCCACGTCGCGCGGCCCATGACCGTCGCGCCGATGGTCTTGAAGAACGCGGCGAAATCCAGCTCGGGCGAGAAGTATGGATCGAGCCAGCCGACTTCGCCGGCGGGGTCGGCGATGTAGCCGTCGAGGCTCATGGCGAGGTAGGCGCGGAAGAGCGGCTCGCGCGCGGCGGAGCGGCGGGCGGCGCTCCGGGATTGCGGCGTGGCCTTGCTGCGGCTGCGGCGGGTGGCGGTCTTTCTGGCCATGCGGTGGGTCCTTGTCCGGATCGCTTCGCGATGCGGTGCGGCGGCTGAGCACGGGAGCAGGAATTCTACTCGCGAGCCCGGACGATCAAGAACAGCCGGGTATCCCGTCGGCGGCTGCTCGCGTCGGCAGGGCGTCGACCGATCATGCCGCTCCGGAAATGGGGGACCGGTCTCTGACCGGTCACTGGACGACCGGTCTCCGACCGGTCG
>CAZXUI010000006.1:0-6193 GCA_964643885.1 uncultured Planctomycetales bacterium
ACGTCGGGCTGCTGAACATCGAGAGCGAGTCGGAGCTCGAACAGCTCATTCGCCTGGCCGAGCAGGTGCGCAGCGCGCCGCGGGCGGCCCTGCGCGTCAACCCCGACGTCGACCCCAAGACGCACACCTACACGACCACCGGCAAGAAAGAGACGAAGTTCGGCGTCGATCTGGAGCGGGCCCGCGGCGTCTTCGCCGAGTTCGGCCGCCAGCGGGCGGTGCGGCTGTGCGGCATTCATCTGCACATCGGCTCGCCCGTGAACGACCCGGCGGCCTACGCGGCGAGCATCGACCGCGGACTGGAACTGATCGAGGCGCTCCGCGGCGACGGCTTCGAGGTGGACACGATCGACGTCGGCGGCGGATACGGCGCCTATTACACGGGCGACGAGGCGCCGGCCGCGGCGGACTACGCCCGCCAGATCGTCCCGCGGCTGGCCGGCCGCGGCCTGCGAGTGATTCTCGAGCCCGGCCGCTCGATCGCCGCGAACGCAGGCGTGCTGCTGACGCGCGTGCTGCACATCAAGCAGTCCGGCCGCAAGCGGTTCGTGATCGTCGACGCCTCGATGAACGAGCTGATCCGCCCGGCGCTGTACGGGGCCTATCATTTCATCTGGCCGGTCCGGGCCGGCGCGCACGTGCCGCAGAAGCGGACGGCCGAGCAGCCCTTTGACGATCTGCTCACGTGCGACGTGGTCGGACCGGTCTGCGAGAGCGGCGACTTTCTGGCCAAGGATCGGCCGTTGCCCGAAGTCCGCCGCGGAGACCTGCTGGCCGTCTTCTCGGCCGGCGCGTACGCGATGACGATGGCCAGCCAGTACAACTCGCGGCCGCGTGCGGCGGAGGTGCTCGTCGACGGCGGCGGCGCGCGGCTGATCCGGCGGCGCGAGTCGTACGACGACCTGATCGCGGCCGAGCGGGTTTGAAGCCCGCCGGCGAGGCATGGATGCGCATGGAAGTGTTCGAGGGCATCGAGCGATTCGAGCCGCCGCCGCGGGGCGTGGCCCTGACGATCGGCAATTTCGACGGGCTGCACCTGGGCCATCAGCGCCTGCTGCTGGTCGCCTCGCAGCGGCGCGGCGCCGGACAGCCGATCGTCGCGATGACCTTCGAGCCGCATCCCGTCTCCATTCTCGCCCCCGAGCGAGCCCCGCAACGCCTGACCACGCATGCCGAGAAGCTCGCCCTGCTGGAGCGAGCCGGAGCCGACGCCGTAATCGTCCTGCACAGCGAGCCGAACCTGCTCCAGATGAGCGCGGAGGACTTCTGCCGCAGCGTCGTCGCCCGCTGCCGGCCGCGGCTGGTGGTCGAGGGGCCGACCTTCCGCTTCGGCCACAACCGCCAGGGAACACCGGAGACGCTGGCGCGCGAGCTGGCCGGCGCGGGCTGCGAGGTAGTCGTGCTCGAGCAGGAACGCTGCGAAGTGGAGGAAGGCCGCGTGCCGGTCAGCAGCTCAGCAATCCGCGACGCCCTGTCGGCCGGACGGGTCGAGCGGGCCGCGGCGATGCTCGGCCGCCCGCACCGGATCACGGGCGTCGTGGCCGCCGGCGACGGCCGCGGCGCGTTGCTCGGTTTTCCGACGGCCAATCTCGACGAGATCGCGCAGCTCGTGCCAGGTCATGGCGTGTACGGCGCCGTGGCGCAGCTCGCGGACGGGCGGCTGATTCCGGCCGCGGTGAATGTCGGACCGCAGCCGACCTTCAACCAGGCACAGACGCGCGTCGAGGCACACCTGATCGGCTTCGACGAAGATCTGCGCGGCCAGCGAATGGGGCTGCATCTGGTATCGTGGCTGCGCGGGCAGATCCGTTTCACCGGGCCGGACGCGCTTGTGGAGCAACTGCGGCAGGATGTCGCGGCGGCGCGGGCGGCGGCTGAGGGCGGTCGGCCGAGCCACCCGATTCCGCTCTGAGGGCACGGATGATGCTATTGTCACGATCCATCGGTTGTATTATCGTCACCGACCGACTACAAGATATTGTGGTAGGATGCGGCCGTGTGCGCGGCCGGCGCCTGCCCATCGAGGCCGCAGCGTGTATCTGAAACGCATCGTTCTGCACGGCTTCAAGAGTTTCGCCGATCGAACGGAGTTCGAGTTCGGCCGGGGGCGCACGTCGATTGTCGGCCCGAACGGCTGCGGCAAGAGCAACGTGCTCGATGCGGTTCGCTGGGTGTTGGGCGAGCAATCGGCCAAGACGCTCCGCGGCACGAAGATGCTGGACGTGATCTTCGCCGGCTCGCGGACGCGCAAGCCGGCCAACGCGGCCGAGGTCTCGCTGATCTTCGACAACAGCTCCGGGTTTCTGTCGTCCGATGCGGACGAGGTGGTCGTCACGCGGACGCTCTACAGCAGCGGCGAGAGTGAGTATCGCATCAACGGCAACGCCTGCCGGCTGAAGGACATTCGCGACCTGTTCCTCGACACCGGCGTCGGGGTGGATGCGTACAGCTTCATCGAGCAGGGCAAGGTCGACTCGCTGCTTCAGGCCAGCCCGATCGAGCGGCGCGAGATTTTCGAGGAGGCCGCCGGGATCAGCCGCTACAAGGTGCGGCGGACCGAGGCGCAGCGCAAGCTGGAGCGGACGCAGCAGAATCTCCTGCGGCTCAACGACGTGCTGGAGGAGCTCGAGCGGCGGCTGCGCAGCGTGAAGCTCGCGGCGGGCAAGGCACGGAATTTCCAGGAATACGACGCCCGGCTGCGCGAGCTGCGGTCGAGCTTCTCGCTGGCGGAGCTCTACGGCCTGCGGCAGAACCTTCAGGCGGTCCGGGCACAGGAGCAGAGCCTCTCGGATGTGCTCCAGGCGCGGCGGGTCGACCTGGCCGCGCGCGACGCGGATGCGGCGGAGCTCTCGCACCGCCTGCAAGGGCTGGATGAGCAAGTCCGCAGCGCCGAGGAGCGGCTGGCCGCGTTTCAGACGGAGAGCAGCGCGCTCAACGAGCGCATCGCACAGGGCCGGCGGCGCGTGGTCGAGCTGGGCGAATCGCAGGCGCGGCTGGCGGAACAGGCGCGGGCGGACGCACAGCGTGCGGCCGAGCTGGATCAGCGCATCGCCGCGGCACAGGCCGAGGTCGAGAATCTGCGCCAGGCGGAGGCTCGCTGCCAGGAAGCGGTCGAGGCGCTGCGCGGGCGGCGCGACGAGGCGGATCGGCAGTGTCAGGCCGGCAGGCAGGCGCTGGAGAGCGAGCGGCGGGCGGCCTTCGAGACGGCACGGCAGGCGAGCCTGCTCGGCAGCGAGCTGGCGGCGATCGAAGAGCAGTCGCGGCGCTATCAGCAGCAGATGACGCATCTGTCGACGCGGCGGGATGAGGCCACCCAGCGGCGGGCGGTGCTCGAGGGCCGCGGGCAGGAGATCGCGCAGCGCACTGCGGAGCTGGACCGCCAGGCCGAGCGCTTGCGGACCACTCTCGCGGAGCTCGACGCGCGGCTTGCAGAACTGGAACAACAGCGCGAGGCACTCGCCGCCCAGATCACGCGGAGCAAGGAATCGCGCAGCGCGGTCCGCGGGCGGGTCGAGCTGCTGGCGGAGATGGAGCGGCGGCACGAGGGGCTCGGACAGGCCACGCGTTGGGTGCTCGAGTGGCCGCCGGAGCGGCGGCAGGCGGCCAGCGTCGTGGGCCTCGTCGCAGATGTGCTGCGGTTCGAGGACGAGCGGGCATGGCTGCTGGCTCCGCTGGTGGCCCGCATCGAGCAGCACCTGGTCGTACGCAACAGCCGCTCGCTGCTCTCGGCGATGAGCGAGGCGGGCGATCCGCCGGCGGCGCTGAATATCGTCGCGCTGGACCGGCTCGTGGCGCGCGCCTCGGGGCCGGATTACAGCGAGTCGCCGGGCTGTATCGCCCGGGCGATCGACTGGGTCCGCTGCGAGGCCGAGTTCCGCCCGTTGGCCGAACATCTGCTCGGCCGCGTGATCGTCGTCGACCAGCGCGAGCGGGTCTTGGCCCTGGCGGCGGCCGCCCCGGACGGCTTCGTATTCGTCTCGCTGGACGGCTGCCTGGCCGGCAGCGGCGGCGAGCTGATCATCGGCACGAGCCGCGAGACCGGTGGGCTGATTCAGCGCAAGGCCGAGCTGCGGCAGTTGCAGGCGGAGCTGGACGAGCTCGAGGCTCAGCTTCAGGGCTTGCAGCGCGCGGCGGTCGCGGCCGATGCGGCCGTCGAGGAAGCCACGCTTCAGCGGTCATCGCGGCTGGAGGAGCTGGCGGGCTTGCAGCGGCAGCACGCCGATGCGCGTCACGAGCAGGCGCGCGTGGCGGACGACCTTTCTCGCACGGGGCGGGAGATTTCGACGATCGAGTCGGAGCTGGCGGAGATCGGGCGGGCGCTTCAGGAACTGGCCGCGCGGGCGGAGCAGTCGCGTGCGGCGCAGGCGGCGCGGGCCGCGTCGCAGTCGGAGCATGAGCAGCGGATCAGCAGCCTGGAGCAATCGCTGGCGGAGCTGGAGCGGGCCTATTCCGCGCTGGTCGGCGAGCAGACGACGGCCATGGTCGAGGTCGGGCGGCTGGCCGAACGTCGCGAAGCGGCCGAGCGGGCCGCCGCCGAGCTGGCCGGCTCGCGGCAGCGGCTGCTGGAGCAGAGCGAGCAGGCGGCGCGGGCGTCGGGCGAAGCGGCCGAGCGGATCGCGGCGGCCGAGCAGGAGTTGCGCGAGAGCGCGGCCCGGCTGGCGGAGCTTTCGCGGCTGTCGGCCGAGCAGGAGGCGGCGGCGCTGGGCCTGCGTGAGCAGCGGCAAAGTCAGCGGCGGCACCTGGAGGCGTGCAACGCGACGGTTCGGCGGCTGCACGGCGAGATCGAGGAGATCGACGCGGTGCTGCGTGAGCGGCAGGTGGAGCGGCGCGAGATCGAGGTTCGCAGCGAGAATTTGGTGACGCGCTGCCGCGAGGAACTGGGCGTGGACCTGGCCGCGTTGCTCGAGGAATACCGGCACGCCGAGCAGGATTGGGACGCGGTCCGCTCGGAGATCGAGGAGCTGCGGCAGAAGATCGCGCGGCTCGGAAATGTGAATCTGGATGCGATCGCAGAGCTTGAAGAACTCACGCCGCGCTATGAGAATCTGGCGGCGCAGCGCGATGATCTGGTCGAGTCGATCTCGCGGCTGGAGACGCTGATCGCCGAGCTGGATGAGGAGTCGCGGCGAAGATTCCTGGCGGCGTTCGAAGAAATCCGTGGACACTTCCAGGAGCTGTTCCGTAAAGTATTCGGCGGCGGCAAGGCCGATATGATTCTTGAGTCGCCCGAGAACCCGCTGGAGTGCGGGATTGAAATCATCGCCCGGCCGCCCGGCAAGGAGCCGCAGTCGCTGAGCCTGCTGAGCGGCGGCGAGAAGACGATGACGGCCGTTGCGCTGCTGCTGGCGGTTTTCAAGAGCAAGCCGTCGCCGTTCGCGATCATGGACGAGGTGGACGCGGCCCTGGACGAAGCGAATATCGATCGCTTCAATTCGGTTCTGAACGAGTTTCTGGTACATTCTCAGTTCATCGTGATCACGCACAGCAAGAAGACGATGCAGTATGGCGACGTGCTGTACGGCGTGACGATGGAGGAGCCGGGCGTGAGCAAGCGTGTGAGCGTCCGGCTGACCGATGGTGTGGAAGCGCCCCTTGGGGCGTGACTTGTTTCCCGTTTCCTCTTTTCAGTGAGGTGCTGTATGGCGAAGAAGAGAAAGAAGGCCGCCAAGAAGACGGCGAAGAAGAAGGCCACCAAGAAGAAGGCGAGCAAGAAGAAGGGCGCTCGCCGCCGGAAGGCCAGCAAGAAGAAGATGTAGAGCCGTGAGAGGTCCGAAGATCGAAACGACATTCTCTATTTCAGGCAAGCTGCGTCCGCAGCCGGCCGCCGAGGCGGTCGCCGGTCGCGCTGAAGCTTCCTGAACCATGCGCCACAGCGGTCCGCAGGGTGCCTCCGGGCTCCGCGGGCTGACAGAGCAGTCGAACGATCGGCCGGACCGTCTCAGGCAGGCAACGTCATTCTTGCGCGGCGCGCGCAGCGAGGGCGCCCGAGCGGGCGCGGCGGTTGACAGGCCGCCGCATGTCCGGTTCGGGACGCCGCTGCGCGTGCCGCCTTCGCCTTTTCAGGGGACCGCCGATCCGCGCCTCGGGCGCCGCGGGCGTCTCGCCCGCATGAACCGAGTCGCGGCTCGGAGCAGAGATACGGGCGGGGACGCCCGTACCACCCAGACGACGGGCGGGGACGCCCGTACCACCC
>CAZXUI010000006.1:6293-32702 GCA_964643885.1 uncultured Planctomycetales bacterium
ACGGGCGGGGACGCCCGTACCACCCAGACGACGGGCGGGGACGCCCGTACCACCCGTGTTGGGGCGCTCTCGGCCGGCGACGCTATTGCCGGCGGCTGGTGCCCTTGAATTCCATCAGCTTCTTGGTCTTCCAGGCGTTCCACTCCGTGTGGGTCCACTCGATGACGTCCGGGCTGACGAAGTGCATCTTGCCTTCGCCGACCATCGTGGCGCCGGTCTGGGGGTCCTTTGACTTTCCGTAAAACGTGAATGAGTCCGAACCCTCGTCGAATTCGACGGTTCCCTCGCTCGCGGCCCCGAAACTGTCGAACCACCAGACGCGATACTTCTTGCCCCTGGGATCCCATGTCCACACGCCGATCCCCTCGAATTCCCGTTCGCCCATCTTGCTGGAGTACTTCTCGAGCAGCACACGCTTGTCACAGGCCCAGCTCACTGTGTTGGAGCCGGTCATCTGGACGGTTTCGTCCGACCCGGCGGCGGTCATCGTGCCCGTGCCCTTCCACGTGCCCACCAGCCTGCTGAGCCGGTCCAGCTCGGCCGGCCGAGGCGGCGGTGCCATCATCTCGTCCATCGACATGGGCTTCTGCTCGCAGCCCACGAGCAAACCGGCGACAGCGATCACGGCGAGCACACCCAACTGCGCGAAGCGTGTCATGTCGTTCTCCCTGTGAAATGAGATCGTGCGGCGAGACTCTGACGGTTCGACCGGCGCGAACCGGCACCCAATCAATCCGGCGCCCGCGGACGCCGCACCTTCGCCCGCGATACGCCCCGGCCCGATGAGGATTCTAGCATGGCCGCGGGCGAGACGCCCGCGCCCCTCAAGAAACGCGTGGCCGGAGCGCACTGCTCGCGGAGCAATGGCACACCGGCACGCCGAGCGTGGCCTGGGGTTCGGAGCTCGAGACCCCCTGCTTGGCGCAGGGGGTTCTGAGGCGGGCGGGACGCCCGCGATGCCCGAAGACGCCCGCGATGCCCGAAGACGCCCGCGCTGCCCGCGCGCCCCAAGCAACGCGTGGCCGGAGCGCACTGCTCGCGGAGCAGTGGCACGCGTGAGAGCCGTCAACGCCCCGCCGCGACCAGCTCCCGCAGCCGCCGCAGGGCGTGCTCGTACTGCCGCCTGGCCTCCAGCGCCGCCGCGGCGCTCAGCTCCATCCCGGCCAGTTCCTCGGCGCTCAGTTCGACGCGCTCGTGCGGCTGCACGCCGACGTTCTGATAGTGCCCGCGCCCGACGCGATTCACCTGAATCCAGCTATGCCACAGCACCAGCCCGCCCGAGAGCGTTGTGTTGCGGATGGCCGCATTCAACCCCCGCGTCGGCCGGCCGACCAGCACGGCCCGGCCCGTGTCGCCGAGCGTGAACGACAGCCCCTCCGACATCGAGCCGGTCGAGTCGTTAATCAGCACCACCAGCGGCCGATCGTACGTCTGACCGACGGGGGGCACGCCGACCGGCCCGACGGCGGCGAGCAGCGGCGCGATCAGCGGCGAGCGGCCCTCGAAGCTGCACACCGGCTGATACTCGCTGAAGAAGCGGCCGGCGATCGGCACCATGATCCAGGGATATCCGCCGCGCGTGCCGCGCAGATCGAGGATCAGGCCGTCCGTATCCATCAGGGCGTCGAGCGCCTCGTTGAATTCGACCACGACCTGGAAGGTGATCAGGTGCTCGATGCGGATGTAGCCGAGATTGCCTTCGAGCCGCCGCGACTCGATCACGATTTCCCTGGTCTGGGTCGTTTCCCGGCCGGTCTGCGGGTCTTTCACGACGCGCTGCGTCGTCGGGGCGAAGTGCTGCGGGGGCTGGACCTCTTCGGTCCGCTCGAAGCTGCGCCGCAACCGCCGCCCGGCGAGCGTTTCGAGCTCGATCTCGACCCGGCTGCCCTTCTCGCCGTTGAGCAGCGCCCAGCCGCCGTGGGCCGCGTCCGCCCCGTCGACGCTGACCACGCGGCAGGCCTGTCGCTTCGTCGCGTCACCCTCGTCGAGATCGAGCCGGATGTACCAGTCGCGGCGGAAACGGGTGAAGCGTTCGGCGGGGCGAAAGAGCGGCCGCTGACCGGCGACGGGCAGCGGCGGCGGCGGCTTGTCGGGCAGGAACCAGCGCGTCGTCAGGTGCAGGTGCCCGTCGCGGATGCGGCTGAGCGCGCGGACGATCTCGCGCAGCCGCTGACCCTCGTCGGGAAGCCCGGCGATGCGCTCCCGTGTCCGGTCGAACAGGCGCCTCAGTTCGGCATCATTGGGGTCGAAGAACGCGTCGTGCTCGGCGAGTTGCTCCCAGATCTCGTCCAGCAGACGCGTCCGCTCGCTGATTTCGTCGAGCGGCGCGGCGAGGGCGAGTGCGGCCGCGAGGCAGGCGATGCAGCCCGTGGCGAACGGCCGCGGGGTGAAGGACCGTGCGGCGAAGCGTGCGGGGGTGGGGTGCATTCGAATACGGGACATGGTGATTCGCCGCGGCGGCTGCGGACCCGCGTCAATCATCGTCGTCGTCCGTCGGCGCCGCCTCGTCGCGCAGGCTGATGCGCTCGATCGAGATCGCCCGGCCGGTGGAGCTGTCGGCCTCGATCAGCACGGCCGAGAGGCGCACGTCGCCGGTCGCCACGTCATAGGGATGCGGCATGCCGGTGACGAGGGCGCGAATGACGCGGTCCTTGTCGCGGCCGAGCACCGAATCGTAGGGCCCGGTCATGCCCACGTCGGTGATGTAGGCCGTTCCGCGCGGCAGGATGCGTTCATCCGAGGTCGGGATGTGCGTGTGCGTGCCGACGACGGCCGTGACGCGGCCGTCCAGGTGCCAGCCCATCGCCACCTTCTCGCTGGTCGTCTCGGCGTGAACGTCGACCAGGATCAGGTTCACGTCGCGCGGGAGCAGGTCGAGCACGCGGTCGGCGGCGTGGAAAGGGCAATCCGCCCGCACGTTCATATAGGTCCGGCCGAGCAGCGAGAAGACGGCCAACGTCGCGCCGGTGCGCGTCGGGACGAGCATGTACTCGCGGCCGAGCGCCTCATGAGGCAGGTTTGCGGCCTTGACGACGCGGTCCGAGTGCTCGAGCAGCGGATACACGTCGCGGCGCTTGTAGATGTGGTCTCCGAGCGTGCACGCATCGACGCCCTGGTGGCGCAGCTTGTTGAATATCTGCGGGGTGATGCCGCTGCCGGCCGCGGCGTTCTCCGCATTGGCAATCACGCAGTCCACCTCGCGCTCGCGGATAATCCGTGGCAGAAGCTGCGCGCAGGCATGCTTGCCAGGTTTCCCGACGATATCCCCCACGAAGAGAATGCGCATGGATTTGCGCTTTCTAGAGCACGGCGGCTGATCTGTCAGTCGCGGGCGGATTCCCGCGGCGGCCCGTTTCACTGTACCCGCAGGGCGGGGCTCCGGGCTACCCTCGCGGGCGGGTTTTTCCGCGGCCGGAGGCGGCCGGCCCGGCTTTCGCCGCGTGCCGGCGGGCGCGGCGCGGTGGTGAAATCTCGGCTACACTGAACCGGTTTTGTGACGGCCTTCCGGGGCGTTTCGGGGCGAGGCGGCGGCCGGGGATGGGTGCGAGGTGAAGCGGGGACGGGTAGGGGCGGGGACGCCCGTACCACCCGAAGGGGCGCGCGAGACGCCCGCGCTGCTCATCGTTGCGGTGTTTTCGACGAGCCACACCAGGAGAGAGAGGATGATGCGACGGATTCCTGCCCTGCTGACGACGTTGCTGCTCGCGGCGGCCCTGGCGCCGGCCGGCGAGGTCGACCGCCGCCAGATCGGCGAGATGGTGCTCGAGAGCGTGCCGGAGTGGCCGGCCGGGCTGCGCGAGCGAATGCTGCAATACCTGGCGGCGCGGCCGACGTCGCTGGAATCGGTGAGCGACGACGGCAAGGCGGTGCTCGTGGGGACGCGTTTCGGCGACACGGCCCAGCTTCACCTGGTCGCGGCGCCGCTGGGGATGCGGCGTCAGGTGACGTTCTTCGACGAGCCGATCGGGGCGGGGGTATTCGTGCCGGGAACGGGCGGGCGGCACGTCGTGCTGCGAAAGGACACCGGCGGGAATGAGCGGCACCAGTATCACCTGCTCGACCTGGAGAGCGGAACCACCTCGCTGCTGACCGACGGGCAGGCCCGCAACGAGGGCGCCGTTCTGTCGCGCAGCGGCCGGTGGATGGCGTACGCGGGCACGGCCCGCAACGGCCGCGACTTCGACATCTACCTGCGCGATTTGCGGTCCGAGCCGCCCGCGCGGCTCGTCTGGGAGGTGGAGGGTGCTTATTCGCCCTCCGGCTTCTCGCCGGACGAGAGCAAGCTGCTCGTCCAGCAGTATCTTTCGGAGCGGGAGACGCGCTGGTTCGTGCTCGACGCGGCCGGCGGCCGGCACGAGCAGGTCACGCCCGAGTCGCCCGCCTTCTTCTACGGCGGCGGCGCGTGGGGGCCGGACGGCAAGACGGCCTATTTCTTCAGCGACCGCGACGGCGAGTTTCGCAAGCTCTACCTGGTGGACTTCGAATACGGGACGTGGAAGTGCATCACGCCCGAGATCGAGTGGGATGTCGAGGCGGTGGCGGTCGATCCGGGCGGCAAGGGCATCGCCTTCGTCACCAACGAGGACGGCGTCTTTCGCCTGCATTTCGCCGACCTGTCCGGCCGTGACCGCAAGACGCTCTCGACGCTGCCGGCGGGCGTGATCAGCGGCTTGACGTTCGCGGCGGGCGGGGGCGTGGTGGGCTTCACGCTCGAGACCTCGCGCAGTCCGGCGGATGCGTACACGGTCACGTTTCCCGACGGGCAGATCACGCGCTGGACGGAGAGCGAAGTCGGCGGGCTGAATCTCGATCGCTTCGTCGGGGCCGAGCTGATTCACTATCCGACTTTCGACGAGCACGAGGGCAAACCGCGGATGATTCCGGCCTTTTATTACAAGGGGCGCGGCGACGGCCCGCGGCCGCTGGTCGTTCTGGTGCACGGCGGGCCGGAGTCGCAGTTTCTGCCGACATTCAGCAGCACGATTCAGTACTGGGCGGTCGAGCTGGGCATCAGCGTGATCGCGCCGAACGTCCGCGGCAGCACGGGCTATGGCCGGTCGTTCCACCAGCTCGACAACGGCGTGAAGCGGGAGGACTCGGTGCGTGACGTGGGGGCGCTGCTCGACTGGATCGCGACGCGGCCGGAGCTGGACAGCCAGCGGATCGGCATCTTCGGCGGGTCCTACGGCGGCTACATGGTGCTCGGCTCGCTGGTGAACTATCCGGGGCGGATCAAGGCGGGCATCGACATTGTCGGTATTGCGGATTTCGTGACGTTTCTGACCAATACGGAGGACTATCGCCGCGATCTGCGGCGGGCGGAGTATGGCGACGAGCGCGACCCGCAGGTGCGGGCGGTGCTGGAACGCATCTCGCCGCTGCGGAATGCGGAGAAGATCGAGGCGGCGCTGTTCGTGCTGCACGGGCAGAACGACCCGCGCGTGCCGGTCAGCGAGGCGCAGCAGATCGTGGCCAAGATGCGTGAGCTGGGCCGGCCGGTGTGGTTCGCCAACGCGCTCAACGAAGGGCACGGCTTCCGTAAGAAGCCGAACCGCGACCTGGCGACGATCCTGTACGCGCATTTCTGGTCGGAGCATTTGCTCAAGTAGCGCAGCGCGGGCGGGCCGGGCGGGCGGCGCGAACCGGCGGACCGGGCCGGCGTATTCGTCGGCAGGCAGGCGGACAGACGGGCAGGCGGACAGTCTTTGCCGGCCAGGGAGCAGGGACTGCTATGGACACGCAATCGACGATCGGGACGGTGCTTTCGTTCGCGCTGCGCGGGCCCGATACGGGGCTGATGCGCGAGGTGGAGCAGGTTCGGGCGGAGTCGGACGGCGGGCTGGAGGGGGACCCGCACTCGTCGCTGGAGCGGGGGATCACGCTGATTTCGTCGCGTCAGTGGCAGCAGGTGTGCCGCGAGCTGGGCGTGGAGCTGCCGTGGCACACGCGGCGGGCAAACGTGCTGGTGGATGCGGACTCGCTGGCGGGGCTGATCGGCCGGCGGGTCCGCATCGGCGAGGTGGAGGTCGAGGTGAAGGCGGAGACCAAGCCGTGCGGGCTGATGGATCAGCTTCACGCGGGGCTGCGCGAGGCTCTGCGGCCGGATTGCCGCGGCGGGGTGTATGGGCGGATTGTTCGGGGCGGGACGCTGCGTCGCGGGGATGCGGTGCGGGTGGTCTGAGGGAGGCGGGTGGGCGTGCGCTGCGCGAGGAAGGCGTGGCTTGAGTGCGCTGCTCACGCCGGACACTTCGCGTCCGGGGCTCAAGAGCAGTGGCACGCGCGAGTGCCCTTCGGGCGAGAGAGAAGAGCGGGAGAGCAGAAGAGCAGCATGCCCACGCCTGCGGCGAGGGCATGCCACCCGGGATTCGAAGCGGTGCCGCCGTGAGTGCTCGTTTGGGCTTCCGCTACTGCTCGTCTGGGTTCACGTCGATGATCACGTTGAAGTCGATGCGGAAGCCGCCGGGGGCGTCGGGGTCCTGCTCGAAGGTGAAAATGAGCCGGTCGGCGCAGCTATAGTCGACGCCCAGGCGCACTTCGAGCCCGTCGGCCGTGCCTGCGGTGGGGAGAGCGGCCGCGTCGGAGTCGGGGTCGGCGGAGGAGAAGTTGACGACCTCGACGAAGGCGTCCGGGTCGAAGTCGTCGGTGTCGTCGCCGTCGTTGGCGAGCACGCGGTCGAGAAACTCGCGCGTGCCGATGGCGATGTTGCGGCGGCAGGGAAGCTCGGACAGGTCGCTGGTCGTCAGCCCCTCCAGGCGGAGCTGCTGAAGGGTCGACGGGCCGGGTGAGCGGTCCAGGGAATCCCAACTGCCGTAGGAGAACGACGCGCGGAAGGGCGTGTTGTTGATGAAGACCACCTCGACCTGACCGACGCGCTCCTCGAACATGTTGGCGAAGAACTCCGGCGAGCAGCTCGCCGTGAGCACGCTCAGCACACAGGCCGCCACGCCGACCGAGACCCGACACGCCTTCGAGACCATCCGCATGTATCCACCACCTCATTGACGAAACCGGCCGCGCCGGCGGCCACCGCGAATGCGGCTGCGACATTGTACGGCCGACCGGCTGTCGGCGTTCGACCCTGCGCCGCGGCCGGCGGGCCGGGCGGCTCAGCGCTCGACGCGGCGGGCCTCGACGACGCGCTGGAGCTGCTCGATCCTGGCGCTCAGCTCCCTGACCAGGACCGGATCGATCGATCCGGCTTTCATGTTATCGGCCTGCTGGGCGAGAAAGTCCGCGGCGGCGTCCCATTTTGTCTGGTGGGCGAGGTGGGCGACAATGCGGGCGTACCATTCGAGGCCGAGGGCGGGGTCTTTCCGTAACCCCTCCCGCCAGAGCTGCTTGGCGCGGTCGAGTTCGGGCGGGTCCATGGCGGCGCAGACGATGCCGCGGGCCAGCTCGCACTCCGGGTCGGCGGGCCACCAGGCGCGGCCGGCGCGCTCAAGCTCGATCAGGTGCGTCATCGGCACAGAGCCGGCGCGGAGGAATAGGCCGCTTTCGAGGGTGGCGCAGACGAGGAGCCAGTCGGGGCTGCGCTCGACGGTGGACCACATGCGCATGGCGCCGCGGCTGCGGCGGAGCATGACGGCGTTGGTGCCGTGTTGCTCCAGGAGCATGATGGCGGCCTGCCACTCGCGCGGGTCGTGGCCGATGAGATCGCCGAAGAGGTTGTAGTGGCGCTCGGTGTAGACCTGCTGAGCGCGGCCGTCCATGAAGACGCGTGCGGTGGGGACGAAGAACATGACGGGGCCGGCCTGGACCCACTCGCAGAAGACGTTTGCGGGCAGCTCGTTGTGCTGCAAGAACGCGAGGGCGCCGCGGGCGGCGGCGTCGAAGCGTGTGACGCGCTCGAGGAGGTTGTACTGGCCGCCGGCGAAGGGGACGACGAGCTCGCGGTGGCCGAGGCGGGCGGTGATGAGTGCGATGCAGATGGCCGAGGGCCAGGCGGCGGTGAGGATGGCATCGCGGGCGCGCTCGCGCAGGTTCGGGGCGATGCGGGCGGCGAGCATGAGGACCCAGGTGGTGATGGCGGGCGTGGCGAGGATGTAGAAGAGCGGCGCGAAGCGGCGGGCGAAGAGGGCCATGTAAAGGCCGATGCCGACGGCGGCGAGATCGAAGAAGAGGGCGTGAAGCGGGTAGCGAACGGGGGCGGGGGCGGAGGTCGTGCGCTGCGGAGTGGAGCGGCCGAACGTGCGCAGGGCGAGCGTGACGAGCGGTGCGGCGGCGGCGATGGCGAGGGCGATCCAGAAGCGCTCGACGGGCGGATAGGTGGCCTTCACGAAGGGCGGCTTCCACTCGGAGACGCGGCGGAAGACCTCGCTTTCGGCGACCTTGAGCGGGTGGAGGAAATTGTCGAGGCCGTAGGGGCCGACCAGGATCGTAAGCAGCGCGGCCAGGCCGGCGGCGGTGGCGAGGCCCGTGGTTTCCATCCAACTGAGCGGTGCGCCGGTGGGGCGAAGGAGGCGGGCGGCGGCGAAGCAGGCGATGAAGATGCCGACGAGGCCATACCCGAAGACGAAGCTGCCGTGTGCGTTTCCCCAGATCAGAAACAGCGGCAGGAGCAGCGCTATGAGCATCCAGACGAGGCGATCACGTGCGTGCGCGCCCGGCGCTGCGGGTGCGCTTGCGGGGGCGGCGGCGTGCTGAGGCGGGCTCGTGAGAAGCAGCGCAAAGATGAGCATCAGGCCGGCGATGAGGAAGAACTGCATGGTCGCGGGGCGGGCGCTGAACCAGTCGCGCGAGGCGAAGGCGACGATGGCCGCGGCGAGGATGGCGGGGGTCGTAGCGCCGCAGCGGGCGCGGGTCGCGAACAGCACGAGCAGGAACGTGCCGAGGGTGAGCGCCCACGTTCCGAGGATGACGGCGGCCGGCCCGAACCAGTCGTAGAGCAGCCAGAGGTAGACGTGGCTGAGCCAGTTCTGGTTGTACCAGACCGTCCCATAAAACGTGAAGCTGAAGGTGTCCTGCTTGGGGAAGGTGCGGTGGATGTTGAGCCAGTCGGTCTGCTCCATGATCTGTCGGCCGGCGGCGAGACCGATCCAGGTATCTGTCGAGGAATGCACCTCGAGCATTCCGAAGGCGGCGGCGGCCAGGAGGAGTGCCCAGGGGCCGGCGGCGAGCCAGCGGGGCGGGCTGGTGGGCTCGGCCAGCGGGGCGGGGCGTTCCGGGCGTGGGGTTTGGGGGCCTGCGGCGCTTCGCGGGCGAGGTTTTCGACCTTTTGTGCGGCCGGGTCGTGCCAAGTGGGTCGCCCCGAAGCGTTGTGGAATCCGGGTGTCCGAACGTCGCGTTGGCTGGCCCGCTTTCGTGCGCAGAAAGCGGCAGGCCGCATCTTATCTGCTCATGGTGGAGCGTAAAGGCGGAGCGGCTTGACGGGCCATCGGGCGCCTGAATAATGACAAGGGGCGTCGACTGCGCAGGTTACGAGCATAAGATCAGCGGTTCGAGGCGGCCGATCCGGAGTGAACGAGCCGGGTCGGCGAGCCGATAATGCAGTACAGCCGGCCTCGTTCGAGGCGGGATCACCGCGGAGAGAGTCAGCATGCGTCAACGTCTAGCAGCCATTGCGATCGTAGCGGGGGCCCTGGTGGCGGCGGGCGGGACGTGCGTGCCGCTGGTGGACCTGGATGCGCGGCAGCCGCGCGAGGAGGCGCGAACGCTGGGGGTTTCGGTGACGTCGCCGTCGACGGACCGGGCGGTGACGCAGGGGTTGGTGGTTCGGATCGAGTGGACGGCGTTCAACCAGACGGGCTCGGAGGCGATCGCGACGCTGCTGGTGCGGTCGCGTGAGGATTTGTCGGACACGATTCTGTCGGGCGGGATACGGATCGAGGGGCAGTCGGCGACGCAGAGCTTCGACTGGGACACGACGGACTTTGCGCCGGCGCAGTACCTGATTCGGGTTCGCGTGGAGGCGGGGGAAGAGACGAGCGAGGCGGAGGCGGGCGGGGAGGTCACGGTCGACGAGCCGCCGACGTTCGAGTTCGACGAGCCGCTGATCGACACGACGCTGATCTTCACGGACGAGGATGACGAGTCGAGCGACGAAGAGGACCCGGGGACGAACCTGGGCGAGGCGGAGAACGAGCTGCGGATCGGGTGGGTGTCTGTGGATCGCGACGGGACGGCCAGCGCGGATATCGGCCTGGACGTCGACGAGGATCACGAGAGCGGGAACGAGATCATCATCACGAACACGCCGCTGTCGACGGACGGCGACGTGGATTCGTTCAATTTCGACGGCACGGATGCGGACGGGGTGGATGTGCAGCCGGCGACGTATTTTCTGTATGCCAGGATCACGGACCCTGTGAATCCGGATCAGATCGTGCAGAGTCCGGCGCGGATCACGGTGGGCGAGCGGCCGGATTCGGCGGAGCCGGGTACGCCGGAGATCACGGAGCCGGAGGAGGATACGGAGCTGCTGACCGGCGGGGATCCGGTGACGATCACGTACACGCTGGACGAGCCGGAGGACATTCTGCTGGATATCAAGATCGACACGGACGACAACCGGCGGAACGGGAATGAGCTGACGATTCTGTCGCAGATGCTGGTGGAATCGGACGTGGATGAGGACACGTTCGAGTGGGAGGGATCGGTGGTGGCGGGTGGGCCGGCGCCGGAGGGGATCTACCGCGTGTTTCTGGTGGTGAACCGTGAGGAGGGCGCGCCGGAGCTGGCAGATGCGCCGGCGCTGATCTTCCTGCGGAGCAGCGACGAGCAGCCGCTGATTGCGCTGCTGGCGCCGGACCAGGACATCACGGTGGCGGGCGGTGATTTCGTGACGATCCGCTGGCGCGACGAGGACCCGGGCGAGGACGCGACGATCCGGCTGACGATCGACGACGACCCGGACCCGGATGAGCTGGTGGAGACGGACGAGCCGGAGCTTCAGATTCTGGTGGGGCGGGACGCGGCAGCGGACGGCGTGCAGGACACGTTCAACTACCAGCTTCCGAACAACCTGGAGCCGGGTCTGTACTACATCTTCGCGTACATCGACAAGGACGGTGCACCGCCGTGGGACCAGGTGAATGCGTCGGCGGGGCGGTTGATCATCGAGGATCCGACGGCGCCGTAGGGTGCCTGCTCGGATGTATTGCATCGCGGATGGGGCGATTCCGGGGGCTGGCCGGGCGCGGCGCGGAGAGGCGCGCGCGGCTCGACATCAGAACCCGGTGCGCCAAGCACGGGGTCAATCGATCGCCCACGGACCCGCCGCTTGGCGCGGCGCGGAGCAGACGGCGGGCGGGTTGCTCAACGCGGGACAGAGCCGCGACCGTGAGGGAGCGGCCCAGCGCAGCAACCCATCCCGCGCACACCCCGGACACAGCGTGTCCGGGGCGGACGCGCCGCAGGGCGCACACCTGAAATCAGCGAACCAGCGCTTTAGATAGGTGGATGTCGGCTCACGCTTGCGCGGGCGGCGCGCCACCCCCAGCCCGCTCCCTTACGGTCGCGGCTCGGAGCAGACACACGGTCGCGGCGCGGAGCATGTGGCGGGCGGGACGCCCGCGCTCGCCGATGCGCGCCTCTCGACAAATCAGTACGGGCGAGACGCCCGTACCACCCAGCACTTCCACCCAGCACTTCCACTCAGCACTACCACCCGGCACTTCCACTCAGCACTTCCACCAAGCACTGCCACCCAGCACTGCCACCCGGCACTGCCACCCGGCACCCGCGGCCTCAGTCGGGCATCGTCGCGATGACTTTGAGCTCGACGGCGATGGCGGTGGGCAGGGCTGTGACGGCGACAGTGGTGCGGGTGGGGTTGGGTTTGCCCGGGCCGGCGAAGTGGCGCGCGTAGACCTCGTTGTAGGCGGCGAAGTCGGACATATCGGTCAGAAAGACGGTCACGTCGACGATTCGGTCCCAGGATGAGCCGGCGTCTTCGAGCACGGCGCGGACGTTGCGGAAGGTCGCTTCGCACTGGGCGACGATGTCGTGAGCTACGACCCGGCCGGCCGGGTCGAGCGTGACGCCGGGGATTTCGTCGCGGCCGCGCTGGCGCGGGCCGATTCCGGAGAGGAAGAGGAGGTTTCCGACGCGGCGGGCGTGGGGATAGGGGCCGACGGGCTCGGCGGCGCGCTGGCTGGTGAAGGCATCCGACATGTGCGGGTCTCCGTACGAGTGCGGGTGCGGAGCGTACTTTGGGCGATGGATTGGCGGGCGGCAAGGGCGGCGGGCGGCGGCTCGACGGTGGCGTGCGGGCGGGCGTAGAATGCGGGAATGGCGTACGACTGTACGAAATGCGGTGCGTGCTGCTGCATGGGCTATGACGTGCTGCTCAGCCCGGGGGAGGCGGAGGATTTCGAGCGTGCGCCGCGGCTGGCGCGGCTGACGGTGCTGCACACGCTGGGCAACGGGATGAACCTGACGTTTCTGAAGAAGGTGGAGGGGACGGGGCGGTGCATCAATCTGCGCGGGCCGCTGGGGGACGCGTATTGCGCGATCTACTCGGAGCGGCCGTCGCTGTGTCACGAGTTCGAGCCGGGCTGTCCGGACTGCATCGTGGCGCGGCGGCAGTTCGGGATCGAGCCGGCGGAGGTGCCGGCGGGGGCGTAAGGCTTTGCGCGATTGAGAAGCATGCTCACGCCTGCGGCGAGAGCATGCCACCCGGCACGGCGGGCGTGCGAGAAAGGATTCTCGCACGGGCGGGCTCACGGACAAGCTGCGCTTGCCCATGCCACCCGACCGGTCGGAGACCGGTCGTCCAGTGACCGGTCAGAGACCGGTCCCCCATTCTGGGAGTAGGCCCGTCCCCCATATTCAACGCGGCGGGTCAGACCTCGACGAGGATTCGGGCCGGGTCCTCGATGCACTCCTTGATGCGCTTGAGGAACGTGACCGACTCGCGGCCGTCGACGATGCGGTGGTCGTAGGTCAGAGCGATGTACATCATGGGGCGGATGACGACCTGGCCGCTGCGGGCGACGGGCCGGTCCTGGATCGCATGCAGGCCGAGGATGCCGCTCTGGGGCGGGTTGATGATCGGCGTGCTCATGAGCGAGCCGAAGACGCCGCCGTTGCTGATGGTGAAGGTGCCGCCCTGGAGCTCGTCGAGGCTGAGCTTCTTGTCGCGGGCGCGCCGGGCGAGGTCGGCGATGGCCAGCTCGACCTCCGCGAAGCTGAGCCGGTCGGCGTTGCGGATGACGGGGACGACCAGGCCGCGGTCGGTGCTGACGGCGACGCCGATGTCGAAGAAGTTCTTGTAGACGATGTGGGGGACTTCGTGCCCGTCGGGGGCGGGCAAGGTGCGTACTTCGGCGTTGACCTGGGGGATGAGCTTGAGGGCGTCGATGGCGGCCTTGACGAAGAAGGACATGAAGCCGAGCTTGATGCCGTACTTCCTGTTGAACGGCTCGCCCCAGCGCTCGCGCAGCTCCATGACGGCCGACATGTCGACCTCGTTGAAGGTGGTGAGCAGCGCGGCGGTGTGCTGGCTCTCGACCAGGCGCTCGGCGATGCGGCGGCGCAGCATGGTCATCGGGACGGCTTCTTCGTGCCGCGGGCCGGCCGGGGCGGCGGGCGGCGGGGCCTGCGCGGCGGGTCGGGATTCGCGGACTTCGTCGGGCACGGGCGAAGCAGGCGGGGCGGCCTCATTCTCGCGCGGATGCTCGGCGACGTGGCGGAGCACGTCTTCCTTGAGCAGCCGGCCGCCGGGGCCGGTGGCCTCGACCTCTTCCGGGCGCAGTCCGTGCTCGGCCAGGGCGCGGCGTGCGGCGGGCAGGATGCGCGGTTCGCCGTCCTTGGCCGGGCGGGCCGGTTCGGCGGGGCGATCCTTGGTGGCGGCGGGCCGGCCGCCGTTCTTCTTGCCGGTGTCGGAGCGTGCGGCCGGCGGCTCTTCCTGAGCCGGCCGGGGTTTCGCGGTGGCTGAGGCGGACTTGGCGCCGTCGGTGGATTCGTCGATCAGGGCGATGACTTCGCCGACGCCGACGGTCTCGCCGGCCTTCCTGAGGACGGACTTGATCACGCCGCTGGTGGGCGCGGGGATCTCCATCGAGGCCTTGTCGGTCTCGATCTCGACGACGGTCTCGTCGCGCTCGACGCGGTCGCCTTCCCGCTTGATCCAGTCGGCGATCTGAACCTCGGTGATGGATTCACCGGCCGAAGGAACCCGCAATTCGACAGCCATGGCTGCAATTCTCTCAGTCGTTTCGATCCGGCGCGTCGCGAGGCGGGCGCCAGGGTTGTTTTTTCGCTACTTACCGAAGGCACGCTCCATCAGGTCGGCGTGTTCGAGTTTATGACTGCCGAGCGACCCGGTGGCGGGGCTGGCAGACGCCTTTCGGCTGACGCCGCGCAGGCCGCGGCGGGCCAGCAGCGTATCGCCAAAGCGAAGCTTGATGTAGTGCCAGCCGCCCATATTCTCCGGCTCTTCCTGCACCCAGACGACGCCGGCGCCGGCGGGGAAGGGGTCGAGCGCCGCCGCGAGCGTATCGGCCGAGAGCGGATAGAGCTGCTCGACGCGGACGATGGCGACGTCGGGCCGCTGGCGCTGCTCGCGGGCGTCCAGAAGATCATAGTAGACCTTGCCGCTGCACATGAGGATGCGGCGAACGGCGGAGGGGTCGACGGACTCGTCGCCGATGACGCGCTGGAAGCGGCCGGCGGTGAATTCGTCGAGGCTGGAGGTCGCGGCCTTGTGGCGCAGGAGGCTCTTGGGGGTCATGACGATGAGGGGCTTTCGCCAGGGGCGGACGACCTGGCGGCGGAGCAAGTGGAAGTATTGCGCGGGGGTGGTCGGGTAGGCCACCTGGATGTTGTCCTCCGCGCATTGCGCGAGGAAGCGCTCGAGGCGGGCGCTGGAGTGCTCCGGGCCCTGGCCTTCGAGGCCGTGCGGCAGGAGCAGGACGATGCCGCTGAGGCGGTGCCACTTGTCTTCGGCACTGACGATGAACTGATCGATGATGACCTGTGCGGCGTTGACGAAGTCGCCGAACTGCGCCTCCCACATGACGAGGGCGTCGGGATAGGCGATGCTGTAGCCGTACTCGTAGGCGAGCACGCCGGCCTCGGAGAGCGGGCTGTTGTAGAACTCGACGGGGGCCTGGTCGGGGGCGAGGTGCTGGAGCGGGACGTAGACGCGGCCGGTCTCCTGGTCGTGCAGGACGGCGTGGCGCTGGCTGAAGGTGCCGCGTTCGCTGTCCTGGCCGCTGAGGCGGATGCGGGCGCCTTCGGTGGCGAGGCTGGCGAAGGCGAGGGCTTCGGCGGTGGACCAGTCGACGGGGGATTCGCCGCGGGCGATCTTGCGTCGCTCGCCGAGGAAGCGGGCGAGCTTGGGGTGCACGTGGAAGGTGTCCGGCACGGTGGAGATCTTCTCGATCAGTTCAGCGGCGCGCTGGCGGGGGATGCCGGTCTCGGGCTCGGGGACGCTGTCGTCGGGGCCGCCGCGGTAGTGGGCCCAGAAGCGGCCGACGCCGCTGATCTTCGGCCGCGGGGGCAGCTCGTCGCGGACTTCGGCGAGGTGCTTTTCGAGCCGCTCGCGGAGGCTCTCGGCGATTTCGTCGGCGGCCTCGCGGGTGACATCGCCGAGGGCGACGAGATGCTCGAGGTAGCTCTCGCGGACGCTGGGCCGCTGGCGGATGGCACGATACATGACGGGCTGCGTGAAGGCCGGCTCGTCGGTTTCGTTGTGGCCGCGGCGGCGGTAGCAGTACATGTCGATGATCACGTCGCGCTTGAAGGTCTTGCGGAAGTCCATCGCGAGATTGACGACCTGCGCGACGGCTTCGGGGTTCTCGCCGTTGACGTGAAAGACGGGGCTTTGGAGCATCTTGGCCACGTCGGTGCAGTACATGGTGGAGCGGCCGTCGCGCGGCGTGGTCGTGAAGCCGATCTGGTTGTTGACGACGACGTGCAGAGCGCCGCCGGTGCGGTAGCCGGTGATCTCGCTGAGGTTGAGCGTCTCCTGGACGATGCCTTCGCCGGCGAAGGCGGCGTCGCCGTGGATCAGCAGGGCCATGCCCTTGTCGCGGTCGATATCGTTGAAGCGGTCCTGCTTGGCCCGCAGGCGGCCGAGCACGACGGGGTTGACGAACTCGAGGTGGCTGGGGTTGAAGCAGAGGGCCAGGTGCACTTCGTGCCCGGCGGTGGTGACCCAGTCGCTCTGGTAGCCGAGGTGGTACTTCACGTCGCCGCGGCCGAGGTTCTTCTCGGCGTCGATGTCGGCGAACTCGCGGAAGATTTCGCGCGGGCTCTTGCCCATGATGTTGGCGAGCACGTTGAGCCGGCCGCGGTGGGCCATGCCGAGGACGATCTCGTCGATGCCCTGGCCGCCGGCTTTCTCGATGGCCAGGTCGAGCAGGGGAATCAGCGTTTCGGCGCCTTCGAGGGAGAAGCTCTTGGCGCCGAGAAACTTCTTCTGGATGAACTCTTCGAAGATGACGGCCTCGGTGAGCCGCGAGAGGATGCGGAACTGCTCGCGGCGGCTGAGACGGATGCGGTTCTGGGTGCCCTCCATGCGCTCCTGGAGCCAGTGGCGCACCTTGAGGTCGTCGATGTGCATGAACTGCACGCCGATGTAGCGGCAGTAGGTGTTCTGAAGGAGCGTCAGGATCTCGCGCAGGGTGCGGACATTGGCGCCGCTGATGGTGCGGCTGGAGAAGGGGCGGTCGAGATCGGCCTCGGTGAAGCCGTAGTGGGCGGGGTCGAGCTCGAGATGGACCTGGCCGGGTTCGCCGAGGGGGTCGAGATGGGCAATGCGGTGGCCGCGGACCCGGTAGGCGCGAACCATCTGGTCGACGCGGTCCTGGCGCGAGACGACGTCGTCGATGAGGGCGGATTTGCCGTTCACGCCGTCGCCGGGGTTGAAGATGCTGCGCGGGCGGAATGAGGGGCGGGCCAGCGGCCGGGCGCGGCCACGGTCGGCCAGGGCCATCTGCTCGAGAAAGCGGCGCCACTCGACGGGGACGCTGGCCGGGTCATTGAGGAAGTCGGCGTAGAGTGCCTCGACGAAGGCGGCGTTCAGTTGGCTGGGGAATGGCTGTGGGGTGCTCATGGGTGCGTAAGTTCTTGCCCAATAAAGAATAACATCGGTTCTGCGCGGGGTTGTCGGCCCCAAGCGTTCGTCGGAGTTTACCCCGCCTGGTGGCCGGCCGGCCCGTATGCGTCACCGGTCCACGCGGAATTGTACAGCGTATTGAGTCATTTCGGATTTTTCCACGTGCAGGCTCGCGAAAAGTGCGGGTTGCGGGCGGAGAAAAAAGGACGGGCCCGGCCGAGGGGGAGAATCCCGGACGGGCCCGCAGTCGCCCACGAGGGGCTGGAAGTTGGCGCAAGCGATTACGGGCAGGTACGGCCGTAATCGTTGAGAACGCGGAGCAGGTCGTCGAAGTCGACGCAGTTGTCGGCGTCGGAATCGGCGGCGTGCGAGTAGCCGGCGTTCGGATAGCAGAAGCCGTAGGCATTCAGGACGATCAGCAGGTCGTTGAAGCCGACGACGCCGTCGCCGTCGACGTCTCCGTCACAGGCCGCGCAAAGGCTGTTGCGTGCGGAGACGAAGTTGGCCCGGTCGACGCGGGTGGCGATGTTGGGGCAGCCGAAGCGGCAGTGGGTGACGACGCCGATGAGGCGGTTGTTGGAGAGGAAACCGGAACCGGAGTTTCCGCCGCGGACGTCGTTGTTGTAGTCGTAGTAGGTGGAAAGGACGCCGACGATGTTGCCCGGGCTGCGCTGCTGGGTCTGGCTGCGTGTGCAGGTGTGGTCGACGCCGTAACCGTAGATCTCGGCCGCGGCTCCGTTGGGGGAGACGACCGGAGCGATCCGGCGAAGCGCGCCGTAGCGGTTGAAGGGCCGCTGGCCCGAGCCGTTGGTGCCGGTACGCAGGACGGCCCAGTCGTTTCCGACGCCGCAGTTGCACTGCTGCGTGTTGGTGACGGGGAACTGGTCGGCGGCGGGCGGGTTGACGATGCTGCAATTGGCGTTGGAGCTGGGGACGCGGAACTGGACGACCATGTTTCCGCCGATGCAGTGGCCGGCGGAGATCATGCAGCTACGGGTCGTGTAGACGGAGGCGGTGCAGCCGGCGGGCAGGAGGCGGGCGGACCAGTCCTGGCTGGACGGGGCCCGATCGTCTGAGCCGCAGATGCCGCACTCGTTGGAGTTGCCGCGGGCGGCGCCGGCGGTGCCGTGCTCCTGCGGAATCTCGCGCCACTGCGTTTCGATCTCGGTGATCAGAGCCCGGTTGCCGACGGAGCCTGGGGCGGCGACGAGCTCGAGCAATACGGCGGAGCCGTTGAGGTAGCAGGTGGAGTTGTTCCACATGGCGACGCCTTCGGCGTCGAGTGCCTGGGCGTCGTGATCAAGCAGCGAGGTCACGCGGATGTAGCTCTCACCGTCGAGCACGACGTCTTCGAAGTGCAGGCGGATACCGGCCGCGTCGTCGTAGGAGATCACATGCGAGGCGACGGTCTCGAAGTCGCCGCCTGCGCCGTCGAGAGACCCTGTGTCGACGAAGTAATCGACGTGGCTGCTGACGGGGAAATCGAGCGTCTCCTGCGCCCCGGCGGGCCCAGCGATCGCGGCGAGCACCGCGACCAGACCAAACGAACACGATGTGCGCACAACCGTCTCCTTTCGTGGAACCAGACGCAGAGGAATGCGTCGAGCGTTCGGGCAGCGGGGCAAGACACGGTGCCCGTCGGCCTGGCTCGCCAATGGCGTTTCTGGACCCTGAGAACGACCCGTAACGTGCATTCATCACGCTACCGCTGGCGGCGGTGAACTGCAAGAGAATCTGAGGTCCGAAAAACCGCACGGCGAAGAATACGGCGGCGACGCGAGCGAGGCGCCGCGTGGGAGCGGCCCTCAGCGGCGGCGGAGCGCCTGTTCGAACAGCTCGACGACGCGACGTTCGAGCTCCGTGCCCGCTTCTGAGAGGACGTCCAGGTGGGCCGCATCGGGGACGAGCCAGAACCGCCTGGGCTCTCCGGCGGCGTCGAAAAGCTCGCGCGAGAGCTGCGGGAAGCAGATGCCGTCGCGCTCGGCGCCGATGACGAGCACCGGGCGCGGGGAGACGCGGGCAATGTAGTCGATCGGGTCCCAGCCGGATGAGATGAGCGCGGCGGCTAGCCAGCGGGCGGGGCCGGGAAGGAGCTGGCCGATGGGGATGTGCAGCGCGGCGATGCCCCGATAACTGCTGAAGGTGGACTCGAGGACGAGGCCGCGGATTTCGGGCCGTTCGGCCGTAACGACGGTCGCGACGGCGCCGCCGAGCGACTGGCCGTAGGCGACGATGCGGTTGGGGTCGATGTCGGGGCGGGAGAGGAGATAGTCGAGGGCGGCGTGGCCGTCGCGGATGGTTCCTTCGCGGGTGACGCGGCCCTCGGATTGGCCGTAGCCGCGGTAATCGAACATGAGGACGTTGTAGCCACGGCGGGGGAGCCACTCGACGAGGACGAGATGGGCGGTGATGTTCTCGGCGTTGCCGTGGAAGTGCAGGACGGAGCCGCGGGCGGGCTGGCGCTCGGCGGGCAGGAACCAGCCGTGCAGCGTGAGGCCGTCGGCGGTCTGGAACTGCACGTCTTCGTGGCGCAGGCCGAGTTGCGGCGGCGTCTGCCAGACGCGGTCGGAGGGGTAGTAGAAGAAGCTGTCGCAGCCCACGAAGAATGCGCTCCCAATGATGGCCAGGAAGATACCGCGGATGATCCAGCGGACGCGACGGCGGGGCCCCTTTCGCGGCGCTGGCGGAGGCGATTCGGCCGGCGGCGATTCGGCCGGCGGCGAAGGCGGGGCAGGTTCGCCGCGCCCGGGCGCGTCGGGCGAGGGTGGGTTTGGGTGCGAGGCGTCCTGCATCGAGCGATGCCTCCGGGTGGCGCGGCGGCCGGCGGCTTACGCGTTGGCGCGATACCAGTCGATCGAGCGGGCCAGCCCTTCGGCGAAGAAGACCTTCGGCTCGTAGCCGATCACCCGGCGGGCGGCGTCGAGCGAGGCGAGGCTGTGGCGGACGTCGCCGGGCCGCGGAGGATCGTAGATCGGCTCGAGGCGGGTGCCCAGGTGCTGGTTGATGCGGCGGACGATGTCGTTGAGGGTGACGCGCTCGCCGCAGGCGATGTTGACGACCTCACCCTTCAGTTCGCGCGCTTCGGCGCCGAGGAGATTGGCCTGGACGACGTTGTCAATGAAGCAGAAATCGCGTGACTGCTCGCCGTCGCCGAAGATGATCGGCCGCTGGCCGTTCACCATGCGGGTGACGAAGGCGGGGATGACGGCGGCGTAGTCGCTCTTGGGGTCCTGGCGCGGGCCGAAGACGTTGAAGTAGCGCAGCGAGACGGTGGAGAGGCCGTAGACGTGTGAGAAGACGGAGCAGTAGTGCTCTGCGGCGAGCTTGCTGACGGCGTAGGGGCTGAGGGGCTGGGGGGTCATCGATTCGAGCTTGGGCAGCGTGGGCGTGTCGCCGTAGGCGGAGCTGCTGGCGGAATAGACGACGCGGCGGACGCCGGCGTCGCGGGCGGCGAGCAGGACGTTGAGCGTGCCGGTGACGTTGGCCTCGTTGGCGGGCACAGGGCGGGCGACGCTGCGCGGGACGCTGGCGATGGCAGCGATGTGAAAGACGGTGTCGACGCCTTCGACGCAGCGGGCCACGGTGGCGCTGTCGCAGATCGTTCCTTCGATGAACTCGATTTGGCCGGCGACTTCGTCGAGGTTATGGCGGTGGCCGGTGCTGAGGTTGTCGAGCACGCGGACTTTCCAGCCGGTGGCGAGCAGGCCGCGGACGACGTGTGAGCCGATGAAGCCGGCGCCGCCGGTGACCAGGGCGATTCTCATGAGGCACCCTCCATGGACAGGCCGAAGAAGCGCTCGGCGTTTGCGGTTGTCAGGGCGGCGAGCTGTAGTTCGCTCAGGCCGCGGAGCTGCGCGACGAGTCGGGCGGTGTGGGCGACGAAGGCCGGCTCGCAGGGGCGGACTTTGCGGACGGGCTCGGGCGAGAGATACGGCGCGTCGGTCTCGAGCATGATGCGGTCGGCCGGGGCGAAGCGGACGGTTTCGCGGATCGGCTCGGCGTTTCGGAAGGTGACGACGCCGGTGAAGGAGAGCCAGTGTCCGCCGTCGAGGACGGTGCGGGCGAGGTCGACATCGCCGGAGAAGCAATGGAAGACGGCGCGGCCGGCGAGAGCGGGGTAATCGGCGAGGACCTCGCAGACGCGGCGTTCGGCCTCGCGGGCGTGGATGATGACGGGCCGGCCGACGCGGCAGGCGAGCTCGAGCTGCCAGCGGAAGACGGCTTCCTGGCGCTCGGGAGTGGCGAAGTCGTAGTGGAAGTCGAGCCCGGTCTCGCCGACGGCGACGAGGCGCGAGAAGAGGCCGCCGCCGGCGACGCGGCCGTCGTGCAGGTCGCCGAGGAAGGCCAGGTCGTCGTCCGTCACCTTGGCGGCTTCGTGCGGGTGGATGCCCGCGGCGAGGAAGACCTGGGGGCGGCCGGCCAGGAGCTGCTGGGCGCGGCGGGCGTCGGCGGGCGTCGTGGCGACGGTGATGAGCCGCTGCACGCCGGCCTCGGCGGCGCGGGCGAGGACGGCATCCGCCTGGGTGGACAGATCATCGTAGGTCAGGTGGCAGTGGGTATCGACGAGCATGGGTCTGTGCGCGGGAGGATCGGCCGCAGGGCACGCGGCCGCGGGGGATCATTCCACGTTCTGCACCTGCTCCTTGATGCGGTCGATGCCGCTTTTGATCTCGATGGTGGCGCGGGCGATTTCCGTATCGCCCGCCTTGGAGCCGATGGTGTTCGCCTCGCGGAGGAGCTCCTGGGCGATGAATTCGAGCTTTCGTCCGGCGGGCTCGGGGCTGTCGAGGCTCTCGATGAGCTGGTCGAGGTGCGAGTCGAGCCGGGAGAGCTCCTCGCTGATGTCGCTTCGATCGGCATAGACGGCGACTTCGCGGATGAGGTCCTCCTCGGCGAGCTTGACGTTGCTGCCGGCGACCAGCTCGTTGACGCGGGAGAGCAGCCGCTGGCGATACTCGTCGACGACGCGGCCGCCGCGCTGGCGGATCGCGGCCAGGTTGGCACGGATGCGCTCGCAGTGCGTGAGCAGGTCGGCCCTCAAGGCCTGTCCTTCCTTACGACGCATGTCGAGCAGGCGTTCGAGGGCGGTGTCGGTGAGTTGCTCGACGATGCGGAGCGACTGCTCGCGCTCGCGCTCGGTCATTTCGTGCGGCTGGCAGACGCCGGGGAGCATGGCGAGCGTGCCGAGGTCGATGCTGTAGTTGGATTCGCCGGGCATGGCGGCGCGGAGCTGGCTGAGGTAGTGGTGGATGGCGGCGACGTTGATGTCGTGTGCGGCGGCGGCGCTGAGGTCGCGGACGTAGAGCCGCAGGTAGACGCTGCCGCGGGTGATGCGGCGGCGAAGGACGGCTTCGATCTCGAGCTCGAGAAAGGCGAGATCGTCGGGGACCTTGACGGAGGCCTTGAGGTAGCGGTTATTGACGCTGCGGATTTCGAGATGGTACGCGTGTCCGTTCTGCTCGATGGACGCCTCACCGAATCCGGTCATCGACAGGATCATTCGAGTCCTCGTTGCGATGTGCCGCGCAATCGGCGGAGCGGCGCACCGCCTGGCGGCGCCGCATCGTACCGGCCGGGCGGCTAGCCGCCGGAGCCGGAGGGCTGCGTGGCCGGCGGCGATTCAGGCGGCGACTGGGCCGGCGGGGTCGTGCCGGACTGAGTGCCGGAATCGGCCGGCGGCTGCGCGGAGCCGGGTGCGGGCGCCGGCGGCGTCTGGCCCGGCGAGACGGGCGTTGCACTGACCGGAACGCCCTCATCGCCGGCTGAGCCGGCCGGCTCGGCCGGGAGCTGGATCGGCGGCGGGGCGCCGAGATCCGCCGGCGGCGGAACGAAGACATAGTTCAGGACGACGACGTAGAGCAGGAGGACGCCGGCGAGGACGATGGTCGTCCACGTCAGCACGTCGCCGGTCTTGGCGCCGAAGGCCGTGTGACCGCCCGCGCCGCCGAAGGCGCCGGCGAGACCGACGCCGCGGCCGCGCTGAAGCAGGATGACGCCCATCAGCAGGATCGCCAGAAAGGCGAAGAGCGTCGCCAGGATCGTGTGATAGAACGCTGCGAGAATCATCGTCGTCCCAAAGTCCGTACTGCCTGGCGGTGATCCGGTCCGCGCCGGGCCGCAAATTCGAGCCGGGCATTATACGGCTATTCGCGGCGCGCGGCCACCGCGGCCCGGACGATGCCGAGAAACGAATCGGCCTTGAGGCTGGCGCCGCCGATGAGGCCGCCGTCTACATCGGGCTGGGCGAAGAGCTCGCCGGCGTTATCGGGCTTCACGCTGCCGCCATACAGGATTCGAACTTCGCCGGCGACGCTTCCGGCCAGCTCGCGCAGGCGGGCTCGGACGTGGGCGTGTGCTTCCTGGGCCTGGTCGGGGGTGGCGTTGCGGCCGGTTCCGATGGCCCAGACGGGTTCGTAGGCGATCACCAGTTCGTCGGGGCTGCGGGGCGCGAATTCGACCAGGGCTGCGGTGAGCTGGAAGGTGAGCACGGCGAGGGTTTGGCCGCTGTCGCGCTGCTGCAAGGTCTCGCCGACGCAGAGGATCGGTACCAGGTTGGCCTCCCGGGCCGCGCAAATCTTGAGATGGATCATCCAGTCGTCTTCGTGGTGGCCGATGGTGTGGCGGCGTTCGCTGTGGCCGAGGATGACGTAGCGGGCGCCGGTGTCGGCGAGCATGGCGGCGGAGACTTCGCCGGTGAAGGCGCCGGCCGGCTCGTGGTAGAGGTTCTGTGCGCCGAGTGCGATGGGGCTGCCGTCGACGGCCTTGGCCATGGGCAGGAGGTAGGGGAACGGGGGGCAGATGGCGACCTCGGGGCGGCGATTGGAGCACTCGGGGGGCAGGCCGGCGCGGATCGCAGAGACGAGTTGCCGGGCGGAGGCGAGATCGAGGTTCATTTTCCAGTTTCCGGCGACCAGCATCGAGCGCATCAGCGGGCTCCAAATCCAGTGGTGACAGAGATTTATCGGTGTTATAGAGGGGGACGCGGCGGCTGTAAATGCGTTCGGGCGGCGGACGTGCGTGGCGGGGTTATCGAACCTGGGGCAAGGGCTAGAGGACGTGGTGAGGAAAAAAATCTGCCTCCAGCCGCGAGTGAGTCCGATAGGTAGTTTTGCGGCTTTCGTTCGTGAGTTTCGTTAGAGGGCCGTGCCGTTTCGGCCCGGAAGCGTTCCCGGAGAACCGCTTTACAAGTCCGCCTGGATGCGTACCATTTCGTGAATTCGCATTCGGGTAGGCCGGACTGGCATGGGCGTGCCACCCGGCTTGGCAACTCCGGTGAATCGACAACTGCCCGCAGCATCGGCGGCCGTGTGGAGTCCGCCCAGGAGGTTGCGGGGAACGGAGATCGCGAGACATGTGCACCCTCAGGATGCACGCGCGCACGTTGTGCATTGTCGCGCTCGCTTCGATCGGGACGGTGACGGCTCAGACCGCGGCCGGCGTGTGGCTGGACTGGGCGGGGGCTCCGCTGACGAGCCTGGTGAACAGCGACGTACTCTCGGCGGACGAGAGCGAGACGCCGGTTGAGGCGGCGGGATCGGCCGACGTGGCGGACGCGACGGAGGAGAGCGGGTCGCTGGAGGGCGTGGAAGCGCCCCGCGCGGGCGAAACCCCGGCGAAGAAGCTGGTTCGAGTGTATCGCGTGACGGCGTATTGCGACCGCGGGCTGACGGCGTCGGGCGTTCCGTCGGGGGTGGGTCAGTGTGCGGCGCCGGCCGACATTCCGTTCGGCTCGAAGATCTACATTCCGGCGCTCAAGCGGACGTTCGTGGTGACGGACCGGACGCACAAGCGTTTTCGACACAACACGGTGGACCTGTTCATCCCCCAGCGTGAGGCGTGCCTGGAGTTCGGCCGCAACTACCTGGAGTGCGAGATCAGCCTGCCGGATCAACCGCCGCGATACGCTTCGCCGCGGCTGGTGAAGCTGGTGGAGAATCACGCCCGCCAGCATACGCCGCTGGACTGATTGCTGATGCCCATCGGTGGGCGGCCCGGCCGCCCACCTCCCCTTCCGCCCCCCTTCTATAATCGAGCAAGCGACCGGAGCGCGAGCCGTCCGGCTGCGTGCTGCGGCGCCGCCGAAAGGGTGCGGCCGAGATGATTCTCCATTCGACGATTCCCACGGACCATTCGCCGGCGGTCCGTCTGCGTGAGTACCTGGCGCTGGTTCGCGAAATGAGTCTGGCGCGGGACCCGCATCAGCTCTTGCAGTCCTACCGGGCGCGGTCTCGGTTCGTGGTTCATGCGGACCAGTTTTTCTCGCTGAGCCGGCGGGATCTGCCGCCGGGCAAGGTTCGGATCACGCGCTCGACGCGCTGGTCGGAGGCGGCGGACCCCTGGAAGGAGAAGGAGAAGCTGCCGCTGATCGAGGGGGGGATGATCTGGGAGCTGATGCGGGCGGGCCAGCCGGTGAAGATCGATCGTCTGGAGGTGGATGCGGATGATCCGATCGCGCCGTACGTAGAGGGGATGCAGTCGGCGCTGGCGGTGCCGATTTTCTACGAGGGCGAGCCGCTGTACATGGTGGTTCTGCTTCGCGCGGAGGCGGAGGCGTTCACGCTGGATGAGCTGGCGACGGTGCTGCTGACGAGCAACCTGATCGGGCGGGCGACATCGCATCTCGTGCTGGCGGAGGAGCTGCGTGCGGCGTACGCGGCGCTCGACCGGCAGTTTCACCTGGTGGGAGAGATTCAGCGGGGCCTGCTGCCGCACCGGCTGCCGGAGATTCCGGGGGTGAAGATCGCGACGTACTACGAGACGAGCGCGCGGGCGGGCGGCGATTACTACGACTTTTTCGAGCTGGAGAACGGTCAGTGGGGATTCATCATCGCGGATGTGAGCGGGCACGGGCCGCCGGCGGCGGTGGTGATGGCGATCATGCACGCGCTGCTGAAGACGCCGCGGAGTGCGTGTCCGGAGGCGGTCCAGTCGCCGGCGGGTCTGCTGAGGTTTCTGAACGGCGAGCTGATGACGTCGCTGAGCTCGGGGCAGTTCGTGACGGCGTTCGTAGGGGTGTATGACCAGCACGAGCGGCGCCTGACGTACGCGTCGGCGGGTCACAATCCGCCGCGCTGGCTTCGGGCGCGGGACGGGGCGGTCGTGCCGCTGGAATCGGCGGATGGGTTGCCGCTGGCGCTGGTGTCGGAGTTCGCGTGCAGCGATCACGAGGTGGTTCTGAAGCGGGGGGACCGGCTGCTGCTGTATACGGACGGGATCACGGAGACATTCAACGAGCGGCGCGAGATGTTCGGAACGGAGGGGCTGGACGAGGCGATGCGGCGGTGCAGCCGGACGCCGGAGAGCATGGTGGAGTGTCTGCTGGCGGATGTGCGGCGGCATGCGCGGGATGCTCCGCCGGAGGATGACCGGACGGTGGTGGCGATCGCGTTTGATTGAGGGGGGACGGG
>CAZXUI010000006.1:32802-87997 GCA_964643885.1 uncultured Planctomycetales bacterium
GGGGCGTTTGTCCGGCGAATCGGACAGGTCTATACTTAGCGGTGCTCAGCGCCGGCCGCGGTTGGGGAAGGATCCGCATCGGAGACGACAGCCGGCCGGCTGGAGCACGGTGCCTGGATGGCCGGTTCGGAAGGACAGGACTGCCCCGTTGCCGAGTTGATCGAGCAGCTTGCGGCGGGCGAGCTGACGGGGGAGGCACGCCGGCGGGCGGAGCGGGCGTTGGAGGAGCACGAGGCGTGCCGCGAGCAGTATCGCCGGCTGACGGCCGGCAAGTTTCCCGAGCTTCCCAACTACACGATCATCGAGCAGGTCGGCAAAGGCGGCTTCGGCGTCGTCTACAAGGCGATCCACCACACGAAGGAGCGGGTGGAGGCGCTGAAGGTTCTGTTCAGCAAGACGCCGCTGCTGACGTCGTATTTCGAGAATGAAGTTCATCTGATCGCGCGGCTTCGGCACCCGAACATCGCGACGCTGTTCGAGGCGCAGCTCAGCGCGCCGCCGCTGTACTACACGATGGAGTTCGTGGAGGGCGAGCGGCTCAACGACTATCTCAAGCGGCGGGAGCTCTCGCTGGCGGGGCGGATCGAGATCATCCGCACGGTGGCGCTGGCGCTGGACTATGCGCACCGGCAAGGGGTTGTGCACCGCGACATCAAGCCGCAGAACATTCTGATCGACGATACGGGGCAGCCGCACATCGTGGATTTCGGGATCGCCAAGAAGCTGACGTACGCGGAGCCGGCGCTGGAGGAGGACGATCTGCTCAAGAGCAAGCCGGAGGGTCCGGTCGGGACGCTGGGCTATATCGCTCCGGAGCAGGCGAAGGGGGCGCCGCTGGATTCGCGGGCGGACATCTTCTCTCTGGGGGCGATGCTGTTTCACTGCGTGACGGGGGAGCCGGCGCGGCAGGCGCGGGACGGGAAGTACAGTCTGAAGCTGCTGCGGGAGCTCGGGATCGGGCAGCCGGAGGACCTGGCGGCGATCATCGCGCGGTGCGTGGACGAAGTTCCGGAGCGGCGCTACGAGACGTGTGCGGCGCTGGCGAGCGATCTGGACCGCTATCTTCGCGGTGAGCACATCAGCGCCCGCTCGGACTCGACGCTGGCGTACCGGGCGGCGCGGATTCTGGCGCTGCTGCTGCGGAATCACCCGTGGACGGTGCGGGCGGCGATCGTGGTGCTGATGGCGGTGGGGCTGGCGGCGATGTTCTCCGCATTCGGGGCGCGCTCGCTGACGCCGCAACTGGGCGGGGACCGGGTGGCGATCATCGGTTTCGGCACGCAGACGCGCGAGATGCTGGTGCGGGGCGAGATCGGGGCGGAGCTGGAGGGGCTGGACCCGTACAACTTCGTGACCTGGCGGAGCCTGCACGCGAAGCTGATGGAGCGGCTGGCGGAGGCGGAGCCGCTGGTGGTGGTGTGGGATTACTACTTTCCGCGCAGCAGCGAGTTCGACGAGGCGTTCGCGCGGGGTGTTCGGGCGCTCAAGGCGCCGGTGGTGGTGGGCGTGGTGCACTACGACATCAACGGCGAGCCGGAGCTTTCGCCGGCGCTGCGCGAGGCGGTGCACAGCTACGGGTCGCTGGCGGCGGCCCGGCCGAGCCATCTTTCGGGCGAGTTCGTGGTGCCGGCGGCGATTCAGCGGGGTTTCGAGGACCCGATTCCGAGTCTGTCGGTGGCGGCCTTCGCGGCGGCGCTGTTTCCGCAGTCGCAGCCTCAGCTTCACGCGACGGACGAATTCGTGACGGTGCGGTATCGCAAGAAGCACACGATCGCGGGGCGGCTGCGCTGGGAGACGCGGGAGGACAAGATACCGGTGACGCGCTCGTTCGAGATCGACGCGAGGAACCCGTTCAAGCTGGGAGACGAGGAGGTGCTGCGGGGTGACGACGTGGTCTACACGTTCAACGTGGACGCGCACCGGCCGCCGCACTGGGAGGAGCGGATCATCCCGTATGAGCGGGTGCTGACGGCCGAGACGCGGCAGCTTCGGAGCTGGTTCGGAAATAAGGCGGTGGTGATCGGGCAGATGATTCCGGGGATCGACAGCTATCCGACGGCGCAGGGGGAGAACATTTTCGGGTGCGAGGTGCATGCGCTGGCGCTGGATGCGCTGCTTTCGTCGGCCTATCCGTACCCGATGTCGCGGCGGGAGCTGAGCCTGCGGACGCTGCTGTGGGCGTCGCTGGCGGGGCTGCTGGTGACGGCGCGGCGGCCGACGGTGCGGCGGCCGCTTTCGTGGCAGGCGGGTGGGGCGGCGGGTGTTGCGCTGGCGGGGCTGTGCGTGGGGATCTGGGCGGCGGCGTGGGTGACGGAGCCGTGGGCGATCGAAGCGGGGATCGCGGTGTGCACGCTGCTGACGACGGGTGCGCTGGCGTACCTGGCGCGGGCGGTGCGCGACCGGCAACTGCTTCTGTCGCCGCAGGCGGTGACGATCACGTCGGACGATGCGGAACTGCCGAGCACGCTGCTGGCGGAGACGCGGTGAGGTAACTCGCTCGATGAGCGAGTTCGAATGCGATCGGAGTTGCGCGGTGCGGCCTCCCGTCGTAGAAATCCCACGACATCATAGGTTGCAGCCATAATCGCCCAGCAGCAGAACGAGATCGGCGAAGTCCGTGTCGCCGTCGGCGTCGAGGTCGCCGTCCGGGCTGTTGCCGAAGGCGGCGAGCAGTGCGACAAGCTCGGAAAAGCCGGTCGCACCGTCGCCGTCAGCGGTGGTCTGCGGTCGCTCGCGCGACAGCCGGTCGGGTAGCGGTGGCTTCGCGCCGATCTCAAGCCTGAGCTGCTCCACCCAGGTTCCAGGTCGGTCGCTGAAGGTGCCAACGGTGGTGAATTCGAGCACGCCGCGTCCGCCGTGCTCGAGCATGATCCGCGCGATCACGCCGCCGAAGCCAGGGATGGCCTGGCTCGCCTGATCCTTCCAGCGCCAGGAGATGTCCGTTTCGGTGAAGAAGTTGTCCGGATCTCACCCCATGATCGCGGGGGGATGTCCGGTCGGATGAAAGCGTGGACCGGTCATCCAACTGTCGACGTCATTAAAGATGAATGCGAAATCGAAGACCGGATTCTGATTGCGAAAGTTGCCGTCTACGGAGGTGCCACGCAGTTCCGCGACGACGAACTTCTGATTCGAGGCCAGATTGCCCACGACGATATCGAAGGCGCGGCTCTCGTTGTCGTGCACGCCGGCATTCTCGACGGCGACGAGCGTAACCTGAGCTCGTGCGGCCGGCGGGCCGGCGAGTGATGCGACGGCGATGGCGGCGAAGCCGAGCGACCGGGATACGCAGCAGGTGCGCGGAGCTGAGTAAACTGCATGTCTCCCCAGGGCGACGGAAGTGACGGCTGCTTTCCCTCCGAGCGAGGGTCTTGTTGAATTATTGGTCCGAGAGGCTGCACATGTCGATCGGAGATGCCGGCGGGGCGAATCAACCTGAGGCCGGGGCTGCGTAAACGGCTGCGGGAGCAGGAGGTTGCAGGAGTCGCTAACGCCCGAGCGGGGGCACGGGCGCGGGCCCGAAGGAACGCGGAGATGCGAATCCCCGGAGACCGCGGGGCGGCGGGCTCCGGGGATCGTGACTCTTCGCGGGCGGCGCGTGAGCGTTCGTGCGCGCACGGACGGACACGGGCGGGCCAGATGACCCGTGGGGGTCGCTAATCCATCGGCTCGTCCGTCTTCTCGTAGCCTTCGGGCATATCGAGCTTGAACGGATCCTTTACGAACGAGGGGTCTACGGCCAGCTCAGTGAGCTCCAGGCGCGACTCGAAGCGATCGCCGCCCTGGCCGGAGCTGGAGATGCGATCCACGCGGCGCGGGAGGAAATCGCGGGTGGAGAAATACCAGACGGCTTCCTGCGCCATGCCCTGATACGTGACGTGCACTTCGTAGCATTCCTCGCCGCCGATCTTCGTCTTGCCGCGCAGCTCCTGCTTCTCGCCGTTGATCTCGTCGCTGAAGGGCTTGGGGTGCGTGAACTCGCGCATGGTGAAGAAACGCAGCAGTACGGTAGCGCGGCCGAGGACATCGGGATCGATGTCGGCGTGAACCTTCCTGGCCTTGTCGTTGATGACCCAGTATTCCGAGCCATCGCCGCCGGCCTTGACCTTGAGCGCGTCGTCGGAGCCGGGCGGCCTGATCTCGGCCTCGAACATGAAGCGGGTCGGGTTGTCGCCCTTGTCGCCCGCGAGCACGGCCACGCCCTCGATCCTGGGCACACGCGACTCGGCCGCGCCGGTGCCGCTGAAGCGGGCCTTGTAGCGGACGGACTTGACGGCCAGGGTGGCCGCGTCGGCCTTCTTGAGAATCTCGACGGGATCCTTCAGCTCGCCGGGCTTGGCGTCCTGGGCCTTGGTCTCCTGCGTTTTCGCGTCCTGGGGCTTGGCGTCCTGGGCCGCAGCGGTCATCGCGGCCGCGATCGTGAGCGCCACGAGGCTGAACGTACGCATGGGAAGCTCCTGTGGTGGGTCAGAATGCACCGCGGCGACCGTGTCGCAGCGGGCTGGAAGCGCCCTGTTACGATTGTAGCCGCGGGGACGATCCCCGCTCGGCCTTGGTTTCTGGACGGTCCGGCGAGCGGGGACCGGGCAGATTCCGGCCGGGGCGCGCGGCCAGAGCGAGTTTCAGGCAGCGTGCAGGGCCTTGGCCACGGCATCGCCCATGGTGGCCGGGCTCTCGCTGACCGTGATACCTGCGGCCCGCAGGGCGGCGATCTTGCTTTCGGCGGTGCCCTCGCCGCCGGAGATGATCGCGCCGGCGTGGCCCATTCGGCGGCCGGGCGGGGCGGTGCGGCCGGCGATGAAAGCGATCACGGGCTTCTTGATATTACGCTGCACGTGCTGGGCGGCCTGTTCTTCGTCGGTGCCGCCGATCTCGCCGATCATGAGGATCGCGTCGGTCTGCTCGTCGCGCTGGAAGAGGTCGAGCAGCTCGATGAAGTTGAGGCCCTTGACCGGGTCGCCGCCGATGCCGACGCAGGTGGTCTGGCCGAAGCCGCGCTGGGAGGCCTGCCAGACGGCCTCGTAGGTGAGCGTGCCGCTGCGCGAGATGATGCCGATGTTCCGGGTTTCGCGGGAGGGCGGCTTGTGGATGTAGCCGGGCATGATGCCGATCTTGCACTGGCCGGGCGAGATGATTCCCGGACAGTTGGGGCCGATGAGCTTTGCGCCGCAGTCGTCGAGGTACTTGCGGGCGCGGACCATGTCGAGCGTGGGCACGCCTTCGGTGATCAGGACGACGAGGCGGATGCCCGCGTCGGCGGCTTCCATGATCGCCTCGGCCGCGAAGGCCGGCGGGACGAAGACCATGGAGGCGTCGGCGCCGGTTTTGCGGACGGCCTCGTGGACGGTGTTGAAGACGGGCAGGCCGTGCTCGAAGGTGGTGCCGCCCTTTCCGGGGGTGACGCCGCCGACGAACCTGGTGCCGTACTCGATGCACTGGCGCGTATGGAACGCGCCGGCCTTGCCGGTGATTCCCTGACAGATGACGCGCGTACTGCTGTCGACCAGGATGCTCATTTCGTGTGACCTTCCCGCCCACTCGCTGGACGCCCGGCCGGAACCGGCGGACGGACGCGGTTCGCTGAGCCGAGCGCTTTATAGCGGCTGGCCGGGCGTGCGGCAAAGGGCGGCGCTTGCGGGGGTCGCGTGCGGATGGCTAGGATCGCACGGCCAGCCCGGCGAGGCCCGTCGGCTTTTCGTAGAAAGGAATCATAATGTTGCGATCGATCGTGCTTGCGTGTGTGTTTGGGGCGGCGCTCTGGCTGGCGGGGTGCGACGGGGGCGAGAAAGGGGACGCGGGGGGCGTGCCGGCGGCGGGCGCGGCTGCGAGCCGGCCGGCGGCCCGGCCGACGATCGCGGTGATACCCAAGGGCACGACGCACGTGTTCTGGAAGTCGGTCGAGGCGGGTTCGCGGCGGGCAGGCGAGGAGCTGGGCGCTGAGGTTCTCTGGAAGGGGCCGCTGACGGAGAACGACCGTGCGCAGCAGATTCAGCTCGTGCAGCAGTTCATCTCGCAGGGTGTGGACGGGATCGTGCTGGCGCCGCTGGATTACAAGGCGCTGGTCGGGCCGGTTCGCCAGGCGCGCGAGAGCGGGGTGCCGGTGGTGATCTTCGATTCGGCACTCGAGGGGAAGCCTGGGGCGGACTTCGTCAGCATGGTGGCGACGGACAACCAGCTCGGCGGTCAGCTTGCGGGGCGGAAGCTGGTGGAGCTGCTGGGCGGGGAGGGGAAGGTCGTGCTGCTGCGGTACATGGTGGCGTCGGCGAGCACGGACAGCCGGGAGAAGGGGTTTCTGGCGGCGATCGCGGGGGAAGAGAAGATCGAGTGCATCAATGACCGTCAGTTCGCGGGGGCGACGGCCGGGGAAGCGAAGACGGTGGCGCTGAACCTGCTGGATGATCTGCGGCGGGCGCAGGGGGTGTTCTGTCCGAACGAGTCGTCGACGCTGGGGATGCTGCTGGCGCTTCAGCAGGAGGGGCTGGCGGGGAAGATTCGCTTCGTGGGGTTCGACGCGTCGCCGCCGCTGTTGCAGGGGCTGCGCGAGGGGCATATCGACGCGCTAGTGGTGCAGAACCCGCGCAAGATGGGGTATGAGGCTGTGCGGGCGATGGTGCGGGCGCTGCGGGGCGAGGCGGTGGAGCCGCTCGTCGACACGGGTTGCGTGGTGGTGACGCGGGAGAACATGGAGACGCCGGAAATGCGGCAGTTGTTGGAGTAGGTCGGCGGCGGCCCTTGGTCGTTTCGCGACAGGTGTCGCCCGGTCGGAGACCGGTCGTCCCGTGACCGGCCAGAGGCCGGTCCCCCATTCTTGGTGCAGCAAGGTGCGAGATGGGAATTTCGCACCAGCGAGCATGGCACGGGCAAGCTGCGCTTGCCCATGGCACCCGGCGAATCGCCAAGCGGCGGCAAAGAGAATCTTTGCCGTACCGGATTCTCGTGGCGGCCTTGGACAGCGAGGAACGTTTGAGCGGGCAACGACCGTCAGCGTCGCAGCGGTTGCAAATGGAGGGCGTGCGGAAGCGTTTTGGGCCGACGGTCGCGCTGGACGGCGTCCGTTTGACGGCCGGCGCCGGCGAGATCGTCGGCCTGGTCGGCGAGAACGGGGCCGGCAAGAGCACGCTGATGAAAGTGCTTTCCGGGGCGGTGCGGCCGGACGAGGGCGACATCTGGCTGGACGGGGTGGCGTACCGCCCGCGAGACCCTGCCGACGGGCGGCGGGCGGGCGTGGCGATGGTCTACCAGGAACTGTCGCTGGCGCCGCATCTGAGCCTGGCGGAGAACATCCTGCTGGGTATCGAGCCGGCGGCGGGGCCGCTGCTGCGCTGGGGCGAGATGCGCAGGCGGGCGGGCGAGGCGCTGCGGGCGGTGGGGCACGGCGACCTGCCGCTGGATGTGCCGGCCGGGCGGCTCTCGCCGGCCGCGCAGCAGCTCGTGGAGATCGCCCGCGGGCTGGCGCTGGGCTCGCGGGTGCTGATTCTGGACGAGCCGACGAGCAGCCTGACACTGGCGGACGTGCGGCGGCTGTTCGAGCTGGTCCGGCGGCTGCGCGACGGCGGCCATGCGGTCGTCTACATCTCGCATGCGCTGGAGGAGGTGCGCGAGCTTTGCGACCGGTTCGTCGTGCTGCGCGACGGGCGGACGGTGGGTGAGGGCCAGCCGGGCGAGACGCCGACGGAGCAGATCGTGTCGATGATGGTCGGCCGGCGGGTGGAGGAGCTGTATCCGCGATCGCCACGCGTGCCGGGAGAGGTGCTGCTCGAGCTGACGGACGTTTGCGGCGAGCGGCTGCCGCAGGGGGCGTCGCTGCGTGTGCGGCGCGGCGAGGTGGTCGGGCTGGCCGGGCTGATCGGCGCGGGGCGGACGGAACTTCTGCGGGCGATCTTCGGACTGGATGCCGTGCGGAGCGGCACAGTGCGAGTCGGGGCGTATGTCGGGGGCGGCAGTCCGGCGGTGCGCTGGAGGCAGGGCGCCGGGATGTTGAGCGAGGACCGGGCGGGTGAGGGGCTGGCGCTGGGGTTGAGCGTGGCGGAGAATGTGACGCTCGCGCGGCCGCGCGGGGCCGGGCCGGCGGGACTGGTCACGCCGGGCTCGCAGCGCGAGGCGGCCCGGCCGTGGATCGAGCGGCTGCGCATCCGCTGCCTGCGCGGCTCGCAACCGGTGCGGGAGCTTTCGGGCGGCAATCAACAGAAGGTGGCGCTGGCGCGGCTGCTGCATGCGGATGTGGACCTGCTGCTGCTGGATGAGCCGACGCGAGGGATCGACGTCGGCTCGAAGGCGGAGATCTACCGGCTGATTGACCGGCTGGCGTGCGGCAGCGAAGTGGGGCGGCCGCGTGCGGTATTGGTCGTCAGCAGCTACTTTCCCGAGCTGCTGGGACTGTGCGACCGCATCGCGGTGATGCGTCGCGGGCGGCTCGGTCCGCTGCGGGAGGCGGGCGGGCTGAGCGAGCATGAGCTGCTGCTCGAAGCGACGGGAGCGACACAGGAGCGATGAACGCCGAGACGCCGAGCGAGGTCGCGGGCCGGCCGGGCCGACGATGGATCGGCGTGCTGGCGGCGCGGGCGGGGCCGCTGATCGGGTTGGCGTTCGTGTGGCTGCTGTTCGCGGGGCTGACCGGACGCGACTTCGTCAAATGGGACAACCAGCGGCTGATGCTGCTTCAGACGGCGGTGGTGGGGACGGCCGCGGTCGGGGCGACGTTGATCATCATCTCCGGCGGGATCGATCTGTCGGTCGGCTCGACGATTGCGCTGGGGACTGTGGCGGTGGCGCTGCTGCTGCGGGCGGGTGTAGATCCGGCCCTGGCCGCGCTGGGTGGGATTGCGGCCGCGGCCGGGTGCGGGTTGTTGATCGGGGCGCTGGTCGTCGGCCAGGGTCGGGTTGTGCTGGCACTGGTGGCGGGGGTTCTGGCGGGGCTGGCGGGGGAGAATTCGTGGGGCGTCGCCGCGGGAATGCTGGCCGGGATGGTGGTGTTCGGTGCGGCGCTGGCGGCGGTGCGCTGGCTGGTGCCTGTGCTGCCGCTGTCGCCGTTCATCGTGACGCTGGGCATGTGGGGGGCGCTGCGCGGGCTGGCGAAGGGGCTGGGGAACAATCAGCCGGTCTATCCGGATGATTCCGGGTGGCTGGCGGGGCTGATGAGCGTCGGGCGGGGCGGTGTGGGGGCGGTGCTGCCGCCCGGGGTGTGGATACTGCTGGTGATGGCGGTGTTGATGGCGGGTGTGCTGCGGTACACGCGTTTCGGACGGCACATTTTCGCGATCGGCTCGAACGAACGGACGGCGCGGCTGTGCGGCGTGCGGGTGGAGCGGACGAAGCTGCTGCTGTATGCGCTGGGGGTGGGGTGTGCGGGGGTGGCGGCGGTGCTTCAGTTCTCGTTTCTGAGCATGGGCGACCCGACCACAGCGATGGGCTATGAGTTGAAGGTGATCGCGGCGGTGGTGATCGGCGGGGCGAGCCTGGCGGGTGGAGAGGGGTCGATCTTCGGCTCGCTGATCGGGGCGCTGATCATGACGGTGGTCGACAACGGCTGCACGAAGCTGGGGCTGGAGAACTGGGTCCAGGAGCTCGTCACCGGCGGTATCATCGTGGTCGCCGTTGGTCTGGACCGGTTGCGGCACGGGCGGCGGGAATAGCAGATCACGCTGGCGCGCGGCCGCGTGCGGCATAAAGGAGTCGGGCGATGATAGCTTGGACCAGGGCGATTCTCGTGCTGGGGGCGATCGCATCGATCGGCGGCGAGGCGATTGCGCAGGAGCCGGGGGCGGCCGCGGGTCGGGCGGAGACGCCGGAGCAGCGCGATGCGCGGATGGCGTGGTGGCGCGAGGCGCGTTTCGGGCTGTTCATTCACTGGGGGCTGTACGCGATTCCGGCCGGCGAGTGGAAAGGCGGCACGAACTATGGCGAGTGGATCCGCCACTCGGCCCAGATTCCGATCGATGAGTACGACAAGTTCCGGGGGCGGTTCAATCCGGTGAAGTTCGACGCGGAGCAGTGGGTGCAGCTCGCCAAGCAGGCGGGCATGAAGTACATCGTGATCACCAGCAAGCATCACGACGGCTTCTGCCTGTTCGACTCGGAGCACACGGATTTCGACGTGATGTCGACGCCGTTCCAGCGCGACATCATGAAGGAGCTTTCCGACGCGTGCCGGCGGCACGGGCTGAAGATGTGCTGGTATCACTCGATCATGGACTGGCATCACCCGGACTATCTGCCGCGGCGCGAGTGGGAGGCGGCGGACCGGCCGGCGGATGGGGCGGACTTCGACCGTTTCCGGCAATACCTCAAGAACCAGGTGCGCGAGCTGCTGACCAAGTATGGGCCGATCGGCGTGATGTGGTTCGACGGTGAGTGGGAGGAGACCTGGACGCACGAGCACGGGGTGGACCTGTACAACTACGTGCGCGGGATCGACCCGAACGTGATCGTCAACAACCGCGTCGACAAGGGGCGGGCTGGGATGGCGGGGATGACGATCGGCGATCAGTTCATGGGCGATTTCGGCACGCCCGAGCAGGAGATTCCCGCCACGGGCTTCCCGGGCGTGGACTGGGAATCGTGCATGACGATGAACACGCACTGGGGCTGGAACAAGCGTGACAAGAACTTCAAGAGCGCGCGCGAGCTGATCCACATGCTGATCGACATCGCCAGCAAGGGGGGCAACTTCCTGCTGAACATCGGCCCGACGGCCGAGGGGGAGTTTCCGCCGGAGTGCGTCGAGCGGCTGCGCGATATCGGCGCGTGGATGGAGGTTCACGGCGAATCGATCTACGGCACGCAGGCCAGCCCGTTCAAGAGCCTGCCCTGGGGCCGCTGCACGCAGAAGCGGCTGGAGGGCGACGTGACGCGGCTGTACCTGCACGTGTTCGACTGGCCCGCCGGCGGGACGCTGGTGGTGCCGGGGATTCTGAACGAGCCGCGGCGGGCGGTGCTGATGACGGCGGGCGAGCCGCGGCCGGTGGATGTGTCGCGGCGGGGCGAGAGCATCGTCGTGCGGCTGCCGCGGCAGCCGGCGGACCCGGTGGCGAGCGTGGTGGCGCTGGAAATCTCCGGCCGGCCGGACGTGACGGAGCCGCCGCAGATCGCGGCGGATGCGACGATCTTCATCGACGCGCTGGAGGTGCGGATCACGAGCGAGCGCGAGCACGTGGAGCTGCGATACACGCTGGACGGGAGCGAGCCGGGGCCGCAGTCGCCGGTGGCGCGCGGGCCGGTGCGGATCGATCGCACGGCGACGGTGAGCGCGCGGGCGTTTCGCGGCGGGCAGGCGGTCAGCGGTGTGCGTCAGATGCGTTTCGAGCGCGTGCGGCCGCGGGCGGCGGACGATGCGGGGGGCCTCGTGAGCGGGCTGAGCTATGAATACTACGAAGGCGAGTGGACGGCGCTGCCGGATTTCGACGCGCTCGAGCCGGCGGGGACGGGGACGGTGGGCGGCTTCGACTTCGCGCCGCGCAAGCAGAGCGAGCGGTTCGCGTTTCGCTATCGCGGGCACGTGCTGGTGCCGCGGGACGGGGTCTACACGTTCCATGTAAGCTCGGATGACGGCAGCCGGCTCTACATCGGCGACGAGCTGGTCGTGGACAACGACGGCCTGCACGGGGCGGAGGAGCGGAGCGGGCAGATTGCGCTGGCGGCGGGCGCGCAGCCGATCACAGTCACGTTCTTCGAGCGGACAGGGAGCGATCTGCTGGAGGTGTCGTGGTCGGGGCCGGGAATGGAGAAGCAGCGGATCGCGGGGGAGGCGCTGCGGCGGCGGCCATGAGCATTTACGGCGGCGAGGTCACGCGGCCGAGTCGCGCCAGCCGATCAGCCGGCCGAGATTCGGGCGGCTGATGCGGGTGTTCTCGAGGTGCATGGCCGGCCGCTCGAAGCCGGGGACGGGCCGGCCGCGGCGGATGTGGGTGATCCGCGGGCGGGGGTGATGCAGACAGCGGGCTTCGACCCAGCGGGGCGTGAAGAGCACTTCGAAGACTGAGGCCATCGACGTTTCCAGGCGGTCCGGCGTGTCGAGGCGGAGGCGATCGGGGGCGTCCGAGCGCCACCAGGTCAGATGCGGCAGGTAGAGCGCCTCGCGGATGATCGACATGAGCGGCGAGCCGTGGCTGACGGCGACGGCGCAGCGCTGCCCGCCGGCGAGCCAGCGGCGCAGCCAAGTGCCGCAGCGCAGGCTGACCTCGTAGATGCTCTCGGTGCGGTGCCACTCAGCCAGCAGTTGATCGCAGGCCGCGCGGCGGCCGAGGGCGGCGGCGATGATGTCGGCGGTCTGGCGGGTGCGGGCCAGGGGAGAGGTGTAGACGGCCTGCGGTTCGTAGGGCGCGACGACGGCGATCGCCTGCTGCGCCTGCGATCGGCCGATCTCGGAGAGAACGGGACCCGGGGGCTCGTCCTGGCGTTTGCCGAGGCGGTAATCGGGCAGGCCGTGGCGAACGAGCAGCAGTCGCCTTTCGAGCGTGGCCGACACGTTGTCAATCCCCCGCATCGGTGGGAGGCGGCGTGTTCGTCGACGGTCCGAGCGAGCGCGGACCGGGCGCCCGCGCTCCCCGGGGGGAAGGCGGCGCCGCATCCGGTGGTCGTGCGTCGGCCGGCGGCGCGTCGGCCGGTCCGTGCAGGAGCGAGGCGATCAATTCCTTGGCGTGCTCGATCTGTCGCAGCGCCTCGCGCATGTCGCGGGTGGGCTGGGGCGACGTCTTGGCCGCCTGGCAGTAGGCCGTGTGCGTGCCGAGCAGAACGGCCAGGTCGGTCAGGATGTCCATCGTGGCTGCGAGCCGGCCGCGCTGCCGGCCGTATTGGAACTCGAACCGGTCGAGCTGCTGGCTGCGCTGTTTGAAGACGCTCATTCCCGCCTCGTCCGGCCGCGGCCGGTGTGGTTGGGTTGTGCCCCGAGAATCGACGGAAGATGTTATTCGCCGGCGGGCAGCATGCGCACGCCGGGCGAGAGTCGCAGGCGCACTTCGTCGCCGAGGCGGGCCGGGTCCTGCTTGAGCTCTGCCAGCGGCAGGCGGCCGCTGCGGAGGTCGTCGTGTACGCGGCGCAGCCCGGCGGCCATCGAGGCGAAGGCGCGGGGGATTTCCTCGCGATAGCCCGGGCCGGGGTCGTAGCGCCAGCGGCCGTCGATGCGGTGCAGGATGGCCCGCTTGAGGGGCAGGTCGCGATCGACCTGGAAGACGACGACGGCCTGGTCGCCGTCGATGGTCTCGCTGAGCAGGTCGACATAGCGGCTGAAGATGTCGAGCCGGGCGGCGAGCTCGGATTGGTCGATGGTCAGCGAGATTCCGAGGGCAACGTGTTCGCGGACGTAGCGGCAGAGGGCATCGTTGGCGGCCAGGAAGTCGTCGACGGCGACGAGCATGCGCGTGACTTCCTTGGCGTGGTCGGGAACGATGAGGGCTTCCATGGCGGTGTAGGCGCCTTGGCCGCGGAGCTCGATCAGGCGGGCGATGGTTTGGCGCGGTGAGAGGGCCGGGGCGTGCTGCTCGGCGGCGGAGGCGCTGGAGGGTGATTGGCGGCAGCCGCCGATGAGGGCGACGAGAAGGGTGATCGAGACGAGTGGCCATAGGGCGAGACGCCACGATGAGGCGAAGGATCGGCGTTCGGATGGGCGATACGTGCGTCTCGCGCGTAGTACGGATGGGTCGTGCAGGCGGCTGAGATTGCGAGAGAACGAGGCACGGGCGGCATGGCATGCGGATCGCACGGGTGAATCGCGATCATCGGCGTGCTCAGAGCCGCGACCGTGACAGGCGGTCGCGGGTCGGATCAGGCGGGCAGGGCACCCCCGCGACCGGTCGGAGACCGGTCGCCCAGTGACCGGCCAGAGGCCGGTCCCCCAAAGGCCGGTCCCCCAGAGGCCGGTTTCCCAATGGCCGGTCCCCCAAAGGCCGGTTCCCCAGAGGCCGGTTCCCCAGAGGCCGGTTCCCCAGAGGCCGGTCCCCCAAAGGCCGGTCCCCCAAAGGCCGGTTCCCCAGAGGCCGGTCCCCCATTCTCCGAGCAGCGGGATCGGGATTGACATCATGCCCCCCTACTTGCCCGGCCCGGCGGCGGCCGGCGCGTCGAGCCGCAGCGCCGCGGCCGGGTCGAGCCGGCTGAGTCGGGCGAAGACCTGGTTGAGCCGCGTTTGATCATCGGGCGTCGGCCGGGGGCGGGCCTTTCGCAGGCACTCGTAGAGGCTCTCGGTTGCGCGGGCGGCCAGCTCCGGTTCCCACTCCTCGAGTTGATACGCGTCAATCAAGCGTTCGAGCCCCTCGAGCAGTCCGGTGGCCAGGGCGAGCTTGTTGAGATCGACGGCCAGCCCGGCCAGCGCGAGCTGCGCCCGGAAGCGCTGCCGCCGGCTGCCGCTGCTTTCGAGCAGTGCGCCCAGGCGCTTGACCGCGTCCTCGCCGCGGGCCTGGCTGAGCAGCTTGCGGGCTTCGGCCATCGCGGCGCCGACCGGGTCGCCGTTGCTGGCCGAGCCGCCGGAGCCGCCGCCCCCGCCGCCCATTCCGCCGGCCTTGTCAGCCACCCAGGCCCGCGTGGCGCCGTCGGCGAAAGGCGATCCATCCGCGAACGTGCGCTCGAATAGCGCGGGCAGGCGCTGATGCAGGGCGACGGCTTCGAGAATCACGCCGTCGGCGGCGGCGGCATAGTCGCTGCCCAGGCCGCCGAGCGCGAGAGCGACGTAGCGCTGCAAATCGAGCCAGAGAGGCGTGACCGCGAACTGGCCTTCGGCTTCGAGCAGCAGGTTGGCCCAGTTGCCGCCGGTGGCTTCCTTCTCGAAAAAGTCGCGGCGCGGCTTGGGCGGCGCTGGGATTTTTCGATCGGGCGGCAGCTCGCGGATGGCGCCCAGCCGGGCGGCCCGAGCCAGGCGATAGGAGCGCGGGTCCTTCTGATCCTGCGTGAAGAGATACTTGGCGACGCGCACGACGGCCTGAACCGCCGCCTCGGGCGTGGCGAAGCTCTCCGGAATCGCCCCGGCGCCAGCCGAGGGTCCGGCGGCTGCCGCGGCCGCCGCGGCGGCGACTGTCGGTCCGCCGGCGGCCGGTGCGGCCGCCGCGGGCTCGGTGAGCGGTCCGACCTTTTCCTTGAGGGCGCGGAGGGCCCGCAAGAGCGGGCCGGTGTCGGGCGTTCGAGGCTGGCCTGTGAAGGCGGCGTTGAGGGCTTCGTCGAGCTGGATGACGGCGGCGGCACAGTCGTGCACGGCCTTCTTTTCGGCCGCCTCGGGATGGCGGGCGGCGCGTCCGTCCTTGAGCTCGGTGAGGGCGACGACCTTGTCGGCGAGGTATTGCACTGCGCTGGCGCGCGCCTGCGGGGGCTTGAGGCCGGGGTGGCACTTTTCCCAGAAGGTCTTGACGAGGTCGCGATACATTTGCAGCGCGGCGTGCAGCCCGGCGTAACCCTCCGTCTCGAACAGGCCGAGCGCCAGGTAGGAGGCGACCATCAGGTCCTTGGATTTCTCGCGGAGGATCTGGGTGCCGAGCTCGACGACCTTGCGCCAGTCGACGACTTCGCCGGTGAGGGAGTTGAGGCGGTCCATCTGGGCCTGGAGCTGCTCGAACTCCGGCTCGTAGCGGACGGACTGGCTGGCGGGCTCGGCGTCGCTGATGGGCTGCCGGCCGAGCGCGATGATCTGGTCGGTGCGCTCCTGGGTCATGCGGGACGGCTCCGGTGGGGCGAATCGCGGGCCGGGCGCTGGCGTCGGGCCGCGGTCGGCGATGACTGCCTGCGCGAATCCTACCGCATCACGATCGAAAGTGGCACCGCGGGGGGCCCTTCAGCGCGGCCGTGGCGATGCTATTCAGTGCGAGGTGGTCGCGGCTGTTGGGGCGTAGCGGGCGAGGGTCTCGAAGAGGGCGGCGCGATTGATGGGCTTGGTGGCGTAGTCGTCGCAGCCGGCGGCGAGGCACTTGTCGCGGTCGCCGGACATTGCGTGTGCGGTGAGGGCGATGACGGGCCGCTTGTAGCCGAGTCGTCGGAGCATGGCGGTGGCCTGGTAGCCGTCCATCTCCGGCATCTGCATGTCCATGAGGATGAGGTCGAAGGGTTCGCCGCGTTCGAGAGCGCCGAGGGCGGCGTCGCAGGCGAGGCGGCCGTTCTCGACGACGCTAACGCGGGCGCCGGCGCGCTCGAGCATGGCGACGAGCAGGCGCTGGTTATCCGGTCCGTCTTCGGCGACGAGGATGCGCATGGAGCCGGGGAGCCTGGGTCCGGTGGCGGGCGCGGCGGGGATGCTGCTGCGGGGTGTGGGGCCGGCCGAGGCGGCGCCGGCGTTGAAGGTCGGTCTGCGGAGTGCGCCGCGGCGCTGCTCGATGAGGGACTGCACGTCTTCGATCATCGTGACGCCGGCGAGCGAGCCGATGGCGATGGTGGCGACGAAGGTGCTGCCCTCGCCCGCGCGGCTGGTGGCCGCCAGCTTGCCGCCGAGCTGCGTGGCCAGGCGTTTGCTGATCATCAGGCCCAGTCCGGTGCCGCCGAAGCGGCGCGTGTGCGAGGCGTCGGCCTGCGCGAAGGGTTGAAAGAGGCGGGCGAGCTGGGTTTCGGTCAGGCCGATGCCGGTGTCGCGGACGCTGAAGTGCATCTGCGCCTCGGCCGCGGGGTTGTCGTCGGCGGGCGGCTCGACGCTGAGGTTCAGCTCGACGCCGCCGGTTTCGGTGAACTTGACGGCGTTGCCGAGCAGGTTCAGCAGAATCTGGCGGATGCGGGTCGGGTCGGTTTCGATCGTCTCGGGGATCGGTCCGCCGAAGGTGACCTCGAGCACGAGGCCCTTGGCCTCGGCCCGCGGGCGCATCAGCTCGACCAGGTCGTCGACGAGCTGCACCGGGCAGAAGCGGACGCGTTCGATCTCGAGCTTGCCGGCCTCGATCTTCGAGAGGTCGAGGATGTCGTTGATGATCTCGAGCAGGTGCTCGCCGTTGCGGCGGATGGTGTGCACGGCGGCGAGGCGTTCGCCTTCGTCCAGGTCGGGCTCGAGCAGTTGCTCCGAATAGCCGAGGATGGCGGTCATCGGCGTGCGTATCTCATGGCTCATGTTGGCCAGGAACTCGGTCTTGGCGCGGCTGGCTTCCTCGGCCCGGCCGAGCGCGTCGCGCAGGGCGGCCGAGCGGCGGCGCACTTCGCTTTCGAGCTGGACGATGTGGCGGCGCTTTTCGACCAGGCGGGCCTCGCGCTCGCTGAGCACGTTGGTGATGGTGTCTTCGTGGGCGCGGCGGAGCGTGTGCAGCTCCGCCTCCAGGTGGCGCACGCGCGTCTGCACTTCGCGGAGCTGGTTGTGCAGGCGAACGGCGAGGGTGACGGCGTCGCCGAGGCGGATGAGCTCGGCTTCGAGGCCGCTGATCGCCTGCTCGTCCGGCTCGCTTTCGACGACGGCACCGAAGGCGGCTCCGCCCTGTCCGAAACCGGTGAGGCGGAAGGCGACGACGTGCAGCTCGCGGCCGTTCTCGCCTTCGGGCCGCAGCACGACGCGACCGGCGGAGCGGAGCCACTCGCAGACCTCGTGCGCGACGGCGGGCAGGGCTTCGCCGACGCGGGTCTGTTCGACGGGGTAACGGCTGAGCAGGTGGCCGTCTTCATCGGCCAGAAAGACCTGGAGCGGCCGCAGGGGCTCGAGCGGCTGCATCATGGTGGCCAGGGCTGGGGCGAGCTCCCAGCAGGTGGGCGGGCCGCCGAAGAGACGATCGATCTGTTCCAGCAGGTCGGACAAGCGCGGCCCCTCTAGAGTTCGAACAGGCTCTCGCTGCCGGCGATTTCGCGCTCGAGGTCGGTGGCCAGCACGAGGATGTCCTCGCGGCGCAGATTCAGCTTGCGAAAGGTCTCGAGCGGCGGCGTGATGTTCTTGAAGCCGGTCGAGCTGGTTCCCTTCATGGTGCAGATCACGTTGGCCACTTCGACGCAGCGGACGATGTCCTCGTGCTCGCCGCGGTAGCCTTCGGAGCCGTGGTGATAGCGGATCGCGCCGCGGGTGATGGGCGGGAAGCGCCAGGCTTCGGCGACGGCGTCTCCGAGCTGCGTGTGCGTGTAGCCCAGGTGCTCGCGCTCGGCATCGAGCAAGGAGCGTTCGTCGCTGACGCTGGACATCGCGCGGCTGAAGCACTCGTGGTCATGCTCGTCGGCCAGAATGATGCCGATGTCGTGCAGCAGACCGGCCAGGAAGGCATCTTCGAAATCGTCGACGCGGCAGCGCATCGCCACAAGGCGGGCGCACAGGCCGGTGGCGACAAGGTGCCTCCACAGGCCGCTGCGGCGATAGCGGCCGATGGTCTCATCCGTCTTGAACAGGTCGCTGACCGAGGCGGTGAGCGCCAGGTTGCGCACCTGGGTGAAGCCGATGTAGCTGATGGCCTGGTGCAGATTGGTGACGGTCGTGCGCACGGCGAAGGCGGCGGAGTTGACCATGCGCAGCACGCGGGCGCTGAGGGCCGGGTCGCACTCGACGATGCGGCGCAGATCGGCCGCGCCGGAATCGGGGTTGCGGGCGACCTCCAGAACCTGCATGGCCACCTGGGGCAGCGTGGAGATTTCGGCGATGCGGCGGATGACGTTGTCGACCGACCGGGTGGTGCCCGGTGCCGTTGCAGTCATGCTGGGTGGCGACATGCAAGGTTCTCGCTTCTGTGCAACGCCCTGGGGAGGGCCGGAATCTCCGCGCGGAGGTGGCGGACACGCCGCGGCGACCGGTCCGAGACATCCTCCCGGCTTCTTATTCATCGACGCGCTTCGGGGGAGGATTGGGAGAGGGATGTGGAAAGGACGGCCTGGGGGCGCAGGATGCTGGACAGCGCCGGCCGCACGGGGCCATAATCTCTGCCTGGAATCCCGCACGGAGGCGGTTTCGGTACGGTTCACGATCGGCTCGGGCGGCGTTTCGCCCGCCGAGGTGCAGACAGTCGCCGCAGTCCGGTAACTCCAATGAGGCCCTCACTTCGACTCGGACTGATCTCGCTGATATTCTCGATCTGCGGCCGCGGTGCCGCGCAGGAATTGCCGGAGGTGCCGGCGCCGGACCTGGCGGATCGGCCGGTGATGGCGGTGGCGTCCGTCGTGGACGCGCGGACGCTGCTTCTGGAGCGTGAGGGCAAGCAGCAGCGTGTGCGGCTGCTCGGCGTGGCGTGGCCGCGCGAGGAAGCGGATCGGGCCGCGGCGGTTGGGTTTCTGGAGCGGCTGCTGACCGGCGAACGCGTGCGGGTAATCGAGCCGGATGAGGCGACGGGGCCGGCGGACGGACACGCCGCGGGCGAGACGGAGGAGCAGGCGGGCAGCGGCGCGGAGGAGGCGGAAGCGGAACCGTCATCGCTCGGCCCGCGTGTGCTGGTGTATCGCGAGCCGGACAAGCTGCTGGTCAACCTGGAGCTGATCCGGCAGGGATACGCGCCGGTTGCGGCCCGGCCGGATTTCGAGCTGCAGCGGACATTTCGCGTGTATGAGCTGCACGCGCGCGAGATCGAGCGCGGCATCTGGCGGGTGGACCGCGCGACCGCCCAGACGGCCCCGCCGCCGCCGGCCGCGGGAGCTGCGGAGTCGCTGGGGCAGGCGAACCGGCAGCCGGCGAACGCGCCTGGGACGGCGGATGGGCAGTTCGTCGTCTACGTAACCAAATCCGGCCGCAAGTATCACCTGGCCGACTGCCAGTATGTGCGATCCGGTGCGAGCGCGATTGCGCTTGCGCAGGCGCGTGAGAAGTACGAACCCTGCTCGCGCTGCGAGCCGCCGCAATGAGCCGGGGCGGCGGCGTGACGACGCTGCGAGCTGCGCTTCCCGGAATGCTCGACAGCGGCGCGGTGTTCGACACGACGCGGGTCTATCGCTACGCGCTGTGGCGGACGTGGGACGATCGGAGGACGGCGCTGGCGTGCGTGCTGTTGAACCCGAGCACGGCCGACGAGCGGACGCTGGATCCGACCGTGCGGCGATGTCTGTACATGGCGCAGCGGCGTGGTTTCGGCTCGCTGCGCGTGGTCAACATTTTCGCCTATCGATCGACGGACCCGGATGCGCTGCGGAGGGTGGATGATCCGGTCGGGCCGGCGAATGATCGGTATATTCGTGCGGCCGTGGCGCGGGCGGAACGCGTGCTGGCGGCGTGGGGGAATGGGGGATTGCTCATGGATCGTGGCCGGCGCGTGCGGGCGCTGCTGCGCGGCTGCCGGAATCTGTGCTGTCTGGGGATGACGAAGGCGGGCGAGCCGCGGCATCCGCTCTATGTGCCGAATGGGGCGGTGCTGCGGGCGTTTGCGGAGGAGGGGGTGGCGTGAGGGGCGGGGTATCTGCACGGCCATCCGTCGACCGGTCGGAGACCGGTCGAGCAGCGACCGGCCATAGGCCGGTCCCCCAGTTGATACGGAGAAGGGCGCGGCGTGAGGGACTGCACCGGCTATTAGCCCGTGCCACACTTACCGAGGCAGGATAGCCGGTGCCACACTTTCCAAGGTAGCTAACTCCAGGCGATCTGGTCGGCCCGGCCGGCGCCAAAAAGCGGAAGCTGGTGCCGCTCGAAGGCGTCTTTGCGGAAGGCGCCGTCGATCGGGATCGGATAGCGGCCGGAGAAGCAGGCCGTGCAGTAGGACTCGGCGTGCTCCGCGACAGCGGCGAGCATGCCCTCGAGCGAGAGATAGGCCAGCGAATCGACGCCGAGGAACGCGCGAATCTCGTCGACGCTGCGCGCAGAGGCGATCAACTCCTCGCTCTGGGGAAAGTCGATGCCGTAGTAGCAGGGGTGGCGGATCGGCGGACTGGCGACGCGCAGGTGAATCTCGTTCGCGCCGGCCGCCCGCAGGGCGCGCATCTTTCCGCGGGTGGTCGTGCCGCGGACGACGGAGTCCTCGACGACGACGAGCCGCTTGCCGCGGACCGTCGCCGAGATCGGGTTGAGCTTGAGCTTGACCGTCAGATCGCGGATCGCCTGCGTGGGCTGAATGAACGACCGGCCGACGTAGTGATTCGTCGTGAAGCCGCGGCCGATAGGAATGCCGGACTCTTCGTGATAGCCGAGCGCGGCGCAGCGGGCGCAGTTGGGCACGGCGACGACCAGGTCTGCCTCCACCGGCGCCTCGCGGGCCAGCGCCCGGCCGAACTCCTTGCGCACCAGATGCACGCTCTCGCCGAAGACGCGGCTGGCGGGGTCGGCGAAGTAGACCAGCTCAAAGATGCACTGGGCGTGCCGCAAGCCGTCGGGCTCGACGAAGCGGCGCGAGGACATTCCCTTGAGCGAGAGGGTGACGATCTCGCCCGGCTCGACGTCGCGCACGTACTCGGCATCGACCAGGTCCAGCGCGCAGGTCTCGCTGGCCACCGCCCACGCGACACCGCGCGAGCCGTCGTCGCGGGTGACGTCCATGCGGCCGAGGCAGAGCGGGCGGTTGCCCGAGGGATCGCGGACGGCCTCGATTCGGTCCGGATACATCAGCAGTAGGCAGTAGGAGCCGCTGACCTGGCGCAGGACTGCGGCCAGCGGGTCCGGCTGATCGCGGAAGACCTCGCTGGCGAGCAGATGCAGAATCACCTCGGTGTCGGAGGTGGTCGTGAAGATGTGGCCGCGGCCTTCGAAGGCGTCGCGCAGGGCGGCCGCGTTGACGAGATTGCCGTTGTGGCAGACGGCGACCTGACCGATTCCCGCGCTGACGAGCAGCGGCTGGGCGTTGGCCTCGCGGCACGAGCCGGTGGTCGAGTAGCGCACATGGCCGACGGCCATCGGGTTGCGCAGCTCGGCCAGGTTCGCTTCGCTGATCGCGTCGGTGACGAGTCCCATGCCCGCGCGGCGGATGATCGTGCGGCCGTCCGACGAGCAGATGCCGGCGGACTCCTGGCCGCGATGCTGCTGTGCGTACAGTCCCAGGTAGGTGAGTTCCGCGGCGCTGGGGTGACCGACGATTCCGAATAATCCGCAGTAGTGGCGAACGTCCTGCAATTGTGGTCCCGCTATGGCTACGCGTCGATTCGCTCGCTCCATCCGACTCAGTATGTTAGCACATCAGCGGCCGCGCGGGGATTGACCCCCACCCGCATGCCCCGATAATGGCCGCCGGTTCGTCGAGCGCGGTCCTGAGAGAACCCGGAACTGGCCCTTGAAACGCGTCCCGCCCGCTTTGCGTCCGCATCGCCCGCCGAAAGCGGCCGGGACCGCGCTCCCGAATGCCCTCCGGCTCCGAGCGGTCGCCGCCGCCCTGCTGGCCATGCTGGCGGGCGCTTTCGCACCGCCCCTCGCTGCACAGCAGGTTCCCGGCGACGAGGAGCCCCTGCTGCCGGAGTCCATCAGCCACGACGACGTGACCATGGCCGGCCGGTACGTCCGCCAATGGCGCCAGGAAGACGGCACGCTGACGCTGCTGTTCAATGGCGGCTTCGAGATGACCTTCGGCCAGCGGCGGCTGGAGGCCCGGGACGCGGTGGTCTGGATCGAACCGCGGCGGACCGAGCTGGAGGGGCGCAAGTACTTCGAGCTGACCGTTTATCTCTCGGAGCAGGCGGTGGTGCGCGAGCCGGGAGGGACGGTGACCGAGGACCAGACGCTGCTGGTCAGCAATATCCGCACGTTCGGCCGCATCACCAAGTCGCACGACGCCCATTCGCCGGAATCGATGGAGACGAGCGAGTTCTATCAGCGCGCGATGGCGGACCGGGAGCGGATCGAGCGCGGCGTGCCGCCGGAAACGGCCATGCCGCCGGTGACGGTGAAGCGGCCGGCCGACGCAGACCGCGACCGCCCCCCTACCATCGTGCGCTACGACTTTCCTGAAGGGGTCGAGCCGGCCCAGACGCCGGCGGGCGAGCAGGTCTTCATCGCCACCGGACGGGTATACCTTTCGCAATCCGGCGGGCCGGATTCGCCGGTGCTGGAGATCATGGCGGATCACGCAGTGGTCTTTCCGGCGGAGAGTGCGGCGGAGGCGCTGCTGGGAGACCAGGAGCCGACGACGCGGCCGGCGACGCAGCCGGCGGAGGGCGAGGCGGGGACGCCGGGCCAGGAGGATTCGTCGCAGGAGCCGCCGGCGGTGCGGCCGGAGCAGACGCCGGGTCTGGGGCAGATCGGGGAGCGGATCCGGGCGGTCTACCTGGAAGGCGACGTGGTGCTGTCGTTGGGTACGCGGACGGTGCGGGCCAACCGGCTGTACTACGACTTCGAGCGCAGCCGGGCGATGATTCTCGACGGGGTGTTTCGGGCGGAGATTCCGGATCGCACGGTGCCGATGTATGTCCGTGCGGCCGAGATCCGGCAGCTCTCCGCGCGCGAGTTCGCCGCGACGCAGGCGATGGTGAGCACGAGCGAGTTCTACACGCCGCACTATCACGTCGGGGCGGAGAAGGTGATCGTCCGCGACCTGACGCTGCGGACGGCCGGGGGCGAGGCGGCGGGGAAGCTGGCGGGCGAGTACGAGCTGCATAACTCGACGCTGAACGTCGGCGGCATGCCGCTGATGTGGTGGCCGTACAGCTCGGGCCGATTCGAGGCGAGCGAGACGCTCATTCGCCGGATTCGCACGGGATACAGCGACGATTTCGGGGCGGAGTTCGAGACGGCGTGGTACCTGTTCAACCTGCTCGGGATCACGAGCCCGCCGGGCTATGACGCGACGCTGCGGCTCGACTATTTCACCGACCGCGGGCCGGCGACGGGGGTCGACGTCGACTATCTGCGTGAGGATCACTTCGGCCTGCTGCGCACGTATTACATCAATGACGGGGGCGAGGACAACCTCGGGCCGCTGCGCGACAACACGCCTGCGTCGGCCGACCGTGGGCGGGTGCTGTGGCGGCATCGCCACTATCTGCCGAACGACTGGGAGCTGACGCTGGAGCTGAGCTATATCAGCGATCCCGGATTTCTCGAGGAGTATCGCCGCTCCGAGTTCAACGAGGGCAAGGAGCAGGAGACGCTGGTCTACCTGAAGCGGGCCCGCGACAACGAGGCGATCACGCTGCTGACCAACTGGCGGCTGTTGAATTTCACGACGCAGACCGAGCACCTGCCAGAGCTTGCGTACCGCCGCATCGGCGACACGTTCCTCGATCCGTTCGTCAATTACCTGGAGGGCCGGGTCGGCACGGTGCGCTATCGTCCGGACGACCGCCGCTTCTTCGATCAGCGCCGGCTGGACAACACGGCCGCGACCGACACGACCTTCCGCGCGGACGGGCGCGAGGAGCTGGAGCTGCCGCTGAAGCTCGGGCCGGTGAACCTGGTGCCGTTTGCGAGTCTCCGGGGGAGCTACTGGGACGGCCAGCCGCGCGACGACGGGGGGCTGTGGCGCGGGCTGGGCGTGTATGGAGCGCGCGGGAGCACGACCTTTTCGAAGGTCTATGACGAGATCGAGTCGGAGCTGCTCGACATTCACCGCGTCCGGCACATCGTCAAGCCGGACTTCGCCGCCTGGTGGTCGCACAGCAACACGCGCAGCGAGCTGATCACGCCCTTCGACGAGGGCATCGAGACGATCGACGATTTCTACGGCGTGACCTTCGGCCTGCGGCAGACGTGGCAGACCAAGCGCGGCAACGCCGACGACCGCCGCACGGTCGACGTGCTGCGCTTCGACCTGGAGGCCGGGCTCTTCGGAGGCGAGGTGCAGGCGGCCGAGCAGTCGGCCGGGTATGCCAATCCGCTCCGCCCCGAAGACAGCCGCACGCGGAATTACCTGGCGGCGGACGTCGCCTGGCGGCTGAGCGACACGACCAGCATCCTGTATGACCTGAACTTCGACCTGAATGACGGGGCGGTCGACCGGCAGAACGTGTCGATCGCCGTCGAGCGGCTGCCGCGGCTGGCGTATGTCTTCGGGTGGCGCTCGGCGGGCGACATCGACATGAACGTGATCGGCGGCGGGTTCAACTACAAGCTCAACGAGAAGCACATCGTCACGACGCGGGCGTGGTGGGATATCGACGAGGGGCGGCTGGGGGAGTTCTCGGTGGCCTATGTGCGCAAGCTTCCGCGCTGGTACTTCTCGGTGAATCTCGAGATCGACGAGGTTTTCGAGGATGTGAAGGTCTCGGTGGCGATGTGGCCGGAGGGCATCCCCGAGTGGACGCTGGGTTCGCGGCGGTTCACGGGATTGGGCACGAGCACGGGCATCCGGCCGTAGGACCCCGGTCCAGTCGGTCGGGAATTCTGCCTCGCGGATCGGGGAGTGCGGGTGGCGCGCCACCCCCCGCCCGCTCCGCCGCCTCTGACGAACCGCGTCCGGGGCTGATCGTCGCGGCTGAAAGGCCCGCGCTCGCCGAGGAGTTTGGAACGGAACCGCGACGGTGAGCGGCGCGCATGGGCTCGGTGCAGGCAGACGGTCGCGGCTCGGATGATGCGGGCAGGACGCCCGGGCTGCCGGATTTGCGCGATGCTCGACCAGGCAGACTACGGTCGGGCGATCGGCCGGGCGGCGCCTTTCCGACCCGGTTCCTTGCGGACGCGCAGCACACTGAGCTTCAGTCGCAGCAGCTCTCCCATGGCCGGCGCGAAGAACGGGCAGCCGCGGGGGTTGTGCGGCGCGTCGCCGTCGGCCTGCTCGCTGAGGTGGCCGAGCCCGGCCTGCTTGAGCTGCGCCATCAGCGGGGGCAGAAACCGCTCGGCCGCCTCGCGGCGGGCCGCGGCGGTGTCGCCGCGCACGCGGACCCACGCCTCGACGAAGGGGCCGAGCAGGTGCGGCCAGACGGTTCCCTGGTGTGCAGCGCCGTCGCGCTGCCGCACGTCGCCCTCGCAGCGGGGCGCGTATCCGCCCTCGCCCGGGGCGAGCGTCCGCAGCCCGACGGGTGTCAGCAGCCGCCGCTCGACGGCGTCGACGACGGCGCGGGCCGGCTCGAGCTCCAACAGCATCGTCGGCACGCCACCCACGGCGTAGATCTGGTTGGCGCGGAAGGTGCGATCGGCGGAGCTGCGCTTGTGGTCGCAATCCACGACGTCGAACAGGCAGCGGTCGGCCTGGTTCCAGAACCGCCGCCGAAAGCTGGCCACGCCGTGCAGATATTCCTTGCGCCAGCGCTCCGAGAAGCCGCCGGCGAAGTCCAATGCCGCCAGCCAGAGCGCCTGCACTTCGACCGGCTTGCCGACGCGCGGCGTGACGACCCAGTTGCCGACCTTGGCATCCATCCAGGTGAGCTGCGTGCCGGGCTCGCCGCAGGCGAGCAGGCCATCTTTGTCCACGCGAATGCCGAAACGCGTCCCCGCGGAGTAGCTCGTCAGGATCGCGTCGACGGCGTCGAGCAGAATCTGGCGCTCGGAGCGATTCAGCGGATCGCCGTTGCTCTCGGCCGCCCGCAGCAGGTCCTGCACGGCGACGACGAACCAGAGCGATGCGTCGACCGAGTTGTATTCCGCTCCCTCGTGGGCTTCTCGAAAGCGATTCGGCAGCATGCCTTCGGAGAGACTGGCCGCCCACTCCAGCAGGACCTGTTTGGCCAGGTCCAGCCGGCCGGTGGCGATGCACAGCCCGCGCAGGGCCGAGAAGGTGTGCCGCCCGATGTCGGCGAACCACGGATAGCCGGCCAGGATCGTCCGCCCCGAGCCGCGCTGCACGATGTACGCGTCGGCCGCCCGCTGGAGAGCGTCGGCGAAGCCGGACCGCCGCCGGGCTTCGCGCTCGCTGAGCTGGCGATGGGCCTGGAGCGCGGTACCGGAGCCGAAGGCCGCCGCACCGCTCTCCCCCGCCGCGAGCAGCCACACCGCCGGCCCCTCGGCGAGGTCGAACCGCAGACAGCCCGGCGAGGCCAGATCCTCGATACAGTCCATGCCCCGCGCCCGCTCCTGCGTGTACAGAAAGCTTCGATACCAGTAAGGCTCGTGCGTGTAGGCGCCGTTGGAGAGCGAGACGATCGCCGGCACGCACTCGTAGGGCCGCCACGTCACGCGCTCGCCAGCGATCCGGGGCTGAAACGAGAACTCCACGTTCTCGCGCTGGAGGGCATGAAAATCACGCCCGGCGAGGAACGGCCGCACGCTGAGCGTGGCCGGCCCGCTGCCCTCCAGCCGCCGCCAGCAGAGCACGACCAGCGGTGCTCCGTGCGGCACGAAGAGCTGTTGCTCGATCCGCGTCCCGTCCTTGAGCCGAAAGACCCACGTCGGCCACGGATCGGCGGCGAAGCCCTCGGGTGTTCGGCCATTATCCGGGTGAATCACGTCCGGCGTGTAGCGCTGCGAGCTGATGGGCGCTGCGCCGGCCTGCGTCTCGACCCAGGCGTCGAAGCCGCTGACGAGCACGACCCGGCCGGTCGGCGGCGACATGGCCGGCAAAAGCAGGGCGTGATAGCGCCGCGTACGGACGCCGCTCATCGTGCCGCTGGCGAAACCGCCCAGCCCGTCGGCCTCCAGCCACTCGAATTGATCAGACAGCATGCAGGTTGCCTTCTCCGCCGCAGACGGCCGGTCGAATTGGAGGGGTCAGGTTCGCGCCGCGCCGATGCGGCGGATTATAGGCAGTGGCCCTCCACCTGCCGACCGGGCGCAGCTCGCATTATCGGGCAGCGCGAAGGGCGGCGGCCGATCGACGCGCGGCCTGTCAAGCACTGATACGCCGGCGGGCCGGCCGTGGTTTGATGCGCTCAGACGACCACTCGTTCGTCCGTGTAGCGGCGCGAACGCTGCTGGATCTGGGCGTTGACGCGGCGGACGAGCAATCCGGCGGCCAGCCCGACAGCCGCCTGGACCCCGATGCCCATCCAGAGAAAGTCGGTATATCCGCGGACCGCCAGGACGAGCGTGCCGATCGGCGTGGTGGAGCTGAGCACGCCGTAGCCGGTCCAGTAGCTGCGGTCGAACTCCTGGACGGCGCCGAGGAGGACGTGATCGATCGCGACGGGCGCCACTTTCAGGACGACGACGATCAGCAGCATGGCGACCCAGGGGCGAAACTGCATCGCCCGCAGCACGTAGATCAGGTTTCCGTCCGCCCAGACGGACAGAACCAGGGCGGTGACGACGGCGGCCACGACGGGTCCGGCGTTCATCGCCTCGATCAGCTCGACCGATGAGGCGTGCTGCGGCCCCAGGCGATAGAGCAGGGCCATGACCAGCGGTGCGGCCGCGGCGAGAATCAGGGGCAGTGCCAGCACGGCCCGCCGCAGGCCGTGGCGTCGCGGCTGGCCGAATGCCTCGGAGATTTCGAGCTGGAGCCGCTCGCCGGCGGCGCCGTTGAGCGCGAGGTAGTTCACCAGCAGCAAGACGACGATTGACGAGATGAACTGCGCGGTGACGAGGCCCTCCGCCGGGTCGAACGGGCCGAAGGCGAATAGTCCGGCGGCGCGCGTTCCGACGATCAGCAGGGCGCTGATCACGCCGACGAGCAACAGTCCGAGGGGGATGCTGAAGGCGGGCCGGTCGACGGCCCGGGCGATGCGGATCGACGCGGCGGCGAAGATCAGGCCGAGGGCGACCTGAAACGCGCAGGCGACGACGACGACGCTCTGGTCGAGCGGCACGGCGCCGCGGCTGAAGAGGACGATGACGGCGCCGCCGCTGAAGATGCCGCACAGCAGGGCGAGCCCCGGCACGAGCGTCACGCCGGACCAGCCGCCGAGCACGCTCACCGCGATGGCCCAACCGACGAGATTCGTCTTGCCGCGCGTCGCGAGCGCCGTCAGCAGCGTCAGCGACGACAGGAGAAAGGCCAGACACAGCAGCCCGAGCTGCGCCATCGCCCACAGGCCGGCGACGATCCCGACGCCGCTCAGCGGCCCGGGCAGGGCGAGCGCACGCGAGTACATGCCGCAGAAGATCGAACCCGCCACGAGCGTGACGAGGTAGAGCGCTGCGAGCTGCACCAGCGGGCCGGTCAGGTAGCCGACGACGAGGCGCAGGCCGCTGAGCGGCGCGAGCCGGTGCGACTCGATCATGCCGCTCTGGAAATCGCGCTGCACGGCCCGGTGGATGCAACCCGGCCCGTAGAGCAGCAGCAGCAGTGCCTGTGCGCCGGTGACAATTCCAAGCCACGCGACGGACATTCGCCCGGCGTGATTCTCGAAGACGACCGAATAGGTCATCGAGGCGAAGAAGATGATCACCGCCGCCAGCGCGAGCGGCACGAGGATCAGATTGCGCCGCCCGGTCAGACTGAAATGCAGCGGGATGAACGGATTGAGCCGCATGGGTCAGTCCTCCGAACGTGCGCCGGACTGGAGATACACGGTCTCCAGGTCGGCTTTGCGGGCCTGAAACTCGGCGACGGGCAGGCCGGCGGAGATCATCTCGGCCAGCAGCCGCGCGGCCGCCTCGCGGCCGGCATCGTATTGCAGGACGATTACGTCGCCGTCGACGTGAACCTGCTCCAGCCCGTCGATCGTCGCCAGGCGCGTCGCCACGTCCCCCATGCGCCTGGCCAGAAGGATGCGATACGTCACGACCGGCCGATCCGCCTCTCCGGCGACCTGCGACACTGTGCCGAAGCGCAGCAGCCGCCCGCGCTCCATGATCGCCACGTGCGTGCTGAATTCGGCCAGGTCCGCCAGGATGTGCGACGAGACGATGATCGCCTTGCCCTGGTCACGCAGGCTGGCGAGCAACTGCCGGAACTGGATTCGCCCGGCCGGATCGAGGCCCGCGGCCGGCTCGTCGAGCAGAATCACATGCGGGTCGGGCAGCAGCGTGCGGGCGACGGCCAGGCGTTGCCGCATGCCGCGCGAAAGCGAGCTGATCTTCGCGTCCACCTTGTCGCCCAGCCAGAGCCGCTCGAGCCAGTGGTCGATCCGTTCGTCCGTCAGCCGCCGGCCGAGGTCATAGCAGCTCGCGACGAACTCGAGGAACTCGCGCACCGTCAGCGTCTCGTAGAGCGACGGCGTATCGGGCGTGAAGCCGAGATGGAAGCCGACGCGCGGGTCGGCGGTGGCAACGTCATAGCCGAAGACGCGGATGCGGCCCGCCGTAAGGGCCTGAAGGCCGGCGGCCGCGCGGAGCGTGGTCGTCTTGCCGGCGCCATTGGCGCCGATCAGCCCGAGCAGGTCTCCGCCGCGCAGCTCGAAGGAGATGCCGTCGACGGCCATCAGGCGGCCGAACTGAACCCGCAGGTTCTCGACGACCAGCAACGCTTCGCTCATCTTCGCTCCGCGGCGATGCACGGGCGAGCCGTGCGGCCTGTATGGCGCGCCGTCCGGCCGCGTGCACTGTCGAGGCGGCGGCGCGGCGGCGCGATCGTGCCCGCGTCTGTATCCAACGTGAATTCCGCGGCCCGGCCGCAACCTTTGCCCGGCCGCGGTTCGAAAGATCATCGACGATTGGAAGGGGATGCTCAAGGCCGCGGGCGGCCGCCGGCCGCCGGCGTGCTTCGACGATTTGTGGATCGTGAAACAGGCGGCAGGCGCCGGGAGCGTCCCGACACCTGCCGCGAAGAGAGCGTCAAAAGGCGCTGGGCCCGCCGCGGCGTCACTCGACGCGCGGCACGCCCCCCCTGCTTACCTGGTCTGAGCGGCGCCGCTGATCACCGCTCCGGCCTGTCCGACCTGTCCGCGAATCTCGCCGCCCGGGTGTGCCAGCGTGTGCACGTTGACGTACGTGTTGCCGGCGGCGATCTCTTCGAGCAGATCGGAGAGCGGAGCGCCCTCCAGCGGTCCGATCAGGTCGTCCGCGGTCAGCACGCCGGCGGCCAGCAGGCCGTCCTGCGTCACCGGTTCATCGGTCATGAACAGGAACGCGACCGGCGGGCCGTTCTCGCCTGGGGCACCGAGGTGAATGTGCGCCGCCGTCACGTCCGTCAGGCCGTGCGTCAGCAGTGAGTAGAGCGCGGCGCGGTTGCCCTGGATCGTCACGAAGGACGCCAGGCCGATCGCATCCGTTTCGACGGGCGGAACTTCGTTCTCGCCAGAGAGAATGGCGACATAGGCCCCCGCCGGCCGGGGCGGAGCCATCATCGCCGAGTAGGCCAGCGACACCAGGGCTCCCAGTGCCGCGACCGCAACGGCAGTAATAGCGACAGACTTGCGCATTTCCGGTCCTCCTTTTGCATGTGCTTGAACGATTCGCTCTGAACTGGCCCAGCGATTTGAAGCCGATCTTCTCGGGATTGTACTCGGCCGGGCGCGTGCGAGGCGAGAAAAATCGCATGGCGACCTCATCGTCCTGCGACATCTGTCACAGTGCGAGGCATCGTTCGCTGCGCGGCGGCGGGACGGCCACGCGGCTTACACGGCTCGCCGCGCCGCCGGCGGCGGGGATTTCCGGCCCGGCGCGGCCGAGGCGGCCGGCTCTTGTCCGCCGCCCGGGCCCAGCTCGATCTCGAACGGTCCCGGCGGCTGACGCTCGCGCAGTTTCAGTATGCTCACACGCAGCCGGCACGCCACCCGCGAGCCCCCCACCGCCTCGAACCACAGCCGCGTGGCCGCAAACGTCGCCCCCGCCGGCCGGCCCACACGCAGCAGCAGCCCGAGCCCGCCGCCCTGCTCGGCCGCGAGCTGAAGCCGCCGCGAAACATACGTATCCAGCGCGGCGGCCGGCGCGATCACCGCTGCGACACTGCGGCACCGCAGCGCCAGCTCGCAGACCCAGAGCGCATCCAGGCGGCGGCCCGCCCGCACGATCAGCAGTTGGTCCAGCGACACGCCCAGCCGCACGGCCGCGGGCGGATAGAAATCCCCCTGAGCATCGACATACAGCACCCAGCGGCCGCCGGCGGCCGGATCGGGTGCACGAGACGCCGCCCGGCCGGCCGCCAGCAGCGCGACGCTGCGGATGGCCACGCCTTCGCTGGGGGCCATCAGCTCGTGCACGCAGCCGAGGGCCAACCCGCCGCCGAGCGCTTCGTCGAGCGGTGCCACCCCGGTGGAGCAGCGTTGGAAGCCGGCCCGCCGGTCGGCCTGCAAGCGGCGGATCTGCTCGGCCACGCGCTCCAGGGCCGCTTGGCGCTCTGTCCGCATCATCCGCGGTGCCGGCGGCTCTTGCGGCGCCGGCGGCTCTTGCGGCGTTCGCGGCGCTCGTATTGGATCGGCCGGCGTGACCGGGGGCGGCGCGCAATCCTCCCAAGCGTCGCACGGATGTGCGAGAGAGAGCGAATCCATGACTCCGTTCCCCACGAATGCGGCACAGGCAGCGAGCAGCTCCGGCGCTGGCGGTCGGCGGTCAGTGACATGCCAGCCGCCGGAGCCACCCCGCAAGCCCACCGACGCCCGGCGGGCTCGGGCCTTCCCCTCCATACCCTAATATAAACCAAACAAATGAGCCTGGCAAGCTGATTTCAGAATTGCCCGCTCGCCAGCCGGAAAAGGCACCACTTTCGATCGACTAGATTTCGGACGAGAGCCGCCGAGCTCGTTCCACCGCCGCCTCGAGGCGTGCCCGAATCTGCCTGACGACATCCACCAGGCTCTGCGGCGCATCCTCGAAACGCAGCCGAGAGAGGAACTCAATCCATCGCCGCTGCGAGAGTCGCTCGCACGCGAACTCGTCGGAGAGACCGACCGGCGTGACCTCGGGAACGATCGTAGCGCGGCGCCGAAACGTGGCCGCGATGGCGTCCGCGAGCACGGTCTGCTCGAGCGAGCAGCCTGGAGGATAACGAGCAGGTCGTAATAGTCCTTCATCCGGCTGTTGGTGATTCCGAGCGTGACAATCGCTTCGAGCTTCTCAGCGATCACGGTTTCGGGCGGATACATCCGCAAGCGGGGCGAATCCTGGCTGAGCGGCGTCGGAAACGCCTCGACTTTCGGCGGGGGCACGATCGTGTCGCCGAATCCGACGTCGATCTGAATCGGAATCCGCGCATTGCCCAGCATGGCTGCGAGCCTCACGCGAATCCCGCCGTACTTCTGCGCTCCGCGAATCGACTCAGCCCTCACGGCCTCCGGGTCGAAGCGCACCCCGTCGTCGGCGACGGCACCCCGATGATCCGACGCACGGCCACGGCAACGGCGCTCGTTGTCGGCTCTCCGAGCCCGAGAAGATCGAGGTCCTTCGTGGGCCGGTGCAGGTCGGCCGCCCAGACACGAAAGAGCATCGCGCCCTTGAGCACGAAACGGTCGGCGAGCTCGGACTTGGACAGGCGATACAGAAGACGCTCGATCGCGTACTGGACGAGCAGCGCGTCGTAGTCAGTGCCCCGGGCGCGGCTCAGGTTCAACAGCCGCCGGCGAACGGACGCGGCCGCGTTCGTGACGCCCTTGTCCTTTACGCGAGCGACTCCATGTATGGCCGCATGACATTGGCCACGCGGTCGATCTTCGCGCAACGGTAGATCTCGTCCATCGTCGCCGTGCGCTGCCGCCAGCAATCACGAAGCGCCTCGATCGCGACGTCGGTGCCGACTTTGCGGCGGTATTTGAAGCAGTCCGCCACCGTCTTGGCGGGTGTCGTGATGCGCACCGGCACGCCCTCGATCTCGCGAATCTCCACGCCCGCCCGAAGCGAGTCGCCGGACGCCCGCACCACGCGGAGAGGCGGGTGATCCAGCGCCGGGGCTCGCGCCTTCCGGTCGAGCATGATCCACACTTCGTGGGGGTTCTGCGTGGTCAGTTCATGAAAACGAAGCGCCGAAAGCAGGCAGATCACCGCCGCCGGAGTCCGCTTCGCCACCACGGCCAGGTCCGTGTGCTCGGTCGGGTCGTGGTCGGCGACGGTGTAGATGCCGCGGGCGCGACGGATCAGGAGACCCTGCTGCACGAGCCGCGTCAAAACTGCGGTCGGCGCTCGTGACGCGTCAAGATCCCGAGGACGGATGAGCCCGCGCCGGCGGGCTTGCCGAAGGATTCGCTCGGCCTGTGTGGCCCGCATGGTTCCGCTTCGTTGTAATCTGTCGGCACTTATTACGAATGGCCGACGTTTAGCAACATTCTACCTGCGTCCGACCCGCGAAGCAACCGTCGATGTGACTCAACCAACGATGGCAAAAGAAGTTACGAAGGAACTGCGACGGTCACAGGCTCCGAACGGAACACGATGAAATCCGGACCTGGTCCTATAATACCAGACGCAACGATGGATGCTCTGACGATCGAACCATGGCGCCCGAGTTCCGGTCTGCTGGCCGCGACTCCGTGGCGCCCACGTGCGCGGCGGGTGGGACGTTCGCGATCCCCAGCGGACGCGTGGCCGGACCGCACTGCTCGCAGCGCAGTGGCGCGCCGACACGCCGAGCGTGACGTGGGATTCGGAGCTCGAGACCCCGTGACCCCGTGCTCGGCGCACGGGGTTCTGATTGCGGGCGGGACGCCCGCGCGCCCCAATCGGGCGGAACGCCCGCGCTCCCCAGAGCCGCGCGATTCGCTCACCGGCTCAGACGCCCGCGCGCCCCGGAGCCGCGCGCGATTCGTTCACGGGCTCAGCGCTGATCACCGCGCCGCGACGACGCGCCACTCCAGAATTCCCGCCGAGAGCCCCTCGCCCAGTTCCGCCTCGATCCGCAGACCCGTCGTCTGCACCGGCTCGAACTCCGCGCGGTTGAAGCGGTCCAGCGCCGTGCCGTACTCGCCGCGCAGCGAGACCTCGCGCCACTCATCGCCGGCTCGATAAAGCAGCTTCCACGACGCCGGCGGGCCGCAGCCGGCCCCCTTGCGGCTGTCGTCGAACCAGTAGACCTCGACGGCCGAGACGCGCCGCGCTTCGTCGAAGTCATACTGCACCCACTCCGTCCCGCCCCGCCGCGGCCACCAGGTGAAGCGCGCGATCCCGCCGTCGCTCGAATCCTTCGGCTCCACACGGTCACGCAGGGCGTCCACAGTGTCCGCCCGCCAGCAGTGCGACGCCGACGGCCGCAGCCAGCCGACCGGGCCCGGCTCGATGGCCGCGGCCGTCTCGGGCAGCCAGACGACCATCTCGCCCGGCTCGCGGTTGTCCCAGGCGTAATAAGGAATCGCCGTCAACTCGATCTCTCGGCCCTGCGGCGAGGCGCGATAGAGCTCATCCTCCCAGGCGGGCACATCGAGCGTTACGCCGCGGCCGCGAAGAACCGTCACGCCGCCGAGCAACTCGCTGCGCCACTCCGCCCGGAGCTCGGCCCCGCGCGGCAGGAGGATGTTTCGCACGTGTCCGCCGTGGTCGACACCCTCCAGGCAGTAGACGATCGGACCACGCTGAAGGGCCACGCGTCCGCGATTGGCCTGCACGCGCGGGTGACTCTCGATCCGCTCGACCGGCATCGGCAGGTCGAGCTCGACGAGGTCGCCCGGTTTCCACTGGCGTGCGAGCCGCGCGTAGCCGCGCTCCATCTGCAACGGGCCGACGGGCTCGCCGTTGATTCTCAGCGTCGCCCCGCGCGACCAGCCGGGAATGCGGACAAAAAGCGCGAACTCCGCCGCCTTGGCCGGCCGCAGGGTCAACCGCACGCTGCCCTCCCACGGGTAGCGCGTCCGCTGCACGATCTCTACCGCGCCGAGATCGTCGAGCTTGATCGTCGCCGTGCCGGCCATGAACTGGTTGACATAGATGGCCCGCGGGCCGACGGCGTAGGCGTACCCCCCTACCGTCGGGACGAGCCGCAACAGGTTCGGCGGACAGCACGCGCAGGCGAACCAGGGCTGGCGATGATGCTCGCCGCGGCTGGCCAGCGGGTTCACGTAGAAGAATCTCTCGCCGTCGAGCGAGAGTCCCGACAGAATGCCGTTGTAGAGGCTGCGCTCGAGCACATCCGCGTAGCGGGCATCCGCATGGAGCAGGTTCAGGCGGTGATTCCAGAAGAGCAGGCCGACGCCGGCGCAGGTCTCGGCATAAGCCGTCTCGTTGGGCAGGTCGTAGGCGACGGTGAAGCCTTCGTTGTGGCGCGACGAGCCGATCCCTCCCGTGACATACATCTTGCGGTCGGTCACGTCGTGCCAGATCACGTTCAGCGGCTCGACGTATTCGCCGCCGACGCCGAGCCGGGCCAGGTCCGCGGCCGCACAGTAGAAGTAGGTTGCCCGCACCGCGTGCCCGACGATTTCGCGCTGCTCGACAAGCGGCTTGTGATCCTGCGCGTACTCGCCATAGAGCTCGCGGCCGTTGGCGCGGCCGCGCTGCTCGACGAAGAACTGCGCGAGCTTGAGGTGGCGCTGCTCGCCGGTCCGCTCGTAGAGGCGAATCAGTGCCAGTTCCAGCTCGGCGTGCCCCGGCGGCGAGGTGCGCCGGCCGGGCCCGAATTCCCTCTCGATCAGGTCGACGAAGCGGATCGCCACGTCCAGCAGGCTGCGCTTGCCCGTCGCCTGCTCGTAGGCGAGCCCGGCCTCGAGCAGGTGCCCGGCGCAGTAGAGCTCGTGCCGCACGGCGATGTTCGACCAGCGCTGCTCCTCGGGCGTCAGTGAGAAATAGCTGTTCAGATAGCCGTCCGGCTGCTGGGCGGCGGCGATGCGGGCGATCAGCCCGTCCACCTGCCGTTCGATTTCGCTGTCGCGCTCGAGCGAGAGCAGATACGCGGCGCCTTCGAGCATCTTGTAGACGTCGGAGTCGTTGAAGAAATAGCCCTCGAACTTGCCCTCCGCCTTGCCGGCCGCCTTGTCGAGATTCGCCAGCCGGCCAGTCTCGTCGCACATCCGCAGGTTGTGAGGCAGCAGCCGCTCGCGGGCGACGCGCTGCCACGCGGACCAGAACGAATCCCCGAGCCGCACGTCTGTGAACGGCACTTCGCGCAATCCGACGCGCTCCTGGCCGGCCGCGAGAGCCGCAGCGAAGAGCCCGCCGACGCCGATCAGTACGCAGCGCAGAATCGCATTCATGGTGAGCTTCCTGACGGTTAAGTTCTTGCGGAGTCGCGTGCCGCACGCAGTCTCCGGTATGCCCCCTCCGGCCCGCTGCAACACCGCAGCGACTATAGCCCTCCCCGCGGCCGGCCACAACGCCGGCGGCGGGCCCCGGTTTACGCCGGCGGGAATAGCCGCCAAGATGCGCACGGACCGCGGCCGAGAGCCGCGGCTGGAGGCCCCTGCCATGTCGCGCCTGCGAATCGCGCGCGTCGTTTTCCGCTGCGTACTCTTCTCCGCCTGTGCCGTATCGATGCTGAGCTCGCGTGCCGCCGCACAGCAGCCGGAGTGGGAAGACCTCATCGGCCACGGCGATCTTCGCGACTGGATTCGCCGTGGCGGCGTGGCCGTCTACGAGTTCGAGGACGGCGCCATCGTCGGTCGAACCAGGATCGATACACCCAACACCTTCCTGTGCACGCCGCGGCACTTCGCCGATTTCGAGCTCGAGTATGAATTCAAGATCGACGCGCGGCTCAACTCCGGTGTGCAGATTCGCAGCCAGAGCGTGCCGGGCTACCGGAAGGACGTCGTGCACGGCTACCAGGTCGAGATCGACCCGACGCCGCGCGCCCGCACGGCCGGCATCTACGATGAATCCCGCCGCGGCTGGCTGGCCGACCTGGCCGACAACGAGGCCGCCCGCGAGGCCTTCAAGCCCGGCGAGTGGAACCATGTCCGTGTCGAGGCCCGCGGCGGTCGCATCCGCACGTGGCTCAACGGGGTGGCCGCGGCGGATCTGAAGGATGACCTGACGCGGCGCGGGTTCATCGGACTTCAGGTGCACTCCACCGAAATCGCAGAGCCGCTCGAAGTGCGCTGGCGCAAGCTCCGTATCCGCAGCTTCGGCGATCCGTCGCTCACGCCGCCGGAGGGCGGCCGCTGGCTGCTGCGCGGAACCGACTCGCTCGACAACTGGCAGCCGCTCGGGCAGGCGGGCTCGAAGGTGCGATGGAGCGTGCACACGAACGGCGCGGTGACGGACCACATCGGCGCGACGATGCACTGCAATCTGACCGTGAACCCCGGCAGCGGCAACATCGTCACGCGTGACGAGTTCGGCGACTGCCGGCTGCACGTCGAGTTCTGCGTCGATGACAACGGCCAGGAGGGCCAGGCGAATGGCAACAGCGGCGTGTACATCCACGGGCGATACGAGGTGCAGATTCTCAACTCCGCCGGGCAGGAGCCGGCCGACAACCTCTGCGGCGGCATCTACAAGGTGAAGGCGCCCGACTACAACATGGCCCTGCCGGCCGGCGAGTGGCAGACGTATGACATCGAGTTCCGCGCGCCGCGGTGGGACAGGGACGGCGCCAAGTCCCAGAACGCCCGCATCAGCGTTTATCACAACGGGACGCGCATTCACGACGATGTCGAGGTTCCCGGGCCGACCGGGGCGGGGCAGCCGGAGGCGGCGCCCGAGGGCGGCGGGGTCGGCCGCGGGCCGATCATGCTTCAGGATCACGGCAATCTGGTGAAGTTCCGCAACATCTGGGTCGCGCCGCTGTGAGCGCGCGAGGGAGCAGCGCTGGCGACGAGTTGCGGGCAGCGTGGGCGGCTGGGGGTGCGAGATCGGAATCTCGCACCAGCCGGTAGAGTGCGTCCCTTGACGCACCGACAGGCTGATGGGCCCAGGTGCGACCGGTCGGAGACCGGTCGTCCAGTGACCGGTCAGAGACCGGTCCCCCATTTTCGGGGCAGCGGCAAAGAGAGTCTTTGCCGTACCGTGGCTTCGGATCTCGCACCAGCGGAGAGACCGGTCAGAGACCGGTCAGAGACCGGTCCCCCATTCGCGGAGCATTTGAAGGACGACGCAGATGACAAGCGCAGGCAGGTATTCGCGCCGCTGGCTGCTGAAGCGATCGCTCGCCGCGGCCGCAGCGCCGTGGATCGTTCCCGCGACGAGCCTCGGCTCGGCCGGCCGCGCGGCAGCGTCCGAGCGCATCACGCTGGGCGTGGTCGGCGTGCAGAAGATGGGCTTTGCCCACCTCCAGTCGCTGGTCGGCTACGGCGACGTGCAGATCGTGGCCGTCTGCGACGTGAACCGGCTCGTGCGCGAGCGGGCCCGCGGCTTCGTCGAGCAGCGGTACGGGCAGCGCAGCCGCGACGGCGGCTACAGCGGCTGCGAGGCGTACAACGAATATGAGCGGCTGCTCGAGCGGGCCGACATCGACGCCGTGCTCATCGCCGTGCCGGATCACTGGCACGCGAAGATCGCCATCGACGCCTGCCGCGCGGGCAAGGATGTGTACTGCGAGAAGCCGCTGGCGCTGACGATCCGTGACGCCCGCCGCATGGTCGATGCGGCCCGCCGCTACGCCCGCGTCTTTCAGACCGGCTCGCAGCAGCGCTCCGAATCGGTCTTCCGCCGCGCGGTCGAGCTCGTCCGCAACGGCCGCATCGGGCGGCTGCGCACGGTGCACGTGGAGTGCGGCCCGCCGTCGCGGCATATCGAGTACCCGGCCGAGACGGTGCCCGACTATCTGGATTACGACCGCTGGCTGGGGCCGGCGCCGTGGGCTGCGTATCACCCGCTGCGGGTGGGGTCGCACTACTGGGACGGCTGGCGGCGGTTTCGCGACTACTCGGGCGGAAAGATGACGGACTGGGGCGCGCATCACTTCGACATCGCCCAGTGGGGGCTGGGGATGGATGAAAGCGGGCCGGCGGAGATCATTCCGCCGCCGACGGCCGCGGCTCTGAGCGACCCGGACGTGTTCGACAGGCTGCCGGTGGAGGGGGCCGGCGGCGTGCCGCAGGATCCGACCTGGGGGCTGCGATATCGCTACGCCAACGGGGTCGAAGTGATCAAGGATGGGCGCAACGGCGTGCGCTTCGTCGGCAGCGACGGGTGGGTGGAGGTGAACCGCGGCTACCTGCGGACGTCGCCGGAGTCCCTGAAGGACTCGGCACCGGAAGCGGGTGAATTGCGGCTGCCGGAGAGTCCGGGACATCATCAGGACTGGCTGCGGTGCATCCGCACGGGCGGGCGGCCGGTGGCGGATGTGGAGATCGGCTGCCGGTCGGTGACGGTGTGTCACCTGGGGAACATCGCCTGCTGGCTGAACCGGACGATTCGGTGGGACCCGGCCGGTGAGCGGATCATCGGGGACGAGGGGGCGGAGCGGTGGCTGGACCGGCCGAAGCGCGCGCCGTATGGGTGACAGGTGACGGGTGACAGGTGACAGGTGGCCAGGCGCGGGCGGGCGTGCCTTGGAGCGGGGTTTGGCGGATTCCGAAGACAAGATCAGGGGGGCCAAGGCTAGGGGGTCAAGCGCGGAGATGGATTTGACCCACTCGATTGTGATTATCGGGGCTTGAATTTCTGGCGGGATCGATCACGCGGCCCGGCAGCGGCGAGCCGACGATCAGAACCGCGCGATTGCGCTGGACGAGGTGCAGAAGCGGGAGATGGAGTTCAAATCGGCGCAGGCGGCGCTGCTGACGTCGCAATCGGCGGCGCTGGCCGCGGAGAACAAGCTCCATCTGCTGGGCATGGACCAGGCGGCGGTCGAGGCGCTGGCCGAGACGGGCGAGGTGAATCCGCGATCTTCGGTGGTCGCGCCGCTGCCCGGCCGCGTCGTGGAGCGGGAGGTGACGCTCGGTGAGCTGGTCAGCCCGGAGAATGAGGCGCTGATCGTGATCGCCGACACGACGACGCTCTGGGTGTTGGCGGATGTGCCCGAGGCACGGCTTCAGGAAGTGGTGCTCGGCGCCGGGGCCTGGCTCACGAGCGGCGCTGTGAACGGACACGAACACGAGGGGGCGGTGTCGTACATCTCGCCGATGTTGGACCCGCGGACGCGCACGGCCGAGGTGCGAATCGAGGTTCACTGCGAGCACGGCGCGCTCTGGCCGGGGATGTTCGCTCAGGTTGAGATCGCGGCCAGCGATCCCACCAATCCGGGCCCGGCGCCGGTCGTGGCGGTCCCCGAGGAGGCGGTTCAGACGGTGAAAGGGCTGCCGTCGGTCTTCGTTCCGGTGGCCGGCGAGCCGAACACATTTGCGCGGCGGCCGGTGACCATCGGAAAGGCCGTCGCGGGGCTGGTGCCGGTTTATTCCGGGCTGGCGGAGGGGGAGGCGTTCGTGGCGGCGGGGAGTTTCAATCTGAAGGCGGAGTTGGGCAAAGCGGGGGCCGAGCATCAGCACTGATGGCGGCCGCCGCCTGTAACCCGGTGCCTGATGGAGGAATCGTCGTGACGGGTGCAGTGCAGCATTCGTGGCTCTTCGTTCCTGCTGCGGTCGGGTTGGGTGCGCTGCATGCACTGGAGCCCGGACACGAAAAGACGCTGATGTCGCTCTTTCTGGCCGGCCGTCGCGCGACGGTGGGCAATGCCGTGACGGTCGGCGTGGTCGTGACGGCGACGCATACGATCGTGGTTGTTGGGCTGGCGCTGCTGGGCGTCGTCGCTTCGAGGATCGTCTCCGTGGATGCGGTGCAGCACCCGCTCAAAGTCGCGGGCGCCGTGCTGCTCTGCGTTCTGGGGAGTGGATGATCGTCCGAGTGGTCCGGGGGACAGGTCACCCGCACGAGCACACGATCGCGGGCGGCGGGCCGCACCATCATTCGCATCACGTCGCGGGCGGGCACGAGCACAGCCATCCGCACGCGGACGGGGCGGAAAGTCGCGGCGGGGGCCACTCTCATGGCAGCGACCCGCTCGGGCCGACGGCTTCGACACCGGATTCGACATCCGCAGGGCGTGGTCTTTCCTTCGGCGAGATTCTGAGTCTGGGGGTCGCGGGGCTTGGGCAGGAGTTCGTGCCGACGCTGGACGAGCAGGACATCGCCATGCACGCGATGCGGATTCCGAGCACGTCGCTGTCGCAGTCCGGGCTGATGCAGGTGGACGTCGAACGCGCGGTGGCGGCGATTCCCGAGGTGGCGTTCGTGTATTCAAAGACGGGGACGGCTGAGATGGCGACCGACCCGATGCCGCCCAACGTGTCGGATACGTTCATCATTCTGCGGCCGCGCGAGGAGTGGCGCGGCGAGGCGGAGCTGGATCGGCTGATCGCGGAGCGGGCGGGCGAGATGGAGGTGCTCGGCGGCGGTCATGCGGAGGAGGAGGGGCGTGATCACGGCGGGCATGAACATGGGGAGCGCGGTGTCGAAGGCCACAAGGGCAAGCTGCTGAAGCTGATCGAGCTGACGGTCAAAGGGCTGCCCGGGAACAACTACGAATTCACGCAGCCGATCCAGATGCGCTTCAACGCGCTGATCGCGGGGGTGAGCGGCAGGCGGTCGCGCCGGGAGAGCAGCGGCCCGGGTGAGAGCCGCATGCGGTCGGGCGTGTCCTTGCCCTGGATCCAGCAGATGGCGTCGCGGGCTTCGTCGCAGATTCGCCAGTAGCCGGGGCAGATTTCGCGGTCGGCGCGGGCGATTCCTGCGGCTGAGTACGCTGGGCGAAGCAGGGCGATTTCAGCGATCCAGGCCAGTCGGGGAATCGTCTGCGCGGCCCGGGCGCGGGAGGACGTCTCTTCGTTTCGGCAGTACGGGCGAAACGTCCGTACCAGCCTATGGAGAAAGGGTGCGCGCGTGATTGTGCTGTGATCCGGATCGGGGACGCCGCGGATTTCGAGAAAGCAGTGACGAGCTGTCCACGGGTTGCGCTCGATCGCCTGCGGCGATCTCGCTACACCCCTCGCCACAGCCGGCGGTCCCTTCGGGGCCGGCCACGCGACACGCCGCCAGAGCTACCGGAATCCGTCGACCTGAAGAGGTTACTCACTTCTGAGTCGCTGAGAGTCAGCTCGCCGCGCGCCCAGCGGTCAAGTTTCTCCACTCTTTCCTTGTCGCGGCACCTTCCGTCGAGCTCGGCTTGAACCCGCCTGATCAGCTCGCGCGCCGCAGGATTCGCCGGACAGTCCGGTTGAGTGTTTATCCTCTCGATCTCAGAAGGCTCGCCATCACGCGGTGGCCATTGCCGAAACCGACAAAGCTCGACATCCGGTAGAAGTGCAGGATCGAGGGCGTACTTCGCTCCGGGAAGTATGGCCCCGCGCACTCTGCCGCGAGGTGGGTCACTCGCGAACGCACCGACAAGCACAGCCGAAATGTGGTTTCTAGGCCACGTCAATACGGGTTCGTTGTGCAGAAGCAGCTCAACATGACCCTGGTGGAAGAGAAGTTCGCCTGAATCGTGAAGCGTTACGATGAAAACCAACAGTGGAGCATCCAGTTGCAGGTCCGCGAACTGACCCGCTTTTTGTGAACCCTCCTCCAAATCGGCCCTGTAAGATTCTCGTACGGGCGAGCTCCCGGTTGAAACTCGATGGGTAGGCTGGTCGCCTCTTGCACGGTTACGCGAGTGTAGGCGGTAGCTTCGACGTACACCGCGTTCTGACCGAATCTGCAACTGAAATCGGGGCTTCCCCCGTTTGCTTCGCTCAGCTCTACGTCAAACTCACGGTCGTCAATGAAGGTCCAGACTAACGCTTCACCGATCGCGCCCTCGACGTCGGTGTTGCGAGCCGACTTAAGTCGTTGAGCGAATTGGAGCGCAAAGCCCGGGTGCCGTCGCTTTAACCAGCGAAAGTAATGAGCAATCGATCGTTTCCACGGGTCGAGGTTGAACACGACACTTCCGCTTCATTTAGTAAACGGTTTCGTGTGCAGATTACTCGATCGGCGATTATGGATACACCCTCCCCATCATTCTGGGATAGGGGATCGTCTCGCGGATGTGCTTCAGGCCGCAGAGCCAGGCGACCGTGCGCTCCACGCCCAGGCCGAAGCCGCCGTGGGGGACGGTGCCGTAGCGGCGCAGGTCGAGGTACCACTCGTAGGGCTCGGTGGGCAGGTTCTCCTCGCGCATGCGCTCGAGCAGCACCTCGAGCGAGTCCTCCCGCTGGCTGCCGCCGATGATCTCGCCGTAGCCCTCGGGCGCGAGCAGGTCGAAGTTGTTGACCACGCGCGGGTCGGACTCGTTGCGCTTCATGTAGAAAGCCTTGCAGCCGCGGGGATAGTGCGTGACGAAGACGGGCTTGTCGTGCAGGCGGGCGATGATCGTCTCGTCCGAGCCGCCCAGGTCGCCGCCCCACTCGAAGCCGGCCGCGAGCTGCATGTGATGCGGGATGTTCGCGACGGCCGTCTCGCGCTCCTCGAGCTCCTCGCGGTGGTCGATGATCTCGGCCGCGAGCTTGTCGACCTTCCAGGCCTTGGTGCCGCCGGCCGATTTCTCCTTCTCCTTCTCGTCGATCAGCCGCCGCAGCTCGTCGATGCGGACCTTGTGCCCGGCCAGGTCGCGCTCGAGCAGCTCGCGGGCCCGCGGGCCGCGGAGGATCTCGGCCGCCTCGCTGTAGGTCAGGCGGTAGAAGGGCACGGCGATGCGCTCGAGCGTGGTCAGGTCGCGGCCGAGGGCGAGCAGGTCCTCGCGATGATCGCGCAGGACGCGCTGCACGATCTGGCAGATGAACTCCTCGGCCACGGCGATGACGGCATCCAGGTCGGCGTAGGCGATCTCGGGCTCGACCATCCAGAACTCGGTCAGATGGCGGCGGGTCTTGCTCTTTTCGGCCCGGAAGGTCGGCCCGAAGCAGTAGACCTTGCGGTGGCTCATGCAGGCGGCCTCGAGATAGAGCTGGCCGGTCTGGGCGAGGTACATCGGCTCGCCGAAGTAGTCGACCTCGAAGAGGGTTTGCGAGCCTTCGCCGGCCGACGGGGCGAAGATGGGCGTGTCGATCAGGACGTAGCCGCGGCTGTTGAAGAACTGGCGGATGGCGTCGACCACGGTGGCCCGCACGCGGAGGATGGCCCAGGGGCGGCGCGAGCGGAACCAGAGGTGGCGGTGCTTCATCAGGAAGTCGATGCCGTGGGGCTTGGGCGTGATGGGGTAGCCCTCGACGGACTGGAGGACGCGCAGGCCGCTGACATCGAGTTCGTAGCCGCCCTTGGCGCGCGGCTCAGCGCGGACGCTGCCGTCGAGCTCGAGGCTGGATTCCTGGCCGAGGCGCCTGGCCCGCTCGAAGAGCTCCTGGTTGTCGTCGGTCCTGGCTAGGACGCACTGGCAGATGCCGGTACCGTCGCGCAGCTCGAGGAAGAGCAGCTTGCCGCTGCTGCGGCTGTTGTAGAGCCAGCCCTGGAGAGTGACGGTCTGTCCGGCGTGGTTGCCGAGTTCCGCGATGGTCGCCAGCGTGGCCATGCGTGTGCGTTCCTTCCTGCCGTGTGCGTCGGGGCGGCGTGCGGCCCGCGGCGCCGGCCCGATTCGAGACGCGAAAGTGTAGTCGAAAGGCAGCGCGGCACGAAGGCGGGCAGGCGGCTCGCGGGGGCGGAGATGTGGCCGGTTGTCCGCCGCGGCGGGCCACGCTACCGTCACGCGGCATGATGGTGGAACATCGTTCGAATCGTTTGAGTGACCGCAGCATGGTTGGGGGTGCGCCGGTGTCTCGTCGGCCGCAGTTCGGAGGAAGGTACGGGCGAGACGCCCGTACCACCCGGCGAGACGCCCGTACCACCCGGCCAGACGCCCGTACCACCCGGCCAGACGCCCGTACCACCCGGCCAGACGCTCGTACCGCCCGGCGAGAGGCACGTGGTTTCCAGGGCATGCGGAACCGGACAGCAAGGGTTGGTCTGCACCGAGCCGCGGCCGCGTGTCTGATCCGAGCCGCGACGGTGTGGCTGATCCGAGCCGCGACCGTGAGGGAGCGGGCTGGGGGTGGAGAGCATCTCGCGCCAGCGCCAGGTGACAGCCACCTGCAACAATCACGGGTACGTGTCCTCAGGTGTGTGCGTTTCGGCGCGCGTACCCCGAACACAGAGTGTCCGGGGCACGCGCGGGAGTCGTCCCCGAATGCGCCCGCTCCCTCACGGTCGCGGCTCGGGACAGACACGCGGCCCCGTCGGATCGTAGGGCTCGTGGCGGCGGCCGCGGCGGCCGCTGTGCTGGCCGGCTGTGCCCCGCCGAAGGGGACGGCGCGGGTGGCGGTGCGGCTGGCGGGGGCGCACGTGGCGGTGGAGCTGATGGATGACTGGCTGGCGCGGGCCGAGCACGTGCGCTTTGCGCCGGAGCGGGTGCAGCTCTACCTGTCGCAGCACGGGTTCGAGAATCTGCGGGCCGGCACGTGCGACATCGCCTGCACGGACCGGCCGATCACGGTGCGCGAGCTGCGCGATTTCGGCAACCAGGTGATCAGCGGGCATCGGGTGGGCTTCTACGGCTACGCGCTGTACGTGCATCCGAGCAATCCGCTGGACAGCGTCTACGCGGGGCACATCCGGCTGATCTTCCAGGGGAAGGTGACGAGCTGGAAGGAGCTGGGCGGGCCGGACGTGCCGATCCGGCTGATCGGGCCGCGCAAGAGCACGCGCGGCGGGGAGATTCTCGTGCGGCAGACGAACATCGTCGTGGCGGACGCGCCCTGGGAGGTGATGGAGACGGACACGCAGATCGTGGACGCGGTGGCGGCGGACCCGGCCGCGCTGGGGTTCGCCAGCGTGGGCTTCGATCAGAACTGCCGGGTGCTGGGGATTCGCATGCAGCGGCGCAGCGAGCCGGCGTTCCCGTCGCTGGAGGAGATCGAAAGCGAGCACTACGGACTGGCCAAGGTTCTGTACGTGTATGTGCGCGAGCCGCAGACGCCGGAGGTGCAGGCGGTGCTCGATTATCTATACAGCCCGGCCGGCCAGGAGGCGATCGAAGCGACGGATGTGTGGCCTATCCCGCGCGCCCGCGGGAGCGCGAAGCCGATCCCATGAGTGCGCCGCTGCGCGTCCGCCGAGTGGAGGTGTTTCCGCTGGCCGTGCCGATGCGGCTGGCGTTCGAGCATGCGGCGGCGACGCGCTCGACGGCCGATCCGGTGCTGGTGCGGCTTTCGGCCGAGGCGCCGTACGCGGAGCGGTGCGGCTGGGGGGAGACGCTGGCGCGGGCGTATGTGACGGGAGAGACGGCGGAGACGGTGGCGGCGGACGTAGGGGCGATCTTCGCGCCGCGGCTGCTGGAGTTCCGGCCGGCGTCATTCGCCCAGGCGCTGGAGTTCATCGACACACTGCCGTCTGCGGCGGCGGACGGGCGGGTGATTCAGGCGGCGCGGGCGGCGGTGGAGCTGGCGCTGCTGGACCTGGCGGGGCGGGCATTCGGGCGATCGGTGCAGGAGCTGGCGGGGTGGCTGGACCTGCCGGGATTCGGGTCGGGCGGGTGTCTGCGGCGGGTGCGCTACTCGGGGATCGTCGTCGGGCGGTCGGCGGCCGGGCTCAAATTCGCGCTACGGGCACAGCGGTTCTACGGGCTGCGTGATTTCAAGCTGAAGGTTGCGGTTCCGGGCTGGGAGCAGCGGGCGGCGTGGGCGGCAGAAGTGCTGCGCGGCGGGCTGAAGGCGGGGCGTTGCACGCTGCGTGCGGATGCGAACGGGGGCTGGACGCGCGCGCAGGCGCGGACGGCGCTGCCGCTGGTTGCGGCGTGCGGCGTGAGTGCGCTGGAGCAGCCGCTGGCGGCGGGCGATGCGGAGGGGTGGGCGGAGCTGGCGGCCGCTGCCCGGGCGGCGGGGTGCGATCTGATCGCGGATGAGTCGCTGGTGACGATGGACGACGCGCTGCGGCTGGTTCAGGGCGGGGATGCGCAGGTGCTCAATATCCGGATCGCGAAGGTGGGCGGGCTGCTGCCGGCGCTGCGGATGGCGCGGATGGCGCTGGCGGCGGGGCGTGACGTGCAGCTCGGGTGTCTGGTGGGCGAGACGAGCGTGCTGAGCGCGGCCGGGGTGGCGTTCCTCAGCCTGTGTCCGCAGGTGCGCTTCGTCGAGGGGGCATTCGGGCGGTGGCTGCTGAAGCGCGACATCGCCCGGCCGGTGGTGCAGTTCGGGTTCGGCGGGCGTGTGCGCGGACCGCGCGGGGCGGGTCTGGGGGTGGAGGTGGACGGGGCTGCGGTGCGCGATCTGGCGACGGCGCCAGTCGCGCCGATTCAGTTCTAGCCGCGTTGGCCGGGGTGATTGCATCACGGGTCGGGGCGCGTGGCTGGATTGCACTGCTCGCAGAGCAGCGGCACCCGCCGGCCTCGATTCGGACGCTCAAGGCCGCGTGCTTGGCGCACGGGGTTCTGAGGCGGGTGTCGGGACAGCACTGTTCACGCAGCGGCACCCGTGCAGCGTTTCAGGGCGGCCAGTCGGCCGGGTCCTGGCGGTAGAAGGCGGCGAGCTGGGCGTAGAGCTCCGGGTGAGCCTGCCGCAGGGCGGGGGCGGCTTCGAAGAAGGCTTCGGTGGCGACGGCGAAAAACTCGGCCGGGTTCTTGGCGCCGTAGGGGTCGAGGAAGGTCGGCCGGCCGGCCGAGGCCGCGGCGCGGAGCCGCTCGAACTCGGCTGCGAAGACGCGGACCCACTGGCCGTCCTGCTCGCGCGAGGTGAGCGGCGGCGTGCCGTTGACGAGTCCGTCCATGAAGTCGAGTGCGTGGGCGAACTCGTGGATGATGACGTTTCGGCCGGCCATGCGCCAGCCGCGGGAGCGTTCGACGCTGTCCCAGGCGAGCAGGACGGGGCCGCGGTAGATGGCCTGGCCGGCGCGGTGGTCATGGACGGTGTAGACGGTGCCGTCGGGTCCGATGGTCTCGATCGTGTCGCCGAAGCTGCCGGGGTGGATGATCACCTCCGTGGCGCGGGGGTAGAGGCCGAACTCGGGCAGTTCGAGGACGAGCAGGCAGGCGTAGGCGGCGACGATCAGCTTCATTCGCTCGGTGATGTCGATCTCGCCCGCGGCCCAGAAGAGCTTCTCGGCGATGAAGCGCTGGATGAGTCGCAGGAGCGGGTCGCGCTGCGGCGGCGGAAGGCGGCGGAAGAAGGGAACGTCGCGGGCGAGCTGCGCCGGCCAGTGGGCGGGAATCTCCGGCGGCGGAGCGGGCTTGCGGCGGCGCAGCCAGCGGTCGATCAGCTTGCGAATCACGTGAAGATGATAGGGTCCGCTCGCGGCCGGCGACAGGCTGGCCGCGCGGAGCTAACCGCTTGGGCCGCGGCGGCCGCCGCGCCAGGTGGGCAGATACTCGACGGATTGCTGCTGGCGGACGGGCTGGGGGTAGAGGCTGAGCAGTTTGACGATTTCCTCGGGCATGTTGGTGGAGACTTTGAGTCCGAGCTGTCTGGCGAACTCGAAGGTGATCGGGTGGTCGTGGGTCCAGATGCCCTCGGTGAGAGCGCGTGCGATCTTCTCGGCCTGGTCGCGCTCGTATCGGCCTTCGAGCAGTTCGAGGACGGTCTCGCGCACCTGGCGGACGGCCTTTTCCGCCTGGTCGGCGAGGATGAGGGTTTCGTCGTCGATCTTGTCGACGGGCTTTCGCTGGACGACGGTGAGGACGGAGGCGGCAGGTGACTGGCCGAGCTGGGGATCGACGGGGCCGAGGACGGCGTGGTGGCACATGACGACTTCGTCTGCGGCGAGTGCGATGAGGGTGCCTCCGGACATGGCGTAGTAGGGCACGAAGACGGTGACGCGGCCCTTGTAGGCGCGGATGGCGCGGGCGATCTGGGTCGAGGCGAGCACGAGGCCGCCGGGGGTGTGGAGGACGAGATCGAGTGCGACGCCGGGTGCGGTCAGGTGCAGGGCGCGCAGGATTTCCTCGGCGTCGTGGATGTTGATGTAGCGGATGAGGGGGAAGCCGAGCAGGCTCATGGTCTCCTGTCGATGGACGAGGAGGACGACGCGGGAGTTTCGTTTCTCCTCGATGCGGGCGATGAGTCGCCGGCGGGAGGCTTCCAGGAGGTGTCGCTGGAAGACGGGTTGCAGCGCGGCGAGCATGACGAAGAGCCAGAAGATGTCCATTGAACCCATTGGTGAGCGACCTCCGCCGTCAACCAGACCAGATACTCTCGAAGGGGAACTCGTCTCGTTCGATTCGCCGCCGCCGCGGCCGGCGCACGACAAAGAGCTGATGCAGGACGAGGCCGGCGGCGAAGCCGCCCGCGTGCGCCCAAAAGGCGATTCCGCCGACGGTATCAGGGCGGGTGAGCGAGAGGGCGCCGCTGAAGAGCTGCATCCAGAACCAGAAGGCCAGGTAGAGCACGGCCGGCAGTTCGAAAAAGAGCGGGTAGAAGAAAACCGGCACCATGACGATCAGGCGCGAGGTTGGGAACATCGCGAAATAGGCGCCCATGACGCCGGCGATGGCGCCGGAGGCGCCGACGGAGGGGATGGGCGAATCGGGCGAGGCGAACATCTGCGTGACGCCTGCGATCACGCCGCACGTCAGGTAGAACAGCAGGAAGCGCAGCGGGCCCATGCGGTCTTCGACGTTGTCGCCGAAGATCCAGAGCGTCCACATGTTGCCGACGAAGTGCAGCCAGCCGGCGTGCAGGAACATGTGCGTGAGAAAGGGCCAGTAGGTGTGGATCGGAAAGCCGACCCACTCGGCCCAGGCGGGATTGGTGAAGCGCTTGGGGACGATGCCGAACAGGTAGAAGACCTGCTGCAAGCGGCCTTCGTCGAGCGACAGCTCGAGTGCGAAGACCAGCCCGTTGGCCAGCAGTAGCAGCCAGACAACCACAGGCAGGTTGCGGCCGGGAATCGTGTCCTGAATCGGCAACATGCGCGCCGCGTCAGTGTCAAGCAGGCTGCGGGCCGGGCGGCCGGACCGGCGGCCGCGCGGCTCGGGCCGCAGCGGGTGTGCGAGATTATAGATGGCGGCGGCGAACGGCGATGGCGGCGCTTCAGACCTGTTTTTCTCAGAATCGCGATCCCGCGGCGTCGCAGGGCGTATGGTAATAGAGCGGGCTCGCGGCGGCGCGCGGCTCGCCACGAAAGCGCTTATGAGACTATATTCAGTTGACGGTGCTCCCGGTCCGGGGTCGGACGCGGCCGAAACGCCATTGCGGCGGGCGGCTTCAAGCGGCGGCCGAGGCGATACGAAGAACCCGCTACAGCGGATGGTGCCTTCCGTGCGGAAGGACCGCTGCGCCAGCGGGAGCGCCGCATGGGTCCGCGCATCATGACGATTCTTCCCCTGATTCTCTTGTCGATCGTTTCGGCCGGCGGGTGCGGCGAGTTGCCGACCGAGTCGCCGGCACGGCTGGACAACTGGGTCCGCAGCGGCGCCAGCGCCGAGCCGACGGTGCTCGATCTGCTGGTGGCGGTGGAGCCGGCGTCGGGCGTCGAGCCAGGCGGGCAGAGCGGCGGGCCGGCCTCACAGCCGGAGGAGCCGCAGCAGCGCCAGCCGCGCGAGATCACGCGGGCGGTGCTGCGTGAGAACGAGGCGTTCATCAACGGCTCGATCGACCCGCCGGGGATCGCGAACATCGTGGCGATGCTGAAGCGCGGCGGGTACGGGCGGGTGATGTTTCACCACGCGATGCGCAAGCAGCCGCGGTTCGCGGAGCTGGTGGAGGCGATCCGGGCGGAGGGGCTGGCGATCCAGCTTCACTGCTTCCCGCAGATCGCGTGGGGCGTGCCGCTGACGGATCACCGGATTCACCGTCGCAGGGACGGCAGCGCGGTGGTGATGAGCGAGCAGGCCCCGCTGTGGCAGGCGCGTTACCTGGATGAGCCCATCCGGGCGCTGGCGGCGGAGCTGGGGCGCTACCGGCCGCACGGCGTGTACATCGACGGCGTGTATGCGGACCCGTCGTGGGCGACGGTGTTCAGCGTGCGCGAGGAAGTGACGCAGCCCGTGCTCAAGCTTCGGCGGGCGATGCCGGAGCTGAAGTTCATGCAGTGCGTCGTGGATGACTTTCCCGAGGTTCTGGCGATCGTGGAGATCGGCGGGCAGATCGACTGGCGGCGGGAGCTGAGCTATCGCGAGAACATCGATCGGGCGATTCGCTCGGCCCGCGAATGGGCTCGCAACAAGCAGCGCGGCCAGCCGCGGCAGCTCGGATGGGTGACGTTTGCGGCGGCGAGCTGGCCGGTGTTCACGCTGGAAGAGACGGAGTATTTGCGGGACAAGAGCGTGGAGCTGAACTGGCCGGTCGTGACGCAATGGGACACGCAGACGCTGTGGAACCATCCGCAGCGGGACGCGCTGCTGGAGATCATCCGTCAGGCGGGCGAGCGGCGCAATGCGCTGCCGCCGGCCGTGGACGGGGATTGAGCCGCGCGAATCGCCGCGCATGCACCGAGCCGCGGCCGTGAGGGAGCGGGCGGATTCGACAAGCCACACCCGCGCCCACGCGCCGAGACACACACACCTGAGGACATGTACGGGTTATCGTCACAGGTGGATGCCACCCACCGCTTGCGTGGAGCGCGCCGCCCCCCAACCCGCTCCGCAACCCGGCCCGCTCCCTTTCCGCAGCTCACGCGGCGCGCTGTCTGAACTATCCACCCCGCGCCAGCAGAACCCGCGCGGCCTGCACCGCATTCTCCAGAAACCGACGAACCAGCTCATGTTGAGCGGCGCCCGCGGCGGCCGAGACGATCGCCCGCGCCGGCAGCACCGCGCCGACCCAGCCCTCGCGATGCCACAATCCACCGGTCGTCAACTCAGGGAAATCCGTCGCCGAGGGATAGGGCCAGGGGGTCACGTAGAAATAGGGCTCCGGATAGTGGTCGTCGCCCGGGCTGAGACCGACGCCAATCGAGCGGGCCTTCTCGGCCGAGTCGGCGGGGTCGAGCGAGATGAGCGTGGCGGTGTCGAAGTGATGCGGCCAGGTGCGCACAGGGGACGCGCCGGTCTGGTTCGCGACGAAGTCGGAGATCAGGGCCTGGGCGTTGGCGAACCAATTGGCCAGTTCACGGGCGGCGGCGGGGTCGGCCGGCCGGAGCGGCTCGCCGCGGCCGGCGGGGTGCGGCGGCATTTCGTAGTCGCGGCGTGTGGGAGTCTTGGGCGAGCTGCGCCCGGCGGCGCTTGCGGCCTGCCCGGCGAGCCACTGGAGCGCCTCATCGAGGGTGCGGTTGGCGAGGGGGAAGCGCCAGCTGTCGCCGGCCGAGCGCGTATCGAGCAGCGAGATTTCGAAGTCGCGAACGTGCAGCGCGGCGCGGAAGCGGCCGGCGATCTGCTGGCCGGCGAGGGCGTCGTGCGGGTCGAGCCACTCGAGGCTGGTGTGGCTGTCGTCGGCGGCGGGCGTGAGCCAGGCATCCGCGAGTGCGGCGATGTTCTGAGCGGCCCAGTGGGCCTGGAGCCGCGTTTCGAGCAGCGACTCAGGGGTGACCTGGCCGAGCGTTCTCCATGCGGCGCCGCGCGTCATCACGTCCTGCCTTTCGTTTCGGGGCCTGTGAGATGGTAGGCGCGCTGGTGGCGGCGAATGGGTGCGATGTCGATAACGAGGCCGCACGGGCGAGGACGCCCGCAGCACCCCATCTGGGCAGGCAAGATGCCCGCCCCACCAGACTGCATGTGCCGGCCGCACTTCGCCGGGCGCGGGGCGATCAGCCGCCGCAGCCGGCGCCGTAGTGGCGGAAGAAGACGGCCAGGTCATCGAGATCGACGGCGCCGTCGGCGTTCAGGTCGCCGGCGCAGTCGTCGCCGGTGCAGTCGAACTCTCCGAGCAGCGCGGCCAGGTCGGCGAAGTCGACGCACAGGTCGCCGGTCAGGTCGGCCGCGAGGAACGTGCGGGCGATGTGCGCGGCCGGGCCGAACCACTGCGTAGCGAAGGCGAAGTGCCGGGCGTCGTCGGAGAGGGTTAGCGACGTCAGCGTCACGTCGGGCGTGTCGGACACCCTGTAGGTGTGCAGCAGGGCGCCGCTCTCGATGTTCCACACGCGGACGGTTCCGTCGTCGCTTCCGGTGATCGCGAGGCGCCCATCGGCGCCGGCGGCGCCCATGCTGCCGGCCTGCGGGATCTCGAGCAGCAACCGCTGCGTCGAGACGTCCCAGACGCGGAGGACCGAATCGGCGCCGAGCGAGAGAAGCCGCCAGCCGTCGGCCAGGAACTGGAGCTGCCGGATTTCGCCGCTGTGGGCGATGAATCCGCCGAGCAGCGTCTCGCTGGGCGACCAGAGCTCGATGCGGCCGTGCGCGTTTCCGGTGGCGAGCAGAATGCCGTCCGGGTGGCCGGCGACGGAGGTAATGGGAATAAGACCCGAACGGTAGCGAGCCAGCACTTCGCCGTCGACGGCGCTGAGCGCGAGGGCCTCCGTACCCGGTTGCGAAGCGCGGGCGGTGAGGTAGCGCGAGCCATCCGCGACGAAGCTGATGTCGGCGATGACACTGCGCGGGGGCGGCGCGCGATGGACGAGCTCGCCGGTGTGCGCGCTGAGCACGACCGCCTCGCCGCCGGTGCCGCCCGCGGCCATCAGGTCCCCGCCTGTCGAGAACGCCACGGCTCTGCCCGCGCCCAGCAGATCGACCCGCGTCAGGGCGGTACATTCGCCCGGCGCCCACAGGACGGCCGCGGAGTAGTCGCCCGCGCACACCATTCGGCGTGCGTCCTGAAGGAGCGCCAGGTCGCGGATGACGCCGGTGGTACGAGGGTAATGCCGGAGCAACGCTCCGTCCGGCAGCCGGCGGATCTCGAGCTCGATCGCGCTGACGATCACGACCCAGCGGCCGAGGGGATCGAAGCGCATGTCGAGGGGTCGAAGCGTGGTCGAGAAGAGTAGCTTGCCGTCGGCGATTCGCCACACGCCACCGGCTGCGGTCTCACTCCCGGCCGCCACGTATTGCCCGTCACGCGAGATGTCGATCGCGGCGTCGAAGACTTCGGGGTGCGGCGTGTCGACGGCGAGCAGCAGCTCGCCCGTGTGGGCGTCCCAAACGCGCGGACCGTCGGCGGCGCTCCAGGCTGCCACCAGGCGTCCGTCGTGAGAGATGGCTGTGGCCATCGGAATGCCCGAGAGACCTTCAAACGTGCGCACCAGTGAGACATCGTCCGTGTCCCAGAGCCGCAGCTTCGTGTCGATATCGCCGCAGAGCAGATAGCGCCCGTCCGACGAAAAGTCGAGCCCACAGGCGCCCGTCTGATCGTTGATGACGCCAAGATCGCTGCCGTCGACGACGCTGAACAGTTCAGTGCCCCAGCTTGTCGCGACGGCGGCGACCGACCCATCCGGTGAAAGCGCCGCGGCTTCGGTCCCTCTGCCGGAGAACGAAATAACCGACGCGCCGTCCTCCGTGCGGAAGACGCTCCCGCGTCGATCAATGAAGAGCCGGCCGTCGTCACAGAAGCGGTAGCTTTCGTTCGGAAAGAAGTGGCGACGGACGGTGCGCGTGATTCCCTCGTCCGTGAGCGGCACCCAGTGAATCCCATCCACCGTCGGCACGATCATCGTGTCGCCGTCGGGGGTCAGGTAGACGCCACCCGATGCGAGCGAGCGGCCGGTGAAGAGCAGGTCCACTCCGTCCGCGGCCAGCGCGGGCGGCGCGGCCAGAAGCGCGCACGCCACCCATGCCGCCGGCGGCAGTGGACGCCGTGGCGGAAGCAATCCCCGTCGAAGCATGACATTACTCCTGTCGTGAGAATGAGTTATGAGTGCCGGACGGGAGAACGAGGCGCGAACGCAGCCTCCCCCGGCCGCTGTTTCACTATATCGCTGGCCCAGGTGTCCCGCCATTTCGCAGGAGCGCGACAGGTCGGAGCGACAGGTCGGAGACCTGTCGCCCAGTGACCGGCCGGAGGCCGGTCCCCCAAAACTCGGGGCGGTGGGCTCACGGGCAAGCTGCGCTTGCCCATGCCACCCGGCCGGTGCCGCAATATTGAGGAAGCGCGACGGGTCGGAGACCTGTCGCCCAGTGACCGGCCGGAGGCCGGTCCCCCAAAACTCGGG
>CAZXUI010000006.1:88097-109493 GCA_964643885.1 uncultured Planctomycetales bacterium
AGCGCGACGGGTCGGAGACCTGTCGCCCAGTGACCGGCCGGAGGCCGGTCCCCCATGCTCAGGGCAGCGGGCGCCCCATTCTCGGGGCGAATTTCTGAGGCTCCGCCGGGGCCTTTGCGTGATCCAGCCTGAAGAGGGCCGGCGACGGGTGCGCCGGCCAAAACCGCACCAACCCGCGATTTTGGGAGATTTCGCCATGCGTCGTTTTCTGGCACGCACTTTTCTGACGAGCCTCGTGATCCTCTCCGTCGCCGCGCCGGCCGCCTTGGCCGCGCCGCTGGGCACGGAGTTCACCTACCAGGGGCGGCTGAGCGAAGCCGGCCTGACCGCCACCGGGCCGTATGACTTCGTCTTCCGGCTGTTCACGGACGCCGCCGGCGGATCGCAGGTCGGCGTCGATTACCTGGCCCCCGGCGTGACGGTCGAGGACGGGCTGTTCGTCGCGGACCTGGATTTCGGCACGGCCGCGTTCACGGGCGAGGCCCGCTGGCTGGAGATCGCGGTTCGCCCGGCCGGGGGCGGCGGCTACACGACGCTTTCGCCGCGCCAACCGCTGACGGCCGCACCGTATGCGCTCTACTCGCTCAACGGCGGGCTGTGGCAGGCGTCGAACAACAACATTCTGAATACGAACAGCGGCAACGTCGGCATCGGCTCGATCAATCCGCAGAACAAGCTGTCGGTCGGCGGCAACATCGACGCGTCCGGCAAGCTGGGCGTCGGCCTGCCGAACCCGACGATGGACGTGCAGGTGCACCGCTCGATGGTGACGGCGAACATCGGCGCGTCGTCGACATCGCTCCAGGGCGACACGTCGTGGATCTACATGCGCTCGGCCGGCGACGGGCACATCGTCTGGAAGAACACGGGCGATCTGGTGTTCGGCACGGACGCCAGCATCGGCGGCGGGTTCTCGCGCAAGATGACGATCACGCCGAGCGGCTTCGTCGGCATCGGCCGGGACACGCGGATCACGGGCAGCGAAGTCTTCGGTATTCACTCGCAGGCGACCGGGACGACCTACGGCGGCATGTATGCCAGCACCGAGGGCGGGCGGCCGTTTTACGGGTATTCGACCGGCCCGGACTCGGCCTGGACTTACCTGGACGGCAGCACGGGCGACTGGCACGTCTACAACGGCGGCGTTCGTCTGAGCGTCACCGACGAGGGCAACGTCGGCGTCGGCACCTCGACGCCGGCGCAGAAGCTCGACGTGAACGGGACGGCCCGTGTGAAGGTGCTCGAGATCACAGGCGGAGCCGACCTGTCGGAGCGCTTCGAGGTGCACGGCGGCGACGTGCAGCCGGGCATGGTCGTGGTGATCGATCCGCAGCGTCCGGGGCAGCTCGTGCCGGCCAGCCAGTCGTATGACCGCCGCGTGGCGGGCATCATCAGCGGCGCCGGCGGGATCGAGACGGGGATGCTCATGAGTCAGGCGGGGACGGCCGCGGACGGCAAGTTCCCGGTGGCGCTGACCGGGCGCGTCTACTGCCTGGTCGACGCGAGCGACAGCGCGATCGAGCCGGGCGACCTGCTGACGACCTCCGACACGCCGGGCCACGCGATGAAGGTGGCCGATCACGGGCGGGCGCAGGGCGCGATCGTCGGCAAGGCGATGACCTCGCTGGCCGCGGGCGAGAAGGGTCTGGTGCTCGTGCTGGTCAATCTCCAGTAAGTCGGCTCGCAGGCAAGGACGAGCAAGGAGCTGGACATGTTCACGATGAATCTGCGGCGCCTGGGGTCGAAGCTGGCCGTGGGCGCCGCCCTGGCGGCGGGCGGAATCGCGGCGGCCGGTCTGCCGGTGACGGGCTGGCCGGTGCCTGAGTTGCAGGTGTTCGACGATGCGATGCAGAACTACATGGCGACGTACGGCATCAGCGCGGGCGTGCTGGCGGTGATGCGGGACGGCTGCGTCGTGTATCAGCGCGGCTTTGGGACGAACTACGACGGCAATCCGCTGTCGGAGAACACGCCCTTCCGCATCGCCAGCGTCGAAAAGCCGCTGGTCGCGGCGGCGATCCGGGCGCTCGACGCCGAGGGGCTGCTGGACCTGAACGATTTCGCGTTCAATCTCGGCCAGCCGGGCGGCGGCATTCTGAACATCACGCCGTGGAATGGGCTGGGCGATCAGCGCTATCGGCAGATCACGGTGCAGCACCTGATCGACCATCGCGGCGGCTTCGACCGCAGCGTCTTCGGCGACCCGCAGTTCATGGCGCTGACGATCGCGAACGCGATGGGCGTGGCCAGCCCGCCGGGACGGATCAACACCGTCCGCTACATGCTCAGCCAGCAGCTTCAGTACACGCCGGGCACGGTCGCCTGCGACGCGAACGGCCAGCCGGCCGGCTGCTACATGGGCGATATGTACTCGAACTTCGGCTACATGGTGCTGGGCATGATCGCCGAAGAGGTCACGGGCCAGTCGCTGGAGACGGTGATCGAGTCGCGTGTGCTGCGGGCGGACATGTGGGTGCCGTCGACGGAGATCATCTTCGGGCGCACCTTTCGGGCGAACCAGAGCGCGCGGGAGCCGCTGTATCTGTGGTCGGGCTTCTCGACCAACGTCTTCAACCCCAACGGGCTGCCCGTGCCGACGCCCTACGGCGGCTGGGAACACGAGGTGTTCCGCGGGCACGGGAACCTGGTGGTCAGTGCGGCGGGGCTGCTGACCTTCGCAGATACGTACACGGTCTGGCCGGGGGCCGGCAGCGGCGTGCTGCTGAACGGCAACCGCTTCAACGCCGGGCACTGGGGCCTGATCGACGGCGCGAGCACGGCGATGACGCAGCGGACGGACGGGGTGAACATCGTGGTGCTGTTCAACAAGCGGCACGGGTCGGGACAGGAGCACTACGCGGGCGAGATGACGGCGATCATCGGCGGCCTCATCGACAGCGGCGTGAACTGGCCGACGCGGTGCGTGGACGGGTTCTGGGTCGATTTCAACGTGGCCGCGGGCGGGTTCGGCGGATACGACGATCCGTTCCAGACGATGACGACGGCGCTGAACTCGACGACGCACGGGACGCGGCTGCGGATCAAGCCGGGCAGCACGAGCTGGACGGGGACGATCAACGAGCTGATGCGGCTGGACGCGCCACTGGGGATGGCTCGGATCGGGCAGTAGGGGGCGGGCGGTTTTCGGGTGGGAAGGGGATGGCGACCAGGGCGGGCTTTGGCCCGCCCTGGTTCTGTTTTGGGAAGCGCGACGAGTGACAGGTGACACGTGACAGGTGACAGGTGACAAGTGGCACGGGGCAGGGGGCAGGGGGGCCGGGACGAAGGCGTGGCCGGCTTGGGCAGGTTCCGCGCCGGCCGGGCGTTGCGGGTCGGCGGGACGGGTGGTTCGAGGGATCGGCGACCAGCGACGGTTTGGGATTGAGACGTTTTCAGCGCCGTTCGAGATTTACGACGTGAAGACGGGGCGGCTCATTCGGACGATCGACGTGGGGGCGGATGGGCGGTGAACGGGCGGCGCGTCGTCCGTACGCGCTGCGTCGTTTCGGACACGATGCAGAGCAGCGGCCGCGCCGCGGGCCGGCTTTCTGTCAGGCTGGCGGGCAGCCTCCGTGCGATGCCGGGCCTGACGGCAATGGCTCGCGCAGCGGGGAGGAGAATCGTCGCCGTAGGTTGGATGGCGGATGCACGGGCAAGCTGCGATTGCCCATGCCACCCGGCCGCTCGTCATTTTGGATGAAAATGCGGTGCAGATTTGGCCCCCTCGTGCTGTGATCCGAGACGAAGGCCCCACGGACGACGCAAGGGGTTCAGCGTTCCGGTGGCTGCAGCCACCGGCTACGGTCGCTTGCCCTGACGGGCAAGGGCGCGACAGGTCGGAGACCTGTCGCCCAGTGACCGGTCAGAGACCGGTCCCCCAATGTTGAGGAGACCGGTCCCCCAATGTTGAGCAGACCGGTCTCCCAATGTTGAGCAGACCGGTCCTCCAATGTTGAGGAGACCGGTCCCCCAATGTTGAGCCGACCGGTCCCCCATTTTCGGAGCAGCGGAGAGTCGTTGCCGTATCGTCGTGGAGGAGGCGGCAAGGAGAATCTTTGCCGTACCGCGAGCGCGGCGCGGGTGTGTACCGGGCGTCAGGCCGGAGAGTCGGGCAGGCCGTCGACCAGGCGGGTGGCCGCGCGCAGGAAACGCGCGCGGAACTCCTCTGTGCTCAGCTTCGCGTGCCCGGCCATCCGCGTGAGCAGCGCTTCGTTCTCCAAGTCGGCCCGCTCGAGGCGGATCATGTACGCCCTGGCGACGCGGTAGCTGTCGCAGCGGATGTCGACGGTCCGCAGCCGCGTGCGGCCGGTGGCCGGGTCGACCAGCGAGTGCAGGTCGATGGGCTGGAGATTGCCGTTGACGATGCTGACCATCTTGGCGTCGGAGCCGAGGTCGGGCTGGAGCAGCAGCCAGATACTGAAATAGCCGAGGCTGCGGCAGTAGGACATGTCGAAAGGAGTCGGGTCGGCCGAGCGCAGCTCGTAGCCGAGCTCGTGCGGGATGATGTCTATCTTCTGGCCGCGGGCCTTGAAGCGGCTCTGCACCTCATCGCGGAGCATCTCGGCCAGGGCGACCTCGGAAAGCCGCGGGTGGCCGGCCGCGTCGAGCGGGACGGCTTTTCCCAGGACGCGTTCGAGCTCATCGACGTCGCCGAGGCGGTAGGTGAGGCCCTCGGCCAGCAGGGCGACGCCGTCGGGGCGGCCCATGGCCAGGCGCTTGAGGATGGCGCCTTCGAGCACGTCGGCGATGTTCTGGATGCGGGTGCGAACCTCGAACTCTTCCGGGATCAGCGTCAGCGTGGCGCCGGCGGCCATGCCGATGGCCATGGCCAGCCAGCCGGAGCTGCGGCCCATCGTCTCGACGAAGTACCAGCGGCCGGTGGTCTGCGAGTCCTGCATGAGGTTCTTGACCAGCTCGGTGCCGATGAAGCGGGCCGTGGAGAAGCCGAAGGTCGGCACGTCATGCGGAAGCGGCAGGTCGTTGTCGATGGTCTTGGGCACGTGGATGAGGCGTATGGCGTGCTGGGCGGCCTGGCAGACGAAATGGGCGCTGAGCGCGGTGTCGTCTCCGCCGATGGTGAGCAGGTGCGTGATGCCGAACTGGCGGAGGCTGGCCAGGACGCGCTCGACCTTGGCGGGGTTCGGCCGGACGGGCTGGTGGCCGCCGACGGTCTTTTCATCGAGCAGGCTGGTGCGGGAGGTACGCAGGATAGAGCCGCCGGCAAAGTGGATGCGGGCAACGTTCTGGATGCCGAGCTGTACGGCGTGCTGGTCGGGGCGGAAATTCTCGGAGACGAGCCAGCGGAAGCCGTCATAGAAGCCGGTGACCTGGAAGCCGCGATTGATGGCCTCGATGGTGGCGGCGCTGATGACGGCGTTGATGCCGGGGGCGGGTCCGCCGCCGACGATGATTCCCAGACGCTTCTGCTGCATCGCGAGGCACTCCTGCGGCCCGGTCGGCGCCGGGCAGAACCCCATATGATACGCGTTGCGGGGTGGGGATGAAGGTGGAGGGGGAGGGATTGACGGATTAGGGATTAAGGGATTGACGGATCAAGGGGGCGGGGGCGCTTCTCGAACGGCCAATAATCCGCGGGTTCTGCGGAGTCTGAGACTCGACCCCTCGTGCGCGGCTGTCGGCGGGATGCGGGCGCGGCGGCGGGGCGCGTTCAGAGCCGGCCGTGGCGGATGATGGCGATCAGCAATACGAATCCCATGATGCCGGCGGCGATGTAGCCGAGCAGGCCGATGACGGGGATTCCGTTCCAGGTCGGTGGGAGTCGGGACTGGACGATCAGCGACGAGCCGACGATGAGCGCGGCGACGACGATGGAGAACGAGACGCGGTTGGCGATGCGTTCGTTCGAGTCGATCAGCCGGTCGAGGCCGCGGTGCTCGAAGCCGAGCTTGAGGCCGCCGCGTTTGGCGAGGCGGAGCACGTCGCGCAGACCGCCGGGGATGTCGCGAGCGAACTGGATCAGGTCGCGGGCGGCGTCGAGCGTTTCGCGGATCAGGCGGCGGGGGCGGATGCGGTCGAACTGGATGCGGCGGACGTAGGGCCGGGCGGCGGCGACCATGTCGAGGTTGGGATCGAGGCTGGCGGCGAGGCGTTCGACCGTGGCGGCGGCCTTGAGCATCATGACGAGGTCGGCGGGGATTCGCAGGCGATGCTCGGCGAGCAGGTCGAAGAGGCCGGAGATGAGCCGGCCGAAATGGACCTGCGAGAGCTGGCTGACGACGTGGACGTCGACCAGGCGCGTGACGTCGCTTTCGAGCTGTCGGGTGTCGACCTCGACGTCGTCGTCGTGCTCGGTGAGCCGCAGGAGGGCGGAGGATGCGGCGGCCGAGTCGTTGCGGGCGATGGCGTAGACAAGGTCGGCGAACTGCTCGCGGCTGGCGCGGTTGAGGCGGCCCATGAGGCCGAAGTCGAGCAGGCAGATGACGTTTCCTGGGAGGGTGAAGATGTTTCCGGGATGCGGGTCGCCGTGGAAGAAGCCGTGCACGAAGATCTGCTTGAGGGTCAGCTCGGTGCCGCGCTGGGCGATGAGGGCGGGGTCGAAGCCGGCGGCGCGGAGCGAGCCGGGATCGGTGACGGGGGTCACGTCCATGTATTCGAGCGTGAGGACGCGCGGCGAGCAGCGGCTGCGGAAGACGCGCGGGACGGCGATGGTGCGGTCGGTGCGGAACTGCTCGGCGAAGCGTTCGACGTGGCGGGCTTCGAGCGAGAAATCGAGCTCCTGCTCGATCAGTCGGGCGAACTCCTCGGCGATCTGGCTGGGCCGCTGGACGCGCCAATGCTCGAAATGGCGTTCGACGAGCGTGGCCAGGTCGTAGAGGATCTCGAGGTCGACCTCGACCACGCGGCGGATGTTGGGCCGCTGCACCTTGACGACGACCTCGGTGCCGTCGTGGAGGGCGGCGCGGTGGACCTGGGCGATCGAGGCGGCGGCGATCGGCTCGCGGTCGAAGCGGGCGAAGAGCTCGGAGAGGGGGCGGCCGAGCTCGTCGGTGACGATCTGCTCGACCTGGTCGAACTCGAAGGGGGCGACGTGCTGCTGGAGCCGGCGCAGCTCCTCGACGAAGTCGTGCGGGAGGATGTCGGGGCGGGTGCTGAGAATCTGGCCGAGCTTGATGAAGGTGGGGCCGAGCTCTTCGAGGATCAGGCGCGTCCGCTGGGCGGTGGTGAGGGACTCGATGTGCTCGCGCTTGTTGGAGCCGATGAGCTGAAGGCCGAGCTCGATGTACTGGGTGATGCGGAGCCGGTCGACGAGGTCGCCGAAACCGTACCGGATCAGCGTGGTGAGAATCTGGCGGTAGCGGTTGACGTGCCGGTAGGCGCGCAGGCCGGTGGCGGTCCGGCTGAGGGGCATAACTACGACGACTTCTGGCTGAGCAGGGCTTCGAGTTTCTCGATCCGGGTCTTGAGATCGGCGATGTCGTCGCGGGTGGCGACGTTGGTGCGGGCCAGGTTGTCGTTGACGGCCTTGCGGACGCTGGCCTCGAACTCCTCGCGGGCCTTGTCGGCCCGCTGCATGACCTCGTCGATGAACTCCTGGCCCTTCTCGCTGGAGAGCTGGGCGTTGCGGGCCATCTCGCGGGCCATCTCCTCGACCTTGTCGCGGGTCATGGCGGCCAGGCCGACACCCATGAGCATCGTTTTCTTGATCAGCTCGATCATCGTCTCTCCTTCGGCGTGCGCGGGAGCTGCCGCGCGACGCGGGGTCGGACAATTCTAGTACTGTCGCCGCTGGCGGGCCGTGGGGATGCCGAGCTGGGCCCGGTACTTGGCGACGGTGCGGCGTTTGATCTCGATTCCCTCGGCGGCGAGCTTCTCGACGATCTGGTCGTCGCTGAGCGGGTCGGCCTTGTTCTCGTTGTCGACGATCTCCTGCACCTTGGCCTTGATGCTGTCCCAGCCGAGCACCTCGCCGTTGTTGGACTCGGTGCCGCCGGTGAAGAAGCGCCGCAGGGGATAGATGCCGCGCGGCGTCTGAACCCACTTCTCGTCGACGGTGCGGCTGATGGTGGAGGGGTCGCAGGCGAGCTTGTCGGCCAGCTCGCTCATTCGCAGCACCTTGATGTGCTGCTCGCCCTTGTCGAGGAAGTCTCGCTGGGCCTCGAAGACGCAGCGGGCGACGTCGAGCAGGCGCTCGCGGCGGTAGCGGACGGCGTCGATGATGGCGTTGGCCGCGTCGATCTTCTGGCGGAGGAACTCGCGGGCCTGGCGGTCGTCGCGGGATTTTTCGAGCGCCTCGCGGAATTCGCGCGAGATGCGCAGCTCGCGCTGGTTGCCGCGGGCCAGGCGCACGTCGTAGCGGTCCTCCTCTTCGAGGTATTCGACGATCACGTCGGGCACGACGGCCGGCGCGCCGCGGTCGACCACGTCGAGGCCGGGGTGCAGCGAGAGCCGGCCGATGACGCCGATGGCCTGCTTGACGCGGTCGAGGTTGACGTCCAGGGCCTTGGCGAGCTGCGGCAGGCGGTTGCGCTGAAGCTCGTCGAAGCGCTCGTCGATGATGCGGCGCTCGAGCGTCGTGTCGAAGGGGAGGGCCTCAAGCTGAAGGATGAGGCACTCCTGAACCGTGCGGGCGCCGACCCCCGGGGGCTCGAGCTGCTGCACGCGGGCCAGGGCGTCCTTGAGCCGCTCCAGCGTGGTCGGCGGCTCGATCTGTCGGAGCAGCTCTTCGAGCGGGATGTCGAGCCGGCCGCTGTCGTCGAGGTTTTCGATGATCACAGCGCCCAGGCGGCGGGTCTCGTCGTCGCAATCGGTCAGGTTCCACTGTTCGAGCAGGAATTCGCCGAGGCCGGCGGGGCGGGCGGCGGCGTTGGCCATCGCGTCCATCTTGCCGTCGCTCTCGTCGGCCAGCGCGGCCCGGGAGCGTGTGCCGCGGTACTCGTAGTCGTCCTCGAGGATGTCGTATTCGCGGACGAGGTTGTCGAGCCGCTCGAAGTCGCGCACATCGCCGTCGACGACGAGGGATTGCTCGCCTTCGGGGCGGTCGTCGCGGCGGTCGTCGGCCGGCTCGGCGAATTCTTCTTCGGTGGGGACGACTTCGAGGGCGGGGTTGCTATCCAGCTCCTGGGCGATGCGCGACTCGAGCGCGAGGGCGTTGAGCTGGAGGATGTCCATGGCCTGGATGAGCTGCGGCGTGAGCCGCTGCTGCTGCTGAAGAAGCTGTCGGGGCAGTTGGGAGAGAATCTGTGACATCGCGATTCAGCCCGCCGGCTCGCTGCTCCTGAAAGGCCATGGACACTGCGTTTCGGACCCGCGTTGCCGCGCGAACCGATGCACGCAGCACTGCGCCGCCTGCCAGCTTGCTACGAGCGGGCCCCTGCATTAAAGATAGTACCGCGACCGAACTAAGTAAAGCCGGGAGGCGGATTTGCGACGCTCGCCGGACCGCGGTCGCGACGGCCTGGAGGGCCCTGTATCCTGATGATTCGTATCGGCAGCGAGGCGGCTGAGCCCGCGCGGGCGCGGCAGGGCGGCCGCCGGATTTGCGCTGCGGCCGGGCCGGCCGCGCGGGAGCAGATGGATGAGCTACAAGACGACGAGCGTGCCGGACGGCGGGAAGATCACGATCGACGCGCAGCACAAGCTGACGGTGCCGGACCGGCCGATCATTCCGTTCATTCGCGGGGACGGGACGGGGCCGGATATCTGGCGGGCGAGCGAGGCGGTGTTCGACGCGGCGGTCGCGAAGGCGTACGGCGGGCGGCGGAAGATCGCCTGGATGGAGGTTTTCGCGGGCGAGACGGCGTATGAGCGGTTCAAGGACTGGCTGCCCGAGGAGACGGTGGAGGCGTTTCGCGAGTTTCTGGTGGGGATCAAGGGGCCGCTGACGACGCCGGTGGGCGGGGGCATTCGCTCGCTGAACGTGACGCTGCGGCAGCAGCTCGATCTGTACGTCTGCCTGCGGCCGGTGCGATATTTTCAGGGGGTGCCGTCGCCTGTGAAGCGGCCGGAGAAGGTGGACATGGTGATCTTCCGTGAGAACACGGAGGACATCTACGCGGGGATCGACTATCCGGGCGGGTCGGCAGAGGCGAACAAGCTGCTGGAGTTTCTGTCGCGCGAGATGCCCAAGGAATTCAAGAAGGTGCGTTTCGGGACGCGTGAGGCGGGCGAGCAGTTCTTGAAGCAGGCGGACCGGCCGGGCGAGGACGCGAGCGTGTGCGTGGGCGTGGGGATCAAGCCGATCAGCCGGCTGGGGACGGAGCGGCTGGCGCGGGCGGCGATCGAGTATGCGATCAAGCACAAGCGCCGCAGCGTGACGTTCGTGCACAAGGGCAACATCATGAAGTACACGGAGGGGGCGTTCCGCGACTGGGGCTATGCGCTGGCGAAGCGTGAGTTCGGGGCGGAGGAGTTCGAGGGGGGGCCGTGGTGCCGCATTCCGGAGGGCAGTCCGGGCGCGGGGATCGTGATCAAGGACGCGATCGCGGACATCACGCTTCAGCAGGTGCTGACGCGGCCGGAGGATTTCGACGTCATCGCGACGCCGAACCTGAACGGCGACTATCTGAGCGATGCGCTGGCGGCTCAGGTGGGCGGGATCGGGATCGCGCCGGGCGGGAACATCAACTACGTGACGGGTCATGCGATCTTCGAGGCGACGCACGGGACGGCGCCGAAGTACGCGAACCAGGACGTGGTGAACCCGGGGTCGGTGATTCTTTCGGGTGTGATGATGCTGGAGCATCTGGGCTGGCAGGAGGCGGCGGAGCTGATCGTTCGGGGGCTGGAGCGGAGCATCGCGGCGCGGACGGTGACGTATGATTTTCACCGGCTGATGGAGGGTGCGACGAAGGTGAAGTGCAGCGAGTTTGGGGAGCGTGTGATCGGGAATATGGGGTAGGGGGCGGGCGGCCGGGCGTTCCGGTAGGCTCGACGGACTCGATCGCCTGAGAAGGCCAGGGCGGCATACGCACTGGCGGAACGCAGCAAACTGCCGCGCCTCGACGAGATCGGTGGCACCATGCTGCCATGTCGTCGCGATCAACATCGCGTTCCCGGTCGGGCACGAGGGTGCGCCGTAGTCGCGTGCATTCTGATGATTCTGAGGACCGTGTCGAGCTTCCGATGGCGGGTCATTCTGACCTCGACCAATCTGTCCATCTCGTTGACTCGTCGCGCCGTCGGATTCGCGTGGCGCCCGCGTGCCGTACGCGAGTTCTCGCCGCCGCTGCGCGATCACGAAGCGCTCTCGTCCGGAGTCATAACGTCCAAACCCACGGCGCCGATTTGGCTCCCGCGGTTCGACACGGTGGAAGGGCATTTCCTGGGCGCAGTGCCACTGTGGATTCCGACGGTTGCCTGTCTTCTGCTCGCGGCCATTCCGCAGCGGCGGTGGCGCGATGCCGACAGCCATTGCCCCGAGTGCGGCTATGATCTGAGGGCGAGCATGAGCGGCCGATGTCCAGAGTGTGGTACGATCACGGCATCGGATTGCCCATTTGTTTACACCGTTTTCACGCACGATGCTCGGCGGTGTGACAAGGGGGAATCGCCAGTTCGCAAAAGGCGGGTCAGCGTCCGTCTTGCCATGTGAATGGACTGACGTGTTGCCCAGAATCTGATCCAGGCGCAGTGAGAGTCTCTGCCACCTGCCGGGCAAGCACGGAGGTCGCGAGTGAATCGGCCAACTCAACAGCCTGGGCCTGTTATCGCCGTGCTGCGTAGGGCCGCCGCGCTGGTGGCACTGCTGATGGCCGCCGCAGCGGCCGCGGCCGAGACGCTCACCGTGGGGGCCGGGCGTCAGTTCGCGCGGATCGAGGATGCGAACGCGGCCGCACAGCCCGGCGACCGGATCGAGGTCTACCCGGCCGAGGGGGACGGCGTGTATCGCCGGCCGGCGGTGTATGTGACCAAGGCCGGGCTGCGATTCGTCGGCATGGGCGACGAGCCGATCGTGCTGGACGGGGCGGGGTTCGACTACAGCGGCGTGGGCTCGACGCCGCGGGCGATCTTTCAGCTCAACGCGGGCGCTGACGGCGTGGTGATCGAGCATTTCGAGCTGCGCGGGGCGCGAAACGCCTCGCACAATGCGGCCGGCGTGCGGATCAACCAGGCCGACGGCGCCGTCGTGCGGCGCTGCCGCATTCACGACAACCAGATGGGCATCATGTCGAACGGGGCGACGGGCGACCCGGCCTCGGCCGCGAATCAGGTGATCGAATTCTGCGAGATTTTCGCCAACGGCGAGCCGGCCGACCCGGGCTACAACCACAATCTCTACCTGGGCGGCACGAGCGTGACGGTGCGGTTCTGCGACATTCACAGCGCCGTGACCGGCCACAACCTCAAGAGCCGGGCGCACTTCAACCTGATCGCCTACTGCCACATTCACGACTCGGCCAACCGCGAGATCGACCTGGTCGACGCGTGGGATACGTCGCGGCCGGCGTCGCACAGCGTGCTGCTGGGCAATTTCATCGTCAAGCGGGAGAACACGAGCGGGAACCGGGCGGTGATTCACTTCGGCCAGGACGGCGGCGGCGGGCACGTCGGGACGCTCTATCTGCTGCACAATACGATCGTGACGACGTATCTTTCGCCGGTGGTGCAGCTCAGCGCGAGCCAGGCGCTGGCGGAGCTGGTCAACAACATCATCTACAACCCCGTGCAGGCGTCGCCGCAGCTTTTCAGCGTCAGCGGCGGGGCGGCGGCGGGCAACATCCGCGGCGACCACAACTGGCTGAGCCGTGAATACTCGATCGCCGGGACGAAGATCGACCCGGCCACGACCTATCGCGGCCCGCAGCGCGACAGCACCCCGGGCTTCGAGGATGCCCCCGGGCGGGATTACCGCCTCGCGCGGCGGTCGATCTCCGCGTATGAGCCCAACGAGGCGCCCACGTATCTGGACGGCGACGGGGCGGAGCAGAGCGGCGTGCCGGCGTTTCAGTATCGCCCGGTGGCCGGCCGATACGAGCTTCGGGCCGGTCGGCCGATCGCGATCGGGGCGGGGATCGTCCGCCCGGAAGAGTCTCCCGGCGGCAACGAGATCGAGCCGCGGCCCTGAGGGTCGGGTCGTCATGGGCGCAATTCGTGCGCAGTGCTCATCCTGCGGGCTGAAGTTCAAGACGCGAGGTCCCAGTGCGCGGTATTGCCCCGGCTGTGGCGGGGCGGTGGCGGAGGCGGCCGGCGAGCCGGCGGCGGACGCGAGCAACGGCTATCGCTGCCCGACCTGCCCCGATGCGACGCTGGACATCCAGCACCGGCGGGGGATCGAGATCGACGTCTGCCCGCGCTGCCGCGGTGTCTGGCTCGACCGGGACGAGCTGGAGAAGCTGATCGAGTGCACGCACGACACGTTCGGCACGCTGGTGGAGCGGATGAAGTCGGGGTTCAGCTTCGAGGGCGGCTCGATGCGGCGCGGCAAGCGCGTGATCATTCGACGGAGCGGCGGCGCGACGTTGATCGATGAGCTGTTCGACGAGCTGTTCGACTAGTCCGCGCGCTCGCGGCGCAAAGCCCGTGCAAAACGCGGTCCCGGCGCTCGCGCGCGGTTCACCCAGAATCCCTCCGGCTGCTATCCTATGCGTCGTAGACGAGAGGCGTTGCGCCTGCGCTGAATTCGGAGCGGGGGTGAGCGGGAGGCCGGACGGCATGAGCAGGGAGCGTTCGAGCTGTTCGAAATGCGGGCTGGCGCTGGATACGCGCGGCGGAGTGCGCTACTGTCCGGCGTGCGGCAGCCCGGTATCGGGCGAGGATTCGCGGCCGCGGGCCGCGTTGCCGGGCGGATCGGCGGCGTATCGCTGCCCGATCTGTCCGGACGAGACGCTGACCGTGGCTCATCGGGCGGGGATCGAGATCGAGGTGTGTCCGCGCTGCCGCGGCGTGTGGCTGGACCGCGGAGAGCTGGCGAAGCTGATCGAGCGTTCGGCGGGCGAGGGGTCGTGGCGCGGCCCGCGGGACGGCTCGTACGACGACGATGACGACGATGACGCGAAGTATCGCGGCGGGCCCGGTCGCGGGCGGCGGAAGAGGAAGTCGTTGCTGGGGGATATCTTCGATGAGTTGTTTGATTAGGCGGGGTCGTTGCCGGGCTCGAGCTCTGACTCGGCTTCGGGGTCCGTGGGCGGCTCGCTGACGAGCGGCGCCAGGCGCTGTACAAGCTGCGGAACTTCGACCGTCGCGACACGCCAGAGACGATCATGCTCGAGATCAAAGTATCCATGCGCGATCACGTTGCGCTGCTGAACGATCTCACGCCGAGGAATGTCGGAGTGCTGCTGCTTGAACTCACTCGAAACTGGCGCGCCGCCTCGCCGATCACCTCGATGCAGCGCTCCACCGCGATCTGTTTCTCGAGATTCGCCTGGTACTCGGCCCACGAAACGCCGCAAACGATCCCCATCAGCCGCTCGCCCCAGCGAACGATATCCCACAGCCGGGCGTGATCATCCACCTCACGCCGCGTCACGGTGGATGATCCTGCGATTCGTCAGAATGTGATGCTGCCGATAGGGGTTGACGATCGATCTCTTCTCGACAAGATCGACGGGCCGGCCCAAGATCGCCTCCAGCTCCGTGGTTATCGGGCCCCATTCCCAGTAGGACCACGGCGCGCCCGGCTCGAAGACGACAAGCACATCCACGTCGCTGGCCGGGCCGAAGTCGTCGCGCAGGACCGAGCCGAACAGCGACATCTCGGTCACGCGCCAGCGGCGGCAGAAGTCCGCCACGGCATGCGGGTCGTACTCGACGTTTCCCTGTACGCTCTGCTTCATCTCTCGGCCGCCCGCAGCAGCGTCCCATGTGAATCATACCGCCTCAGGCAACGCCGTGTCGATCGTGTGGACTCCGCTTGCCCCCGCGGCCAGCGGACGTACGGACTGCGGCAGCAGGGCGAGCGGGGCGGCGGCCGCAATGCGGGTCAACGTCGGCCGGCGGCGATATACTCGCGCCTGACCGGCATCCTTGCGGAGGACCGACCATGGCCACGACCACGACGAAAACGGCAACGAGCCCCCCTGCCGCCGCGGGTCCGCGGGTCGTCCGCGCGCCGCGCGGGCGCGAAATCTCCTGCAAGAGCTGGCTGACCGAGGCCGCCCTGCGGATGCTCATGAACAACCTCGACCCAGACGTGGCCGAGCTGCCCGACCAGCTCATCGTCTACGGCGGCAGCGGCCGGGCGGCCCGTTCATGGGCCGATTTCGACCGCATCGTCGCGACGCTGCGGCGGCTGGAGCCCGACGAGACGATGCTCGTCCAGAGCGGCCGGGCCGTCGGCGTACTCAAGACGCACGCCGACGCCCCGCGCGTGCTGATCAGCAACGCCATGCTCGTGCCGCACTGGGCCAACTGGGACGAGTTCCGCCGCCTCGAGGCGATGGGTCTGACGATGTTCGGCCAGATGACGGCCGGAAGCTGGATCTACATCGGCACGCAGGGCATCCTCCAGGGCACGTATGAGACGTTCGCGGCGGCCGCCCGGCGGCACTTCGGCGGATCGCTGCGCGGGCGGCTGGTCGTGACGGGCGGGCTGGGCGGCATGGGCGGGGCGCAGCCGCTGGCCGCGACGTTCAACGACGGCGTGTGCCTGGCGGCCGAGGTGGACCGCACGCGGATCGACAAGCGCCTGCGGACGCGCTACCTCGACCGGATGAGCGAGAGCCTGGAGGAGGCGATCGGCTGGGCGCTGGAGGCGAAGGCGGCCGGGCGGGCCGAATCGATCGGCGTCCTGGCCAACGCGGCCGACCTGCTGGCGGAGCTGATCCGACGCGACATCACGCCGGACGTGCTGACCGATCAGACCTCGGCCCATGACCCGCTGGCGGGATATGTTCCCAACGGCCGGCCGGGCGGGGCGGCGGCGGCAGGGACGGGCGGCGGTCCGCGGCCGTCGTGGAGCGACGAGGTGCTGCGCGACTGGCTGAAGCTGCGCGAGAGCGACCCGCAGCGGTACACGCGCGAGTCGCTGCGCACGATGGCCGAGCATGTCGCCTCGATGCTGGAGCTTCAGCGGCGGGGGGCGGTCACGTTCGACTACGGCAACAACCTCCGCGGCCATGCGCTGGAGGCGGTTCGACAGGGTCTGGCCCCGTGGCAGTCGGGCGGCCTGCCGGCCGGGCGCGACGCCCGCAGCACGATGGCCATCGCCGGCGCGGGGCCGAGTGCCGCGGATGCGGCCGCGGCGGCCGGCGCGATTGGCGCGTCCGGATCGGCCGCTGATTTCGACCCGTTTCGCATTCCGGGCTTCGTGCCGGAATACATCCGTCCGCTGTTCTGCGAGGGCAGCGGGCCGTTCCGCTGGGCGGCGCTGAGCGGCGACCCGGCCGACCTGGCCGTGACGGACGACGCAGTGCTGGAGACGTTTCCGGATGAGGAGCATCTGTGCCGTTGGATTCGGCTGGCGCGGGAGAAGGTCGCGTTTCAGGGCTTGCCGGCCCGCATCTGCTGGTTGAAGTACGGCCAGCGGTCGCGGATGGGGCTGATCTTCAATCGGCTGGTGCGCGAGGGGCGGATTTCGGCGCCGGTGGTGATCGGGCGGGATCACCTGGACTGCGGCAGTGTCGCCAGCCCGAACCGCGAGACGGAGGCGATGAAGGACGGCTCGGACGCGATCGCCGACTGGCCGATCCTCAATGCGCTGGCGAACACGGCCTGCGGGGCGACGTGGGTAAGCGTGCACCACGGCGGCGGCGTGGGGATCGGGTATGCGATCCACGCGGGGCAGGTGATCGTCTGTGACGGCTCGGCCGAGGCGGACCGGCGGATCGAGCGGGTCCTGACGGCGGACCCGGCGCTGGGTGTGATGCGTCACGCGGACGCGGGATATGAGCTGGCGCGGGAGGTGGCGAGGGAGCGGGGGGTGGATCTGGCCAGCTAACGAGCGGGATACGGGGCGGAGGTCGGCAGATTCGGGGACTGCCCGCCCCGCTGAGATCTCTGGTTTGCGGCGCCAGTCTCGCGTGTCTTGCAGCGCGAGCGTATTGTCTGACAGGCGATCAATTATTACTCAGGCCAATATATAGATGACATATGGGCATTTCTGTGTTATACTTCGTTCATGAGGCACTCGGATGCTCGATCGTTGCCGCCGGCGGCGAATACCCTGCAAAGCCACCGCACTACATCCTGGGCGGACTCGTCACGCTGGAGAGTGATTGGAGTCCTCCGTTCGGTGACGCCTTTCGCAAGGCGATTGCGGCTCTCCCTTCCGAAGGACGCCTCGATACTGGCTGCGCTGTCCGCTACGGTGTCTTTGGCGTGAAGTACTCGGCGAATGAGCCTGCCGCGATCGCCGCTGAGCGGTCGGCGTGTTCGCTAGCCCTTTTCCTGCTCCGCTTCATCGCGTCGCTCCAGGCGATTGCGACAGTGCCGTGCATCGACGTACTGGCCTACGCGGCGAACATCAGGTCTGACTGCAATGACAGTGCAACAGAACCACGTTGATGGAGCGGGAGACGCGGCCCCTCTCCCGCTCCAAACCTCATCCTCTACCCCCCACGAGCACTTGGCCAGATCGGAGTTGCGCCATGTTTGACGAAACGCTTCGGGCGCTGCGAAAACTTGGGCAGGGCGTGCGCCTGTCGATCGACATCCCCCTCGACGAGAAGGGCTGCATTGACCGTCGCTGCCCATCGTCCGAATGCGGCAAGCACTTCAAGGTCATGTTCACCGATTGGCGGGACAAGGTGCCCGATGAACGTGCCTACTGCCCCTACTGCCGGTTTGAAACAGACCCGCAAGAGTGCAACACGGAGGAGCAGCAGGAGCACATCCGCTCCATCGGGCTGGCGCACGTACAGGGACTCATCGGCAAGGCCATGCAGGCTGACGCGCGCCGCCACAACATGGGTCAGCGTTCACGGCCGCGCCGCGGGCTCATCGACATTTCCATGACAATGGACTTCAAGCCCGGACCACGACCCGTGATCGTCCCGCTTGCGATCGCCGAGGCCCTGCGTCAGGACTTCACCTGTGAGACATGCGCCTGCCGGTGGTCGTCGCTCGGCTCATCTTTCTTCTGTCCTGCCTGCGGCCACAATTCGGCTGCCGTGATGTTTGACCGCACAATCGCTACAGTGCGACATGTGATCGCGCATCTTCCTGGCGTCCTTGGAGGATTCCCCGACACAGACGCGGCGGAAGACGCTATCCGACAAATCATGGAAGACCAGTTAGGGCGCCTTGTTGGGGCATTCGAGCGCTTTGCCGAAGCTCTCGCGGAGTCGGTCCCACCGGTGAAACGTGCACCGAAGCAGGGGAATGTGTTCCAACGGATCGACGACGCCTCCAAGTGGTGGATGGATTCAGTGGGATCGGGCTACGACTCCTGGCTTGATTCTGCCGAGCTAGTCCGACTAAGAGTCCTGTATCAGCGGCGCCACCTGCTTGTCCACCGCCAGGGCATCGTGGACCAGAGCTACCTGGATCGCTCCGGCGACCGTGCGTACCAGCTTTCGCAGCGGATAGTGGTCCGCACCGATGACGTGTCCGAGTTGGCCGACCTTCTGGAGAAGCTCGCTGTCGGCCTGCGAACGGCTACGCCCAAGCCACCCTCCGCCAGTTCCGTTTGACCTGCCGCCAGCAAGGTCGATAGACGGCCCCGCCGTGGCGCGGAAAGAGCGCCCGTGACCTGTCGGCCCTTGCCCCTTGGCCGAACCGGTTTCACCGTTTGACGCCCTCTCGCCCTACGCCGCCTAGCTGAACCGGAGCCAGAACACCGCCCGCGGGGACTCCAGAATTAGCGTTCTCTCGCTCTCCGGGCGGTTGCGGTGGCGGGCATAGCGGGCCCCCGCTAGTTGACCGGCCGGAGCGAAATCGGCCGACCGAGTGGTTAACGCGAAACGCCGTCCGAGAGACCGGGCGGCGTTTCGCGTTCTATCGCAAGTCACCGCAAGGGTTTAGCGACAGGCAGGCGCCACGCGGAGTCTCTCCCGACGGTCGCCGCGCTCTCACGGGTGAGTCCTCGCCGGCGACGACCGGAGCTCGGCGGGCGGAAGTCTCTGAGTCTCTCGACGTTGCCGACCCGCGGGTTAACGCGGTCCATAACCGGGCAGGCGAGAGACCGTCGCGCGCCGCATAAGCCGGCCCGACTCATCGAACAGAATCGCCTCGGGTTATGTCGCGCGCGGATAACCCGGCGCAGAGCATCGAAAAATCGACCGGCGGGTTAACTCGCCTGAGCCGTTCGTCGACCACTGCCGACCACCGAGTGACGACCATCACGAGTCACGGAAGCGCCGAACGGCGTATCGCCGAGGAACTTGCAACAGGTAGGGCTGCCGTAACAATGGAAGCGAATGTCCATGCTTCCCGCCAAAGGCTACCGAACCGTCGCGATCGATACGCAGATTCCGTGGCCTGCCACTGAGCGCGTGATCAACTTTCGTGGGCGTGAAGTCCACCTGCTCCCCGGGTCGGACACCCTCTCGCGCATGGTTCGGGTCAAGACTTCCACCGATTTCACCCAACTGGACGCCGACAAACTGATCCTCGAGTTCCTCAGCGCGCTCGCGTGGGCGGAGCAAGCCGAAGCGGTGACGACCTTCGGCAATTGGTGTACGGCTCCGCTCAACCTAGGCAAGGGTCCGGTGGCCGTGATCGGCGATGGCCACTTCGACTATCTGCCTGATCCACCCGATCCAAAGGCAAAGTTGGCGCTGGCGCTCTACCGCGAGGGGTTGTCCGTAAACCTGACACCCTACCAGTTTCTTGGGTTCTTCAAGATCATCAACATCATCTGCGACAAGGGGATGAACCAGAAGAAGTGGATCAGGAACAACCTCCAGCACGTCATGGACAAAGACGCTCTCGCTCGCATCGCCGCCATTCAAGGCGACGTGGCGGACTATCTCTACGACTCGGGTCGATGCGCGGTGGCCCATGCCTTCGATCAAACGAACGTCGTGAACCCTGATGATCCCGCCGATCTCATCCGGCTGTCCGCAGACTTGCCCGTGATCCGTGAACTCGCCCGCGTCGCCATTGAGCGCGAGTTCGGCATCAGGTCCAAGCGTGCCTTCCACGACGAGCATCTCTACGAGCTGGAGGGGTTCCGCGCGTCGTTCGCCGATGCTCTCGTCGTCCGAATCAAGGCAGGGGAACAAATTCCACCTTCCGATGTGCCGATTCCGAGGCGGTTATCCCTTCGCCTGCGGGATCGGGACCATATCGAACTGTTCGAATCGATGGATGCCGACGTCGTCTATGTCGGCGATGGGTGCGTTCGCATTCGTCTCGGCTCAACCTGCCATAGATTAGTGGCGTTTGTCACGCTCGACTTCGCGCGGGAGAGCCTCATCTCCGACCCACTCACCGACATTCAGTTTCAGGATGATGGCACGCGCGACGCAGCGAGAATGATGCTTCAATGGGCACAGCTTCATCGCTGGTGGTTCGGGAGCAACGGGACGATCGAACTGTGGGACGCTACAACAGGTACTTTGCTGGCAAGGGCGCAGCCCTACATGCCGCCGGCCAACTCTCGCTTTCCGCACGATGAGTTCGACAGGATGGAGTCCGAACTCCGGAAGCGGGCAGGGATTCCAGATCCGCCGAAAAGAACTCACGGCTAACTGCGTTGGCGGACAGTCTCCGCAAGAACGGCGTACATAACGGGCAGAAGGTCACGAGCCGCGCGTTATGCGTGACGCACGGGCCGGTCCAGGAGTCTGCCCATGCCGAAGCGCACGGATGTGCCGCTCGATTTCCCCGAACGCCGCCGACAGGTCGCATCGATTCTTGCACGGGGCGTCGTTCGCTGGCGCCGGCGCGTGAAAACGACCGGGATCAGCGATGCTCAAGAATCTCCACCCGCTGCCGAAAATCGCCTTGAGCTTTCCCGCGAAACGAGGCTCAGTGTGTCTGACGGTACCCGCGGATTCACGATGCGGGCCGACGGAGACGATGCATGAAACTGAACCTCGCCAAGGAACTCGCGGCGCTCGAGCAGATGACGGTCGGGCAGCTCCAGCGACGGTACGCCGATCTCTTCGGCGAACCTGTCCGGAGCCGCCACAAGCAGTACCTGATCCGCCGGATAGCGTGGCGGTTGCAGGCCAATGCGGAAGGCGGCCTGAGCGAGCGGGCGCTGCGGCGGGCGGAGGAGCTCGCGAACCTCGCCGACGTTCGCGTGACGGCGCCACGGGGCGGGCTCGTGGCGGCACCGGCGGCGGCTACGCGCGTGCCCGTGCCCAACCGGCCGTCTGACCCGTGCCTTCCGCCATTCGGTGCCGCGATCACGCGCGAGTACAAGGGCCGAACCATCTACGTCACGGTGCTGCCCGACGGGTTCGAGTACGCCGGCGAGCGCTACCCGTCGCTCACGGCGGTCGCCAAGGCGGTGACCGGCTCGCACATGAATGGCTTTCGCTTCTTCAAAATCGGGCTCTTCCGCAGAATTCGTGGGTTGAATCTGGGGGAACCAGCTCCGCAGGTTCC
>CAZXUI010000007.1:0-79403 GCA_964643885.1 uncultured Planctomycetales bacterium
TCGAGTCGACGTACTCCTGCTCCTCCTTCTCCGGGTTCGTGTCGTCGAAGCGCAGGTTGCAAGTCCCGCCGTACTGCTCGGCCAGTCCGAAGTTGAGCGTGATGCTCTTGGCATGCCCGATGTGCAGGTAGCCGTTCGGCTCGGGCGGAAAACGGGTCGCCACCCGCCCGCCCCACCGCCCGGTGCGCTTGTCTTCCTCGATGATTTCGTGAATGAAGTGGCGCGCTGCGCTCGTCTCGTTCTCGGCCATCTGCGTGGACCCGTCGTTGTCTTCGCCTGCCGCCGGCCCGCTCGCCTTCGGCCGGCCACCCGGCCGGAAGACCGCGCGGGCGTCGGCCGCACCGGCAGTGCAAACCGGGGATTGTACGTCCCGCCCGGCCGGCGGGATACGCCCCGCCCGCAGCCTTCGGGTGGTACGGGCGTCCTCGCCCGTACTTGCTCTCGTGCGCCACATCCCTCGGGGAGCGCGGGCGTCCTCGCCCGCAGCCTGAGCCGAGCCGCGACCGTGACAGGCTGTCGAAAAAGTCGCGCCGGCGTTTTTCGACAGCCCATCGATCGCCTGGCGTCGCGTCTCACCCCCAGGGTCCGATGGGTAAACTCGCTGTTCGAGCAGCGCGCGAGCGAGTATTTCGACAGCCTGGTGAGGGAGCGGGCGAGGGGTGCAGAACTTCCCCGCGAACGCGCCGGATGACATTCACCTATCTTCTGTGCTGATTAGATACATTCAGATGTGTGCGCCCCGGGCCAGCCCGCCCCCGCGTTCCGGCGCGCGCCGTGGGTCATGCAACCATCGCAACCCGCCGCAGCCCCCCCCCTACGCCGCCACGCGCCGCCGCGTCAACCGCAGCGCACCCGCGACGCCGCCCGCCGCCACCAGCACCAGCGCCGTCGGCTCCGGCACCGTGCCCGCGTTTCGTCCCGCATCCACCGCCCCCTCGACCGCCGCCAGATCCACCGGCGGACCAACCAGCCCCACCTGCGACGGACCCGCCGTCCGCTCGGCCGCCGTCAGTTGCAGACCGGCCACGTCGCCGAGCTGCGCCTCGAACTGCTCGCGAATCGCATCCGTCACACGATCGATGCCCGAGTTCGGAAACGTCTGCTCCAGGAAGTCCGTATCCGCCCCTAACCCCGCCAGAACCGCCGCCAGCCCGTCCACGAAGATATTCCCGCGGACGTTGATCGGCCCGATGTCGAAGTTCGTATTCCGCTCTCCCTCGACGCCCAGCCCGGTGAACTGAATCTGGCTCTCGTCGTTCGAAACATCGAGATTGAACGTGTAGAAACCGAACCGGTTGATCTCCAGCGACTGCGTCAGGTCGAACGTCCCGCTGACCGTCACGTCCTGCGCCCCGCTCTTGCCGCGAATCGTGTAATCCAGCCCCGTCGCCGAGCTCGAAAGATTCCCCACCAGGAACCGCCGCCCCGTGTACGACGCCGTCGACGAGATCGGCCCGCTCAACTCCAGCTCCCACTGGCCGAAGTCGAAAACCTCAGGCCGCCCGCTCACGTCGTTACCGAAATTCCGGTCGAACTCCAGCCGGTACCCGCGGCCGAAGCTGTTCGGCTGCACCCGCAGCCGCCCGAAGCGCTGCCCGTTCTGGAACCCGCCGCCGTTCACCGGGTTCAGCGGCGCACCGCTCGGCGTCGAGAGAATCTCCAGTCCGCGATAGAAATCAGTAAACAGTCCGGCCGAAGCGGGCAGAGCCGTCAGGCCGCACAGCAGCAGCGATGTGGCGATTCGAGCGCGGGACAAGGGTCGATCCTCCGCGGGGGGTCGCATCCGCTCCGTTCCAGATTCTCAGCTTAGACAAGCCGCTCCGCCGAATCAAGCAGCGGCAGGTTCAGTGGTCTTATCGGAGTACGGCCGGGACCACTTCAACGTTCGCCCGACCCCACGATTCACGCAAATTTCGCGTGCATTCTCGGCGAATCCACCCCGGAGCAATTCTCGGTCCTTGCTTGCATCAGTATGATAGGGTGCGAGCGTGCAGATGCCGGCCTCGAGTGCCGTGCCGAGCGCCGCGCGGTGCGACGTTTTCCAACGTCGCATACCGTTGCCGGGTCTGCATTCTGGCCGGACGGCCGTGCGTCTTGCCGCCGGGCCCTGAATCGAAATCTTCCGACCGCCGCCTGCCGGCGGTCTCGCGGGTTGGCAAGTGTGACGTGCAACAGGTGCCCATTCTGGGTCCAAGTGCTGGCCGGGAGCGCGCTCGCTCTCGCCATCTCCCTGCCTGCATTTTGTGCGCAGCAGACCCCAAGTGCCCCGGCCTCCGCCCCCGCAACCGCCCCCACAACCGCCCCCGCGCCCGCCGCCCTCTCCACTGAGGACGAGCGCCGCCTCAACGAGCTGATCACCCTGATCGAAGGCCCCAACTCGCCCCAGGCCCGCCGCACCGGCGCCCGGGAACTGCTGCGGCAGAACTGGCCGGAGACGCCCCGCCGCCTCGCCGCCGTCCTGACCAACCCCAACAACCGCCCCGCGAAAATCGCCGTCGCCCTGGCACTCTCCGACCTGCCCGAGTCACTCGATCCGGTCTACATCGCGCCCCTCCTGGCGATGCTCGCAGATTCCGACGCCGAGGTCCGCACCGCTGCCGCCGCCGCCCTGGCGCTTTATCGCGACGGAGGCGTGATCGAGCAGCTCAGAGCCATCCTGCTCGACGGCAATCGTGCCCAAGCCGTAAGGCTCGCCGCCATCGACGCCCTCGGCCGCATGATCCACCGCGGAGCGATGGGGGCCCTCGTCGACGCCCTCGAGGACCCCCAACCCGCCGTCAGCCTCGCCGCCCTCACCGCCATCGAGCGCACCACCGGCATGGAGTTCCGCGGCGACCCCGGCACCGCCCGGCGTTGGTGGAATGAAACCCGCGACCTGTCGCCCGAGGACTGGCAGCGGGTCCAGATCGAGCGGCTCGTCAGAGCCCAGCGCGGACTCGCGCAGCGCCTGGCCGAGATGGAGCAGCGGCTCCACGTCGCCCTGCGCGACAACTTCTTCCGAACGCCCGACCCCGACCGCCCCGCGCTGCTTTCGACCTACCTGACCGACCCAATGCCGGCCGTCCGCCTGCTGGGGCTCGATCTCGTCCGAACCCTGCTGGCCGAAGGAAAGCCCGTCGCCGAGGAGGTCGTCGCACGCGTCCGCGACCAGCTCGCAGCCAGCGAGTCCGAAATCCGCGTCGCCGCCGTCCGCACGCTCGCCGGCCTCCGAAACGGAACCGACGCCGCCCGCCTGCTGGCAATGCTCGCCCAGGAGCAGCACCCCCAGGTCCGCCTGGCCGTGGTCAACGCCTTGGGATACGTCGGCGCCGCCGAGAGCGCCTCGTCCCTCACCACGCTGCTCTCCGACTCCGACCCCGCGACCCAGGTCGAAGCCGTCATCGCGCTCGGCCGACTCGCTGAGCGCGGCGTGCTAGACGCGGCCACGCGCGAAACCGTCGGCTCCGCCCTGCTCGCCCGCTACCAATCCCTCGCCCGCGACGCCGGCCCCATCCGCGAGCAGCTCGTCCGCGCCCTCAGCCGACTGGCCGACCCGCGCTTCGGCTCGCTGCTGCTTTCCGCCCTCGACGCCGGCGAGCCATCCGGCATACGCCAGGCCGCCGCCCGCGGGCTGGCAATCCTCGCCGACACGCAAGCCAACCCGCCGACCACGCAGCCTACGACAGCCGCCTCCCGGCCCGCGCCTCAGTCTCAGCCACAAACCCTGAGGCCGGACGCCATCGCCGACGCACTGGCCGGCGTCGCCGGCGACGCCGACCTGGGCGTTCGCAAACCCGCCACCGAGGCCCTCGCGCAGATCGCCAGCCGCGAGCCGCACCTGCAAGCGCTCTGGGCACGCATCAACGTCGCCCAGGAACCCGACGAGTCGCTGCGCGAGACCGCCTGGCGCGGGGCCGTCCGCTATCTCTCCGGCCGAGGCGCTGATGAGATCGAGTCCTACGTGCAGCGTTTGCCCGACGACCCGCTCCGCAGCCAGCGAACGCTCGAGCTGCTGCGCCTGGCCGAGCGATTGCTCTCGGCCGACGCGGACCGCGCCCGCCGCGGCGCCGTCCGCGCCCGCATCGCCGAGCTCCGCGCAGCCGACGGCGCGCCGGCCGACGCGATCGCCGCCTACTCCGCCGCGCTCGAGGATTTCCGTTCGGCCGGCTCGCCGGAGCTTCCGCGCATCGCGGCCGAGCTGCTGCGCGTCGCGGTCTCGAACGCGCTCTACACCGCCGACGTCGCCGCACTCTTTGCCAGCCAGCCGACCGATCTGGATGGGGAATCCCTCTGGTCCGCCATCCGCCCCGTGCTCGAGTCGATGATCGATCCCGCCCGCGCCAATCAGGCCGTCGATGTGCTCACCGCCCTCAACGACACGCCGCCCGCCGCCCTCACGCCGCAGGCCAGGCAGGAACTCGCCCGCATGCTCGAGCGCGCCCGGAATCTCAACAACGGCACCGACGGCGGCGAAAGCAGCTCCGCCGATGGCGGTGGCGGCGACTGAGACCGCATCGCGCCGACTGCTCTATCCACCCGCCTCCGGCGCCCGCGACAGGAACCCCACGCTCGACGCGAAGCACCGCTCCAGCAGCCGCTGTCGCGCCTGCTCGTCGCGCTGATCTTCCGACCGCAGATCCTCCAGGTTCGCGTTGCAGCGGTCGCAGTCGGCCGTGTTGACATGAAATTCGACGTAGGTGTTCCACTCCTCGTCGAGCACGCCCAGCAGATGACGCCCCAGCGTCGAGCGCTTCAGACACGAGATGCCTTCCTCGCGCCAGATGCGCGCCACCGTGCTGTCCCGCGCCAGGTCCGTCTCGCTCCACTGCCGCTCCGCCAGGCTCGCCCGCGTCAGCTCGCGCCACCGCTCGAGCACGCGGAACTTCACCCCCGCCACGGCCGTCTCGCTCATCCCCAGGTCGGCCGCGACCTCCTTGTTGCGCATCCCCAGCACGACCAGCATTTCGACGATGATCAATTCCTGGAACCGCCGCTGCCCCTGGCACTGCTCGGCGTACTGCCGCAGGCAGTGCACCAGCGCCCGCCGCTGCTCGGCCCGCTCCTCCTCGTCCTGAAGCTGCGTGCTGGGCGTGTCGCGCGTCAGCCAGGCCTGCGGCGCTTCGTCCAGCTCGAGCGCCTCCAGGCTCTGCCGCTGCTTGCGGCCCGTCCTGCGAAAATGATCGTGCAGCTTGTTCCGCAGAATCGCGAACAGGTAGGTCTCCAGCGAGCGCTCCCGGTCGTACGTCGGCAGGCTCCGCAGCAGGCCGAGGAACGTCTCCTGCACGATGTCCTCCGCGTCGCTCGGCTGCGCCAGCATCCGCCGGGCGAAGCTCAGCAGCCGCCCCTCGTAGCGTTCGATCACGTCGCGCCAGGCGGATTGATCCCCGTCGCGGACGGCATCGATCAGATAGATATCCGCATCGTCCAGCGGCATCGCCGGCTCCCTGCAAGCCACACCCAGCATACCGGGCCGGCCGGAAAACCGCACCCGCACGGAGAGCATCCGCAGCGCGGCGGGCGACACCGGCCGGCGCAGCCTGCCCGCGCAGGTCCGGGAGCTTCCAAAAGGTGCGCCGGCGCACGCACGATTCGGCGCACGCCTGTCCTTATCAGCTCGGATGCGTCGAGTGGCGGAACTGCGGCGGGGCAGGCATCCTCCGCCGCGGCCTGAGACGCGGCCAGGCGGCAAGCTTCTCAAAGAATCTCTAGTCACTCTCGGCGACGATACTCAACCTGCGCCCGCGCCTTCCGCGCCCGGCAAATCGTCGCCCGCGAACCTGCGAACCCCCTCGGACACGACGCCGCTCGCGCACACATCCCCCTCCGAGCTGCGCCAACCGCACGGGAAACAGCCCAAGGCTATACTATTCTTCGCGGCCGGCATGAGGCCCGAGCCGCTTTCGAAACCCGCGAACCGCCCGATCAGCCCGCAAGTATGAAGAAGCGAGAACTCGTCAAACTCGGAATCCCGCACGGCCCGGCGATGGAGGCCGCCAAGATCGCCGTCGAGCACGCCGACGCCGCCGGCCAGAACAAGCACGTCATCCGCACCACCCTGGCCGCGCTGGTCAAGGCCCCGGCCGGCTTCCTCTCCGACCCAATCTACGGCACCGTCGCCCAGCTCCTGGCCGACCCGCTGGCTGCCACCAGCGAAGAGCCCCTGCGCAGCGATCTGACCTACGCCGCCTGGGGCGAGGACATCGACGAGGCCGCCCACGACCAGATGCGAAACGCCTGCCGGCTGCCCGTTTCCGTCGCGGCCGCACTGATGCCCGATGCCCACGTGGGCTACGGCCTGCCGATCGGCGGCGTGCTCGCGACCGACAACGCCGTCATTCCCTACGCCGTGGGCGTCGACATCGCCTGCCGCGTCAAGATGACCGTCTTCGATCTGCCGCCGGAGCAGCTCAGCGAAGACCCGCAGCGCTTCGAGCGCGTCCTGGAGCGCGAAACGCTCTTCGGCGTCGGGCAGGGCTGGCGCCGCGAGCGCCCCCGCCATCCGGTCATGGACGAGGACTGGCGCGTCACGCCGCTGACGGCTCAACTCAAGGACCTGGCCTGGTCGCAGCTCGGGACCAGCGGCAGCGGCAACCACTTCGTCGAATTCGGCGAAGCCGAAATCCTCCAGCCCGTCGGGGGTCTCGCCCCCGGCCGCTACGTCGCCGTCGTTTCACACAGCGGCTCGCGCGGCCCCGGCAGCCGCGTGGCCAGCCACTACAGCGAGCTCGCCCGCCGGCTGCATCCGAACCTGCCGCGCGAGCTGAGCCATCTTGCCTGGCTGCCGCTGGATGGCGAGGGCGCCGAGTACTGGGCCGCGATGGAGCTGATGGGGCGCTACGCCTCGGCCAACCACGCCGTGATCCACGACAAGATCATCCGCGCCCTGCGCAGCCCGGTCCTGTTCCAGATCGAGAACCACCACAACTTCGCCTGGAAGGAGCAGCACGCCGGCCGCGAGGTCATCGTCCACCGCAAGGGCGCCACGCCCGCCGGCCGGGGCGTGCTCGGCTATATCCCCGGCTCGATGGTCGCTCCCGGCTACCTGGTGGAGGGTCTGGGTGAGCCGCGCTCGCTCGATTCGGCCAGCCACGGCGCCGGCCGGCGCATGTCGCGCAAGAAAGCCCGCGAGACGATCCGCTGGAGCCACCTGCGCGAGTTCCTGAGCGAGCGGGGCGTGCGGTTACTCTCGGCGGGCCTGGACGAATCGCCGCACGCGTACAAGGACATCGAGTCGGTGATGGCGGCGCAGTCGTCGCTGGTCCGCCGGCTGGCGAAGTTCACGCCGCGCATCGTGAAGATGGCTCCCGAGGGCGAAAAGCCGGAAGACTAGCAGCGATCCGGGAACTCGCTCCGCCCAGAGTAGAGGTCGGGAGAAGGGTGGAATACTCGGGCGATTCGACCCTTCCCCAGCTCCACGCTGCCAGGGGGGTATGGGATCGCTTTCAGACCGGCCCGCGCGGCGGGTTGCTGAGCGGTCGGGATCGCGCTCAGGGACTTGCTGCCCGCTCCCGGCGGCATGGTGCCGCTTCTGGGACATGTGGCGTGGATATTGTCCGTCGTCAGTTCATTCGCTCCCGGTCTCGGTGAGGTGCGAGCCTCGACGGAATGGCGCGGGATCGCCGTCCCGTCTATCCTGGCGCGTCCGGTAGGCCCGTCTGCGGAAAACATTTGTACGCACTCCGCTGGGCGGGACCACCGCGACGAGTTTGCGGAACGCGATAAGCGACGTAGCGAGGCGGCCGAGCGGGAACAGCCCTGCCAGCGGCGTTCCCCGCGGTGGGAGACCATGAGATGAGAATGGCGAGTGTTATCCTGGCGGCGCTGATGACCGCCATTGCCGGGGCCGAGCGCACGCTTCAGGACGGAATCATGACGCCCGACGGCCGGCGCCACGATCAGATTTTCGATTTCTACGAGATCAGCCGACAAATCAATCCCGATCCCGGCGAGAGGTTCGTGGCCGAGTGGGCCGTCCGCATTCTGGACGGATCTGAACCCCGCGACACAGCCATCGTGATTGCACGCGATGAGCCCGCGGGCTACGTTGGCATAGAGTTGGCGCTGGACCATGTAAGCATCTCGCACGAACCAGGAATGATTCCTTTCGACTTGTCCCCGATGCGTTCAATGCGGTTCGAGTCGGACGACATGGAGTCCTACCGGCTGTATGTGGACAACAAGCTCATCCACTCCGGGAGCTTCTATACGGACACAATTCTGGACGGATTCGTGAACTTCGGGGACGGTGCGCAAGTATTGTTGTCAGGTAGCGAGTGGGACTACTTCCGCTTCGGGACCATACCCGAACCGACGAGTCTGACGTTATTCCCACTACTGGCGGCGACTTTCCGCAATCATCAAGCTTTCGTAGGTAACGACCTCGGCGAGGACGGCTCTGTGATCGCGGACGAGATTACTGGAGCCGTATTCTTCGTCGGTGGCAGTCTACTAGATGGAATGAATGTGGGGGAATGCGATCAGGCCATCACGCACGCGCGCGGCTCGGTGCATAGAACGGGCGAGACGCCCGTACCACCCGGCAGTCGGGGGCGAGACGCCCAGCCACCCCGGACGGAAACCGTCCGGGATACCACCCACAGTCCGCGGGCAGGCGCGCAGGTCTGCTCGATCCATCGCCGCGCAGAGAACGAGCTACATCGTCGGTTCGACGAACGCGTGATGCCGCGCTTCGCCGGCCGACGGGTCGCTCAGAAACCGGTAGAGGTCCTCCGCGTCGATCGTCTCCGGGCACAGACCCGCCCGGTCCAGCGCCGCAAAGTACTCCAACCCGCGCTCCAGCACGTGCCGCAGATGCCCCTGATGACAGTGCAGCTCCAGCCATGTCCGGGCGTTCACGATATCGCGTCGAATCTCCGTCATCGCAGCTTCTCCAGGTTCTCTGTTCGCCGAACCGGCGCCCGGCCCGCGGGCCCCCGGCCGGACGCCCGCTCCGCCACCGCCGGCCACGGCGACCTACATTCCGCTCGTCACCAGCCCGTCGCGGCCGGCAGCCTCCAACCCCAGGTGCAGCGCCCGCACGTTCGCCTCGACGGCCTCCGGCTTCCGCCGGCCGAGCACGCCGCTGATCGCCTCTTCGATCCGCTCGAGCTCCACGACCGGCCGCTGCGCCAGCAGCGCCCCGAGCATGACGACATTCGCACAGCGCTCGTTGCCGGCCTGCCGGGCCAGCTCGCTGGCGGGCACATACACCGACGTGATGTCGGCCCGGTCGCAGCGGATCGGCACCATCGACTGGTTCACGATCAGCGCCCCACCCGCACGGACGCGCGGGGCGAAGCGCTCCAGCGACGGCTGGTTCATCGCCACGACCACGTCATACGCCGCCGAGATCGGCGAGCCGATCTCCTCGTCCGAGATCATCGTCGTGCAGTTGGCCGTGCCGCCGCGCATCTCCGGCCCGTAGGATGGAAACCACGTCGCAAAGCGGCCGGCGTTCATGGCCGCCTCCGCCAGGAGCTGCCCCATCAGAAGGATTCCCTGGCCGCCGAAGCCTGCAATCAGGATTTCAGCTTTCATGGCGCTGCTCCGGCCGGGGCGGCGGCCTTTGCGGCCGGCGCGGCTTTCGGCGGATCCGGAACGCGGTCGACGAAGACGCCCGGCGGGAAGGTCTTCACGACCGACGCGTCGATGTACTTCATCGCCTCGACGGGCGTCATGTGCCACTGCACGGGACAGGTCGAGAGGAATTCGACGATTCCGAAGCCGATGTCCTCGAGCTGCGCTCGAAACGCTTTGCGCAGCAGCTTGCGGGCCTGGATCACGTGCTTGGGGCTGGTGATCGGCACGCGGGCCGCGAAGGCGACGCCCGGCAGCGTCGACAGCAGCTCGCAGATCGCCAGCGGCGCCCCCGTCGCCCGCAGATCGCGCCCGGTCGGACTCGTCGTCGTCCGCTGGCCGATCAGCGACGTGGGCGCCATCTGCCCGCCGGTCATGCCGTAAATGCCGTTGTTGATGAAGACGACCGTCAGTCGCTCGCCGCGGGCGGCCGCGTGGACCGTCTCCGCCAGGCCGATCGAGGCCAAGTCGCCGTCGCCCTGATAGGTGAAGACGAAGCGGCCCGGGTCGCCCCGCTTGACGGCCGTCGCGACGGCCGGGGCCCGGCCGTGGCTGGCCTCGATCGAGTCGAACTCGAAATACTCGTAGGCGAACACGGCACACCCGACCGGACAGACGCCGACCGTCCGCTCGAACAGACCGAACTCGTCGACCATCTCGGCCACGAGGCGGTGAATGATGCCGTGCGTGCAGCCGGGGCAGTAGTGCAGCGGCTTGTCGGACATCGAGGCGGGCCGATGGGCGATGCACTCGTAGGCGGCCGCGTTGACCTCGCTAGGCGTGCTCATCGGTCTTCCTTTCCGCCGGCGGCGATGGCCTTGCACAGCTCGTCGGCCAGCTCCTCCGGCGCGGGCAGCACGCCGCCCATCTTTCCGAAGAAGTGCACCGGGCAGGCCCCGCTCGCCGCCAGGCGCACATCCTCCACCATCTGCCCGCTGTTCAGCTCGAAAACAAAGAGGCTGCGGACGCGGTGCGAGAGCTCGCTGACGATCTGCTCGGGGAACGGATAGAGCGTCACCGGCCGTAGCAGGCCGACCCGGATGCCGCGCCTGCGCAGCAGCGACACGGCCGACAGGGCGATCCGCGCGGCGATGCCGAAGGCGACGAAGACATGCTCCGCATCATCGAGCAGCCGCTGCGCGAAGCGCACCTCGCGCCGCAGCTCGCGATAGACGGATTGGAGCAGCTCGTTATGTTCGGAGAGCTCCTCCGGGTCCAGGTAGAGCGAGTTGACCACGTTCTTGTGCGCCCGCTTGCCGCGGCCGGTCGTGGCCCAGTCCTTGCGCGGCTGGGGAGGCGGCGGAAAATCGTCCGGCACCTCGGCCGGCTCGAGCATCGAGCCGAGCACCGCATCCGTCAGAATGAAGGCCGGCATGCGGTATTGGTCGGCCAGCTCGAGCGCAAGCCCGGGCAGGTCGAACATCTCCTGCGCGTTCCACGGGGCGAGAACGATGTTGCGATAGTCGCCGTGCCCGCCGCCCTTGCAGGCCTGGAAATAGTCGCCCTGAGACGGGGCGATGTTGCCGAGGCCCGGACCGCCGCGCATCACGTTCACGATGACGCACGGCAGCCGAGCCCCGGCGATATAGGAAAGCCCCTCCATCATCAGGCTGATCCCGGGGCTCGAGCTGCTGGTCATGACTCGGTGACCGGCCGCTGCGGCGCCATACACCATGTTGATGGAGGCGACTTCACTCTCCGCCTGAAGAAACACCCGCCCCAGCCGCGGCAGCAGCCCGGAGAGAATCTCCGGAACCTCGTTCTGCGGCGTGATCGGGTAGCCGAAGAAGCACTCCACGCCGCCCGCGACCGCGCCCAGCGCGATCGCCTCGTTGCCCTTCACCAGCCGCTTGCGGACGGCGCGGCGCGCGGGCGGCGGAGCCTCCTTCGGTGCGGCCGGCCGGAACGACCGGCTCTCGATCGTCGCGGAATCAGCCACGCGGCGGTCTCCTTTTGCGATAGACCTCCATGGCCGTCTCGGGGCACATCAGCGCGCACAGCCCACAGGCGGTGCACTCGTCGCTGTTGTGCAGCTCGGCCGGGTGGTAGCCGATGGCGTTGAGGTGGTCGGCCAACTGCATCAGGTGCTGCGGGCAGAACTCGACGCACAGCCCGCAGCCCTTGCACCGCTCGGTTTGAACCTGCACCGGGTCCATGATCGCCTCGGGAGGCCGGACCGGCCGACGGAATGCCCGCGGCCCGGAGTCGCCAGGCCTTCGCCACCAGGAGCTTCTAGCAAGGCCTGTGCCAACGGGCGGGAGGGAGGCACGTGAATAATTCAAACGCGGTCCAACCGGCCGCGGCGCGGGGCGGGCTCGAGAGTGGGACGGGGGAGAGGTGTGCGATTTCGCCAACGGCCGCGTGGAATTCCACAGATGGCCCGTGTGGAGCGGCCGCGGGCGACGAATACAATGTCGGCCCGCTGTTATCGGCGAGAAAGGAGATGCTCGTGTCGACTGATCCGAAGGTGCCGGGAGTCGGCCCCGTGGCCGCGGAGCCCGCTTCGAACCCGCCGCGGGGCGGTGGGTCGACTAGGGCCGGCGACGTGCACGAGGTCGTCTTCATCGCCTACCCGAAGCTGCTATTCATCTGGCCGCTGATCCTGGCGGGCTTTCTGTTCTGGCCGCTGTCGCACTGGGGGCTGGACGCGGGCGTGCTGGGCTGGGCGTACCTGTTCGTGCTCGCCTTCGTGCTGCTGACGCTGGGGGTCGACGTGGACCGCAACCAGGCGGCGTTCTGGGTGGTGCTGGTGGCGGCGCTGTGGATTCTCGGCATGTGGCTCCAGGACCGGCAATGGACGCTCTTCGGCGACATCTACCGCTTCTTCGCGGCCATGAACGTGCGCTATGACAAGGGTTTCGGACTCGGGGTGAGCATGGTGATGCTGGTTCCATTCACGATCATGCTGCTGTGGGCCCGCTTCAACGATCGCTGGCGGATTACGCACAATGAGTTCGAGCACTACTCCTTCGGGCGGATGGACGATTCGCTCGGCCGCGGGGCCAAGACGATTCGCACGAGCTTTCCGGACGTTTTCGAGGCGCTGCTGGGGCTGGCCGGCACGCTGATCGTCTACAACGCGACCGGCACGCAGGAGCTGCGGCGGATTCCGCACGTGATGTTCCTGCCGCTGGTGCGGCGGCGGCTGAACAAGGTGCTGGAGCGGATGGCGGTCACGTCGATGATGGCGGCGCAGGCGGAGGAAGAGGAGGACGTGTAGCGCGCCGCCGCGCGGAATTTCGCCCGCAGACACTCCCGCGCTGGACCTGCCGCGCGGGAACTGCCGCGGTGGAACTGCCGCGCTGGAACTGCCGCGCCGCTTGAGTGGGGCAGGCGTCCGGCCCACATGATTCGGGTGGTACGGGCGTCTCGCCCGTACGATTCGGGTGGCAGGGGCGTCTCGCCCATACGAGTGATCTGAGCCGCGACCGTAAGGAGCGGGCCAGGGGTGAGGACGCTCCCGCGCAAGCGCCGACTGACATCCACCTATATCGAGCGCCTGTTGGTTGATCTAGTTGTGCGCGTCCCGGCGCGTCGGCGCGGGAGACCCATGTCCACTTCGCCCGCTCCCTTACGGTCGCGGCTCTGTTCCGCGCAGCTCAGCGCCGCGCGCCATCGGTGAGCGCGTTACGCCTGCGATCAGAACCCCGTGCGCCAAGCACGGGGTCTATTGATCCCGAAGAACCCGCCGCTCGGCGCGGCGGGTTCTGATTCGGCGGCCGGACGTGCACGAGCGCTCGCGTCCCGCCCGCATCACGCGTTGCGACGCCGCGCACACCGCGCCCGCACTCTCCGGACCGTGCTACGGCGGTCCCGACGAACGATGCTAGTTGCCGTAGTCGGCCAGCAGCGCGACCAGATCGTTGAAATCCGTGTCGCCGTCGCCGTCCACGTCGCCGCAGTCGGACGTGCCGTAGCAGCCCAGCAGCGTCACCATGTCGTCGAAATCGACGTCGCAGTCGCCGTCGAGATCGCCGTCGAGGTTCGGCACCTCGAGGTTGCACGGGGCATCGTTGGCCAGATACGGCAGGATCGTCTCGTTGATCGTACGGTCGTGGAAGCGCAGCACGATGTTGATCATCCCGCCCGAGCACAGGTGACAGTAGCTCATGATCGTGCCGTTCGGCGCGACGCTGCAATCGCCGCTGGCGCAGTTGTCGACCGGCGGGTTCATGCTATGCGTGTGCGGCGCGCCGTAGTTGTGGCCGTACTCATGCGCCGTCACCATCATGTCCCAGTTCTGCGGGTGATTGTCCTGAAGCGGATAGGGGAAGAATCCGTTCAGGTTCGCCGACAGGGCATAGTCGAAGCCATCCTGGCACAGGCCCGGATAGTACGCCACGCCGCCGCCCAGCGCCCGGCCCGACAGGAAGTGCGCGCTGTTCCGCACGATGTGCGTCATGTTCGCGTTCCAGTAGTCCTGGAACTGGTAGATCTGGTCGATCGTGTTGTCCTCGTTCCACGGGTCCGCGCCGGTCCAGACGCGCAGGAAGACGATCTCCATCCGCGCATTCACGTCGCGCTGATAGATCTCCGTAACCGCCGCGATCAGCGCCGTGGCGTAGGCCATCGACGCGTCCGCGTCGCCGCCGAACAGGGCGGTCGTGAACTCGCGGTCCGTCTCGATCGCCGTCGTCGCCCGGCGGCAGGGAGCGCCGCGATAGCTCGCGCCGCCGTCCGCCGGCGACGTCTCGACCCCGCCCGCCAGCTCATCGGCCCGGCAGATGAACTCCGCCCACTCGATCGTGCCGGCCGGCATCGTCGTCAGGTCGAAGATGATCGTCGGCAGACCCTGCCCGTGCGGGCCGCTCGAGATGACGAAATCGTGGCCCTCGGTCTGCACGAAGCCGTGCACGAACCAGGGCGAGACCGCCACGAACGCCGACGATTCCGCCAGGCCCGAGACATAACCGGAGAACAGCGCGACCGCCGGCCGCTCGGCCGGCAGCTCGCCCTCATCGTAGGCGACGATCAGCTCCGCACCGGGCGCCAGCACGTCGGTGCGGCTGAGCACCAGCGTCTCCGGGCCCGCCGCCCCGAGGGAAACGCCGTCGAGTTCCAGACTGCTGGCGCCGGCGACGCTGTCATAGTCGGCAGGCGTCAGGGGAAAGGCCGCCGTGCTCCACGAGTCCGTGCTCAGCAGCGTCGCTCCGCCGTCGTGGGCCAGCGCGGCGCCGCCGATCCAGAGAGCGGAGACCGCCGTCAGCAGAGCCGTCGCGCCGATTCTGCGAGGGGTTGTCAAAGGTGTGATCATGCTTTCAGGCTCCTTTCAAGTAAAGACAGGGGGCGAGGACGGGACCGAAGTCACTGACGTCAATCGCAGCCTGGCCGCAGCGCGGCACGCGCACACGCGGAAGCCGCGCACACGGACAGGAGATCGACGCAGTCCTCGGACAGCGTGTCGGAACGCACGAGTCAGATTCGAACTCGACGGCTCGCGATGCGACATCCAGTATACCGCAGGGCGGCAGAAGCGCAAACCCCCCGGCCGGGGCGATCGGCCGGCCCCAGGGGCTCAGCGCCGCATCAGGGTCCGAGAATCTGCTCGCCGCACGGGCCGGACCGTGCGCGATTACTTCACCTCGCTGAGCTTCACGGCCGCCCGGTGCCTGGCCGCCAGCATGGCCGCCTCCAGCACGCGCTGCGTCTCATACGCGTCGTCGAAATTAGGCAGCGGCGCGGTCGGCTCCTCGCCGGCCAGGACCGCCATCATGTCCGCCACCATGTTCACAAAGGTGTGCTCGTAGCCGATGATGTGCGCATCCGGCCACCAGGCGCCGGCGTAGGGATGACTGCCGGCGGATGTGCACATGATCCGCCGCCAGCCGGCCGTCCTGGGCTCGTCGCGACTGTCGAAGTACCAGAGCAGGTTCATGTCCTCGAAGCTGAACCGCAGCGCCCCGAGCTCGCCGTTGATCTCGATGAAGTTGTTGTTCTGGTGACCGGTCGCCAGGCGCGAAGCTTCGAACGTGGCGACCGTCCCGCCGGTCATGCGGGCCAGAAAGAGCACGCAATCGTCCACGTCGCTCTTGCCGACCGCCTTCTTCTTGCTCGAAGCCCGCCCGCGAATGGCGTTCTTGGCCGCGCTTTCGGGCAGCGGCCGCTCGGTGATAAAGGTCTCCGCGATCGCCCCCGTCACCTCGACGAATTCCTGGCCGGTGATGAAGCGGGCCATGTCGATGATGTGGGCGTTGAGGTCGCCGTGGGCGCCGCTGCCGGCGTACTTCTTCTGAAAGCGCCAAACCAGCGGCGTCTCCGGCCCGCCCCAGCTCTGGAGATAGTGAGCGCGGACGTGATAAATCCGCCCGATCCGCTTCTCCTGAACGAGCTGTCGGGCCAGCGCCACGGCCGGGCAGCGGCGGTAGTTGTACCAGACGAAGGTCTTGCACTTTCGCGCCCGGCTGGCGGCGTTCTTCATCGCCCGGGCGTCTTTGAGCGTGTCGGCCAGGGGTTTTTCGCAGGCGACGTGCTTGCCGGCGCTCAGCGCGGCGACGGCCTGGTCGGCGTGCATGTAGTTGGGCGTGCTGACATCGACCAGGTTGATCGCGGGGTCCTTGATGACCTCTTTCCAGTTCGTACCGAACTTTTTCCAACCCCAGCGGTCTGCGAAAGGGGCCAGGGAGATCAGATCGAGCCCGACGATGGTGTGCATGACCGGCTGGATGGGAACGTTAAAGAACTTGGCCACCTTGAGATAGGCGTTGCTGTGGGCACGTCCCATAAACTTCTGGCCGATCAGCGCCACATTGCAGACCTGAGCCATACCAACTCCTTGCCCGAACCGCTACCGGGGTAGAACGGGCGGAATATTAGGCAAGTTACCGGCCGTTGTCGACGGGTCGGATGAAATGAGGACCGCGCGCAGGTAATTGTGCGTCGAATTGGAGCCGCTGCCGGCCGCTGCACCACGTCACTCACGTGCCGGGGTCGCGCACGCCCTCGGACCGCGGCCGCGCGAACGAAAGGTCTGATAACGAACGATCGCGGGTTGACCCGACACGCCGGGCATCCGACAATGCGCACGTGTTCGAGTCGCCACTCGCTGTCCGAGTCTGATCGGGCGTACGGAGGTTTCAGGATGCGAAACACACGCAAAATCGTGGCTCTGCTCGTCTTCGGGTCGGCCCTGCCCGGCCTGGGAACGCTGAGCTGCATGCAGGGCGAAGGCGTCTTCGTCGAAGGCGCGACGGCCACCGGCCAGTCGACAACCACCGGCGCGCAGGTCACTACCACCGGCGTGACCGGACTTCAGCCCGGAACGATCTTCGGCGTGCGGCCGTAGCCGCGGTCGAAGCTCGCGACAGTAGCTGACACATTGCTCGCGGCGGCGGGCGGTGCGGTTCGTGCAGAGATGAACCGCGCTGCCTGCCGCTTTCGCATGGTAAACTGCTCATCCAGCCGGCCGGCCGCGGCACGGGGCCGCGCGCCGCCGCCCGCAGTGCACCCCTGGGGAGGATGGCTCATGCGTGCGATCGCTCATTGCCTCTTACCTGCCCGTCGAGCCCTGATGATCTCAATCCTCGCCGCAGCCTCACTTATGCCGCTGACCACCGGCTGCGCGCAGTACACCACCCCTGCCGCCGGCATCTCAATGGCCTCGCTCGCCAGCGCGGATGAAGAGATCGCCGAGCGCATGCGGCGCGAGCCGGCCGCACCCTTCCCCGCCCGCGTCGCCGTCGTCCGCGTGCAGGCGCCCAACTACCGCTCGTACACGAACGAAGGCTACGGCCGCGGCAAATACAGCGTCGTGACGACGCGCGACATCGAGCAGGAGGATGACTTCGCCCGGCTGACGCGCCTGCCGATGCTCACGGCCGTCGCCGCGCTGAACCGCCTCGTGCTGCCGGCCGACCTGCGGACCGACAAGGAGCTGCGGGTCGGCGCGGCGAGCGTAAAGGCGGACCTGCTGCTGGTCTACAGCGTCGACACGACCTTCCGCGTCGACGAGGCGGAGATCGGCCCGCTGGGCATCATCACGCTCGGCACGCTGCCGACGCAGAAGGCGAACGTCAGCGCGACCGTCTCGGCCGCACTGTTCGACGTGCGGACCGGCTACGTCTACGGGCTGCTGGAAACCACCGCAAAGGAAGAGCAGCTCGGCAGCGCCTGGACGCGACACGCGGCGATCGACGCGGCCCGCCAGCGGGCTGAGAGCGCCGCCTTCAGGAAGATGGTGGCCGAGTTCGAGCCGCTCTGGAAGAGCGTCGTCGAACAGTACGCATCCCGCCAGGCCCCGGCCCCAGCTCCGATCGCGGAGTAGCCGCCGCTGCGGACGACGTAGCCCATTTCACTGCGCCCCGCGCCGGGCGCTGAGAGTCAGCTTGCCGTCCCGGACGGTCAGCGCCGAGCGCGCATCCGTCAGAATCGCAGCCGACCCGGCGGCCGGCCGGTCCGGCGGGGCGGCGGCCGGTTCGGCCGGGTCGGATTCTGATTGACCCGGTGGCGCGGCGCGGGTTAGACTAAGTTCGATCGACCTACATCCTCATCGGAGTCCGGGCCATGACAACTCGACGGGTGCGCTGCCCGGCGGCGCGGGCGTCTGCGTGGATGATCTGCTGGGTGATGTCGGCGAGCGCGGCCTCGGGCCAGCTCCTGACGCGGCACGACGCCGTATCGGCTCTGCTGGACCCCGCCAGCGGCGTCGTCTTCGACCCGACGGTCGCGGCCGTCTGGTGCCCCTACGAGGACTTCGGCTTCGGGCCGGATTACCGCGGCCTGCTGCCGGCGGGCACCTTCATCGAGCCGGACGTTTACGAAGACCCTCCCGCGCCGCCGCCGGGCATGACGCTGGCCAGCGACGCCTACTTCTTCTGGTTCGACGACGAGCAGCCGGCGATGTTCGCGCACGCGGTGCGCTACGTGCTGGTCGACGCGAACACGCCGAACCCGACCGTCTTCAACGGCGGGATCCTCCTGCTCGACCAGGACTGGTATCCCGAGATCACGTTCGTGGACGGCACGTCGCGGGTACTGTTCGAAACGATCTTCGAGCGCGTTACAGATGATCCGCCCGGTCCCGACAACCCGCAGGGGCTGATCGCGGGCGTCGCCCCGGAGTTCGGCGACATCGTCGATCTGCCGGACCCGTCTCCGCTGCCGCCGCCGCGCGTCTCAAACCCCCGCCACTGCGCGCTGCTGATCCGCGGGCACGAAGACAAGATGTTCGAGAACGATCTGAAGCGCTGGGAGACTGATCTGCATCAGATTTACGGCGTGCCGGCAGGCCGCATCATCAAGGCCGCCGACGGCCAGCCCGCCACCTGCAAGGACATCGACCGCGCCATCGAAGCGCTCTGCGCGCTGGAAGACTGCGACAAGATCATCATCCGCATCACCACGCACGGCAAGAAAAGCGATGCCGGCGGGGGGTTCCTCCAGGTCGCAAAAGACGACAACTGCGAGGACAAGCTCAAGTCCGACGAGCTCTGCCGCAAGCTGAAGCGCGTCGCGGCCAAGGGCGTGCCGATCTGCCTGATGATCAACGCCTGCCACTCCGGCTCGCTGCTCGATAAGCACAACTGGGACTTCCCGGCGGGCAGCCTGATCATCACCGTCGCGAAGCGCGACAAGTGCGGCTGGGGCGGGGCGTACAAGGACGTGACGACAGGGGACGGGCCGATCACCGAAGGACTCTATCCGCACGCGTTCTCCAAGTGCCTGCGCAACCGCGACGCCGACGCAAATGGCGACGACCGCGTGGACGATTCGGAGGCGCACGACTGGGTCGTGAGGGTCAATCCATGCTACGAGTACGAGGGCCGCATGTATTACCCCACGTCGCCCGCGCCGGAGAAACGCATCGTGGGCGGCAAGCCGACGCACACGGTGCTGCTGGTGTGCAACTCCACGGACCAGCCCAAGACCGACTTCCACTGGGTCTTCAAGGGCCGCGTGACCGGCGGAAAGGCCAAGGCGACCAAGAAGCGGCCGGGCGGAACGAGCGAGGGTCGCTGGGCGGAGGAGAAGGGCCAGACCACGATCACGTATGACGAAGAGAAGGACGAGACGATGGTCTGCTGGATGGATGTGGACGATCCGATCCTGCCGGGCAAGTATGTCGAGTTCTCCTACAAGCTCAAGAGTGACGAACTCAAGCCGATCCGCCAGTACTGGACGCCGACCTCCGAGCCGCCCGAGGCGAAAGACCGCGCGCCGGGCGCCGAAGGCAGCGCCGCACCGTCGGGCGAGCAGCGCTCGTTCGACACGCGCGTGATCCATCGCGGGCTGGAGTCCGGCGGCTGGGGCGTCCCGATTGTCGCAACCGTCTATTACCGCGCGGCGCCGCGCGAGCTCGGCGACGACGAGCTGGGGATCGGCGAGCCGGCGTTCGAATCGCTGCCGCGCGTCCCGGTGGGCAAGTTCATCCTGCTCCCGGACGAGCCCGCGGACTTTCTGACCAAGCTGCCGGACCTGGCCGGACAGCGCGGCGCACTGATCCTCGAGCTCCACCTGCTATGGGACCTGAACGGAAACGCAGCGGTCCAGTTGATGCAGTTCGGGCAGGTCCTCCGCGCGATGCCGGGCCAGCGGTTCGATTAGCGCGTCGAAGCACGCGGCTAGAGGGCGCTTCGCCCGCTCGCCCCCGGCCGACCGTAGAATCTTCGCATCATGGACGTCCCGCAGGTCGAGTTCTCCCCGCGGCTGGGCTTGCCGCTCGTGCGCTGCGAGCCGTCGCCCTGTCCCTACCTGCCGGACCGCGACGCCCTCATCGTCATCGCCCTGCCGCGCGAGCTCAGCGCGGGCCTCTATCGCCGCCTGATGGAGCACCGCTTCCGCCGCAGCGGCGCCTTCGCCTATCGCCCGGAGTGCCCGCACTGCCGCGGCTGCATCCCCCTGCGCGTCCCGGTCGACGCCTTTCGACCCAGCCGCTCGCAGCGCCGCGTCTGGCGGCGAAACCAGGACGTCCGCGTCGAGCTGGCCGACCTGTCCGGCGACGACGAGCACTACGACCTGTTCGTCCGCTACCAGCACGGCAAGCACGGCGGAGAGATGCTCAGCTCGCGCGAGTCCTTCGAAGAGTTCCTGGCCGACTCGCCGGTCGACAGCTTCGAGATGCGCTACCGGCTCGACGGCCGGCTCGTGGCCGTCGGCGTCGTCGACATCTTCGAGAACGCCCTCTCGAGCGTCTACTGCTACTACGAGCCGGCGCTGCCGCGGCGCGCGTTCGGCACCTTCTCCGCCCTGCGCGAGATCATCGAGTGCCGCGCCCGCGGGCTGGCGCACTGGTACGCCGGCTACTACATCCGGGGCTGCGCCAAGATGGAATACAAGGCCGCCTTCCGGCCGTATGAGCTGCTGGAGGGCGGCGCGTGGGTGCGGTACACGTAACCGGCGGGCAGCCGCCGGCCGGCATGATCCGAGCCGCGCGCGACGATGCGCGCCGGCGTCCCGCCCGCAATCATCTGGGTGGTACGGGCGTCTCGCCCGTACCTGCTCGTGCGAGAATCCGTCCTCGCACGAAACCAAGGGCACTCGCGCGTGCACGCGCGTCTGCACTCGAGCCGCGATCGCCCGCACCGGACACCAGCACCGGCACTGAACACCAGCAGCCTACCACATCGCTCGCCGGCCGCCCGTCATCGGCTTGACACTCCGCGCCCCGCGCAGGTCGTAGACCATCTCGAGCGCCAGCGCACAGACATCCGGCGCATCGTCGTGCTTGCCCTTCGGGAAGTTCAGAAACTGCAACTCCACCTCCGGTTCGAGGCCGGCCGGCAGGCGGAATCGCCCGGTCTCGAACTGCGCCGCGGCGGTAATGATGCGGGCGACCTTGTCGCCCCTCGTCGTCATCGCCTGCGTCGGCAGCCAGAGCCCCTCCTTCTGCGCCGCCTCATCCAGCAGATCCTTGAGCGCCACCTGGTAGCCGTTGGCTTCGATGCCGATCCGCGCCGGCCGCCAGCGCACCGCGGCCTCAAGGATGCGCCTCACCTGCTCGGCCACCCGGATTCGCGCAATCTGAAGCTCGTGCGAGTCGATCTGTCCCGTCGCGGTGTCGACACAGCCCGCCCACAGCGCGAAATAGTCGCGCCCCTCCGCCCCGGTCGCCGGGTCCACGGCGACAAGGTGAATCAGCCGGTCCGCACGCGTGGCCAGCTCCGCCGGGTCGGTGCGCCGCAGCCACTCCGGCCGAAAGCAGCGCGTCGCGTCGTCGGCCGGGCGGGCCTGGTATTCCTGCTCAAAGGCGAGTGTGCCGATGCGCTCGCGCTCTTCGTGCAGTCGCCCGACCGGCCAGCGGGCCGGCCACAGGGCCCGCAGGCGAAGTTCGCCCGCGGCATCGGTGTCCGCCTCGAGCGCACGGTAGACGCGGTAATCCCAGCGCGGCCAGGCCTTTCGATCCGCCAGCACCGCCAGCAGCGAGTCGTAGTGCAGCATCGAGCCGAGCACGACGAGCTGGCCGTCCGGCGCCAGCGAAGGCATGACGACGCGCCGCAGCCAGTGCTCGAGCTTGCGGCGGTTCTCCGGTGAAGCGACGAGCTCGTCCTTTTCGATATCGTCGCAGATGATCAGATCGGGGCGGTTCGGACCGCTGCGCGTGCCGCGAAAGCTGCCGCCGACGCCGCGAGCCTGCACACAGACTCCGCCCTCCGTGACGAAGCACGCCTCGCTCCACTTCGTCCGCCGCGCGGGGCTCGCCGTCTCGCCGCGCCCCTCGCCGGCCGGCGGCCGCAGGTGCTCGTTCTCGACCAGCTCCTGGCGGATGTCGCGGACGAACTGCATCGCGAGCGAGTTTTCGTGCGTGACCAGGACGATGTTGCGGCGCAAACCGTGAGCGATGCACCAGAGCGGATAGGCGAGGCTGGCGCAGGTGCTCTTGGCGTGTCCGCGGGGCGCGACGCGGGCGATCAGCCGCGTGCCGGCCGCCAGGTCGCTGAGTAGCTCCTCATGAAACGGCGCGGGCTCGTCGGAGAAATAGTGCGGCAACACCCGGCGGGCCCACTCGAGCGGGTGCGGCGGCGGGGCCGTGACGACGCGTGGCGGTCTGAGGGCCGGCGATTGCGGCAGGGCCGTCGGCGGCGGCGACGACGGGGCGGCGGACGGCGGAGCGCTCGGTGGCGAGGTTGCGGTCGGCGACGCGATCGGCGGGGGCGGGGCACCGGGCGGCGAGGTTGCGGCCGGCGCAGCGAGACGCGAATCGCCCGCGGCGGGCATGCCGCGGGGCTTGCGGGCGGCCGGTTTCTGGCGTCGCGCGCCGGCTTTTCGGCCAGGCTGGCGGGCTGTACGGCGCGCGACCATCTCGCCGGACTATAGGCGGCCGTTGCTAGCAAGTCTATATTCGGAACCGACCGCGACCGTGATTCCGTTCTGAGCCGCGACCGTCCGTCTGCACCGAGCCGCGACCGTCCGTCTGCGCCGAGCCGCGACCGTCCGTCTGCGCCGAGCCGCGACCGTAAGGGAGCGGGCTGGGGGAGGCGCGCCGCCCGCGCAAGTGCTAGACGACATCCCCCTACTTCGTGCGCCTCACCGTGCGTTCAGGTGTGTGCGTCCTGGCGCGTGGGCGCGCGATGCGCTGCTGAACTGGCCCGCTCCTCACGGTCGCGGCTCTGTGCTCGCATTCGCTCGCGGCGCTAATCTCACGGTCGCAGCTGGGTTGCCCGCGCGTCGGCTCAGCCCGACGCCGACTACTCCTGCTCCGCCTGGCTGCGCTCCAGATACTCGCGCAGGTCCTGCGAGATCTCCTCGTTCCGCATCCCGGCCGCGCGCGCCTGCTCGAGCGCCTCCTCCACCGTCAGCTTGCGGCACGTCGCGTTGTAAACGCCGTACGCGGCCGCCGCTCGGTTGCCCGAGCTGCAATGCAGCCACATGGACTGCTCGCCGCTCTCGCGCATGATCGCCGCGAGCTGCTCGGCCTGCTCCGGCGTGAGCTGATCGGACTTCATCGGCACGTGGTGATACCTCATGCCCAGCGCCCGCACACGCTCCGGGTAGCCGGCCGAAACCTGCTCGGGCAGGCGCACGTCGACCACCACCTTCACGCCGCGGCGACCAAGCTCCTCCAGACCGGCCTCGTTGGCCGCGCCCGAGATGTAAACGTCGCCGGACTGGTACAGGTTCTTCACGTGCGGATCGTCGACACGCGTCGGGCGCGAGCGATCAGCCTGACATCCGGCGAGCAGCACGACGGCCGCGGCGGCCAGAAGCGACAGAGCAGTTCGCATCAATCAGCTCCTTTCATCCGTTCACCTTGGGCGAAAGCAGATTCTAGCAGCGCCGCCCCGCGCCCGTCGCGCGAATCGCACCGAAGCTGCGTGGCAGGATCGCCCGCAGCCAGCCAGCGCAGCGAGTGCAGCCCTGGGTCGCCGCTCGCCGGCCGCTCACGCCGCCGGCACGTCGCGACGCGAGAAGCGCCACATCCCCACCAGCCACGTCACGCCCGCCGCCGTACCCAGCACGATCAGGTCGCGCACCGGCCAGGCCTGGTCGCGCACCGCCGCCAGCGGCCGGTAGTAGTGCAGAATCCCCAGAAACCCGAAGCGCTCCGCGGCCGGCCAGAGTTGTGCCAGGAAATTGATCAGAAAGGACGCGAGCAGACCCGCCAGGAGCACCGCCACCGCCATCCCGCGCCGCGCGATCATCGCCGAGACCATCATCGACGCGCCGCCGATCGCGACGAAAAGCGCGTAGAAGTTCACCGCCGGAATCACGAACCGCCACGGCTCGAGCCGGTTCTTGAGCGCAAAGTAGCCGTCCGCCAGCGTCAGGCCCAGCGGAGCCGCCGCGCAGATCAGCACGCCCGCCAGCAGCCACACCAGCGAGGTGCTCACATAGATGCTGACGCGCGAGACCGGCAACGACATCAGCAGGTCCGCCGTGCCGCGCTCGATCTCGCCCGAGATCACCCGCGTGCAGGTCGTCAGCAGAAACGTCCACACCAGCGCGAACAGCAGCGGATGCGCCAGGCCGATCGTCATGAGCCCGGTTATAGAGATGTCCACCGCGAATTCCGCACCTACCAGCACCTGGATCAGGTTCTTCAGCCCCGGCCGCCGGGACCACAGACTCAGAATGTCCGCCGAGTATTCGCTCATCGCACGAAAGAAGAGCGTCTCGAACGCCACAATCGCGACGATCACCACAACCAGCAGCAGCAACGTGTCTCGCAGCGTCTTGTTGAACACGGCCAGGCTCATGACCTGCCCCCGCCGGCATCGCCCGCGTAATAGGCCATGAACAGGTCTTCCAGGTCCGGCGGCGCGATGGAAGCGTCACGCACGCCCGCTCCCGCCAGCCACGTCAGCAGAGGCTGCGGCCCGCCCATCCACGTCGCCGTCATGTGCCGCTCATTCTGGCTCAGCACGCGCAGGCCCGCCGGGAGCTGCGCCCCGCCCGGCGGCGGACCATCGAAGAGAATCTCGACCCGCCGCACGGCTCGCTGCCGCAGCACCTCGATCCGCTCCTGCTCGATCAGCCGCCCGTCCCGCAGGATCGCCACGCGATCGCACAGCACGTCGACCTCGCTCAAAGTGTGGCTCGAAAAGAGCACCGTCCGGCCGTCCGCCACCACCGCCCGCAACTCGTCATTCAGCGCCTCGCGAATCAGCGGATCGAGCGCGGTCGTCGGCTCATCAAGGATCAACAGCCGCGGCCGGTGCATCATCGCCTGAATCAACCCGAGCTTCTGCTTCATGCCGCGCGAGTAATTCCGCACGCGGCGGTCGAGATTCAGATCGAAGACGCGCGCCAGCCGGCGAATCTCCTCGCCGCAGCGCCCGCCCCGGGCCGCATTCAGAAACGCCAGCGTGGCCCGCCCGGTCAGCCCGTCATAAAAGCGAATGTCCCCCGGCAGATAACCGACCTCCGCCCGGATACGCGGTCCGCGCCGCCACGCGTCCTGTCCGAAGACCTGCGCCGCGCCGCCCGAAGCCCGCAGCAGACCCAGCAGAATGCGGATCGTCGTCGTCTTGCCCGCCCCGTTCGGCCCGAGAAAACCGAACAGGCTCCCCGCCGGCACGTGCAGATCGACATCCGCCAGCACCTGCACCGGCCCGTAGTGCTTGCTGAGCCCATGCGTGCGGATCGGGTCGGCCGCGTTGGAATGAACCGGCGGCGCGGCGGGCCCTGATTCAGCGGCGACGGCGCTACGAGGCATTCGGGTCGGGCTCGGACGCGACCGGCGCGGCCGCAGGGCGCTTCCGCCGCGACACGCGCGAGGCGACGTACACCAGCAGGATGGCCGCCAGGCCGAGAGGCATGCCGTATTGATCCAGGAATGTCGGCGGGCAGGGAACATCGACACCGGCCACGCGCAACTCGCCGCCGTCAGCGAAGCGAAGCAGCACGCTGCCCGTGCCGCGATACGCCTCCTGACGGTTGACCCGCAGCGAGAACTCGGCCGAACGCCCGGGCTGAATCATCAGCCGCGGGTCGTCGGTCCACGCACGCAGCACGCCGCTCTCGCCCTTCGTGCCGGGAGCGCCTTGCAGATTCACCGCCTCCGTCTGCCAGCCCTCGGGGGCGTTCCACAGGTCCGCCCGGAAGTGCGGAAACTCGACGAAGCGAATCGCTGCGTCGCCGTCGTTGCGGATCGTCCAGGCGTAGTTCTGACCGCTCGCGTCGCGGCCGCCGGAGATCTGAACCCTGCCGCCTGCGGGGTTCTGGGCCGTCGCCGCGCCCGCCAGCGCCATCCAGAGCGCGCCGACGAGCAGCGCGCGGCTGGCGCTCGAGCGACTGGTGCAACCACTTGCGGAACTCGCCCGGTCCATCGCCGTATCATCGCGGCACAAGGCCCTTTTGTCACGCCGGGCCGACGCCGCGGCCGCACGCAGATGCGACCCGCGCGCCCGCCTCGTACAATCCGCCCCGCGGGCGCAAGGCGCACCGCACCGCGGAGAGCCGTTTGCCAGCAACTCAGCCGAAACAGGCCGCTCTCGATCCTCGCGCAGGCGACCCGCCGCGGCGCGCCCCGGCCGACGGCCTCTTCCTGTTCCTGCTCATCCTGCTGCTTTACGCGGCCACCAGCTCCGGCGACCTGATCACCGACTCGGAAACGCGCTGGCTCGTCGCCAAACGCCTGCTCGACACCGGCTGGGTCGACCTCGATCCCGGCCAGGTGCAGGCATCCGCGATCGGCGTCGACGGCCGCGCGTACTGCATCTGGGCCATCGGCCAGTCGCTCTGCTACGTACCTTTCGTGCTGGCCGGCCGCGGGCTCGCGGCGCTGCCGCTGCCGATCGCCGGTTCGGCCGACATGTTCGGGCAATTCCTCGCCTCGCTGCTGATGTTTCCCGCATTCGGGGCGGCCTGTGCCGTCCTCGTCTATCGCATCGTCCGCGACGCCGGCGGCACAGCGGCCGGCGCCCGCGCCACAGCACTGCTGACGGCCCTGGGCACCATGCACTGGCAGCACACGATCAACACCATGGAGGAATCGCAGGTCGCGCTCTGTCTGCTGCTCTCCGTCTGGGCGATGCAGCGCGTCTGGCAACACGACCGCTGGACGGATCGGCTGCTCGTGCTCTTGGCGATGGGGCTGGCCGTCTCGTTTCGCTATTCGGCCGCCGTCATGTGTGCCCCCATCGGCCTGGTCGGATTCGCCGTGGACCTCGCCGCCCGCCGCGGCTGGCCGCAGCGCACCGCCCGCATCGGCCAGTGGTTCGCCGCCGGCGCGGCCGGCCTGCTGCCCTTCCTCGCCGCCATCGCCTGGTTCAACCACGTGCGCTTCGGAAGCTGGACGGAAACCGGCTACGGATTGGCCTATCGCGACGGCTACGGCGGCCTGGGCATGTTCGCCACGCCGCTCCTGGATGGCCTGGCCGGCATGCTGCTCAGCCCCGGCAAGAGCGTGCTGATCTATAACCCCGTGCTCCTGCTCGCCATCCCCGGCTTCCTCCTGCTCTGCAAACGCAGCCGCGGCCTGGCGGCGATCATCGCGGCCGTCCTGGCAACCACGCTGATCTTTCACGCCCGCTTCACCGTCTGGGCCGGAGACCTGACCTGGGGCCCGCGCTATCTCGCCTCTACGCTGGGCATCGCCATGCTCGCCGCCTGGCCGATCCTCAGCGCCGGCCACGCCCGCACGCTCGTCTGGACGATCGCCGCCGCGAGCATCGCGATTCAGCTCGCCTCGACCGTCTACAGCCTGGGGCTCGAGTTCTACCAGGACCGCCGCCAGGGTCTGATCCCCGGCGAGCACGTCTGGCGGCCCGCCGAATCACAGCTCGTGCGGCGAGTCCGCAACATCGCCCTGCACCTGGCCGACCGGCGAATCCTGACTTCCATCCCGCCCGACGAAATCCGCCCCGAGCTTCATCAGACCCCCGTCACGCCCGAAGAAGTGCACCGGCTGCACACGGTCGCGTACTTCCCCTTCAAGGCCTACTACAACACAGGCAGCACCAGGGTGCTGGCCGTGATGCTCGCGCTGTGGCTCGGCCTGATCGCCGCCGCGGCCGGAGTCGCGCTCGCATGGCGCCGTGCCGCACAGCGCGCCGCGCCGGCCGCCGGCGCGCCCACGTAGCGGCCCGCCCGCGCGACTCGTGGGTTCGCACTACAATGCGAACGGTCGGCGGCGCTGGAGCAGTGCGGGCCACGCAGCGCCGCACCATCAACCCGGACACGCGCCCATTGCCAGCCAAGGAGAGGCCATGCGGACAGCAGATCGGCCGCAGGCGGCTCGCTCGAAGTCGCAGTATCGCTGCATTCTCGCCGGCCGCTGCGCGGCGATGCTGCTGGCGCTCGTGCCGCCGGCCGCCGTCGTTGCCGCCCAGACCTTCTCCGAAGATTGGCGCCCGGAGCTGACACCCGCCCTGCACGCCTACAGGATCGGCGAACTGGCCGAAGCCGAGCGGCTCGCCGAACTGCTCGCCGGCGACACGCGCGACGAACGCGTCCGCATCGACGCCCGTACGCTCCAGGCGATGGTCCAGTTGCAGTCGCAGACACGCGACGCCCGCCTGGCCGGCCAGACACTGCTGCGACGTATCTCCGAGCAATCGCCCGAAGTCTTGCAGCGGCCCGAAGTGCTGCTGGCCCTGGGCCAGGGACGAACCGCGCTCCATGAGACATCGGCTGCGCTTGAAGCACTCGAACAGGCCGCCACGCTGTACGCGGCCGCCGACGACTCGGCCGGTCTGGCGGAAACCTACGCGGCCCTGGCCCGTCTCTGGTGCGTCTACGGCGAATGGGAGCTGACGCCCAGGCACTTCGACATCCCGCACCCGCAGACCGCCGAGCAGGCCCGCAACACGCGCCGCGCGCAGATCGCGGCCGTCCGCACGCGGGCCGAGCAGCAGGCGCCGGCCATTCTGCCGACCATCGACCTGATCCTCGGAGAGTTCCTGCTCGGCGACGACGCCACGCACAACGACGGCGTCGCCCTGCTCGGGACGCTCGCCGCCCGGAAGCCATTCGACGACAACGCCGCAGCCGCAGCGCTCGCCCTGGCCCGGTTCTTCGAGCAGCGCGGCCAGACCGCCGACGCTCTCCCGCTCCATCGCCGCGTGGCCGCGTCAGAGCTGCCCGGCCGCTCGGACGAAGCGCGCAAAGCGCTCGAGCGGCTCCAGCGCCCGACCCTCGAAGCGGACATACCCCCCGTAACTCCCGCCGGCCGGCCGCTGGAGATCGTGCTGCGCGGCCGCGGCCTGGCCGAGGTTCAGGTCGAAGTCCGCCGCGTCGAGCTCGCCGGATGGCTGGAGCAGCAGCGGGGCGCTTTCGCCGCCGAAAGCCTGCCTGTTTCGGGTTCGCTGGTCTTCTCGCGGAAGCTCTCGGCCGGCGGCGACGCGCTGTCGTCGTGGTCGAGCGAGGATGACCAGCCGCTGGCGGCCGACGTTCAGCCGGGCGCGTACGTCGTCTCCGTCGTCGCACAGTGTGCGGACCGCCCGCCGCTGTCCCTTCGACGCCTCGCGCTCGTCAGCGACCTGCACGCGGCCGCAGTGGTGCGCGGCGGGCGCGCGGCCGTGTGGGCCTGGTCCAGCGCCTCGGGCAGCGCGGGCGCCGCCGCGGCGTCGCCCGGCGTCGTCGACCTGGCTGATCTCGAAGGCACGTTCTGGGTCGCCGGCTCGCGCCTATCGCGCACACTCGAGTTCGAGCGCGGTGTCGCTTCGCTCGCCCTGCCGACTGCGGCCCTGAGCGCTGAATCCGGCGGCTGGATGTGTGTCGTTCAAGCGGCTGACCACCTGGCCCTCGTGCACGGCCGCCCGCCGCGGCTCGACGCCGCACGCGAGAAGATCGCCCTCACCGTCAGTCCGCCCTTCGCCCGCGCGGGCGAATCCATCCGCGTGCAGGGCGTTCTGCTCGGTACGCGCGACCCGACCACCGACGAGGCCGTCACGATCGAGCTGCGCGACGCCATGAACGAAGTGCTCGCCTCCGCACAAACTGCCTCGCAGCCCGATGGCGTCGTCACGGCGCAACTCACCTTGCCGCCCGACCAGGCCGGAAAAACGCTGAGCCTGATCGCGCAGCGCGGCGCCCGCGCGATCGAGAATATCTACGGCCGCCTCGCGGTTGTCGTCGCCTCCGAGGACGAAGCGCCGGTCCGCGTCAGCGCACGGCTGCCGCGCTGGTGGTCGCCGGAGATGACACCCCCGCTGGTCGAAATCACCGCCGAGTACACCTGGGGCCTGCCGATGGAATCGGCCCGCGGCTCGTTCGCCCTGCGCGGCGCCCGCCTGCCCTTCGGCCCGAACGAGAGCGAGCGGCTCGTCATCGGCCATCCGATCGGCAAACGCTTCCCCTTCGACGCGCGCGGCCGGGCTCGCCTGCCCCTGCCCCTGGCGGACCTGCGCCTGCCGGAAGGCCCTGCCGCCCTCGGCGTCTGGCCGCGGGCGGCGCACGGGGGCGAGCGCCGCGTCGCCGGCGAGCCCGCCTCTGTGCTGCGCGCTCCGCAAGCCGCCCACGTCTGGGTCGATGTGCTCACGCCGGACCCGACGATCGACCGGCCCGTCGACTTCCGCGTCGGCTTCGTCAATGCCGGCGCGGCCATGGCCGGCATCCGCCCCACGCTGCGGATCGAACGCGACGGACAGTTCCTCACCGAGCTCGCCGTATGGAAAACCGCCGACGGGTTCCGTTGCGAGCCGCTCTACCTCGGCCAGGCCGGCTCCTATCAGGCCATCGCGTCGGTGCCGCTCGAGAGCGGCGAGTTGCTCGAAGCGACCATTCCATTCGACGTCACGGGCGGCCGCGGCAATGAGGAGCTGAGCGAGTTTCGCGCCGCGGTCGGCCCATCGATCTCCGCCGGCGGCGCGGTCGTGCGGCTGGACGGTCGCATCGACGCCCCTCTGCTCGTCGCGCTGTGCGACGAATCCGCCGTCACGGCTCGCTCACTGCCCGGGCTGAACGGCCCGACGGAGGTCGCTCTCGATCTCCCCGCGCCGCCGTCGCCCGCCGCGTCGGTCGTGCTGATCGCCGGGGATGCAGGCCGCCTGCGCCTCCTGCGGCAGGTCCAGCTCGAGCCCCGGCCGGCCGACCGCCTTCAGATCGACCTGCGGCCGCGAACCGAACGGGCCACGCCCGGCCAGGGCTTCACCCTCGACGCGCTGACCCGGCGGGCCGACGGTTCCACGCCCCCGTTCCAGGTTCTCGCGCGACTCGTTCCGCAGGGCGACGGCTTCGAATCGCCCGCACAGCCGGGAGCCGTGCGCGACCCGCTCTTCAGCCGCGCGCCGGGCGCGGCCGTCTTCGTCGGCGCGAATCCGGGCGGCGCCGCCGCACCCGAGCCCGCGCTGATCATCGAGGACTTCCCCCTGCTGCCGCTGCCGATCGGCGAGGCGCTGCTGGACAGCCTGACACTCGACCAAACCGCCGCCCAGACCTTCGCCGGAATCGCCCGCCTCGAGCTGACACTGCCGACCCGGCCCGGCCTCTTTCGACTGCATGCGGTCGTCCGCTCGCGCGACCGCACTTTCGAAACCGCGTCCATGCTGATCGACACGCGCGACGCCTTGAATGCGTCCGTCGATCTGCCCGCCACGCTGCGCCTGGGCGACCGATCCACGCTCTCGCTGCTGCTCGAATGGCCCGGCCCGGACGCGGCCCCCGCAACCGTCCGCGTCGATGCCGATTCAGGTCTCGACGTCGGGCCGGCCTCCGTCGCGTCACCGCCGAACCTCGCGGGCGAAAACACCGGCGAAGGGCTGCGGCTGGACCTGCCCGCCGGCCGCCGCGTTCGCATCATCGCCCCGCTCGAAGCCGCCGCCGTCGGCCAGGCCGAAGTCCGCATTCGCATCGAGGTGAACGGCGCCGTCCGCGAGCTTCACACCCGCAGCAACGTGCTTCCCATTCTCGCGGCCGCTTCCGCGCCCGCCGACGCCCCGGCGATCCGCGTTACGCGCTCCCTTCATCGCCTGGAAAGCAGGATGCCCGAGCTCGTCCCCGGCGAAGTCGTCCGCGGCGCCGTGCGGCCGGAGTGGATCATCACACCCCTCGAGCCCGCGGGGCGCCTGCGCCCCGGCGAGCTGGTCCTGGTGCGCGAGCTGGTCGAGTCCTCCGAACCGCTCGGCGGAATCCTCTGGCAACAGGACGCCGCCTCCACCTGCATCACCGCCAAGGTCGACCCGGCCGACTTTCCCGCCATCGGCACCCCCGAGCCGCCACGCATCAGCGGCTGGGGCTGGCGGCTGGGTGAGCTTGGTCCCGGCCGGCATCGGCATGAGTACGTGCTCTCCATCGTCCGAGCGGGCACCGCCCACATCCCGGCGCCGCAGGTCGAGACCGACGGCCGCCCCGTTCGCATCGAGCTCGTGTCCGAGCACGGCGTGCTGGTGGCCGAAGGAGACCGATGAAACGGTGCTATGACGGCCATCCGTCACGTCCCCAGCTCGGACGGCCAGGTGACGGACAGTCGTCCAACTTTCCTCACTTTTTTGTTGCGGCGGCCCAAAGGCGCGGCTAGACTTTTCGCGGACAGACGGTAACCTCGCCGGACGCTGGTCAGCCGAACCGGTAGCGCAACCGAGTGCGGCCACAGGATCGGAATCCCCAAGGAGTCACGTTCATGCAATTCTCGAGGCGACTCGCAACCGTTGTTGCGTTCGTGATCGGCGGCGTTGCGCTGGCCATGGGCGCCAACGAAGACCTGAGGAAGGCTGAGCAGCTCTTCGAGGCGCGTGACTACGCGGCCGCCCAGGAAACACTTCTGACCATCAACCGCGACGAGCTCAGCGACGAGGACAAGGCCGCCTACGACCGCCTCGCCGCAACGCTCCCGGAAGCCATCCAGGGCGCCGAGAAGGCCGCCCAGGACCTCGCCGCGGGCGAGGCGGCCTACGAAGCCGGCGAGTGGGACGCGGCCGACCAGCACTTCGAGGCCGTCTCCGCCAATCCCTACGCCTCCGAAGAGGCCCTCGGCCGGGCCCGCACGATGCGGCAGAAGATCGTCGAAAAGAAGCAACTGGCCGAGGCGGCCGCCCCGCAGGGACCCGTGCCGGCGGCCGAGGATTCGGGCCAGCCCGCCCAGCAGCCTCAGCCCGAGCGGCAGGAGGCCGAGAGCACGCTGCCGACCGGGCCGACGCGGCTGACCATCGTCGAGCAGCTTCGCCGACAGGATGAGCTGAAGTGGCAGCGGGCCGTCGCCAACATGCGCGAGACCGCGCGCCAGGCGCGCGAGGCGGTCGCTGAGAACCGCTACAGCGAGGCCCGCATGCTCGCCCAGCAGGCGCTGACCGTGATCGAGGCCGCCCGCATCTACGCCGATCCGCCCTCCAAGTACGAGACGGAGCGGGCGGCGGCCATTGCGCTCAGGGACGAAGTCGAGCAGGCCGCCCAGCGCTACACGATCGAGCGGGCAGCCCAGGAGCAGCGCGAAATCCAGACCCAGGTCGAAGAGCGCCGCGAGCAGCAGGAGCGGCAGCGCCAGGAAAAAGTACAGCAGCTCTTCGCCACGGCCGACCAGCTCCGCCGCGAGCGCAAGTATGAAGAGGCGGCCGAGACGATCCGCCAGGTGCTCATTCTCGATCCCGCCAACGCCCAGGCCTCGCTGCTGATCGACACCTATGACGACCTGGCCTCGCTGGCGGCACAGGCCGACATCTTCAAGACCCGCGATCGGCAGATGCGCGGCGCCCTGGTCGACTCGGCCGAGGCCCTCATTCCGTGGTACCAGGAAATCCTCTACCCCAAGAACTGGCCGGAGATCACCGTCCGGCGCCTGGGGCTTGACCGGCAGTATGGTCTGGGCGGCGACAGCGAGCTCAACCGCCTGCTCGACAAGCCCGGCACGCTGAGCGAGTTCAACTTCGACGACGAACCGCTGGACCGCGTCATCAACCACCTGGCCGAGCAGGCACAGGTGAACATGAACGTCGACTGGCAGGACCTGGCGCTGGCGGGCATCGAGCGCGACGCGCCGGTGAGCATCCGCCTGCGCGACGTGTCCTACCGCACCGCGCTGCGCGAAGTGCTCACCCAGGTCGGCGGCTCGGTCACGCTGGCCTACAATGCCGACGATGGCATCGTCCGCGTCGCGACCAAGGAGAAGCTGGACCAGCAGAAGTTCACACAGGTCTACGACATCCGCGACCTGCTGATCGACATCCCCAAGTTCGCCGGCCCGCGGCTGGACCTCGGCGAGCCGGTGGGAGCACCCTACACCGGCCCCGGCAGCAGCCTCTTCGAGGGCGCCAATCACCCGCACCCCGGCGACGACGAGCAGCTCGCCGTCGGCAACCGCGCCATGGCCGACGAGATCATGGACATCATCCGCCAGACGGTCGAGCCGAACTCGTGGCGCGAGAGCGGCGGCGGCGACGGCGCCCTGCGCGAGCTGAACGGCCAGCTCATCGTCTACAACACCTCGGATTCGCACCGCCAGGTGACCAACCTGCTCGACCAGTTGCGCGAGACCCGGGCGCTCCAGATCGCCGTCGAGAGCCGCTTCCTGATCGTCACCTCGAACTTCCTCGAGGAGATCGGCGTCGATCTGGACTTCGTCTTCAATTCTGGCACGGCAGGATACGATCCGGCCCTGACCAGCGTAGGTGCGCCGATCACGAACAGCTTCACCGGTGCCCCGGTCCTGATCCCGCGGCCGTTCTCGCGGGCGGGTACGTTCGCGTCGCCTCCGGGCTTCGGTACGGGACTGGGCCAGGGCCAGGCGCCCGCCCAGCCCTTCGGAAACGCGGCCTTCGTTCCGCCCCCGGGTGGCATCTTCCCATCCTTCAACGACATGACACCGATCCCGGTGCAAACGGGCTCGATCGGAATCGTCGATCCAGGCGGAATCAACACGCAGGTCCCCGGTTCGTTCGGTGGTACGAGCATCGGCCCGGCGCTCAACATCGCCGGCTCCTATCTCGATAACTTGCAGGTCGACTTCCTGATTCGGGCCACGCAAGCCAACCGCCGCTCCAGCATCGTCCAGGCCCCCCGCCTGATGATGTTCAACGGGCAGCGGGCCTACGTCGCCATCCAGCGGACATCCTCGTACGTCTCGACGCTGACACCCTCCGTCGCCGAGGGCGCCGTCGCCGTCGCCCCGGTCATCGCCCAGGTCAACAGCGGCTCCGTCCTCGACGTCGAAGGCACCATCAGCCACGACCGCCGCTATGTCACGCTCACCGTGCGGACGACCATGCAGGAAGACCCCACCTTCGAGCGCTTCGAGACCCAGCGCGGCAGCGGCAACTCGCCCGGCCTCTTCGTCCTGCTGCCCGAGCAGCAGGTGCGCGTCATCAACACGACCGTTTCCGTCCCCGACGGCGGCACGGTCCTGCTCGGCGGCCTCAAGCAGGTCGGCGAGGTCGAGATCGACGCCGGCGTGCCGATCCTCAGCAAAATCCCGATCCTCAAGCGGGCCTTCACCAACACGACGACCGTCAAGGACACGCAGACGCTGCTCATCCTGCTACGGGCCAAGATCCTGATTCAGCAGGAAGCCGAGGAGGACGTCTTCCCCGGCCTGGGCGCGGGTTGATCTCGGCTGAGCGGACTTTACTGGCGCTCCAGCACGCGGCCGTGAAGTTGCGGACCACGCGGCGAACCCCGCCCCCGCAGCTTCACGGTCGCGGCGCGTCATGACCACGCAGCGGCTTCGCCCCATGCTCTCGCGCACCGTGCTACCCCTGCTTGTGACGCTCGTAGCGCTGCCGCCAGCCGCCGCCCAGTTCCCGCCGCCTCCGCAGACCCGCCCTGCCACGACCCAACCGGCCGCCCCGCCGCCCCCCGGCCAGCGCGTCCGCGAATTCCGGCCCGGCGCCTGGATCGACTGGGGCGAGAAAGCCGTCATCCTCGACGGCCGAATCGTCCTTCGCAGCAAGCCGCTCGAGTTCCTCGCCTGCTTCCCCGGCAAGGAGCATGAGAGCATCATCCTGCTCGATGCCGCCGCCGGCGACGTCTTCATGGCCCTCGGACTCGTCGGTCTTCAGCCCGGCCGGCCCCCGCGATGGGACGAAGCCGCCGGCCGCTTCACGCCCGCGCGGGGCGACCTGCTCGACATCTCGCTCGAATGGCAGCAGGATGGGCACCCGCGAAACGCCGCACCTTCCGAGTGGATCGAGGAGATCGGCTTCGGCCGGCCGGCCCTGCCGCAGGTGTGGGTCTTCGCCGGGTCGGTCCGCCGGCCGGACGGCACGCTGGCCTCCGACATCACGGGCGCGGGCATCGCCCTGGTCGATTTGCCGGACAACCTGCTCTCGCTGCCGCGCAGCCGCTCGAGCCGCAACGACGAGCTCTGGGCCGCCGCCCGAACAGAGGCGATCCCACCGCTCGGCACGCACGTGCGCCTGCGTCTGCGCGCGGCCCGCCCGGTCGAATACTCGATCCACCTCGACGCGTTGGGGCACGTGTATATCGACGGCGCTCTGGTCGACGCGCAGGAGATCGTGAATCGAATCGAACTGGCCCGCACGCTGACGCCCGGCTACGTGCAGACAATCCGGCTGGAAGGAACACTGCGGACCGACGAGCGCCGCTGGCGCGAATTGCTCAAACAGGCCGGCCTGGGCGACGATGCCGTTCGCTTCAGACGCCCCGCGACGGCCGGGCGCTGAAAGGAGCAGGAGGGGCGGCACAATCGCCCTCCCGCCGTCCCGATCAGCCCGGCGGAATCGACGACAGCGGGCTCAGTTGCACGATCGTTCCAATCGACGGCAGCGAGCCGTTCGTCCCGGCCGCGATGAAGAGCAGGTAGTGCCCCGGCGGGGCCTCGAATCCGTGCTTCGGCGGCGCCACGCGGAGCGTGTCCGCATCGGTGACCGTGAAGCTCAGCTCCAGCGAGCGCTGGTTCTGGTCATACGAATGCGTGGCCGCGCCGAGCCGGATCAGCCGCACCTTGGTCACCTGGGCGGCGACCGGCGTGTCCAGGTAGAACGCCTTGTTGAAGACGATGTTGGCCGGGACGCTCGTGATCGCCGGCCGCGAGCCCTGGAAGAAGTACGGCGGCTTGAAGATGTGATAGGTGCGCTGGTCCTCGGTCGACGCACCGGGAAATTGTCCGCCGGCCACGAACACCGATCCATCCGGCAGGAGCACCGCCGCGGAGTGATACTGGCGCGGCGTGGCCGGAGCAGAACAGCCAGTGTGGGTCAATCCCGTCCGGAACCAGCTCGATCCGCCCGTCCGACGGGTCGAACAGCACGATATCCGGGATGGCGGAGTGAGCGAGATTATCCTGATCGATGCACAGCACCTTGCCGGTACGCAGCAGGATCGCGTGCACGACCTGCATCGCACTCGGAAAGTTCCCGGGCTCGGTGAGCTTCATAGGCACCAACGGCCCCCATTCGCCGCACTGGCTCGGCGGTCCGGAGCACTACTGCGCCGCGAGGCGCTCAGCGCCCGCCATCATCAGACCGAGAATCAGCGTCGCATGCGCGGTTTTCGCACTTTTCATGGCGTGTTTCCCCAACAGCACGTGAATCGGTTCACCGCCGGGCGAACCCTCGCCCGGTCGCGGCGAGCATCAAAAGCAGCACGAACGACGATGGTTCGCGTACGTAGAGTGCGATTCCGAATCCTGGCAGCAGGCCATCGGGCGTTGAGATCACTCCCAGCTCAGTCACTGTCCCCGTGTGCGCGTCGATGGCGATGACCTCGAACATACGCGTGGCGTACAAAGTTCGCTGGTCAGGGGACATCGTCACCGCGCCCCATCCCACCCCGGGCCAGTCCGCGAGACGCTCCCTCGAATCCGGATCGCCCCCCAGATAGCGGTACAACCATCGGCGGTCATTACGAACAGATCGCCGGTCTGGCTTGTGGCGAGAGAGCGCACCCGATCACCTTCCGGCAATCGATCAAAGCGGCCGCCCTCGCCGGGGGCGGTATAGAGCTGGATTTCCTCGTCGCCTTTCAGAGCGCAATACACCGAATTGTCAGGCGCCGTGGCGATCGGGCCGCCCCCATCAACGTCTGCGAATTCTGCTCCTGGTCCACCATCTGCCGGGAAGCGCATGATGTTGCGTGCGCCCTGATTGACGACGTAAAAGTTCCCGGCCCGGTCGTAGGCAACGTTGTTCGAGCCGACCGGCAGAAAGATCCCGTCGTTGATGTCGAGGGCGACATTCACGTTCGCGTTGCCGTCGAACTCCAGGATCACGTGGGACGAAGCCACCGATGCGCGTAGGCTCGAGTAGTCCGGCGTGAAAACCAGGCCGGACATCCCACTCCGCAGTGCGTCCGGCAGCACCGCGATCTCGCGCGACGCGCCCGTCGCTGGGTCGAACTCATAAACGCGATCGGCCGGCCCGGCGGCCTCAAGAGGAACGGCCGAAATGTACAGGTTCCCTGGAACGAACTCGGCGCGCAGCGGTGCCGCAATGCCCATCACGAGTGCCGCGCCAAGCATCAGCGCGCGCTGTGGATTGCTCATGGCGTCCCTCCCGACGTGCACCGGCCCGAACCGGCCGCGGCCGAACGACTAGATCATCACGGGCCTCGGCCAGAAAGCAACGGATGGTCCTCTCCGGAACCGCTTCCAGCGGCGCCTTGCAGTGTTCCCGCACCCTCGCGACCGGCACCCGCGCACGGCTGAGCACTCCGCATGAGCTTACGGAGCCGTTCTTGCGAACCTCAGATGAAAATGAATTGGCGGACCGTCGGCCCATCCGCACCGCGCCGAGCTTGCCCGAGAGCCACGCTCACCCCTCTGCGCGAATCGGCCCTCCGACCTGGAGCCTGCCGCAGCCTCCCACTGCGACGACGCGCGGTACGCAACCCGCCCCGGTTACGCCTCGTCCCCGTCGGCGTCCGCCGGCCCCCACGACCCCCCCGGCTGTGCATCCAGCAACCGCCGCACGCACTCGAGCAGCTCGTGCTTGTTCACCGGCTTGCTGAGAAACTCGTCCGCACCCGACTCGCGCCCCCGCTCCAGGTCCCCCAGCTCATTCAGCGCCGTCACCATCACAATCGCGATCTGCCGAAAACGCTCGTCCTGCTTGAGCGTTTGACACACCTCGAAGCCGCTGCGCTTCGGCATCATCACGTCCAGCAGGATCACGTCCGGCGGGCGCTCCTCCACCGCTTCCAGCGTCGCCTGGCCGTCCATCGCCGTGGTCACTTCCACGCCGAGCGGCTCGAGATACGCCTCCAGCAACTCCAGAAGCTGCGGATTGTCGTCGGCGATCAGAACACGGCGACGACGCTCGGATGAGGGTGAAGCCGACATCTGCACTCCGCTCCGCCGACCCGGCCGGCCGGCCGCTCTTCAACGCGGCCAGGCCCGCGCCGGCCGCGCCACGTCGCCGGCGACAGTGTCACCGATGCCCGCAGGCCACGCAATCGCCCCGCGCCCGAGCAGCACGCGCCGCAATACCGGCCGCCCCTTCCGGATGCCCTGTCGCCGGGGCTGCATCCGCCCGCCGGCCGGCTTGTCGGAAACCTGGGACGCCGATATAGTTTACGCGGTTTGCGCGGCGCGCGAAGGCCGGGTCGGGCGCGCGCACGAACAGCCTACCCTCCCGTGGTGGGCTGAGAAACTTCGATCGGAGAGTCCCTCATGCCGCTTCGCGCCCACTCGTTGCTTGCATTCTCGACATCGTGCGTGATGGCCCTCTCGGCTACCGCCCTCTGGTCCGCCGGCTGCGGGTCGGGCGGCGGGCTTTCGGCCCTCTTCGGTCCGCCGCTGATCGGCGTCATCAACGTCGGTGACGGCGACGGAGACGGCGGCGCCGGCGGCGACGACGACGACGACGGCTTCTTCGACGACGACGGCCGCGGCGAAATCGATCCCTGCGAGGAGACGCTGGCGCGCAAATTCGTGACCATCTCGATTCAGAACCTCGCGCCGAACGATCACGTGCACTACTTCCTCGTCTTCATCGCGACGGTCAACGGCGAGACCTATCCCGACGGCGCCGTCTGCGCGGACGACATCGCCCTTTACACCGAGTTCGGCTATCGCCTCATCGGCGAAGGCAGCGCGGAGGTCTTCGGCGACTACTGCCTCATCGGCCCGATGCTGGTCTACTTCCACGAGAACGGCCGCTTCCGCAGCGCCGGCGGCGGCTTCGCCTCGGCGATTCCGCCTGCGCAGGGCAGCAACCCCACCTTCGATGCGTTCTTCACCAGCAGCGGCGCCCGCGTGCCCGTGCCCGAGTTCATCCTCTTCCACAACCCCGGAACCGGAGATGGCGCGTCGCTTCAGGTCAGCCAGACGCGCACGAACCCCTGCAACCCCGAAGACTTCGGCGGCAGCGGCACCTGCGCACAGGACTCGTTCTACTACGTCGATGAGACCGACCGCCTGGCCGGCTCGACCTCTCTGGGCAACGGCTCCGGCCGCCGCGTGCCGACGGATATCCAAGGGTCCGGCTGCGAGTGCTCGGGCTTCACCGACGCGACGCAGCAACTCGCCCCTTCCGGCACGTCGGCCTCCAACGCGCTCTGCTCGGAGTTCACGCGCGGCGGGCGAATCGAATATATCTTCATCCGCGAGGATGCCGACCCGCCCTTCCCGCAGTTGCTCTGGCGCGTCACCGACGCCGGCGGCGCCGTGGTACACGACTTCGACTCGCGCGCGTCCCTGCCATAACGAGCGACTCTCGCCGGCCGCCGGTGTGCACAGAGCCGCGACCGTGCGACCGGGGGCACAGAGCCGCGACCGTGAGGGAGCGGGCCAGCGCGGCAACCCACCCCGCGTACACGCGCCCCAGCGTGCACACCTCATACCAGGAAACAGTGCACGACGCAGGTGAATGCCATCCGGCGCTTGTGCCGGGGGCACGGTGCCCCGACCGTCAGGAAGCGGGCTGGGCGTCGTTGGCATCTCGCGCGAGCACCCGACTACATCCACCTACACCAAGCGCCGCGAGCTGTCTCCAGACATGTTCGTTCTGCCGCGCGACGCGCCGGCCCCCCACACCGCGCAATGTCGCGTTCCCCCCCGGAACCTACGCTACGGCCGCTCGGGACCCGTCCCCGGGGCCTCGCCCGGCGGCGGCAGGGGCGTCGGCTCGCCCGTCCCCTCCTGCGGCGGCTCCTGCGGCTCGCCGCCGAATCCGGCCGCCTCCAGCTCGGAAAGCTGGCGCCGGGCCTCGGCATTGTCGGGATCGAGCGTCAGCGCCTGCTTGAACGCCTGCACCGCCCGGCTGTTCTGGTTCACGCTCCGCAGCAACAGACCCAGGCGCACGGCGTAAACCGGATTCTGCGGGTCATACTTCACCGCCTGCTCGGCTAGCGCAAGCATCCTATGCCGCTCCAGCAGCTCGCGCAGGCGGAGCTGCTGAAGCACCGTGTCGATCGTGTTCGCCAGGTTCGCCGCCGCCTGCTTCTCCTTGCCCGGCAACACCTCGTCCGTGTACTGGCCGGCCGGCGTAGGCACATGCAGACTCCGCTGCACCTGCTGGAGCACCCACAGCCGCGTCTCGTACGTCGCACTCAGGTCCGTGGCCGCCTGCTGGCTGCCGGGCGTACGCTGCAACCGGCGGCCGGCGATGTCCACCAGCATCTGCGACTCCACCAGGGCCTGATCAAACTGGTTCAGCTCGGTCCGCGTCGTCACCAGCGTCGACCACGCCATCAGATTGTCCTGATCCTCGCGGATCGCCCGCTGGGCCGTCTCGATCGCCGTGCTGCGATCCCCCGTGCCGCGATAGGCTCGCGCGAGCAGCGCCAGCACCTCGCCGCGCCGCTCGGGCGGGCAGACGCGCTCGGCCGCCTCCAGATATCCCACGGCCTGCCGCGCCATGCCGGACGAATCATCCGTCAGATAGGTCTTGCCCAGGCCCAGGTTCGCGCGGAAGTGCGTGCTGTTGTACTTATGCGCCTCGGTGTAGTAGCCGCGGGCCGTAAAGGCGTCGCCGTTCTCGAAGTAAACGTCCCCCAGCATCGACAGCGCCTCGACGTTCTTGCTGTCACGCTGAAGGACCGCCTCCAGGAACGTCGCCGCCTGCCGATACTGCCGCAGCTCCAGCAACTGCTGCGCGCCGGACAGCAGCGCGCTGATCGACATCTCGGCCGGATTCATCCGCGCCGGCTCGGTGACCGGCGGAGTCTGAGCCGGCTGCTGCGCCGGCGGCTGCTGAGCGAGCAGGCACGAAGCCGAAACCGCCACCGCCAGCGTACCTGCCAGTACACGTCGAAACATTATCCCATCTCCCATCGTACGACGGCCGCAGCCGCCCGGCTGGGCTGTAACTCGTTGATCTCTACGTCCTTATCGGCACCTGGACGGCGCGCCCCGCAGCCGCCCGGTCCACCCTCTACGCCCGCTCCAGCAGGTAGTGCCGCAGCCGGTCCAGGCTCGTCAACGCCGCCCGCAGGCGAATCATCTCGCGCGACGCGTTCGCTCCAAATCGCCGCTCGTGCGACTGCACTCCGTCCGCATGCGACAGACCGACCCACACCAGCCCGACGGGCTTCTCCGCCGTCCCGCCGCCGGGTCCGGCAATCCCGGTGATCGATAGCCCAAAACTCGCCCGGAACCGCTCACGAGCGGCCGACGCCATCCACTCCGCAACCGGGGCGCTAACCGCCCCATGCTGATCGATCAATCCCGGCGGAACGCCCAGCAGCTCCTGCTTCACCTCGTTCGAGTACGCCACAAGCCCGCCCACAAAATACCGGCTCGACCCCGGCACGTCCGTAAGCAGCTTCCCGAGCAGCCCGCCCGTACACGACTCGGCCGCCGCAACCGTCTTCCCCCCGGCCGCAAGCTGCTCGCCCACCACTGCCCCCAGCGTCTGCTCGTCCCGGCCGAAGATGAGCTCACCCAGCCGCGTGCGGCACTCCTCCTCAACCCCCGCCAGCAGCGCCTCCGCCTCTTCCGGCGACGCCCCGGCCGCATTGATGCGAATGCTGACCACGCCGGCCGAAACGGTCGTGCCGACTTCCGGATTCGCTCCGCGTGCCATCAGGTCGGATATCTTCGCCCCGACGTCCGACTCGCCCGCGCCGAAGCAGTGCAGCATCCGGCTTCGAATGACACGTCCGCCACTCAGCGCCCGCACGCCCGGATCGACATGCAGCCCGAACAGCTCACGCATCTCGGCCGGAACGCCCGGCAGCGCATAGCACGGTTTGCCGTGAATCATCGCCAGCAGCCCCGGCGCCGTCCCGATCGGATTGTCGAGCGCCCGGGCCCGGCTCGGCCGCAGCGCCTGCACTTCGTTGGCGGCCGGCATCTCGCGGCCGCGGGCGGCGAAAAAGCCCCGAATGTGCTCCAGGCTGCGCGGGTCGGAGACGAGCTCGTCGCCGCTGGCGGCGGCGAGAGCCTCGCGTGTCAGGTCGTCGGCGGTCGGCCCGAGGCCGCCGGTGGTGACAATCAGGTCCGCCGCGCGGGCCGCTTCCAGCAGTGTCGCCTTGATGGCCGCCGGCTCGTCCGGCACAGTCACGTGCCGGGTGCAGCGCAACCCGAGCCCGGCCAGTTGGCGGGCGAGCCAGGCGGCATTGGTATCTACGGTCTGCCCCAGCACCAGTTCGGTACCGCAGGAAATGATCCAGGCCGTTTGCATTCGCTCCTCAGGCGGGCAGCCCGCGCGGCCGGGGTTTGCGATACCTTCAGGCCACTACACTCATTGTACGACCTGGTGGCTTTCACGCGAGCCGACCGGACGGCCCGGACCGGATCGCGAACAGGAGAGCTCCGATGGCAGAGTCGCCCTTCTCGGCCGCGGCAACCTGGCGGCCCGCGGATGTTCTGGAATACCGCGGCGTGACACTGCCGCAACGCTTCGGCCCGCAGCCGGCGGAGTACGCCGCGGTCCGTGAGTCGGCCGGCCTCCTCGATCGCAGCGACCGCGGGCTGATCGTCGTCCGCGGCCGCGAGCGCAAGAGCTGGCTGCACAATCTGGTGACGAACGCCGTCAAGGACCTGCCCGACGGCGCGGGCGTCTATGCGTTCGCCATCGATGTCCGCGGCCGGACGCAGTTCGATCTCAATATCCTCGCGGTCGGCGACGAACTCTGGCTCGATATCGATCACGCAACCGTGCCGGCGGCCATCGCGCACCTCGACCGCTACCTGCTCAGCGAGGATGCGAAGCTGGAAGCGGCCAGCGAGCGCTTCGCGCGACTTGGCGTGTGCGGGGCGCGCTCGGCGCACGCGGCCGCGGCGCTCGGCATCGACAGTTTCGAGAAGCTCGCGCCGCTGGCGAGCCTCAGCCTGGATTCCGCAGCCGCGCGGCTCGTGCGGCACGACTTCGCCGGTCTGCCCGGGTTCGAGCTGATCGTGCCGCGCGCCGACGCGGCCGCATGGTGGGACAGGCTCGCCGCGCTCGACGGCATCACGCCGGCCGGCCTCGAGACGCTCGACGTGCTGCGGATCGAGGCGGGCATTCCCTGGCTCGGCCGCGACATCGACGACAAAGTCATCCCCCCGGAAACCGGCCAGGTCGAGCGCGGCATCAACTATCACAAGGGCTGCTACCTCGGCCAGGAGGTCATCGAGCGGATGCGCTCGCACGGATCACTCGCGCGTCGCCTGGTGCGCATCCGTCTGGCCGACGGCGGCGGAATCGAGCTGCCGGCCGCCTTGATGAAAGAGGGCAAGGACGCCGGCCGGCTCACGTCCCTCGTGCGCCATCCGCAGCACGGCGACTGGGTCGGCCTGGCCTATCTGCGGACGAGCATCAAGGACCCGGCCGGCGTCTCCGTCGCCGACCCGCCCCGCGAGATCGAAGTGCTCAGCGCGTAGAATGCGGCCGGCCGCGACCGTCTCCCGCGCCGGGCCAGTAGCCCAATGGCAGAGGCAGGGGACTTAAAATCCCCCAAGTGCGGGTTCGAATCCCGCCTGGCCCACTTTCGCCGCCAATCTCTGCTTCCTCGGGCGCGCTCCCCACGGTGGCGGGTACGATCTTGCGTACAGCGTCGCCCCGCGGCCGCTCCATGACTCGGCCGCACCCGACGCACGAAAGGCAGCACGAAACGATGTTCTGGCGAAAGAAACCCGCCGCGGCGCCCGACCTCTCGGACCTCTCGCCCGAGCAGCGCGAGCGGCACGAGCGCGTCGCCCGCGTGATCGCATCCTTCCGCCCCTTCATCCAGGGCGACGGCGGCGATATCGAATTCCTCGGAATCGACGAGCAGCAGACCGTCCGCGTCCGGCTCACCGGCGCCTGCGTCGGCTGCCCGGCCAGCTTCATGACGCTTCAGATGGGTCTCGAACGCCACATCCGCGAGCAGGTGCCCGAGATTCGCGCGGTCGAAAACGTCGCCTGAGTCGCCCCTCGATCCGCCCCCAGCGGGAGCCAATCATGCTGCGTGAGAGCTACGGATTCATCCTCGCCGGCCGCATGGTCGACTCGAAGACCGAGCTGGCCGTCACCAACAAGTACACCGGCCACGTCGCCACGCGCGTCGCCCGCGCCGACGCCGCCGCCGTGCAGAAAGCGATCGCCGCCGCCGCCGAGAGCTTCGACCAGACCCGCCGCCTGCCGCCCTACAAACGTCAGGAGATCCTCAACGCCCTCGTCCAGCGCATCAGCCAGCGGCACGAGGAGCTCGCCCGCGTCCTCTGCATCGAGGCCGGCAAGCCCATCCGCGACGCCCGCGGCGAAGTCACCCGACTGATCGACACACTCCGCGTCTCCGCCGAGGAGGCCGTGCGCATCGACGGCCGCTACCAGCCGCTGGAGATCAGTCCCCGGGCCGACGGCTTCGAGGCCATCATCCGCCGCTTCCCGGTCGGCCCGTGCAGCTTCATCACCCCCTTCAACTTCCCGCTCAATCTGGCCGCCCACAAGATCGGCCCCGCCATCGCCGCCGGCTGCCCCTGGGTGCTCAAACCCGCCTCGGCCACACCCGTCACGGCCATCCTGCTCGGCGAGATGCTCATGGAGACCGAGTGGCCGAAGGGGGCGTTCTCCGTTCTGCCATGCAGCGGCGAGACGGCCGAGCCGCTGATCACCGACGACCGCATCGCCAAGCTCAGCTTCACCGGCTCGCCCGGGGTGGGCTGGTGGATGAAGTCGAAGGCCGGCCGCAAGCGCGTCACGCTCGAGCTCGGCGGCAACGCCCCCTGCATCGTCGACCGCGGCGCGGACTTGGCCCGGGCCGCCGAGCGAATCACGCGCGGCGCGTTCTATCAGTCCGGCCAGAGCTGCATCAGCGTGCAGCGCGTCCTGATCCACCGCGACGCGTACGACGATCTCAAGGGCCGGCTGATCGAGCAGGCCGCGGCCCTCAAGGCCGGCGATCCGCTGGACGAGCAGACCTTCCTCGGCCCGCTCATCAGCGAGGACGACGCCCGGCGCGTCGAGCAATGGGTCCACGAGGCCGTGCAGCGCGGCGCGCGGATCGTCTGCGGCGGCCGCCGCGACGGTTCGCTCTTCGCCGCCACCTATCTCGAAAACGTCCCGCCCGACGCCAAGGCGAGCTGCCAGGAAATCTTCGGCCCCGTGGCGACTCTCGAGCCCTTCGACGACTTCCGCGACGCGGTCGCCCGCGCCAACGCCACCGAGTACGGCCTTCAGGCTGGCGTCTTCACCCCCAGCCTCGATCACGCCTGGTACGCCTACAACGAGCTGCAATACGCCGGCGTCGTCATCAACGACGTGCCCAGCATGCGCGTCGACAGCATGCCCTACGGCGGCATCAAGCGCAGCGGCTTCGGCCGCGAAGGCGTGCGCTACGCCATCGAGGAAATGACCGAGCTGAAGCTGATGCTGATGAGCAGCGTGGGCCGGCTGTGAGCAGCGCCCCATCCGCCCCCTTCGCATCCGGCGAACGCAGCGATACATTCACGCCGATCGATCCCGCGTGCGAAGGGCCGCATCCATGAGCATGTTCGACAGAGCCGTCATCTTCGACCTCGACGGCGTCCTCACCGACACCGCCGAGCTGCACTACCTGAGCTGGCAGTCGCTCGCCGACGAGCTCGGCCTGCCCTTCGACCGCCAGGCCAACGAGGCCCTCCGCGGCATCAGCCGCGAACAGAGCCTGGCCATCGTGCTCGGCCGCCGCGCCGCCGAGTTCTCGGACCAGCAGAAACGCGACCTGTTGCGGCGAAAGAACGAGGACTACCTCCGCCGCGTCGAGCAGATGACGCCCGCCGATCTCTTCGACGGCGCCCGCGATCTGCTCGAACAGCTCCGCGCCCGCGGCGCCGGCATCGCTCTCGCCTCTTCCAGCCGCAACGCCCGCGCCGTCGTCCAGCGGCTCCAGATCGGCTCGCTGCTCGACGCCCTCGTCGACGGAAACGACGCACCGCTCTCCAAGCCCCACCCGCAGGTCTTCCTCACCGCCGCCGAGCGCCTCGAAACGCCGCCCGCTCGCTGCGTCGTCGTCGAGGACGCCGAAAGCGGCGTCGAGGCCGGCCTGGCCGCCGGCATGCGCGTCATCGGAATCGGCCCCCCGCAGCGCGTCGGCCGGGCACACCTGGTCGTTCATCGCACCGGCGAGCTCTCCGCCGAACGCGTGCTCTCCCTGCTTCCCGCGTCCTGACGGCCGTTCGCCCCGGCTTGGAACGGGCCGGTCTGCTCTTATAATCCCGCGCATGCGACCCCCCTCGCTCCGACTCGCCCTGGCGTACTCCTCGCTGGCCGCAACACTGCTCGCCGGCCTGTGCGCGTGCGGCAGCGGCGGCGGGCGTCGCGACCTCCAGTCCCGCTACCCGCTCGACCGCGCCCGGGCCATCGTCGACGCGGCCGAACGCGGCGACGCCGAATCCGTTCACCAGCTCGTCACGCTCCTGGAAGACGACGACGGTGCGATCCGCATGTACGCCATCCTCGCCCTCGAGCGCCTCAGCGGACAGACCTACGGCTATCGCTACCACGACTCCGAACCCGCCCGGGCCGAAGCGGTGCGCCGCTGGCGCGACGCGCTGCGGGCCGGCAAGGTCACGATTCGCAACGGCTCGCATTCGGCCACGCCGCGTGACGACAGTCTGATCGCCTCGCAGACGGAGCCGGCCGCCGGCGCGGCAGGAGGTCCGCCCCCGCAATGAGCGCCGCGAGCCGCCTGACCCTGGAGCTCTCGAGCAACCCGGACCAGTTGCCGGGCGTCCGCGACACGCTTCGCAAGTGGCTCGAGCACCACGGCTGGGACTCGGCCGAGGTCGCAGACGTCGTCCTGGCCGTGGACGAGGCGCTGACGAACGTGATCCGCCACGGCTATCAGGGGCTGCGCGACCAGCGGATCGAGCTGACCGCCGACCTGGACAACATGGCCGGGCCGACCCCACGCGTGGCGCTGCGCATTCGCGACTTCGGCCGCCAGGTGGACCCGGACTCGATCTGCGGCCGCGACCTGGACGATCTTCGACCCGGCGGACTCGGCGTGCACATCATCCGGAGCCTGATGGATGAGGCCGTTTATTCGCAGGCTCCCGGCGGCGGCATGGAGCTCGTCATGACCCGCACGCAGCGCACGCCGCCGCCCGCCACCCGTGAAGAGGACGCTGCATCATGAGCCACCAGCCGCGCAGCCTGAACATCACCACCTCCTCGCACGGCGACATCCCCGTCGTCCACCTCGTGGGCGAGATCGACCTGCAAACCTCGCCCGAGCTGCGCACGACGCTGCTCCAGTGGGTCGAGCGCCGCCCGCGGCGGCTGATCCTCGACCTCGCCGGCGTCAGCTACGTGGACTCGTCGGGCGTGGGAACTTTCGTGGACCTGAAGCGCAAGCTCGAACGCGTCGGCGGAAGGGTCGTGCTGGTCGGCCTCCAGCAGCGCGTCCGCAGCGTCTTCGAGATCACCCGGCTCGACCGCTTCTTCACCCTGGCCGAGTCGATCGACGAGGCGGCCAAGGCATGAGCACACAGCCGCAAAGCTCGCCCGGCTCGATCTGGACGCGCGGCCCCGAAGCGCTCGGAGCACTGCTCCGCGCGACCGGACGCGGCCTGCTGGCCGGCGTCGAATACGTCGGCGGTGTCGTCGGCCTGCTGCTGGCGGTGATCGACCGCGCCGTCGTGCGGCCGCTGCGCCGGCTCGAGCACATGCGCCTGGCCGCCACCGTCCAGCAGAGCATCCGCGTCGGCGTGCGGGCCCTGCCGATCATCATGCTCGTCCAGGTCTTCATCGGCATCATCCTGGCCCTGAACATGGCCCCCGTGCTCGAATCCTACGGCCAGCTCGAGCGCGTCGCCGACATCGTCGCCATCGCCGTCTTCCGCGAGCTCGGCCCGCTCATCACCGCCATCGTCCTCAGCGGCTTCGCCGGGGCCTCCATCGCGGCCGAGCTGGGCGCCATGGTCGAAGGCGAGGAGATCAAGGCCCTCCGCGCCCACGCCCTCGACCCCATCTCCTTCCTCGTCGTGCCGCGCGTGATCGCGACCACCGCGATGATGGTCGGCCTGGCCGTCGTCGCCGACGTCATCGGCGTGATCGGCGGCCTGATGACCTCCACACTCGTGCTCGACGTCAGCGCCCGCGTCTACCTGGACGCCACGGCCGCCGCGGTGGACAAGACGGACTACTTCACCGGACTGTTCAAGGCGGGCGTCTTCGGCGTGATCGTCTCGTCGCTGGCCTGCTACGAGGGCCTCAGCGTCCGCGGCGGCGCGGAGGGCGTCGGCCGCGCGACGACCACCACCGTCGTCAAGAGCATCGTCGCCCTGATCGGCGCCGACGCCATCTTCGCGGCCGTCTTCTACGTCATCGGGTGGTAGCCATGCCGATCGTCGCAGGCATCGACGAAGCCGGATACGGACCGACGCTCGGCCCGCTGGTCGTCGCCGCGACCATCTGGCGCGTCCGCCCGGAGCACATCGACGCCGATCTGTGGCGCGTACTGGGCGAATGCGTCGGCCGGGCCGCACAGGCCGCCGACTCGCGCCTGGCCGTCGACGATTCCAAGCACGTCTACGACCGCAAGCGCGGCATTCATACGCTCGAGCGCTCCGTGCTCGCCTTCGCCGCCGCGGCCGGCGCCGGCGTCAGCACCGTGGGCGAGCTGCTTGTTTCGCTCGGCGCATCGGCCGCGGCCACCGGACTGCCCTGGGAGCGCGACCTGGCCCGCACGCTGCCGCTCGACGAGCGCCTCTCGCAGTTCGCCGCCATCGCCGAGCGGCTGGCGCGAGTGCAGAACGCCGCCGGAGCGGTCTGCGAGCGCCTCGCGGCCCGCGTCGTCTCGCCGGCCGACTTCAACCGCCGCGTCGAGCGCACCCACAACAAGTCGGCCGTCCTGATCGAGCAGGTGCTCACGCTGCTCGTCAGGATCGTCGAGCACGCGGGGCGCGAGGCCGTCTTCGTGCACGTCGACCGTCTCGGCGGCCGGGCCGATTATCGAGCGCTGCTGGCCACGACCTTTCCGCAGCGCCACCTGCGCGAAGTCGTGCGCTCGCCCGAGTGCAGCCGCTATGTCCTCAGCGGCAGCGGCGGCGAGTGGCAGATCGATTTCGTCGTCGACGCGGACCGCACCGAGCTGCCCGTATCGCTCGCCAGCATGACCGCCAAGTACGTCCGCGAGCTGCTGATGGCGCAGTTCAACGCCTTCTGGGCCCAGCAGATGCCCGGCCTGGCCCCGACGGCCGGCTACTATGCCGATGCCCAGCGCTTCCTGTCCCAGATTCAACCGCTGCTGCCCAAGCTCGGCATCTCCGCCGAGCAGTTCATCCGCGCTCGCTAGTGCAGTTGGTCCCGGGTTCCACTGGTCTTGAGCAGTGCAATCCGGCCACGCGCCCCTGGGGGCTTCGAGCCGCGACGGGTGGTACGGGCGTCTCGCCCGTACGAGCGATCCGAGCCGCGATCCTCGGATCCTTCCGGCTTACGGCCGCGGCTCTGAGCCGCGATCCTCAGACCCCGCCGGCTGCGACTCCGCCCCCGCCGGCGGAGCCACCTCGTACGGAGTGCCCTCGATCACGACCAGCACGCGCTCACCGAGCGCCAGCCACCGCGCCGCATGCGGATGGCGCGCCAGCAGCTCGAAATACTCGTCCCCGAGCGTCTCGATGCGCTTCGGCTCCGTCTTGCCGTCCCAGGCCGTATCGACATAGCGGCCGTCGACGAGCATGAACGCCTTGTCGCCGACGTAGCGGATCAGCGCCTGCTCGAAGCCCGCCTGGCCGCTGATGACATACAGGTAGTTCCTGCCGCTGAGCGAATCCGCCGCCTTGCCCTCCGCGATCTCGCCCGACGCGGCAATGTGCATCACGCGAGCCTCCTGCGGCGTCATCGAGCTCACGCCGCGACCGCCATACGCCGGCGACTCGCCGCCGCCGGCCGCCGGAACACCCGCTTCGCCGGCGACGGCGAAGCGCCCTCGCTCGACCTGGTCCGCGGGCGCACGACCCGCGATGTCGCGCCATTGCGCCCCGAATGAGTACCCGCCCCGTGCTCCCGCCGCGATCTGCCGCTCATCTTCGAGCACCAGCGCCGCCGTATACGGCGTCACGATTCCGTACCGCGTCGCCAGCCGCACCACCTCGTCGCGCAGCTCCGGGTTCTGCCCGCGCAGCCGAATCTCGTCCAGCAGATAGGCGATCTTGCGCGACGCCCACAGCCGCGGCAGAAAGTCATTCTCGCGCGCCAGCTCCGGAAACTCCGCCTCGTACGCAAACGTGCGCGGCTCGCTGTTCAGCCGACCCGCCAGCCGCACCTCGCGCCTGCCCGAGCCGTCGTACCGCCCGAGCACGACGATGTCGTTCCCGCGGAACAGATCCGCCAGCTTGCGGGGATACACGTCGTCCGTCTTCAGCGCGTCGATCTCGAGCGCCAGGTCCGTCAGCACAGGCTTGGCCAGCCGCTCGGCCAGGGCGCTGATCTTCAGCTCCAGGTCCTCCCCCTCCAGGCAGTACTCACGCGAGCCGCGGTTCGCCTCGGCCAGCTTGTCCAGCAGAAACGAGTTCACGTCGTGCCCGATGCCCAGCACGTGCAGCCGCACGCCGGCCGTGTTGCCCTTGGCGACCGCGTCCAGGATCGCCTGCGGCTCGGTCACCTCGACGGTCGGCATGCCGTCGGTCATGAACACGATCAGATAGGGCCGGCTCGCGTCGCCCGGGTTGGCCGCCAGCGCGGCCGCGAGCGCCGCGTGGATGTTCGTCCCGCCGACGGCCTCCAGCTTGTCGGCGAACTCGGTCGCCGCCTGCGTAATCTCCGCCTCGGCCGGCACCAGCCCGTCGCGGAAGGGCCGCACGTCCGTCGAGAATGTGTAGATATTGAAGCGGTCCTCGGCTGCGAGGCTCTGCACGCAGAACTTCAGCGCCCGGCGAAGCTGCGCGATCTTCTCGCCCTTCATGCTGCCCGAAACGTCGACGACGAAGGCGATGTCCTTGGCCAGCGCCGCCTGCGCGTCGAGCTCGACCCGCGGCGAGATGCGCAGCAGAAAGTAGCCGGGCTCGCCGGCCGCGCGGTGCGTCAGCACGGCCAGGCCGAAGGCCGCCTGTGCCCGCTGATAATAGAGGGCGAAGTCGCGGTCCGGCGTCACGCCCGTCTGCTCGAACGAGACCGTCGCTTCGCGCTCGCTCGGCCGCTCGATCCGGCACGTGTGCGAGGGGCAGAAAACCGTGCTCAGCGGAGCGGAGCTGCGCAGCTTCACGTCGACGGAGAGCTGCTCGATCCGCCCCGCGCTCTGCGCGGTGCGGGCCAGCGGGTGCACGAAGGCGCCCAGGCCGGCCGTCTCCGTCAGCGTCTGGCTGTATTGCAGGCGAATGTCGACGTTCTGCCCGGCCGGAATGGGAAAGATGCTCGCCCGCCAGAGCCGCTGGCCGAGAAACTCGAGCAAGGCCGGGTCGCGCGTCTGGCGGACGATCTGCTCATAGGTCCGCCGGGCGCGATCGACGTCGAGCACTTCGCCCCTGAGCGTCTTGCCGGCCATCGTCACCTCGAACTCGCCCACCGCCACGCCGTCGGGCAAGGGGAAGACGTAGGTGCCTTCGATCGGGCGGCCGACCGGGTTGTAGAAGGTCTGCTGCACGGTGGTCTGGGCGACGCCGTCGGTGATTTCGACGCTGATGCGCTGGTAGCGCAGCTCGAGCGGGACGGTCGTCGTCCGCTGCGGGATGCGCGGGTGCGGGACCGGCCGGTCGATGATCACCGTGCCTTGCGCCAGTGCGGCACCGGCCAGCAGGAGCGGCGCGAGCAGGCCGAAAACGAGCCTCGCCGGGCGGTTCGCAGGGCGGATCGCGGAGCGGATCACGGTGCGGTTCGCGGGGCGCTTCGTGGTGGAATGTGTATGCATGGGTCGGCTCCTGACGTGCGTGGACATGAATCGACTCCTGGGCCGCTGCTCCGAGAATGCGGGACCGGTCTCCTTAATATTGGGGGACCGGTCTCCTTAATATTGGGGGACCGGTCTCTGACCGGTTACCGGGCGACAGGTCTCCTTGATATTGGGGGACCGGTCTCTGACCGGTCACCGGGCGACAGGTCTCCGACCTGTCGCGCTCTTGCCCGTCAGGGCTAACGACCGTAGCCGGTGGCTTGAAGCCACCGGAAAGCGAGTTCTTCCACGTCGTCCGTGGGGCCTTCGTCCCGGATCACAGCACAAAACGGCCAAACCCGCACCGCATTCTCATCCAAAACGGCGAACGGTCCGATCGTGTCGTCCTCGTGCGAGATTCCTATCTCGCACCTTCGCTCACTTCCGTCGCACGGGTGCCCTGCCGACGGCCGCTGCGGGTTTGGACGCGCCAGGCGGGCGTGGGTTCCCGGGCGGTGGTGGAAGATCGTAGGGGCGGATGGGCCGCGAGACCGCGGCCGCAAGCGGGCGAAAAGCGAGACGGGCCGTCGCGAGGGATTGGAGGCGAAGGCTGAGGGCTTCAGGGATTGAGGGACTGAGGGATTAAGGGGGTCGCCGACTGCGGCTTTTGCTGCTGGCCGGGGGTGTTGGCCGGCGGGCGGCGGAAGAAATGACCGGTCAGAGACCGGTCCCCCAGATTCAATGACCGGTCAGAGACCGGTCCCCCAGATTCAATGACCGGTCAGAGACCGGTCCCCCAGATTCAATGACCGGTCAGAGACCGGTCGGAGACCGGTCCCCCAGATTCAATGACCGGTCGGAGACCGATCCCCCAACTTCACAGGATCCCGGCCGAGCGGGCCGATCGGTCAGGCAGCGAACCGGGGCGGGCCGAAGGCCGCCGCTGATACCACAGCGCCAGCGCCGACCAGTCGTCGCTCCGCTCGAACAGCCCGCCCGGATCGCGGTAGCCGATCTGCTGAACCGTCACCCGCAGCCGGCGGGCGAAATAGACCGGGTCCGGCCCGTGAAAGCGATAGAGACTGACCAGGGGATCGGGGAATTGACCGTCGACGATGCAGAATGGACAGCCGTGCCACGGCGTCTGGTACGGCGCCATCCCCCACGCGCCGCCGAAATAATCCTCCGTCCCCGTGCCGCAGATCGTCGCGTGCGCCTCGTCATCGTCGATGAAGAACTTGAACTCGCCCTCGCCCCACCACTCCGGACCCAGCGCCCGCACGCCGAGCACGCAGCCCAGGAACATGCCCGGCCCCTCGGCCCCGTCCAGAACGACGAAGTCGCGCCCGAGCATGGTCGGATTCTCGCGGCGAAACCGCGCGTGCAGCCGTCCGGCATCGGGCGGCAGCGAATCGTGCAGCTCGTAATCGATCTGGTAGAAGAAGAACTCGACCGGGCGGCGCGAAGGCGTGTCGTTCTCGATCGAGATGCGGGCGTGGGTGCCGAAGGGCATCGGATAATACGCGTTCAGCCCGCGGCCGAGCGTCATCGTCGTCAGCGCGGTCGTCAGCGGCACGCAGCGGCCGTGCGCCAGGCCGAAGAAATCCCCGAGCGGGGCTTCGACACTCGGGTGCGGTGCGCCATCCCACCACGCCCGCAGGATCAGGTTGCGCATGATCTCCGGCGAGCGGTCGGGCAGCGTCATCCAGATGTGGCGAACCACGCCGGGGCCGGGCGTGTCGAGCAGGTCGACGCTCTGGCCGGGCTCGATGCGTGGAATGCAGGGGGCGCCCTTGCGGCCGCCGCCGGCGCGGCCGCCCTGGCCGGGCTGGCCGGTGGGGTTTTCGGCAGAGGCGCTGCGGCTGACGACGCCGTCGGGGATGCGCGGGATGCCGGCGGCGTGGAGCGGGTCGAAGGGCGTCATGGGATGTTTCGCCACGGCGACTGGGTGAAGAAGCGCTGCGGGTCGGCGTAGACGGTGGGTCCGCCGCCCAGGTTCTCGTCGCGCGCCTGTTCGAAGGAGACGTCGCCGCCGAACTTGCGCGGGAAGCGGTCGCCCGCGATCGCGCCGACGTGTCCGTCGGCGAAGGCGACATTGGCGCGCGGCGGTGAGCCGTTGTGGCGATAGCCGATCCTCAGATTGATATCTCCGAGCCGCGTGACTTCCTGATTGCCGGCGTACAGCCCATCGGCGAAGGCGACCAGCCGCGAAGGCTCGCGAATCTCGTCGACGCGGCCGTAGTCGAGGTAGCGCCCGTCGGGATCGGGTCCGTAGCCGACGGAGGCGGAATAGTGCAGGGTCGGAAAGACGCGCTCGACGCGGCCGATGGGGTTGTCGGCGTTGATCCAGTACCCGACGCGGAGGATGCGGTCGAAACCGCGCGCCGGGATCGTAGTGCCGTAGTTGCGTGTGAGCGTGATGATCGCGGGCCATTCCATGTAGCCGCGGGGATTGTCGGGGTCGCGGCCCGTCTGCGTGTCCTGCACGCCCGGCACGTCGAGCGTGTCGGGGCAGACGAAGAGGTGGCCGCGCGTCTCGCGCTTTCCCTCGGCGTGGCGCTGCTGATCGAGGATCGGAGCCCAGCCTTCCAGCGGGTTGGACGTGCTGCCGGTGACGCCGCGCATGGTGTAGGAGGGAATCACGAGTCCCTTGGATTCGGTCGAGTAGGTCTGGCCGGCGGTGATGATGCCGCGCAGGTTCGTGCCGCACTGGGTGGCGCGGGCGCCGGCGCGGGCGGCCGCGAGGGCCGGAAGCAGGATCGCGACCAGCAGCGCGATGATCGCGACGACGACCAGCAGCTCGATGATCGTGAAGACGCGGCGGCGGCGCACGTCAGGGCACCTTGGGCACGATGTCGACGGGCGCTCGCGGGCCGGCCGGCGGCGCGACGCGCGGACCGTGGACGTCGTCGAATCGCAGGGCGCGGTTGTTGTTCGTATCGAGGATCAGGACGTGGCCGGCCGGGCCGGCCGCGACGCCGGTGGGGCCGAAGAGGCCGTCGGCGTCGGTGGCGAATTCCCCCAGGCCGTGATTGGGCGACTGGGCGAAGAAATCCCCGAGCTGGCCGAAGACCAGGTCAGGCACACCGTCCAGCGTGGGGCGGTCGTGGACGAGGACGCGGTGGTTGGCGGAGTCGGCGATGATCAGCCGGCCGCGGGTGTCGAAGGCGAGGTCGATCGGCAGGTGCAGGCCGGTCAGCAGCGAGACGCCGTCCGGGTCGTTGCTGAAGAGATCGGGCTGGCCAATGACGGCGTCGGCGATCGAATCGGCGAGCGGGTCGTCGAAGCGCAGCACGCGGTGGTTGTTCCAGTCGGCGACCCAGAGACGGCCGGCGGCGTCGCGGGCGATGCCGATCGGGTTGAACATGTTCTCCGGGTTGCAGCAGCAACTGTCGTTGTTGTTGCCGTCGTTGTTCTTGGCGCGGGTGGTGAAGTCGCCGTACTGGCCGAAGACGCGGTCTGCGACGGGTGTGTTGCCGGTGACGTTCGTGTAATGCAGCACGCGACTGTTGCCGGAGTCGGCGATGTAGAGGTTGCTACCGCCGTAGACGATCACCCGGCCGGGGAAGAGCAGGCTGTCGGGCAGGGCGGTGTCGTTGCCGGCCATGCCCTGGCCGAGGTTCTCATCGCGCGAGACGAAGTCATACTGTCCGACGACGAGATCGGCATCGACGGGCGTGGCGTCGCTGAACGGGTCGTTGAATCTCAACACGCGGTGATTGAAGGCGTCGGCGACCCAGACGTGGCCGGCCGCGTCGACGAAGACACCCTGCGGCAGGAAGAATGTGCGGGCGCTGAGGCCGCCGTTGTTGGGCGCGCTGCTCTCGAAGTCCGGCTGGCCGAGGACGAAGTCGGCCGGCTGGCCGGTGGTGAAGGTCGCGGCGTCGGGCCAACTGAGCACGCGGTTGTTGTCCGGGTCGGAGACGTAAACCCGGCCGCTCGGCGCGAGCGCGATGTGGGCGGCGTTCGAGAGCGCGAGATTGTCGGCCGCGGGCAGTCCATCCGGCTGATTCGGCTGGTTGGAGGACAGATTCGGCTGGCCGAGCGCGGCGTCCGCCGTCGTGTCGCCCGGCTGGGCTGCCGCCGGCAGCGAGAGCCCCACGGTAGTGGCGATGATCGACCGCCATCGCCCGCGGACGGTCCGGATGCGTTCGCTGATCATGCTGCTTTGCCCTCTCGTCCGGCTCGCCGCTCGTGATTCGGCATGCCCTGAGTTCCCCGCCCGCGACCCCCAACCACGAGCACGATACAAGGGTCGAACCGTGCGTCAACGCCGACCGGACCGCGGCCGAGGCGGCCGTCGCGGGTATCATACGCGGGAAGCGGCTGATAAGTGGGGCATCGCGGCAGGGGTGAGGCGGTCTCGGCGTGCGGGAACGCCGGGCGGGGTTGCGCGTCCAATCATTCGGCGGCTGAGATTGAGAGCCGGTGCGAGCGACAGTTCGACAAGCGATGAGAACCTGGTCGCGCGGGCGCGGGGGGGCGAGGTGAGCGCGTTCGGTGCGCTCGTGGAGCGTTACCAGGATCGCATCTTCAACACCTGCTACCGGCTTTGCCATCGGCACGCCGACGCGGAGGACCTGACGCAGACCGTGTTTCTCAAGGCGTACGAGGCGCTGCCGCGGTTCGAGTCGCGCTCAGGCTTTTTCACCTGGCTCTATCGCATCGCCGTCAACCTCGTGCTGACGCAGCGGCGGCGGACGGCGCGGCACCGGCCGCTGTCGACGGACGCCGGGGATGAGGACCGGCCGGCACTGCGGCTGGTGGACGAGAGCGCGGACGGGCCGGAGGTCAGCGCGAGCGACGCCGAGCAGCTCGAGCGGCTGGCGGCAGCGCTGCGGGGGCTGGATGAGGAGTTTCGCGTGGCGCTGGTGTTGCGGGACATCGAACAGATGGACTACGCGCAGATCGCGGAGGTGCTGGACGTGCCGGTGGGGACGGTCAAGAGCCGCATTCATCGCGGCCGGATGATGCTGCGTGGCGCCCTGAGCGGGGCGGAGAAGGAGCATGGACGCGTCGGAGCGTGAGGAACTGATCGCCGATCTGTCGGCCTATCTCGACGGCGAGCTGGACGAGGCCCGCCGGGCGGAGGTCGATGCGCTGCTGCGCGAGTCGGAGCCGGCCCGCGCGCTGCTGGCGGAGCTGAAGTCCGTCTCGCGCGGGCTGGCGGCGCTGCCCAGAATGCGCGCCCCGCGGCGGGTGGCGGAGCGGATCGACGGCGAGCTGCGGCGGCGGGCGCTGCGGATGCGCGATGCGGCGGGTCTGCTGCGGCTGGGAGTGCGGCTGACGGGGGCGGCGGCGCTGATCGCCGTGGGGGTTTTCGTGGGGCGGTTTTCGCTGCAACCGGAGGGGGCGGGGCCTGCGGCCGCGCCGCTGGTGGATGCGTTGCAGGCGCCGGAGTTCGCCCGCTCCGAGCCGCGGATTGTCTCGAAGGAGCTCGATACGGCACGCGACGGGTTCGAAGGGAAGGGCGCCGGGCCGGTGGATCGACTGGCGGGAGTCACATCGGCGGACGAGCTCTCGCCGGCAGAAGACCGCGCGGCGGTCGCGCCGGCGGATGGCGACGTTCGAATCGTCGATGCGAACACGGATAGCGCGACGCTGGGCGAGGAGACGCGGCTCGGATTCGCGGGCACTGCGGGCGAGACGGACGCGCCGTCGGCCCCGGCTGAAACCGACGAGAGCGGTGAAGGCCGATGGGTGATTATGCCTGATGTGGGGATCGCCTACACCACGGTGACGACGCCGCCGGTCAGCATGCGGGCGAGTTATGCTCTGGCCGAACCGCCGCCGCGCGAGGTGTTGGTGCTCGTCCATCCCCAAACGAGCGAACAATACCGCTCAGCGGTCGGGCGGGTACGCGAGGCCGGCGTCGGCACCAGCTTCGGAGTCGATTTCGCGCTGGCCGGCGAATTGAGCATCGGCCGCCGAGTAGAGGCTGATCGGGCCGGCGAGTCCTCCTTCTCCGACGCTGTCGTCTATGCGTTCGACAGGCACGTCTCGACTTCGCAGCTCGAGCGCACGATCGAGCAGTTGCACTCGGCCGTGCAGACGGACGTGTACGTCGAGCTCTATTCCGATATGCGCAGCGGCTACGCGTTCGGGCCGCCGAGCTGGGCGCAGCCGACGGAAGGCCGGGAATCGACGATTGCCGAAGGTGTGGCAGCGAATAAGCCCCAGCGTGAGACGGAGGAAGCGGGGGAGTCGCCCGAGTTGGCGGCGCCCGCTGCGGACGATCGCCCGCCAGTGCCCGGCGCAGCCGATCGCGCAGGCGTGCGGCGAGGGGTGTTCGATGCGCCAGCGGCAGAGAAGCGCAAGTCGTCGACGGACGCGAGAGGCGGCGGCCGAGGGAATTTGGAAGAAGGGCAGGAGCGGCTCCGCCAGCAGGTAGCGTCTCAGCCGGCACGCCCGGACGCGGGGGCCGGCCGCGCGGGAGAGGGCGGCATTGGGGAGCAGCTCGCCAGGGAGGGACGCGAGCGGGGACGGCGATTCGATCACACAGCTCGCCGGGCGCCGACGCTGCCGCCGCCGGGATTCGTGGGACCGCCAGCGGAGCGGGAATCTGCTCCGGCCGGAGCGGCGAGCGTTGGCGGCGCATTCGCACCGGCGCCGTCGTCCCAGCCGATGGCCGGACTGCCGGTGACCACGACCCGGGGGCCGGATGAACCGCTCGTTCGGCTGCGGGTGATCATCCTGCCGCCGGTGTCGCTCACGCTGCCCGCGCCCGCGGCGCAGCGGATTCCGTCGACCCAGCCGGCGGCGACGCAGCCTTCGCCGCCTGAGAGAGCTCCGCCCCGGCCGTGAACCGCGGCCGCCCGTCGCGGCGGGCGCAATCCGCAAGTAGACTGACAGACGTGGGCATCGTGGCGCTGCGTCGCGAACCCCGCGCCCCTGGCCCCCGAGGCGCTGCTGGGGAGAAGCGTCGGTGGCGCGGCCGGGGGGGGACGCCCGCCGCACAGCGCTTGATCAGGGCAAGGAGCCGACGAGCATGACCACGCTGGAAAAGACGCTGGAATCCGAGCTGCACGAGCTGCGCGAGACGCGGCAGTACAAGCAGGCGAACGAGCTACAGGCGCCGCAGGGGCCGCGGACGCGGATGGATGGCCGGCCGGTAATCAACCTGTCGAGCAATAATTACCTGGCGCTGGCGAACCACCCGCAGGTGACGGCGGCCGGGCGCGAGGCGATCGAGAAGTTCGGCCTGGGCACGGCGAGCGTGCGCTTCATCTGCGGCACGATGAGCTGCCACCTGGAGCTGGAGCGGAAGATCTGCGAGTTCATCGGCTGTCAGGCGGCGACGACGTACATCAGTTGCTGGGACGCGAACGTGGGGGTCATGCCGACGCTGTGCCCGACGCCGCAGGATGCGATCTTCTCCGACGCGCTGAATCACGCGAGCATCATCGATGCGATCCGGCTGAGCAAGGCGCAGCGCTTCATCTACAAGCACCGCGACCTGGCGGAGCTGGAGCGGATGCTCTCATCGCCTGAGGCGCGGGCGAGCCGCAACCGGCTGATCATCACGGACGGCGTATTCAGCATGGAGGGCGACATCGCGGACCTTCCGGCGCTCAAGGAGCTGGCCAATAAGCACGACGCGCTGCTGGTCGTCGACGAGTCTCATGCGACGGGCGTGCTGGGTGAGACGGGCCGCGGGACGGCGGAGCACTTCGGCGTGCTGGGCGAGGGGACCGTGCAGACGAGCACGCTGGGCAAGGCACTGGGCGGAGCGTGCGGCGGATATGTGGCCGGCTCGAAGGTCGTATGCGACTATCTCGTGCAGAAGTCGCGGACGCAGCTCTTCAGCAATGCGCTGCCGCCGAGCGTGTGCTACGGCTCGATGGCGGCGATCGACGTTCTGATGAAGGAGGGCCAGACGCTGCTCAAGCGGCTGCGCGACAACACGGCGCACTTCCGCGCGGGCGTCAAAGAGCTGGGGCTCAAGAGCATCGACGGCGTGACGCCGATCGTGCCGGTAATGGTCGGCGAGACGGCGACGGCGATCGCGATGCAGAAGGCCTTGCTCGAGCAGGGCGTGTTCGTCAGCGGCTTCGGCTACCCGGTGGTGCCCAAGGGCGAGGCGCGGCTGCGCTGCCAGATTTCGGCCGGCCATACGCGCGCGGACCTGGACGAGTGCCTGGCGGCGTTTCGCAAGGTGGCCGAGAAGTTCCCCGAGTGCCGCTGAGCGGTCCATTCAGGACGGGCGGCGGGGGCAATAGGTGCGCGTCGAGGTTGCGGCCGGGGCGTCGCGGGCGGCCGCGCCCGCGGGCGTAAGGCCCTGTTCGCACACGAGTTGCGCCGCGGACGGCGAGACTCGATCCGGAATAATCCTCAGGCGGGGGAATTTGACGCAGCGCCGCATCCGAGCTATACTGCTGTCAAATACAGGGTGCACATCTGGTGCTTACAAGCCTCATTGGATGAAGCAGCGGTGTTTCGAGTGTGGTCCGCCGGACCGTGCCACCTGTATGTACAGAGGTTGCAGTAATGTCCAAGGGTACCGTCAAGTGGTTCAATGACACGAAGGGCTTCGGCTTCATTCGCAGTGAGGATGGGCAGGACGTCTTCGTGCACCAGAGCGAGATCAAGGCCGAGGGCTTCCGGACTCTGCCGGAAGGCGCGACCGTCGAGTTCACGGTGCAGCAGGGTCCGAAGGGCCCCAAGGCTGTGGGCGTGAAGGTCGTCTAGTCCGCCCAGCGGCCGATTCCTAGAGCCACGAGCGCGGCGCCGGCGAGTTTCTCACCGGCGCCGCGTTTTTTTGCGCCGCCGGCGCGGGCGATTGACGGCCGGCGGGCCGGGCCGGCGGGCGCATTTCCCGATCGGCCGGGGTAAGCTTCGGCGTCTGAATCGTGGCCGGGCCGGCATCGTTCGCTCTGCCGACAGTCCGAAGCACCCGCTCGAAAGGAGAACCAGCGTGTCCCCAGTGCATCGAGTACGTCCGACCGTGGCCGGCATTCTCGCGGTGCTCAGCCTGGCGGGCGCGGTTTTCGGCGGCGAGCCGCCGCACGGCTCCGACTGGCCGCAGTTCCGCGGCGCGTATGCCTCGGGCATCGGCGACGGCGTCGCGCTGCCGGGCAGGTGGGACGTAGCGGGCGGCGAGAACATCGCCTGGAAGACGCCGATCCCGGGACTGGCGCACTCGTCACCGATCGTGGTCGGCGACAAGGTTTTCGTGACGACGGCGGTGCCGGCCGGCGGCGAGGCGGAGCTGAAGGTCGGGCTGTACGGCGCCGGCGACTCGGCCGACGACATGGTCGAGCACGCCTGGAAGCTCTATTGCCTGGATGCGGCCAGCGGGCGGATCGTCTGGGAGCGGACCTGCGTGCAGGGCGTGCCGCGCTTCAAGCGGCATACGAAGGCGACGCACTGCAACCCGACGCCGGCGAGCGACGGGACGTACGTCGTCGCGCATTTCGGCACGGAGGGGCTGTTCTGCTACACGGTCGAGGGGGAGCTGAAGTGGAAGAAGGATCTGGGGCCGCTGGACGTGGGGCCGCACAACGGGCCGGGGCTCGAGTGGGGCTTTGCCAGCTCGCCGATTCTCGTCGACGGCCGCGTGGTGGTGCAGTGCGACGTGAAGCAGGAGCCGTTTCTGGCGGCGTTCGATGCGGCCGACGGGCGGCAGTTGTGGCGCGTCGCGCGGGGCGATGTGCCGGGCTGGTGCACGCCGACGGCGCTGCGCACGCCGGACGGCTGGCAGGTGATCACGAACGGCTGCCGCGAGATCGGCGGGTACGATCTGGCCGACGGGAAGCGCATTTGGAGCCTGTCGGGCGGCGGCGGGATTCCGGTGCCGGCGCCGGTCGTGGCGGACGGATTGATCTACCTGACCAGCAACCACCAGCCGCTGCGTGACGGCGATCCGCGCAAGCCGATCTTCGTGGTTCGGGCGAGCGCCCGCGGCGAGCTTGCGATACCGGAAAAGGACGAATCGAACGAGCACGTCGCCTGGATGAAGTCGAACCGCGGCAACTACATGCAGACGCCGCTGGTGTACCAGGGCGTGGCGTACTTCTGCTACGACAACGGCATTCTCACGGCGTATGACGCCAGGAGCGGGGAGCAGCTATTCCGCGAGCGGCTCGGCGGCGGGCAGACGGGCTTTACGGCGTCGGCGGTGGCGGGCGACGGGAAGGTCTATTTCACGAGCGAAGAGGGGGCGATTCACGTGCTCAAGGCCGGGAGGACCTTCGAGCCGATCGGCGTGAATGAGATGGGGGAGATCTGCATGGCGACGCCGGCGATCTCGCACGGGAGGATTCTGATCCGGACGCAGAAGCAGGTGGTGTGCATCGAGGATCGCACGCGATAGGGGGGCGGGAGCTGGTCAGTTCTGCGCGCGGGACGCCGGGGCTGCCGGATTGAGGCGGGCGCCGAGGCCCGCCCCACTGGGGATGATCCGAGCCGCGCGGCTCGGTGCGGACGGACAGACGCTCGCAGACCGGCTCAGGCCGCCCGGGCAACCGCGACAGCCGGCGCGGACCGGCTGCTGCGATCCACCTCGTCGCGCTCGATGAACTCGCGGAACTCTTCGTACAGCTCCGGCTCGCGCTGGCGGAAATCCTCAGCGCTCTCGAACTCGAACGACTGGCGCTCGCCGTTGCGATCGATCTGAAGCCGAATCCGCCCCTCGTCGTCGATCTCGATGTTCACGTTGCGCGTCACGGTCCGGTCGCCTTCCGACGACTGCTCGGCCCGCCGCAGCAGCCGCTCGGCCTGGCGGCGCGCCCCCTCGGCCGGCTGCTCGGTCTGGTCCACCTGCCGGCGGGTCTCCTCCCGCAGGCGCCGCAGCGACTCCTCCAACTCGCGCCGCCAGTCATCCTGCCGCTGCTGGAGGCGGCCCATCGACGGCGGCACGGTGAACATACGCCGCGCCTTGTAGCCCGTGAAGCGGCGATAGGCGCGGTATGCGTCCGCGTCCTTCTCCTGAAGCTCATCCACGCTCTGGTACGTCGCCGTCGATTCGTTGCCCTGCTCGTCCGTCCGCGTCACTTCGATCGTTCCGTCCGGCCGGCGATGAATCGCCATCGCCCGGCCGTCCTCGTCGACGCGGATGCGGATGTCCACCTGCGAATCGGACTCGATCTCGGGGAAAAAGAACATGCCGCCGGAGGGGTCGTCCGGGTCCACGTCGATCCAGAGCCGCAGCGGGTCGCGCTGGAAGAGCTGGATGTCATCCAGCCAGCGGCGCCAGGCCGGGCCGCCCTGCTCGAGCATCTCGCCGAGCGGCGCGGGCATGTCGCGCAGGCGCCCCAGCGGCTCGAAGATCCAGTTGCCCTGCGGGTCGCGCTTCAGCACGTGCCCGAAATAACGCGTCGCGTCGTCGACGACCTGCGGCTCTTCGTACTTGTACTCGAAGCTCTCGTCGGCCGGGCGAGCCGTCGGCGTGACACTGACGCGCGTCTCGCGCCCGCCGCGAATGAGCACGACCTCGGCCGGCTTGCCTTCGCCGGTCTCCATGATCGCGCCGACGAGGTCCTCCATCGACTCGACCGGCTGGCCCGCGAATTCGACGATCACGTCGTAGCGGTCCAGGCCGGCCTGGTCGGCCGGGCTGCCGGCGACCACGTTCGCGACCATCAGTCCCTTGCGGTCCAGATGAGCGGCCAGCGGCTCGGGCACCTCCGTCATCCGCACGCCGATCCACACGCCCGATGGCGCCGGCGGGGCGGCTTTGCCCGTCCAATCCGGGAACGCGGCCGCGGCCGAGACACCCACGATCATCAAGCTTACGCACATTACGAGCCGGAACATGGCGAGATACTCCTTGTGCACTTTCCGACCGAAACTTCCTGCCGGCATCCGCTGACGACAACGCCGCACGCCGGCGAGCGGCATCGCCCGCACGCTCCGTGCCGCCACAGGTCTCGACGTATCAGACGTACGAGAGCCGCTCAAAATTCCTGCTGGGAGCGGATCCGGCGCGGCTGGACCCGTTTGACCTCGACGATCAGAAACTCCCCCTGCCGCTGACCCGGAATGACGATCCACTCCCGCTGTGCCGCCGGCGAGTCCGCCGCCGGCCCGCCCGAAAGCGGAGCACTCGGCAAAAACGTATCCCCCGGCGACGGCGGCGGGGCAAACCACGACCCCGCCCGCTGCGTCCCGTCGTCGGTCACGACGCGGTCGGCCGGCCGCTGCGGCGCCAGCCAGAGCACCAGCGCCAGACACGCCGCGGCGGCCACGCCGCCGAGCTGAACCACGCGCTCCCACCCGCGCAGGCGGCGGACGCGATGGATCGGCCGCCCGGCCGCCCGCCGCAGGGCGTAGCGCATTTCGCGGTCCAGAGCGACGGACTGCTCGAACAGTTCCTCCGCCGCCGGATCGCGGCGCAGCATCGCGTTCAACTCGCGCTGCTGCGCGGGCGTGATCTCGTCGTCGAGGTAACGAGAGATCAGCCGCTCGAGCTGTTCCGACGGGTTACTCATGCATCCACCTTGCCCTTCAGCATCTCGCGAAGCAAGCGCCGCGCCCGCACCAGCCGCGTCTCCACCGTTTCCAGCGGCAGGCCGAGCAGTTCGCCGATTTCCGCATACGTCCAGTCCTCCAGGTGCCGCAGAACGAACGGCTCGCGATAGTGCGCCGGCAGCGATTCGACGGCGCGCATCAGAACCGAGCGCAGCTCAGCTCCCGCGGCCTGCCAGGCCGGGTTGCGAACCCGCGCATCGCCCAGCCCATCCTCGACCTTCTCCAGGACCGCCGCCGAGCGCCGCTTACGCGACTCCGACGCGTCGATCGCGGCGTTCCGCGCGACGGCGTAGAGCCACGACCGCAGCCGCTGCGGGTCCTTGAGCGACGGCAGCCGCTCCCAGACCTGCGCCCAGACCTGCTGGGCGATGTCCTCGACCAGGTCCCAGCGGCCGGTCACTCCGAAGATGACGGAGCGCACCCAGCCCTCGTGCTGGCGCACAAGCTGGTCGGCGGCCGGGCGATGACCGCGCTGCGCGTCCGCGACGAGCCTTTCCGCGGCTTGGATATCCAAGGCTGCGTCAACCATCTTCACTCGATTGGACGGGCGGGGGCCGGTCGCCATGACAGAAAAATATAGCCGCAACCGGCCGCCGGCGGCTATCGCGGCGCACGGATTGCCAGCCCGCTGCTACGCTCGTACCATGCGGCCCGAACACGAAAAGGAGCGCCGTGCCCGACGTCCTCATCCCAACGCTGTTGCGAGACCTGGTTTCGCTGCCGACCGCCCCGTTCGTGGAGGGCGCCGTCGCGGAGTACGTCCGCTCATGCTGCGGCCGGCTGCGGCATGTCACGTTGACCGCGGACCGGTACGGCAACCTGCTGGCACACTATCGGAACCAGCCGCCGCGGCGGCCGGCGGTCGTCTTTACGGCGCACATGGACCATCCGGGCTTCGAGGCGCTGGAGATGGCCGGCAAGGGGCGGCTTCGGGCGGCGTTTCGCGGCTGGGTGGAGCCGGAGTATTTCGAGGCGGCGGGGGTGCGGTTCTGGAGCGGGGGGCGGTGGCTGCGGGGAAAGATTTACAAGGTCACGAAGGCGGCCCGGGTATATCGCATGATCGGGCGGACGGCCCGGCCGGAGGAAGTGCTGGTCGATATCAAGGGCGACGTCGCGCCGGGTTCGGCGGGGATGTGGGACCTGGGCGAGCCGGTGCTGCGACGCGGCTGCGTGCATGCACGGGCGTGCGACGATCTGGCGGGCTGCGCGTCGATGCTGGCGCTTCTGGAGCGGCTCTCGAGCGGGCGGGTGAAGGCGGAGTGTTACTGCCTGTTCACTCGGGCCGAGGAAGTGGGGTTCGTCGGGGCGATCGCGGCGGCGCGCGAGGGGACGATCCCGCGGGAGCTGCCGGTGGTGGCGATCGAGACGAGCAAGGCGCTTCCGTCGGCCCCGATCGGAGCCGGGCCGGTGCTGCGGGTCGGCGACAAGTCGAGCGTTTTCACGCCGGAGGTCACCGAGTTCTGCGACCGCGTGGCAATGGACCTGGCGCAGCGCGACCGCAGCTTCGCGTTTCAGCGGAAGCTGATGGACGGCGGCACGTGCGAGTCCACCGCGTATTACGTGTACGGCTACAAGACGACCGGCGTGTGCGTGCCGCTGGGCAACTATCACAACATGGACACGGTTCGCCGCCGCATCGCCGCCGAGTACATCAGCCTCAGCGACTGGCAGCGGATGGTCCAGTGGTTCGAGGCAATCGTAACCGACCGCGAGGGCTACCGCAGCGACGGCGGCAACGTCCGCAAAACCATCAACGAGCGTTTCGAAAAGTACCTGCCACTGCTACGCGCTTCGTCGCCGCAGTCCCGCCCGGCCGCGAAATCCGCTCGCCGCGGCCGCCGCTCAGCCCCGCGGCCGCCCGCTCGAAAGGCTGCTGCGCGTTGAAGACCGCCCGGTTTTCCGTTGGAATAGCGGCCATGGCCGACCAGCCGCAGACGACCTCCGGGCCGCAGACGCCGGCGAATAGCCGGCCCCGCGGCCGCATCCTCGTCGTGGACGACGAGCCGCTGAAGCGCATCACGCTTCAGATCGAGCTCAGCGAGCACGGCTTCGAGGTCTATGAGGCGGCCGACGCGGAGAGCGCCCGCCGCATCTTCGATTCGCGCGCGGTGGACGTGGTCGTCAGCGACGTACGCATGCCGGGTATGAACGGCCTCGATCTGCTCGCGTACATTAAGAGCATCCGGCCCGAGGTCGACGTGATCCTGATGACGGCGTACGCGACGGTCGACACGGCCGTGCTGGCGATCAAGCGCGGCGCATACGACTACATCACCAAGCCCTTCACGACACAGGACCTGATCAGCAAGCTCGACCGGCTCTTCGCGGCCCGCAGCCCGGTCGCGGTAAATGGCGCGGTGGAGAGTTTCGGCCGGCTGGTGGCCCGCAGCCAGAGCATGAAGCGGCTGTTCGCGCAGCTCCGCGGGGCGGCCGCGACGGACCGGACGGTCCTGCTGTGTGGCGAGAGCGGGACGGGCAAGGAGCTGCTGGCGGAGGCCATTCACGAGCAGAGCACGCGGGCGGGCAAGCCGCTGGTGCGGTTCAGTTGCGCGGCGCTTCAGCCGACGGTGCTGGAGAGCGAGCTGTTCGGGCATGAGAAGGGAGCGTTCACCGGAGCCATCCGCCAGAAGCCCGGCCGCTTCGAGCAGGCCGACGGCGGCACGATCATGCTCGACGAGGTCGACGACATCCCCACCGAGCTCCAGGTCAAGCTGCTGCGCGTCGTGGAGCAGCAGGAATTCGAGCGCGTCGGCGGAGAGACGCCCGTCCGCGTCGACGTGCGGCTCATCTGTGCGACGAAACGTGACCTGCTTCAGCTCGTCAGGGAAGGCCGCTTCCGCGAAGACCTGTACTACCGCCTGAACGTGTTGAGCTTCACGATTCCGCCCCTGCGCGAGCGGCCGGACGACATCCCCGCGCTGGTGCACCATTTCGTGCAGAAGCATGCGGTGCTCGCCGGCGGCCAGCAGGTGAGCGTCTCGCCGCACGCGATGGACGAGCTGCTGCGGCACGCGTGGCCGGGCAACGTGCGCGAGCTGGAGCACGTGATCGAGCGGGCGCTGGCCTTCTGCGACGGCGGGGAGATCCGGCCGGAGCACATCGTGCCGCTCTCGGCGGAGCGCTCGGACGGGTATGTGGCGCCGCTGGTCGAGCTCTCCGAAGCCGGCTCGCTGGGCCTGACGGAGACGGTGGCGGACATCGAACGGCGGCTGATTCTGCTCGCGCTGCGGCAGTGCAACGGCAACCAGGCACGGGCCGCACAGCGGCTGGGCATTCCGCGGACGACGCTGCGCGACAAGATGGCTCGCTACAACATTCCCGTGAACTGAGCCCGCGGCGCCCCCCCGGCCTCCCTGCGAACTCAGCATCACTTTTTTCTCTGATTCCGGCCGATTCCCCGCCACCCGCGTGTACGCCGCACCCGATTCGTCGCATTCGTCCTGCAAAAGCGCTGGATGGATCAACCGGAACCGTCGTGGAGAGATCAGAGATGCGACCAACACGTGCGATGGCCGTGGCAAGCTTCACATTGGCCACGGCCGCCCTGATGGGCGGCTGTCCGACAGCTTCTCAACCCCTTTCGGAACAGACACTTACGGCCGGCGACGCGGGCGGAGGGGTCGGGGCCGAGAAACTGGGGACCATCCCCGCCGAGCCGCCCGCGGTCGAACCGCCGGCCGGGCCGCAGGAAGACAGCCAGCACTGGTTCGGCCGCTCGCCCTTTGGCGTGTGGCTGCTCGAGGAGGGGGCGATGCTGCCCGCCTTCGACACGGCCCTGCGCGTGACCGGCTTCGTGGCCAACCCGGACGGCACCGGCCGGGTCTTCTTCCGCGACACGGCGACGGACGCCAACGACTGCGTCCGGGCATACGTGCTGTTCAACGGTCAGACGCTCGCGCTCGACCTTTCCGCAGAGTTCGGGCTGCCGTTCAGCGCGGATGCGACGATGTTCTTTCCCGTGGTGGTGACCGAGGAGGACTCGCTGGGTCTGGCCGATGAGACCGGCCAGATCGCCCTGTTCTCCAAGCAGCAGGAACTTCCCCCCGAGATCACGTGCGGCTCGTTCGAGGTGCTGGACGTGTTCGAGGGCGTGCCGAATCCGCACTCGTTCGGGGACCTCGTGCTGCACTTCGGCGACCTGATCTACAACTCGACGGACGACCAGATCGAGCGCTTCGACCTCGACACCGGCGCGATCGGCGCGCCGATCGGGCCCACGCAAGGCCGCTTCATGCACAGCAAGCAGAACCTGGATTTCTGGACGCACTGCGGTTGCGGCGGCAGTCCTGAGGCGACGCGCCGCACGCTCGTCTCCGTGCTTGATACGGTCCACACGGGCACGGATCTCTTCGATCAGATCACCATCCGTGCGGCCGAGTACCTGCCGACGACGGATCGGCTCTGGCTGCACGGCCGGCAGAACGTCACCGGCGGCCGCTTCAAGTTCCTGATCGTCAATACCAACGGCGAGCCCGACACGCTTGACCGCGCGATCGACTTCAACCGCGACCTTCGCGGACTCTCCTTCGACGGCACGGACCTTTGGGCCATCGTGACCATGGCGTCGCGCTCGGTCTGCCGCATCGACGTGACCACCGGCCGCGTGATCGAGTCGTTCGAGGTGCCCGATCAGGACATTTCCTGGACCGGCCTCGAGCCGGTCGGCAACGATCTCTACCTGATCGGCTCGGACGCGAATTTCCAGGGCGTGCTCTATCGGCTCGTGCGGCCATAGGCCGCCCGCCGCGCAGCGAACCCCTGTCACCCTCACCCGGCCCGACGCGCTCGGCAGGCCCTGCGCGTCGGGCCCGTTTGCGTCCGCCGGGCGCGTCGCATCACGTCGACTTGATGTGCAGGACGCTCACTCGAGTGCGCGAAGCTCGCGAAGTGTCCGCTCGAGCTCCTGCTCGTTGTTGACCAGGCTGGGCGCGATGCGCGCGTAGGATTCGCGATAGGGGCTCGTGCTGGCGATGATCCCACTGTCCCGAAGATGGGCGACGACATCCGACGGCTGGCGGCCGGCGACCTCGAAGCAGATGATGCCGGCCGACAGCTCCGGGCTGCGCGGCGTGTGCAGGCGGATGTGCGGCATTTCGGCCAACGCATCCTTGGCCATCGTGTTCAGCGTGCGAATCCGCTCCTGGATGCGGCCCTTGCCGATCTGCATGTGAAAGCGGAACGCCTGGTCCACGGCCCAGCGATGCTCGAAGGAGTGGAACCCGCCCGGCGACATCAGATCGCCCGGCGGGACCTGGTCGACCGGCAGGTAGCCGAGCCAGACCTCGTAATTGGCGCCGAAGCTGGGAATCACGGGCGCGGCCCGCTTCCACGCCTGCGGTCGGGCCCAGATCAGGCCCGTGCCGCGCGGCCCGAAGAGCCACTTGTGCGTGCCGGCGATGAAGAAGTCGCAGCCGAGATCCTCCATGCGCACGTCGTCGATGCCCAGTCCGTGCACGCCGTCGACGCAGAGCAGGACGTGGTCCTGCGGGTCGCGCTGCGCGTTGATCTCGCGCAGGGCCGCGGCCATCGCCGCCAGCGGCAGCTTGACGCCGGTGCTCGAGTGCACCCAGGTCACGGCGACGGCGCGCGTCCGGTCGCTGACGCCGCTGCGCAGGCGCGAGACGATCTCGTCGACGCTGGCCCGGGCGCCGTCGTCATAGAGCGTCACGCGGCGGACCTTCGCACCCGTCCGCTGTGCGCGGTGCTGAATCGCGATGTCGGTCGAGTAGTGATCGTGCGTGGTCGTGAGGATCTCCTGTCCCGCCTCCAGACGCAGTGTGCCGTAGACCAGACCAAGACCCATCGTCGTGCTGTCGGTCAGCGCGATCTCGTGTGCGCTTGTGCCGAGATACTCGGCCGCGGCAGACCGAACGCGCGACTCGGCCTCAAAATGGTGCTCGTGCCAGTAGCCGACCGGATCGGCATCCAGTCCGCGGCGGTAACGCTCGATCGCCTCGGCCACCGGCCGGGGGTGCGCGGCGAGAAAGAATGACGCGAGGTGAACGCGCGAGCGGGCCAGCGGGAACTGATCGCGAACCGATTCCCAATTCCGCGGGTCGAAATCGCCGTGCGCTTCGCAAGCCGCAGGCGCCGGCGAGGTTGGGCGCGCATGTGCCACCTCGTGCGCCCCGAGCCACCCGGCCGCCGCCGACCCCAGCGTAACCCCCGCGCCGCGCAGAAACTCTCTCCGCCGCATCGCCTACTCCCTGAATCCGCACTGACCCGGCCCGAATCGCGGCGAGGGAACATCGCCCGCCGACTGTCTGAGAATGGCCCGCACGCCCGAGCGAAAGCCCCCCAGCCCGCGGCGCGACCGGCCTGAAGTTTCCCGCCGGCCGCGCCATCTGTCCATGCCGCAAACAGAGTGCAGGTGCGAGCGATTGCCGATTTTCCCGGTGCTCGTATCCCGGCGGCTGAGGCAAACCCGCAGGCCGCGCGGCCGGATCGGCGCGCAAGTAGCGTGTTACAGACTTGTTACAGCGTGGAACCCCGGCCGCTGGTATACCTAGCGACAGAAAGGAGGCCGCTCATGTCAGGCCGAATCACTCTGCTCCGTGCCACCGTGCTCCTGCTTGCGAGCCTGGCCGCTCGAGTCGGAGCGGCCGCGCCGCCGGCGGAATCGGTGCCGCCGGTGCAATTCGTCGGGCACGAGAGCAAGGTGACGAGTCCGAGGTTCGTGCTCGCCGAGGATGAGCGAAGCTGGCGGGAGTTGTGGGCGGAGCACACGGGTGTGGAGAACTCGGGCGTACCGCCGCATCGACACGCCGCTCCCAAGATCGACTTCTCGCGCTTCATGGTCGTCGGGGTGTTTCTCGGAGCGTCGACGAACTGCGACGGCGCGCCGGCGGTGGCCGTGATCCGCGACGACGGAGCCCTGCGCGTCCGCTATGAGCATTCGACATTCCAGACGGCGAGCATCGAAGGGCCCGACCGGGGCGTGAGCACGACGCCGTTCGGCCTGTGGGTGATCGAGAAGAGCGACGCGGCGGTCGTGGTCGAGCGCGGCGTGCGCAGGCTCAAGAATCAGCCGATCGAGTGGAGGGCGGTGCACCGCTTCGAGCGGCGCTAGTGCACCGGGTCAATGGTCCCGCAACATGGGATGTGCGGAACAGAGCCGCGACCGTAAGGGAGCGGGCCAGGTGTGCGACCTTTACCCGCGTACACGCGTCGAAACGCGCACACTTGAATCAGTGAGCGTGCGCGTGTGGTTGGTGAATGTCCTCCGCCGCTTGCGCGGGCGGCGTACCACCCCCGGCCCGCTCCGTTATCCCGAACACGGAGTGTCCGGGGCGAGCGGTCGCGGCTCAGATCAGCGTTGCGGGTCAGACGCCGGCGCTATCCACCAGCCGCGTGCCCGCGCTGAAAACTCGTGATGGGGCCGCGCCGGCCGGCCGCTGTAGGATCGGTGACATGCCGCGCCACTCAACCGCCACACACCGCGCCGTCGCCGCGTCGCTCGATGCGCCGCTGCGCGCCCTGCCGCTGATCGCCGAGTTTTTCGCTCCGCTCACGTCGCTCGGCAGCCAGCCGCGGCGCGTCGTCAACTGGCTGCGGGCGGCGGGCATCGGCCCGCGTCACACCGTGCTCGACCTCGGCTGCGGCAAGGGAGCCGTCGCCGTCGCAATCGCCCGCAACCTCGGCTGCCGCGTGGTCGGCGTCGACGCCTTCGCGCCGTTCGTCGACGCGGCCGAGAGTCTGGCGAAGCGCCGCGGAGTCGCGGACCGATGCGAGCTGCGCTGCGGCCGGATCGAGTCCTGGCGCCAGAGCCGTCGACGATTCGACGCGGTCGTTTCGCTCGGCGTCTGGCCGCTGCGGCGGATTGCTCCGCTGGCCAGCCGGCTGACGCTTCCCGGCGGCGTGTATCTGGTCGACGATGCGATCCTGGTCGACGCGGCGCGGGCACGTGCGAATCAAGCCGGCCAGATCACGGCCGGGCAGGCGCGCCGGCTGCTCGAATCGTTCGGCGGGCGGGTCGAGCGGGAACTCGTGCTGACAGCCGCGCAGGTGCGCAAGCACGAGGCCGGGTTGCACGAAAGACTTCGCAGGCAGGCCGTCGCGATGGCCCGCCGCGATCCGTCCCGCCGGCCGCTGCTGCGAGAATGCCTCCGCCGCCAGCGCGAGGCGGCGAGGCTGATGGCCGGTCCACTGCGGCCTGCGTTGTGGCTGGTCCGGCGCGTCGGGCGTCCCGGTTGACTCTGTGGGTATGGGTCGAAACCTGGGAGTTCTCGGACGTGGCTTGCCTTGCAGGCAATCAATGCATATAACGCAGGCATGAGACGAAGGCACCCTCCGAATCATGCGATCCGTTCGTCCGCACGTGGCCGGCAGTACACGATCCGCGGCGTGTCGTCGGCCGTCGACCGGATGCTCCGTACCCGCGCGCGAAGCGAAGGAAAGAGCCTGAACACGGTCCTGCTCGAGGCCCTCGAGCGTGAGCTCTCGCTGGCGGCCGACGCGCCCGCTCGGCGCGATTTGAGCGACGTGATCGGCGGCCCGTTCGACCTGGAGGCCTTCGAGATCGTGCGGGCGGCGCACGAGCAGATTGACGAGAACCTCTGGAAATGAGGCTCGCGATCGACGCCAATCGATACTCTGATCTGGCCCGCGGCGACGCCGCCGCGGTCCGGATGATCGAGCGAGCCGAGGAAGTCTGCATCCCCTTCGTCGTGCTGGGCGAGCTGAGAGCGGGCTTCGCTCTGGGCGCTCACGCGGCCGAGAACCACCGTCGGCTGGCGCGATTCCTCAGCAAACCTGGCGTCTCCGTGCTCTGGGCGGACGAGGGCACGACACACGTCTACGCGGATGTTTTCGCCTCGCTCCGCCGGGCGGGCCGGCCCATTCCGACAAGCGACCTCTGCATCGCTGCACTTTGCATCCAGCACGGCTTGCCGCTTTACACGCGCGACCGACATTTTGAGTGGGTGGACCGTCTCGCGCGCATCTGAGCGCACGCCGGGTCTCGACGCCGGCGCCGGCGCGTTCAGCGGCCCCCTCAAGCGCACTGGCCGCCGCGCGAGGCTCCGCGGTAGACTAACCACCATTCTCTGACGGAATCAGGCAGTCACACTCCCAATGAGGACGCGTATGGAGGACAGGTCGATTCTTCAGCCCGGCCAGGGCGAGCTACTCAACGTCGTCGGCGACCAGATGCGGATTCTCGTGGATTCCAGCCAGACGCGCGGCCGCGCCCTGATCTTCGAAACCACATCGCAGCCGGGAAAAGGGCCGCCGCTGCATCGCCACGGCCGCGACGACGAGTATTTCTACATCCTGGAGGGGACGGTCCGGTTCGTCGTCGACGGCGCCGAGACGACGATCTCGGCCGGAGGCTTTCTCAACGCCCGCCGCGGCACGGTTCACACCTACGTCAACATCGGCCAGGGACCGGCCCGGCTGCTGGTGACGTGCTGCCCGGGCGGGCTGGAGGACTGCTTCCGCGAGGCGGACCGGCTCGGCCGCGAGGGCAGGGCCACGCCCGAATCGCTGGCCGAGGCGTTTCGCAGGTTCGAGCTCGAGATTCTCGGCCCGCCGCTTCCGGCGTGAGGCCGTTCGGCTACGGGCCGCGCTCGATCCCGGCCGCTCGCCGCGCGACCAGCTCGCGGACCGCGTCTTCCCAGTGCGGAAACTCGAAGCGGAACCCGTCCTCGAGCAGCCGCCCGGGCACGACGCGGCGGCTCTTGAGCACCAGCTCGCTTTCTGTGCCCATGAAGTACGTCGCCACCTCAAGCATCCAGCGGGTGGCTGGCAGGCCGATCCGCACCCCCGCCGCCCGGCGCAGAATGCGCATGAACTCCGCATAAGGCAGCGGATTCGGCGAAGCGAGATTCACCGCCCCCTCCAGGTTCGGCCGGCGGATGAGCCAGTCGACGGCCGCGACGAAATCGTGCTCGTGAATCCACGAGACATACTGCCGGCCGCCGCCCACCGGCCCGCCCAGCCCGCGGCGCGCCAGCGTATAGAGCACGTCGAAGACACCCCCGCGATCCGGACTCATCATCATCGCCGAGCGCATCAGGACTTTGCGCGTCCGCGGCGTCTGCGCCCGGGCCAGCTCCGCCTCCCACCTCGTCGCCACGTCGATGCTGAAGCGCCACGTCTCCGGTGCATTCGGCTCCCGGCCGCCGAGAATGCCGGTCCGCTCGTCGTTGTTCGCGTCATATCGATGGGCGTAGATCGTCGCGGTGCCGGCCTGGAGCCAGACCGGCGGCGGGCGCTGGGCCGACGCGATCGCCTGGCCGATGATGCGGGTCGAATCAAGGCGCGACTCGATGATCTCGCGGCGGTTGCGCTCGTGATAGCGGCAGTTGACGCTGCGGCCGGTGAGGTTGATGACGGCGTCCGCCCCGTCGAGCTCCGCCGCCCAGGGGCCGGCCGTGCGGCCGTCCCAGGTCACGACGCGCCACGGCCGCTGCGGAGCCGAGCGGCTGAGCACGACGACCTGGTCGCCGCGGGCATGGAACGCCCGCGACAGGACGGTTCCCACCTGACCCGACCCGCCCGGAATGACGATCTTCATCGGCCAATCCTGCATTGCACTGGCCCGGCCCGCGCGGCGCTGGGCATCGCCGAAGCGTCGCGTTCACACCGGCCGAGCGGCCCGAAGCTCTTGCCTGCGAAGGATCGTATGGAGCGGGCCGATGGAGTGACAATCTGCGCAGTTGTTTTGAAAATGTTGTGAATTCGACCTCGCGAAGCTCGCAGCCGAAGCAGACGTCTCGATCGGTCTACGCGCGCAAGTCCGTCGCACGTTGCGGCGCGGCCGCGACTCCAGTGCCACCGCTCGCCCGCGCCTACTCGACTCGCTGCTCACGAAGTGGCCGCGCGTGCGGCGGCAGCCGATCCGGCGAACACTCCGTCCACTCGAGCTGAAACCAGCCGCGGTATCCGAAGATTGGCCCCAAAACCGAATTGGCGATGTGGACATCGATCTCAAAATACCCCGCCCGCCGGTTGTACGACTCGCGAATCTCAGCCGTGCCCGAGAACCAGCGCGGAAACCGCACACGCAGCAGCGGCAGATACACCCGTTGAGCACGGGTCCGCAGGAAGAGCGCCCCATCCGCTTCGACCGCCGCGTCCAGCTCCACAGCCAGGTGCTGATGCGTTCCCGCCAGAACGATCAACCGCCGGCAGCGTTCGCTGTAGATCAACCATTCGTCGAATCGCTCAGACCGCGGAAGTTCGAATCTCCGAATCAATGCGAACGTCTCACGTCCGTGTCCGTCGATGTACGCATAATTCTCGATGGTGAACGCAATATCGCGGCCAGACGCCAGGAACATGATCCGCCGCAGCGAACCGATATACAGAAAAGGCCACGTATAGAACGGGCCGTGCCAGATCCGCTCCATTACTCCGTGCCCCACGCACGCCAGGCCGCTGCCGCTGTGAATCGAATACTGCTTCGCAAGGAGCGGATGAAGCCGTCCGAAGTCGGGACCCAGGGCTCGCTGAAGGACGGACCGGCCGGAATCTGCACTCGCTGGCGTCACGCGTCCATCCTACCCTGGTGGTTGGGACCGGCGCAGCGAGCCGATCCCGGTGCGCACAGAATCGCGGCGGCTCGGCACCCGAGGCAAACCAGCATCCCTGGAGGTCAATTGCTCGCGGTCCGCTCGAGCTCCACCGCCGGCAGCGGCGCCGCCCGGTCCGGCGCCTCGGGCACGTAGATCATCCGCACCCGCACCGGCTCGATCTCGACCACCGTGTGGCTCACCGTCCGCGCCTCGGCCCGCTCCATGCAGACGCTCAGCTCACGCCGCTCCGGCCAGGCGTGGCGGTGGTATGCATCCTGACTCGCCGCCCAGTCCGCACCCGCCGCGAACATTTCCTCGAATAGCGCCCGCCGCGGCCGCTCGACTACCGCGTCGCCCAGCCCGGACGAGGTGAACAGATGCGGCTCGTCATCGAGCCGCTCGCGCTCCTCGCCCAGTGTCCGCCCGTCGCACATGAATTGTGCGATCTGGCGCTCGTCGACGATCACGAGCCGGAAGGGCGGGTAGCGCTGCGGGTCGATCTGACCCGCGGCCAGCACCGCGTCGTCGAAGTTCGCACAGGCCATCAGCCGCGGGATGATCCCCCCGCGGCTCAACAGCGTCGAATCGGCCGGCACGCCCCGCGCCGGCCGCTCGTAGACATTCAGCAGCGTTGCCGCCAGGCCGGCGTCATTGACCGACACCCACGTTCCGTCCGAAACCGGGTCCAGCGGCATGATGGCCCGCCGCGGCCCGCACACCCGCACCACCGGCGGCAGCGCCACCGGCCGGCGGCGCGACTCGTCCCGGTTGCACGCCATCCGCACGAGCCCGCCCGAGCCCGCCGCGCGGCCGTCGGCCGCCGGATACCGGTTCAGCGGAATGATCGTAACCGTGCACATGCTCATCTTTCCGCGCGCGGAGCGGTTTCGGGCTTCTGCTCCGGCCGCCCTCGCAGCATCCCGGCCAGGACGCCCGCGCTCAGAGAATGGATTCCGGCGGCCCGCTGCCGGGGGAATTATATCGCTGCGCGCCGCGGGTCCCGCGTCGCGGCCGAGCGAGGGCGGCGCTGAATCGGCCGCGGCGGTTGCCAAATCCCGGCTCGCGGCGTGAGAATACCTCCCGGGCCTGGGGGCATCGTCCGCTTGGAGCAGTCGCGTGCCTGCCCCCTTTATTCGATGGAGCTATACATGAGCGGTGTTCGAGTTCTGGTCGGCACGAAGAAGGGCGGCTTTATCCTCACCTCTGACGGCAAGCGGCAGAAATGGAGCGTTTCCGGCCCGCACTTCGCCGGTTGGGAGATCTATCACATGAAAGGCTCGCCGGCTGACCCGAACCGCATCTACGCCTCGCAGACCAGCGGCTGGTTCGGGCAGATCATTCAGCGCTCCGACGACGGCGGCAAGAGCTGGACGCTGCCGGGGACGCCGTCGGGCGAGCTGCCCAAGTCGCCCGAGGGATTGCCGATGGGCGAGAGCAACAAGTTCGTCTACGACACGTCGCCCGAGACGGGCAAGCCGCTGACCACGCACCAGCATTTCGACGGCACGCAGCGTCCGTGGGAGTTCAAGCGCGTCTGGCACCTCGAGCCGTCGCTGACCGAACCCGAGCTGGTCTACGCCGGCGTGGAGGACGCGGCGATCTTCCGCAGCACGGACGGCGGGAAGAACTGGCACGAGCTGGCCGGCCTGCGCGGCCACGGCACCGGCCCGAACTGGCAGCCGGGCGCCGGCGGCATGGGACTGCACACGATCGTGCAGGACGCGAGCGACCCGAAGCGGATGTATGTCGCGATCTCGGCGGCCGGCGTGTTTCGCACGGACGACGGCGGCAAGACCTGGGCGCCCAAGAATCGGGGCCTGACGTCGCAGTACCTGCCCGATCCGAACGTCGAGGTCGGCTTCTGCGTGCACCGTATCGCGATGCACCCGGCCCGGCCGAAGACGCTCTTCATGCAGCTTCACTGGAACGTCTGCCGCAGCGACGACGCGGGCGACACGTGGCGCAAGGTGAGCGGGAACCTGCCCAGCGATTTCGGCTTTCCGATCGTCGTGCACGCCCACGAGCCGGAGACGGTCTACGTCGTGCCGATCCTGAGCGATTCGCTGCATTACCCGCCGGAGGGCAAGCTGCGGGTCTATCGCAGCAAGGTGGGCGGGAACGAGTGGGAGCCGCTGACGCGTGGCCTGCCGCAGGAGAACTGCTTCGTGAACGTCCTCCGCGGCGCGATGAGTACGGACACGCTGGAGCCCTGCGGCCTGTACTTCGGCACGACCGGCGGGCAGGTGTATGCCTCGGCCGACGGTGGCGATAGCTGGCAGCCGATCGTGCGCGACCTGCCGGCGGTGCTGAGCGTAGAGGCGCAAGTGCTGCCGTAGTCTGGCACGCACGCCGCGCGGGAGGCTGGCCGGCCAACAGAACCCGCCGCATGTGGGTGGTACGGGCGTCTCGCCCGTCTGATGTGGGTGGTACGGGCGTCTCGCCCGTCTGATGTGGGTGGTACGGGCGTCTCGC
>CAZXUI010000007.1:79503-104736 GCA_964643885.1 uncultured Planctomycetales bacterium
CCGTAATCAGAACCCGCCGCGCCAAGCGGCGGGCCTCTTGGCCGCCAACAGACCCGGTGCTCGGCACACAGGGTTCTGATCCGAGCCGCGACCGTCAGGGAGCGGGCCGGGGGGTGGCGCGCCGCCTGCGCAGCGCCGGACGACATCCACCTATCTCAGGCACCGACCCGTTGATTTCAGGTGTGTGCGTCTCGGCGCGCGCACCACCCGCCGGACGAGCGGAATTGCGAAGATCTCCACCGGCCCCGCAACATGAAATTCTAAAGTTGACAGTTCGATTTTCATGGTTCACGATCGGCCCGATGATCGACCGCAAACTCGACCTCTAGCGGGTCCGCAGCGCCTTGCGGCGCGGCCGCATCGTCGCCTTGCTCGGTCCGCGGCAATGCGGCAAGACGACGCTTGCGCGACAGCTCGTCCCCGCCAGTTCCCTGAATTACTTCGACCTCGAAGACCCGCTCAGCCTCGGCCGACTGACCCAGCCGATCCTCGCCCTGCGCCCGCTGAAAGGGCTCGTCGTCATCGACGAAATTCAGCGGCGGCCGCACCTTTTCCCCGTCCTGCGCACGCTGGCCGACCGCCGGCCCCCTCCCGCCCGATTCCTGATCCTCGGCAGCGCTTCCCCTGCTCTGCTGCGCCAATCGTCGGAGACGCTGGCCGGACGTATCGAGACAGTGCACCTCGAAGGTTTCAGGCTCGCCGACGTCGGCACGGACGCGTTGGACCGCCTTTGGCTCCGCGGCGGGTTCCCACTGGCTTATACGGCCCGAAGCGCAGCCGATTCGCTCGCCTGGCGTCGCCAGTTCCTTCAGACATTTCTCGAGCGCGACATTCCGCAGCTCGGTGTCCAGATTCCCTCCGCCGCGCTGCGGCGATTCTGGAACATGCTCGCGCACTACCACGCCCAGACGTGGAACGCCGTGGAACTGGCCCGGGCCATGGCCGTCACGGAGCCCACAGTTCGCCGCTACCTCGATCTTCTGACCGACGTCTTCCTGGTTCGCCAGCTCCCCCCATGGTTCGAGAATCTCGCGAAGCGTCAGGTAAAGTCGCCCAAGGTTTATGTCCGGGACAGCGGTTTGCTCCATGCGCTGCTGGGGATCAGCAGCCGACGGGAGCTGGAGTTGCACCCGAAGGTCGGCGCGTCATGGGAAGGCCTGGCCATCGAGGAAGTACTCAAAGCGCTGGCGCCCGATCAGGCGTACTTCTGGGCCACGCACCAGGGTGCGGAGCTGGACCTGCTGCTGCTCAAGGGCGGTCGCCGCATCGGCCTGGAGTGCAAGCGGATGGATGCTCCGACACTCACGCCCTCAATGCGAATCGCGCTCGAGGACCTGAAGTTGGAGCGACTGATCGTCGCATATCCCGGTTCGGCCCGCTACCGACTCGCTCAGGACGTGGAGGTCGTTCCACTCGTGGATCTCGTGGGTGCCGCTCCGATACCACCGCCGCCGGCGGCCGTAGCGGCGGAGCGGCCACGCACAAGCAAACGCAGACACCGACCAACGTGAAGCCAGCGAAGCGAGCATTCAATCTCGGCGACCGCCGCCCGGCCGCGAATCACCTGTCACCCGGAGGACACACGAGTGCCCACTCTCCTGCTGGCCACGCAGATTCCCGACCGGCCGGACGACGACTGACTCGCCGCTCCGCAGCCGGTTCACGCCCGATAACGACCATCGCCGCGCAAACTCATGCCCGCGCTTACGCACCTGTAGACATCCTAGCAACCAGCGCCTATGCATCCTTGACAACGCCACCTGCCCCAGCCCGGGCGTTCGATCCCCCTGACAGCTCGCAGGTCGCCCGCTATGCTCCCGTGCCAGCGAGGAGAGCCATGGTTCGCGTTCAGCTTCCGTTCCACCTGCGCACGCTCGCCCGCGTGGAGGGCGATGTCTTGCTCGACGTGCCCGCGCCCGTGACGCAGCGGGCCATCCTCGACGCCCTAGAGGACCGCTACCCCACCCTCCGCGGCACCATCCGCGATCACGCGACTCAGCTTCGCCGCCCGCTGCTGCGGTTCTTCGCCGCCGGCCGGGATCTCTCGCACGACTCGCCGGATGAGCCGCTGCCGGACGACGTCGCCGCCGGCCGCGAGCCGTTTCTGGTCATCGGCGCGATCGCCGGCGGCTGAGGCGGCGGCCGCCAGGCGAAGCTCGCCGCAGCGCGACGGTGTAATCAGGCCCAGCCCTGCGGCAGATCGCTCCGGCCGCATCACGAGCCAGACGAACGGGGCCGCAGCCCGTTCGGCCACGGCCCCGTGCGCGTCACATCCGTTCGAATCAGCAGCGGCTCTACAGCAGCGGATCGCAGCCGTAGTCGCTCAGCAGCGCCACCAGGTCGTCGAAATCGGTGTCGCCGTCGCCGTCGATATCGCCGGCCGGGCTGACGCCATAGGCACCCAGCAGCGCGACCAGATCGCCGAAGTCGCTGTCGCCGTCGCCGTCGAGGTCGGCCACGCAGATGCGGATGCGGAGCAGCGCCTGGCCGATGTCGGTGTTGTCGCCCGTGCAGGCGCCGAGCGCGTCTCGCAGGCGGACGGTCGTGTACAGCACGCGATCGCTGGTCAGCAGCGCGAAATCGTCACGGAAGGTGCGGATGTACGTGTCGTCATCGAACAGGCCGTTGCCGTCGAGATCGACCGGGTCGTTCTCGCGCAGCACGACGCGGCGGTTGTTGAAGACCATCACCGCGTTGGCGTTATCGTCCGCGGAATTGGTCGTCCCGCCGACGACGTAATCGCCCAGCGAGTTGATCAGGGCGAAGAAGAACGTCTGCGCGTAGGGCGCGTCGTCGTAGAGCTCGGCCGCACCCGCATGGATCGGCTGGTCGGTCGCCGCGGCGACCTGCCCGTTGTGCAGGACCCAGTCGAGACCGTCGCTGTTGCTGCCGTAGGCGGCCCAATCGCCGCTGGGCGACATGTCGACGGCCAGCAGCGAGCTGACGCCCGCGGCGAAGCCGGAGCCCGGCAGAATCTCGCCCTCCTGAATCACGACCGCGTTGTCGACCACGCCGACGCGGTCGGACGTGGTCGGGCCGTACAGATCGGCCGAGGCGATGAAGGTGGACCCGTCCGCGGCCGGGAAGAAGCCCTGGCCGTCCGTCGCACCGGTATCGAACGACTCGTACGCCTCCGTCGCGCCGCCGGCCTGTCCGGTCGGGACCGTGACACCCTCCTGCGCGATGAGCGTAGCGCCGTCGTCGGCCAGCAGGGCGTTGTTGTCGGCCGTGCCGCCGGGGGTGCCGGAGAGCGAGGTGTAGAACGAGACGGTGCCGTCGCTCTGAATCGTGGCCGAGCCGCTCGTGCTGCCGTAGACCACGTTGGGGTCGACGAACGCGGGCACCGAGCTGCCCTCGCGGGCGACGACGACGAAGTCGGTGCCGTCCCACTTGACGACGACCTCGTCGCTGGCGGTCGCGCCGTTGGTGTTGGTGCTGAACACGAGCTGGCCGGCATCATTGATGCCCTGCACCGTGTCGAAGGTGCCGATCAGGTCGCCCGCATCGAGCGACAGAATCCCCTCGCGCGCCGCCACGCTGACGACGTCGTTGTGCGCCGTGACCAGCACCTGATCCTCGCTGGTGGCCAGATCGGTGTCGGCCGAGAGAATCAGCCGCTCGCCGCTGGGGCTGCCGAAGGGCCGGTCGATGCCGCCGGAGCTGCTGAACTTGGCCCCCGGCAGGCCCGGCACATCCGACGTGGGGCTGCTCGCAATCGTCGAGAACAGAGCCCGCACGACGGCGCCGGCCGGCGGGTCGGGCAGGATCGTGGTCGATTCGCTGGCCGTGTCGTTGGCGCTGTTGGGGTCGTCCTCATCCGCGACCGCGGTCGCCTCGTTGACGAGCGTGCTGCCGGCATCGATCGCCTCGACGTCGATGGTGGCCAACGTATTGGCGCCGGGGCCGAGGTTGCCGAGCGAGAGCGTCAGAATGCCGCCGACCGGCGTACCGGGCGGGTTGGAGGCGACGAAGTTCGCGTTACTGGGCAGGGTGTCGATCAGCGTCACGTTGCTGGCCTGCTCGGGACCGTTGTTGGTGACGGTAATCGTGTAGGTCACGATCTCGCCGGCGCCGGAGACGCAGTCGCCGGAGTCGGCCATCGTCACGGCCAGGTCCGCCAGCGGTTCGCGCACGGTCGTCTGAGCCGTGGCGCTGTTGTTGTTGGGGTTCGGGTCCGGCTCGTTGCCGGTCACGGTGGCCGTGTTGCTGACCGTTCCGGCCGCGGTCGTCTCGACGACGATATCGAAGCTGACGACGCCCCCGGCCGTCAGCGAGCCGATGTCCGCCGTGACGGTCCCGTTGGCGAACATCCCCGGCGGCTGTACGGAGACGAAGTTGACCTCGGCCGGCAGGACGTCCTCGACCGTCACGCCGGTCGCGTCCTCGGGGCCGAAGTTCTGAACGGTGATCGTGTAGGTGAGCTGCTCGCCCGGCGGAACGACGGGATCGGGCGAGTCGGTCTTGAAGATGGCCAGGTTGGCGCCCTCCGGCGGGACGAGCAGCCCGCCGGCCCACGCACCTCCACTGAAGACCTCGCTGCTGTTCCAGGGGTTGGCGAAAGGTGTCTCGATCATGGACGTGGCGAGGTTGTAGATGCCGACTTCGCCGGTCTGGTCGACGATGAAGTAGGCCTTCGCATCGCCGCCGGTCAGGGCGCCGACCGCCAGCCCGTCGATGTCCTTGGTCGCGCCGCCGTCGCCCGCGAAGGTCGGGTAGTCGGTGATCAGCGTGATCGAGGGTTTGGATAGATCGAGCTGATACAGCCCGCGGCCGGCGGGTGTCGTGTCGTCGTTGGCCGCGTAGAGGTAGCCGTCGGCGGGGTTGAAATCGAGCCCGCCGAAGTCATAGCTGGCGGTGTCGACGGCCAGCACGAGCGTGCAGGTCGCGTCGAGCGGATTGATCTCGTAGATGCCCTCCGGCTGCGTGGTCGTGTTGCTGGTACGCGAGCCGTAGAGCTTGCTGTTGGTGCTGTCCCAGGCCAGGCCGTTCATCGCGCCGATGGTGCCACCGTCGAGCGTAAAGCCCGCCACGAGCGTCGGCGGATTGTTCGTGCCGAACTCGGTGTAGCTCCAGGTGTAGAGAACGGAGCCGTCGGAAACGTAGATGACCTGTGCCGCGTCGTCGGCGGCCAGGCCGGAGACGGGCACGCCGGCGAAAACCGGCTCCCACTGCTCGAGCGTGAAGTCGTAGACGTAGCAGGAGCTGGGCAGGAGCTCATCGTCGACACCGGCAAGGAGCTGGCCCATCGCGGGCGGGGCAACCACGAGCATTCCGAACGCGGCCAGGGCCGCACACGCGAGACTTCTCATCTCGGTCCCTCCAGAGTTGGACCGGCTGCGATTGCATGCGCGGTCGGGTCGATCGACCCGGACACGAAGGCCGCGCGCGCAGCGCCGATCAGGACTTTCGCGTGACCGGTACGCGGACGGCGCCGGCCACGCAGGACGTACGCTTCTCTTCCCTCGCATGCGGTGCCGCGAGGCCCCCGGTGGCCAGAACTGAACGCTACTATGAAGCCGGCAACGGGTCAATCGAAAACCGCGGCCGGCCGGCCGGTCGGCGCGGCGGAGCGGCGGAGCGGCGGAGCGGCAGCGCCCCAGCGGCCGGCCGCCCAGCTCAGTCCTCGAGCGGGTTGACGACGAGTCCGCTGGCGAGCTTCGGATAGAAGTAGGTGCTCTTCTGCGGCATCAGGTCGCCGGCCAGGCAGACGTCGGCCATCTCCTTCATCGTCGTGGCCTGAAGCAGAAACGCGCTGCCCGAGGACTCGCGGGCCTCGGCGACGGCCGGCTCGGCCGCCTTGACGTAGTGCACCTCGGGCGGCTTACCGCCCAGGACCTGCGGCGTGACGACGCGGTCTAGCAGATAGGCGTGCAGAAACGCGAGCGCGAGGCCGCGCCAGGCCGGGCTGCGGTCCGGGGCGATCGAGTCCAGCAGATTCGGCTGCCGGGGGCGGAGCATGAAGTAGCTGTTCTCCTTGCCGCTGAAGAGCGCCAGCGCCTGCGGGCCGAACTTGGCCAGCGCGGACGGCGCCTGCTCGGGGCTGTCGACCAGCAGATGCGCGATCTCGACCTTGGTGTCATTCCGCAGCAATCCGGGTTCGACGGCCACGCCGGGCAGAACCCGGTGCGTCGGCAGGATCAGCAGGCCGGGGTCCTCCATCGCGCAGAAGGCACAAAGCACGTAGTTCGCGGGGTGCTCCTCGGGCAGCGGACCCTGCTGCTCGACCAGCCATTCGCGGTAGAGCATGGCGGTCCCGTAGCGGTGGTGGCCGTCGGCGATGAACGTCGGCCGCTCGCGCATCATCTCAACCACCTGCTTGATGGTCGCTTCGTCGGTCACCGCCCAGAGCCGGTTGTCGGTGTCGTCCAGCCGGCCGCGCAGGAGCGGCTCACCCGATATCGCCCGGTCCAGATGCCGCGAGACGGCGTTTTCGGCGTCGGGATAGAGGCCGAAGATCGGGCTCATGTTGGCGCGGGTGGCCTTGGTCAGGCAGAGGCGGTCCTCCTTCGGGCCGCCGAAGGTCTGCTCGTGCGGGAAAACCGAGCCGCTGCCGAAGGGCTCCAGCTTCAGGCGGGCGAAGAAGAGCTTGCGAACGTAATCGTGCCCGCCGTGCGAATAGTGCTGGTGGTAAACGTACAGGGCCGGCTTCTCGTCGCGGATCATGGTCCCGTCGGCCAGCCACTGCGACATCTGCCGGGCGGCCGCCTCGTACGCGGCGGCGGGACCGGCCGCCTTGGGCGGGACATGGGGCAGGTCCGCGCCGACGAAGTTGCGCGGGTCGCGGGCCAGCAGACGGGCCTTGTCGGCCGCGTCGAGCACGTCGTAGGGCGGGGCGAGCAGGTTCGAAACGTCGCCGTCCTCGCCGCCCCGGTACCTGATGGATCGAAAGGGCTTCAGGATGCTCATGGATTCTCCTCTCCGGGACGGCCATCGGGCGGCCGACTCGCGGGGTCCGGCCGGGTCTGGCCGCCGCGGCTGCCAGCAATTATGAGCCGCTTCATGGTCGAGCGTAACTATCGGAGCGATAATCACTTCCGCGCCGGAAACGGGTCCGGAGCTTCCGTTGACTCGACACTTAGCAAGCACTAGAGTAGCGTTGGCGAAGCGTCACGCAACATCCGTGCTCGCACCGCTCGTCCTGATTGGCTGGAAGTCACACCTGCCCCGTGGAGGTAGATTGCGATGTCGCATTTCTGGCTGCGCAAGTTGCTCAGCGCGCCGTTCAAACTCGCCGCCGGCGCGGTCCTCGTTTTCACACTGACCGGTTGCCCGGTTGCGCAAACTCCGGGTACGCCGACAGATAGCGACGACAATGGCACGGTCACGCAACCGCCGCCGAGCGATGACGACGACATCGATCGCCCGGTGACACCGCCGCCGCCGGACGACACGACGACGACCGATTCGGACGACGACGAGACCGACGGCGGGGGCGGCGGGGGCGGCGGCGGCGGGGACGACGACACCGCCGGCGACAGCTTCGTCGCGCTGAATGTCAGCGGGCCGACCGACTCGCTTCGCACGCGTCCGGGTACGAGCGTGAACCTGGTCTATCAGCTCCAGGACCCCGACGGGGCGGTCACGACGGTCGAAGCGGTCTTCGCGTATGACAGCGATAACAACAACGAGCCCGACGGCGGGCCGGTGTTCTCGCTGCCGATGTCGTCGGCGGCCGGCAACAACACGTTCACGTTCAACACCGCCTCGCTGACGGGGGTGCTGACGAACGGCTTTGCCCGGCTGAAGATCGGCGTGCGCCTGCGCACCGTCGAGGACGAGATCGTCCTCAAGTATGCGTCCGGCTCGCTGGTGGTGGACAGCGAGGCGCCGACCGGCGAGTGGATCACGCCGCAGACGGACCTGATGACGAACCGGACGGAGTACACGCTGGGCATCCGGACAGTCGACAATTCGCCGGTGACGGTGAGCGTCATTCTCGACCCGGACACATCGCCGGGCAGCGGCGATGAGGTGATTCTGGTCAACGAGGCGGACGCGGCGGCCGGCACGGTCGACACGAACCTGTCGCCCTCGCTGATTGCGGTTCCGGCGGGGCTGTACAACGTGTACGTCGTCGTCTCGGACGGCATCGACCCGCCGCACGCGTTCTACGCCTCGCGCAGCCCGACGGACACGATCAAGATTCGCGTCACGGACCGGCTGATCGGCGATTTCGACCTGAACCTGCTGGCGAATCAGCCGCAGTTCGGCCGCTCGCGCGGTGCGGTGCTTCAGGGCTTCAACTTCAACGACCTGGCGGGCAGCTCGATCTCCCGCGTACCGGATCTGAACGGCGACGGGATCGACGAGATGATCGTCGGCTCGCGCTTCGGCAAGGCGTACATCATCGAGCACAACGGCGTGGGCTTCGGCGAGGCGTACCTGGTCTACGGTCAGTCCGGCCGGCTCAGGAACACGCGGCGGCTCAACTCGGTCGGCGTGGATGTTCCGGGTCTCGTGTTCCCGGGTATCCGCACGCCGCGGAACGCGACCAGCGGCAACGCGAGCACGCGCTGGACGGCGGGCCTGTCGGACATCACGGTCATTCCGGACATGGACGGCGACGGAATGCCGGAACTGGTCTTCAGCTTTCCGCGGGTCGAGTCGATCAACCTGGGCCTCGAGGTTCCGTCGATTCAGCATCCGGAGCTCTTCCCGGATCTGACGGGCATGGGCAACCTCGAGTACAACGCGTTCTATGGCCTGATCCCCGTCTGGCACCCGAATGAATCGCAGTTTACGCGCGGCGGCGTCGTGATCGTATCGAGCCACAACGAGCTGCTTCAGAATCCCAACCTGCTGAACCGCAAGAGCGACCGCGTGCTCGATCTGCACGAGGCCGGCCAGCTCTTCAGCGGAATGTCGCGTCCGGGGCTCGTGCCCTACATTCGGCAGGTTCTACAGCGTAACCAGCTTGATCCGTTCCGCGCGGCGCCGTTCACGGTGTGCGCGGACTGCGACTTCCTGCCGCCGGACGGCTGGGAGCCGGGCGACATCGGCGATCCCTTGGATCCGGAAGATGACGAGCCGGGCCAGTGTGGCGATGACGGCTGCGGCTGGGCAGGCGATTGCAATGACCCGCGGGCGACCGATCCGTGGAGCGGCAACATTCACGATGGCCGCGAGCAGATTCTCGAGCGCTGGTTCGTGCAGTGGGACGTGACCTTCAACAACCAGGGACCAGGCGGTTTTCACCAGCCGTGGACGATTCCGCCGGCCGACCCGCCGCTGGCCAACCCGTCGTCGTTCCCGTTCGCGCTCGGATTCCCGTTCGGCTTCTATCCGAACATCTGGTATCCGGCGGCGTGCGCGGCGAGCTGCGAGGTGACGAACGAGTGGTTCTCGTGGTTCCCGACCGTGCCTTGCACGACGATCGGCGGGAGCAGCTCGTGGGACATCGGCGGCAACCCGCCACAGACACCGACGGATTGCTACCCGAACAATCCGCCGGGGCCCTTCGACGTGCAACCCGAGATTCCCTGCTGCGACCTGCCTCCGGAGCTGTGCCCCGAGCCAGGCGTCGACACCGCCGCGAGCGGCGTGAGCGTTTGGACGGGCTTCTATGGGCCGAACAGCGTCGCGACCGTGTCGGTCGCAACCGGCCAGTCCTTCCCGACGCCGATCGGCGCCCGCATCCTGGGTCAGGCCGTCGACGATCAGTTCGGTACCGCGGTCGCGTCCGACGGAAGCTGGCTCTACATCAGCGCACCGCGGCGGACGGCCAACGCCGATCCCTACCCCGACGATGTGCCGAGCCTGTCGGGCAGCCGTACGCAGTCAGGCATCGTCTACCAGCTTCGCACGAACGCCCCCGGGCCGAACGGCGTTACGCGGACGCAGCTCTGGCTGGAGCGCGGCACACGGACGATTCCCGATCCGAACGATCCGAACGAGACGATCACCGTCCCGCTGAGCTGGCCGAACGTGGACTTGGAAGACCCAAGCCGGACGGATTACACCATGCCGGTTCCGCACCAGTACATCATCGAGTCGGGCGGCTCGCTGCGTGGAAATCCGAATCAGGGACTCGTCGACCTGTCCTTTGAGGGCGACTGCCCGCCGAGCTACATTCCGGCGACGAGCTACGAAGACCCGACTACAGCGCCCACCGCCACCGCGTGTCAGAGCTACACCTACCCTGTCGGCACAGCCGGCTACTACATGGACCGCACGCCGCAGATCGTCGGCCCGCACACCAACGCTCGCATCGAGTTCGTCCGGGCGCTGGGTGACGTGGACGGCGACGGCATCCGCGACTTCGCCGTCGGTTCGAGCCAGATTCGCTCGAATATCGGCGCCGGAACGGGCGACACGGTCGGAGCTATCTTCATCGTCTACGGCCGCCCAACCGGCCTTGAGGGTGACTATCTGCTCGAGCAGCTCGCGCTGGACATCGGTAACCCGTCGCGCCTCGAAGGCGTCGTGGTCAAGGGCTCGAGCGCGGGCGAAACGCTGGCCCGCGTCTTCGCCGACGCCGGCGACATCAACGACGACGGTTACGCCGACGTGATCATCGGCAACGAAGGCTTCGAAGGCGGCCGGGGTGAGGCGATCATCCTGCTCGGTTCGCCGACGCTGCTCAGCCCGGGCCCGAATGACGCAGGCGGCGTGCCGGGCGGCGGCTGGACGCCGGCGACGATTCCGCCCGGCCGCGCCATCCGGCTGCGTGGCGCCGAAGTGGGCGACCTGGCCGGCGCGAGCGTCTCCGGCGCCGGCGACGTGGACGGCGACGGGTTCGATGATGTCCTCGTCGCGGCCCCCGGCACCAACGATGGTCAGGGCTTCGTCTACCTGATCTACGGCGCCGAGGACGACGACCTGCCAGAGGTCATCGAGCTGGCCACGCTCAGCCCGACCAATATCGCGACGCCGTTCGCGAAGTTCATCGGCCGCGGCGTCGGCGACTTCCTCGGCGGCGGCGCCAAGATGGTTACCGGCACGCACCCGACGAACCCCACGCTGGGCACGATCACGGCCGCGTCGGCCGGCATCGCCCCGCTGGGCGACATCGACGGCGACGGGAATGCCGACTTCGCGATCAGCTCGATGCTGGCCGACCCGAACGGCACGACCGACGCCGGCGAGGTGTACATCCTCTACGGCGAGCAGGGGCCGTAACTCTGCAAAACCCTCAGCCGCGGCCCCGCCGCGACTGATTCGAACAACCCAGGAGGCCCGCATCAGCGACTGGTGCGGGCCTCCTGCGTTTCCTGGCCGGGTCCGGCCCGTGGCGGCTTCCCCCGCCGGCCGCGGCGCTCTACTCTCCCCGAAGGGCAGGCAGCAACCGACCACTTCGACGCACGTTCCGCCTGCCGGACCGCGCCGGGCGTGCCTCCGCCCGCTGCGGCCGCCCAAACCTTGCACGCTGGAGAGACACATGAACAGCAGACACCTGATCTGGCTCGCGGCGGCGATGACGATCGTGGCCGCGGGCTGCGCGCCGCAGACGCGCACCATCAGCACGCGCACGTTGATCTCCGAGATGACGGACCTGCACGCCCTGGCCAGCTTTCCCGAGCCGCCCTACGTGTGCCGGCAATTCTCGAGCTACGACCGCAAATCGACCACGCCGGACGACCACGAGAGCTGGTTCGCGAACGCAGATGCGGGCCACTACCTGCGGGTCGAGCAGAACGACGGCCGGACCGAGTACGTGATGGCGGAGATGGACGGGCCGGGAGCCGTCGTGCGCATCTGGTCCGCCAACCCGCGCGGAACGCTGCGCGTCTATCTCGACGGCAGCCTGACACCGACGCTCGAGGCGCCGATGACGGAGTTCCTGGGCGGCCGGCTGCCCAAGGCGCCGCTGCCGATCGCCGGAGAGCGCAGCCGCGGCTGGAACTCGTACCTGCCGATTCCCTACGCCCGGCAATGCAGGATCACGAGCGACCAGGGCGGCTTCTACTACCACGTCAACTACCGCACCTATCCGCCGGATACGCCGGTCGAGACGGCCACGGCCGAAAGCTACGCAGCCGCGCGGCGCGAGATATTCGCGACGGCGGCCGACCTGGCCTGGCCGCACCTGGTCGGACCGGCGGTCGCAGACGACGCGGGCCGGCCGTTTTCGCTCGGGCCGAACGAGACGTACACGGAGGAGTTTCGCGGCCAGCGGGCGATCTGCCAGCTTCAGATCGATGCGAGCCGGTTCTCGGCGGAGGATCTGCGGCGCGTCATTCTGACCATCGATTTCGACGGCGAGGAGACGGTCAGTGCGCCGGTGGGCGACTTCTTCGGGACGGTCCCCGGGGTCAACCCGTATCGCTCGCTTCCGATCGACGTTTCGCCGGAGGGGATTCTGCGCAGCCGCTGGGTCATGCCCTTCCGAAAGGCGGCACGCGTGCATCTACGCAACCTCGGCTCGCAGACGGTGGCCGGCCGGCTGGCCGTGCGGACCGAGCCGCATCGCTGGACGGAGCGCTCGATGTATTTCCACGCCAGGTGGCGTCAGAGTGTGGATGTTCCGACGCGGCCGATGATCGACTGGAACTATCTCACCGCCAACGGGCAGGGCGTTTTCGTCGGCGTCTCGTTCGCGATCGCCAACCCGACCAAGCACTGGTGGGGCGAGGGGGATGAGAAGATATACGTCGACGGCGAGGGCTTTCCGAGTCACTTCGGAACGGGGACCGAGGACTACTACGGCTATGCCTGGTGCTGTCCGGACGAATTCACGCACGCGTTTCACAATCAGCCGCGCTGCGACGGACCGGGCAACTACGGTCACACCGCGGTGAACCGCTGGCACATTCTGGATGCGATTCCCTTCACGCGCGAGTTTCGCTTCGACATGGAGCTGTGGCACTGGGACCCGGCCGTGAAAGTGACCATGTCGGTCGTTCCGTGCTGGTATGCCCGGCCGGGCGGGAGCGACACCTTCGCGGCGATTCAGCCGGAGGACCTGGTGCTGGCGAGCGTTCCGCCCTACGTGGCGCCGCGCGTGGCGGGGGCGATCGAAGGCGAAGAGATGCGCGTGATCGAGAAAACGGCGCTGGTCGAGCCGCAGTCGATCTCGGGCTGCTCGAACGACCTGCACATGTGGTGGCACGAGGGCGTCAAGGTCGGTGACCGGCTGGTGCTGGGCTTCGACGTGCCCCAGGCGGGGCGCTACCGCGTGTTGGCGCGGTTCGTCACGGCCGGCGATTACGGCATCGCCCAGCTCGCGATCAGCGATCAGCCGCTCGGCGAGCCGATCGACTTTTTCAACGACGGGATCAAGCTGACGGACGAAATCGAGCTCGGAACGCTGCAACTGACCAGCGGCGAGAACCGCTTCAGTGCGACGATCACGGGTGCGAACGAGAAGGCGGTCAAAAAGTACCTGTTTGGACTGGACTACCTCCGCATCGAGCCGGCCGCCGAGGCCCCCGCAGGCGACGAAGCGTCGCGCAGCGAACCGGACGCCGCCGATGAGCACCCGGCCGGCGAGGACGGCGGCGTCGAGCGGGTCTCATTGCTGGGGCGCGAGCTGCGATCCCTGCCCGCCACGCCGCAGCGCGAGGAGCTGGAGCGGAACCTGACGGCCGCGCGAGAGCGGCTGGCGGCCAGCCCGGACGATCCGGATGCGCACGTGTGGGTCGGCCGGCGGCTCGGCTACCTCTGGCGGATGAACGAGGCGATCGACGTGTACAGCCGGGCGATCGAGCGTTTCCCGGATTACGCGCCGCTCTATCGCCATCGCGGGCATCGCTACATCAGCCTGCGGCAGTTCGAGCGGGCGATCGCGGACCTGGAGCGGGCGGCGGAACTGGCGGCCGGTCAGGAGGACGAGATCGAGCCGGACGGCCAGCCGAACGCGCGCGGCATTCCACTGACCACGCTCAAGTTCAACATCTGGTATCACCTGGGGCTGGCGCACTTTCTGAATCGCGATCTCGAGGCGGCGCTGGCCGCGTTTCGAACGTGCCGCGAGCACATCGGCCCGCATGACGACAATCTCGTCGCGGTCACGGACTGGCTGTTCATCTGTCTTCAGCGGCTCGGCCGCGACGCGGAAGCGCGCGAGCTGCTCGAGCCGATCCGGGCGGACATGGAGATCATCGAGAATCACGCCTATCACAAGCGGCTGCTGATGTACAAGGGAGTCGTGCAACCCGAGAGCCTGCTTCGCGACGAGGCCGGCGAGCTGGACCTGGCGACGCAGGGTTTCGGTGTCGGCAACTGGCTGATTCACACGGGTCAGCGGAAGCGCGGGATCGAGACTCTCGAGAAGGTTGTCGAGGGCAGCTATTGGCCGGCCTTCGGGTTCATCGCGGCGGAGGTTGAACTCGCGTCGCTGCGGACGAATAGTCACACGCACAGCGCGGGTTCAAACTAAGAGCGGGGCGCCCGCCGGCCGGCCGGCGGCTCAGGCCCGCGCCGCCGGCTGCGGCGGCCGTGCGACGAGCTTGCGGACGACGCCGGAGGCGGGCCAGGCCTGCTGCGCGGCCTGCTCCATCCGCTCGATCAACCCGGCCGCCTCGTTTCGCAGTTGCTCCGCATCCTGGGAGCGGGCTTCCAGTGCGGCGATCAGCTCCTCGCCGATTTCCTCCAGCACCTCCCGCAGGCCGGCTCGAAGCGCCTCGAGCGCGACCTGCTCGAGCGACGGCATCAGCAGGCGATCGAGCCAGAACGGCAGTCCCCACGACACGAGCAGCACCAGGGCCGCATTGACGGCGAAATCCAGACCCAGAAAAGCGCCGCCGGCGACGGCCGCCGAGAAAAACCGCGTCACGACGACGTAGCCGATCAGCGCCAGCGCGACCAGCGGCAGGAAGACCATCAGAAAGCCCGTCACGCGCCGCAAGGCCCGCCGCCAACGCGATCCGGGCTGGGCCAGGCTGATGCGCAGCCGCTCCTCGCAGCGCGCGACCACGCGCTCGCGGGCGGGCTCGATCGCCGATTCCAGCAGCGGCCGCACGGCGTCGGGCCGCACGTGTGCCTCGCGCAGCCGCACTTCGATCGCATCGAGCTGTGCCTCGAGCCGCCGCTGCGACCACGCGTCCCAGACGGACGAGGCGAGCAATCCGCCCTCCGGGTTCTGCTGCGCGGGCACGCCCGAATCACCGGCGGACTGCGGCGCGCCGGATGACGCCTGCCCGGCGGCAAGTTGCAGCGCACGGCCGCCGCGGAGCACGGCGAGTCCGCCTGCGGCGGCGATAAGCGCATCCAGCCGGCTGCGCTCGCGCGTCACGAGCCGCGCGGCGAGCAGCCGGAGCGACCAGTCGAGACCTTCGGCCAGGAGCGCACACGCCGCCTGCCAGTCCCGGCGGCAGCCGTCGATCAACTCGCGCCACGAGTCCGCCGCGGGGACGCGCTGCGTCAACCCGCGCAACGAGCCGGCCAGCTCGACCAGCCGGGCGCGAAAGCCGAGCCGCTCCAGCTCGGCCGCACCGTGCTGAGCATTCAGGTCGCGCAGCAGCGCGTGCAGTTGCTCGAACTCGTCGAGCGAGCCGTCGGCCCCGGCGGACTCCAGGCAACATGTCGTGAGCACGAGCGGCTGCTCGAAGCCCGCGCCCTCCAGCAGCCGTGTCAGGTCGTCGCGCTGCGACGGGTCGCCCTCGTCGCTGCGGTTCAGGATAAAGACCCAGCCGTGCCGTGCGCCGCGCTGCTGAAGCAGCCGCCAGCCGGCGTCGTCGCGATAGCGCTCGGGACTGACGACGTAGAGCACGAGGTCGACATACGGCAGCCACGCGAGGGCGATGCCGCGATTCTCGCGCACGGCGCTGTCCATGTCGGGCATGTCGAGCCAGACCACGTCGCGATACTGCGGGGCCGCGTGCCGCTCGATGCGGACGCGTTCGGCGGGGACCATTTCCGGCAGGCTCGCCAGCGCGATGCTCTCGTGCACGTACAGCGTCACCTCGTGGCTGGTCGGGCGCTCGACGCCGGTGCGCGCGATCGGCCGCGCGGCCAGCCGGTTCAGCAGGCTGCTCTTGCCCACGCCCGTCCCGCCGAAGAACGCGACCACCAGGGGCCGCTGGCGGGCCGCCGCCCGCGTCTGCTCATCCTGAAACAGCTCCGCCGGCGTATGCAGCTCGACCTGCCGCACGTGCTGCGCATCCGCCTCGTCGAGCCAGCCGTCAGCGCGGGCCCGCTCGCACCAAGCCCCTGCATCGGCCGCGAGGGCGGCGAATTCATCCACGGTCATGGCCGGCCATCCAGGAGGTAAGCTCCGCCTCGGCTGCGGCGAGGCGGGCGGGATCGACCCGCATCAGGTCCGGCTCGTCGAGCGAGCGGGCGGGCGCCCGCAGCGCGCCGACCATCCGTCCGGCCACCAGCCGCTCACGAACCTCGCGCATCTGCCGCCGCCGCAGCTCGTCGATCTCACGCCGCATGTAACCGCCCAGCGCTCCCTCCGCAAGCAGACTGGTGAACGCCAGCAGGGCCGGCGCGAGCAGCACGTCGTGATAGCTCAATCCGCCGGTCTTGATCGCGAGCGCCACGCCGGCCAGGTCGGCCGTCAGACGGCCGGCCCGCAGCGAATTGAGCAGCGCCGGGCGCGACCGGAGCTGCTCGTAGAGCGCCGCCGCCGCCCGGCGGATCTCCGCGTCGACCCGCTCGATATGCTCCGCGATGGCCGCGGAGAACTGCTGCCGCAGCGCGGGCTCGTCCCGCTCGAGCCGCCGCGAGAGCCCGCGCCAGAAGACGACGGCGCCGCCCGATTCGTCGCCTTGGCGAAGGGCGTCGCGGCGCAGGCGCGTGAGCAGCCGGTCGATCGACTCTTCGAGCATGGCGTGCTCGACCCGGGCGGGACCCTGCTGGCCGGCCGGGCGGGAGCCGCCCAGCCACGACCGGCCGGCGGAAACCAGCTTTCGCACCGGCCACGTAACGTAGTGGCGCACGCGGCTGAGCGCCGGCCCGACACCGGGCAGCTCCAGCAGCGTGAGCAGCTCGGCGGCCACCCGGCGGAAGCTGTCATAGCGCTGCGGGTGGTCCAGGAAGTCGCGGCGATAGCTCTCCACCAGCTCGTCGAGCGCACCGTCGACGGTGCGGTCCCACTCTGCCGCGGCGGCCTCGATCTGGCGGGCTGGTTCGAGCCACGCGTCCCAATGGGCACGAAGCAGACGGGCGGCACCGGCGCGACGATCCGTGCGGTCCAGGGCGGCGAGCTGCCGCCGCACGGCCGCGCGCAGCGGCTCGGCCGCCCGGGCGAGCTGCTCCCATTCGGCCGCCGCCGGACCGCAATACGGCAGCGTGACCAGCGGGGCATCCCGCAGCTCGGCGGCGTATTCGGCCAGGCGCTGGCGCAGCGAGCCGACGACGACCGGCTCGGCCGCGGCCGGCAGCTTGTTCAGACAGAGCACGACGGAGCGTCGCAGCGGCGCGACAAGCCGCAGAATCTCCCATGCACTGAGGTCGGAGTATTTTTCCTTGCTGAGGACCACGACCAGCACGTCGGCCAGCGCGACCGGCTCGAGCACGGCCCGCTGATACCGCCGCGCGGCCAGCGAGTCGAAATCGGGCGTGTCCCAGATCACGCAGCCGGCCAGGCCGCCGCCCGGCGCGACGCGCACCGGCTCCAGAGCGAAGGCGGCCAGCCGGTCGCGGCCGAGATCGGACACGGCGACTCGCTCGAAGCCGGGCAAGAGCGCATCCGCCCAACTCGCATTCTGTGACTCGCCGTCCGCGATGAACCCCTGGGCGTGGACCGTCAATCCCGCCAGCGGGCCGACGACGGCCGCCTCGCTCCCGAGAAGCAGGTTCACAACCGTGCTCTTGCCGACCTGTGTCGGGCCGACGACGACGACCTGCGGCGGGCGGTCGGCCGCATCGGCCAGCCGAACGCACGCCTCGGCCAGCATCAGCTCACCGGCGCGGCGCTCGGCGATGAAGGCGTCCAGGCCTGCTTCTCCGCCACCGGCGGCGAGCCGCTCATAGCCCGAACGGAGCCGCGCCAGCAGCCGGAGCAGCTCCGAGCGGGGCTCCTGGCCCGCGGGCGGCGGCATACGGACGGTTTCGGAGGTCGCGTTCACGCTCATGGTATTCTGGTCGCTGCGAGCGAGCTTTGACAGTTTGCGGGGCAAGATTGGCGCTCGCGGGCGCCGTTTGCGTGGGGCGGGCCGCGTTTCTATACTCTGGCGGTCGATCTGGCTGTCTGGGAGCTGGTCCGTGCCGATTTACGAGTATACGTGCAACGAGTGCAGCAAGGCCTTCGAGGAGCTGATCCGCGCGCCGCGTGAGGAGCAGGAGCTCGTCTGCCCGCACTGCGGGTCGGCGAGCCTTTCGCGCCTTCCCAGCGTATTCGCCGCGCGCAGCGCGGCGGAGGCTGTGCCGCTGCCACGGGGCGGGTGCGGGCGGTGCGGCGATCCGAACGGCCCGTGCGGGCTGACGTAGGCGGAGTTGGGAGGCGAATCAGTGGCCCGCGGCGGCGACAAGACGGTTCTGACGACGCAGGCGGGCCTGCTGGCGTGGATTCTCCCGGGGGCGGGCCACTGGCTGCTCGGGCAGCGGGGCCTGGCGGCGGTCTTCTTCACGGCGATCACATTCTGCTACCTGGCGGGGCTGGCGCTGGGCGGATTGAAAACGTCGGTCAACCCGAAGATCAACCATTGGCTGTTCCTGGCGGAGCTGGGCGTGGGCGGCTACACGTTCACGTGCTTCGGCCTGAGCCAGACGCTGCCCGACCGGACCGAGTACCTGAGCTACTATCCAAGCTCCGATCTGTCGCAGATCTACCTGTCGGTCGCGGGCCTGCTGAACGTGCTGGCCGTGCTGGACGCGATGGCCCGGGCCCAGACGGGCGGCTTGCCGGTCTTCTATCACGAGCTCCGCCGCCGCGCGGGCGAGGCGGAGGGCGGGGGATGAGCGAGATTCTGGCGGTGCTGTTTCTGCACCCCATCCAGGTTCCGATCGTGGCCCGGCTGTGGCTGTTTCTGCCGCTGGCGCTGTGCGTGGCCGCGGTCTATCGGGCGACGCGGGCCCGCACCGCGGCCGAGCTTCCGTGGGCCACGTTCATCACCTTCATCAACATCGTGCTGGCGATGGTCGCGATCGCGGCCGCCGCCTACATCCTGAACGTGCTCGTGATGTATCTCTCCTAGATTAGCCAGTCGGAAATACTGCATCACGTTTCGCAGAGCGCGGATGGCTCGTCCGCTGCGCATCCGAGCGAGTCGCGGGCGAGACGCGCCATCAGAACCCCGTGCGCCAAGCACGGGGTCAATGGGTCGCAATCGACCCGCCGGTTGGCGCGGCGGGTTCTGACGCGCGGGCGTGCGCGCCCGCAGGTTCTGCTCCGAGCCGCGACCATCCGCTTGCTCCGAGCCCTGAGCCACCCCCGGCGTTCTCGCCCGCAACCCGCGCCGAACTGAGGCAGACCGGCGCCGTGCGCTCCGCGAGTGGTGCTGCACTCCTTACGACTGAAATCACCAGCCGTATCGCGTGCGCAGTCAGACCAGATAGCGCAGCACGAAAAAAAGCTCCCCGCTGGCCACCGAGATCAGCCAGAGCACCAGAAAGCCCCAGGTCACGCCGGCATTGCGGCGAAACCAGCCCGGCCGGCCGGACTTCTCGTCCACGACCGCCAGCAGGAACATGACGATCAGGCCGACCAGCATGAGCAGGCTGAGGATGCCGTGGCCGGCGGCCAGCAGCTTCATCCAGCTCGCCAGTTGCGGGTCGGCGTCGGTCTTGGCGGCGCGGATGGCCATGTAGATGACGTTGACGGCGATCTCGAAGATCAGCGCGCCGCCGAGCAGCTTCCAGCGCAGCGGCCCGCCGCGCAGCGCCCCGACGATCACGTAGAGCACGATGATCGTCACGAAGATCTCGGAGATCGCGCTGAAGATCGAGAAGGGAGGGATTTCCATTCCTACGATTCCTTTCCGCGCAGCGGGCGGACGCGCAGCCCCCACAGCCCATGAAAGCACGCCAGCAGGATGAAGGCGACACTGGCGACGCCGTGCGCGAGCCACAGCGCATACGAGTCCGCCAGCGGCCGGAACTGGCCGTAGATGCCCGTCAGGCTCGCGACGGCCCACAGGCCCAGGCCGGCCAGGCCGGTCCACCAGGAGAGGGCCTTGCGGCGCAGGGGCCAGACGCGGCCGAGATGCAGCCAGAGATAGCCGAGGCTGGCGAGCACGGCGAGATCGCCGCTGACGTCATGGGCCAGCAGGACGCTCGCCCGCAGCGGCCCGAGCGTTACGGGGTAGCAGAAGGCCAGCACACCCGTGACGCTCGCGACGGCCAGCGCGGCGATCAAGGCCAGCAGCCAGAAGCGCGCCAGTGCATTCCGCCGTTCGGCGGGACGCAAGGCGCTCGCCGATTCCGCGAAAGCGCGGCGCCCGGATTCAGAAGCGCACGCCGGCTCCATTGGGTGCTAGGTCCTCCAGGATGGTCGCCTGATCGCGGAATTCCAGCCGCAGGTCACGGTTCAGCACGTTGATGCCGAAATCGTGCGGGCCGATCACCGGTTCGCCGGAGTTACGCATCTGCACAAGATCGCGCAGGAACGTGCCGCGCTGCATCGAGATCGTCTGCGAATTCTCGATATGCTCCTGCGGCGTGCTCGGGTTCACGTGCCAGTCGATCTGAAGCTCCTCGAGGATGCGGCCGTCCAGGAATCCGAACGTCTCGCGCTCATAAGACCCGGCCGGCGTGACCACGCCGTTCGGCTGGTTGGCGGCCGCCGGGCGATAGGAGTAGCGAATCGGTCCCTGCCCCTGGCGCGGCCAGCCGTTGACGGCGGCGGGGCAGTTGAAGACGCGCTGCTCCTCTCCCATGTGCACGGGCATCAGCACGTTGGGCAGCGAGAGCGGCCAGCGCTGCCGGTCGAAGGGGTCGATCTCCTCGTCCGGCACGCCCGCAGCCGCGAAGCGCGTGTTGGTCATGGGCGATTCGACGTAGGGCACGCGGCCGTTCCACTCGGTCCAGTAGTTGTACAGGCCGGTTCCGATTTGATGCAGATTCGAGGCGCAGGCGGTCCTGCGGGCCTGCGATTTGGCTCGCGAAAGCGAGGGCATCAGGATCGAGATCAGGATGCTGATGATGGCGATCACCACCAGCAGCTCGATCAGTGTGAACGCCCGCCGGGTCATGCCTGTGTCTCCAGAGCGATCCGGGCGGCGCCACGGGCTCCCCGAAAGGGCGCCGCCCGGAAACTGCAATTCAGCACTAGACGCACGAGCTGCCGTACTGGCCGAGCAGCTCGACCAGGTCACCGAAATCGACCGTCCCGTCGTCGTTCAGATCCGCACCGGGATTGAACGACGGGTCGCCGTCGGACGAGCCGTACGAGGCCAGCAGCGCCACCAGGTCCTGGAACGTCACCGAGCCGTCGCCGTTGACATCGCCCGGGCAGCGCGCCGCCCCGACGAGAACCACGTCATACCCGATCGTGTCGAGGTAGACCGGATCGCCGCTGTTGTTGATCCCGAAGCCGGCCGACTCGAGATAGACGAAGCGGAAGTACCAGTCGGGCACCTGCGGCGCGACGACGTTGTCGATGTACGCGCCCAGGTCGCCGCCGAAATCGGCCAGCGGCACGCCGCCGTTATTGGGCGCACTGAACGCGTCCCCGCCGCTGCCGCCGGCGATCGTGGCCGACCCCCCGGCCAGCCCGTTGGCGGTGTTGAACGTGCCGCCGATCTGCGAAGTATCCACGAGCGGCCAGAGCGTCGTGCCGAGGCCCTCGCCGGCCAGCGCGGGAAACGAGAGCGTCTGCGGATCGCGCTGCACCATCCAGCCGCGCAGCGAGCCCAGGTACTGGAACGTGCCCAGCTCGTTGGCCGTGCTGGACTGCGGATCGATCGAGTCCTGCCAGAACTCGTAGCCCAGGTCCTCGATGCGATAAACGCCGCTCAGGCCGCCGCTGCTGCCGGCGTGGGCGGTCAGCGTGCCGGTGCGCGTGTCGATGCCCGGGTTGATCGACGGCCCGCTCACGCTGCCGGAATTGTCAGTGCCGGCGATCGTCGCAAGCACGGTCGCGATCTCGGCCTGAATGCCCGGACCGCCCTCGTTCGTGCCGGTCGCATCGAGGCGCACCAGCGTCACGTTGCCGGCGGCGATGTCGAAGTTCAGCTCGACGAAGCTGGTGATGCCGGGGAGCTCGACCGGCGTCTGGCCGCTGACGGGCACGAGACTGCGGGCGCCGTTGTTCGGATCGCCGTCGAGATCCAGCCGCGGGCCGCCGAGGAAATCGATCCCCATGAACGGCAACTGGCCGGTCGGACCGAGCGGAATGCTGCCGCGGCGGAACATGAAGCTGAGCGAGCCGAACTCGTTCGGCTCGTAGAAGGGCGTCCCCAGCCCCTGGAAAAGCACGACCAGACCGTCCTCAGACGTGCCGGCCAGCCGGTCGCCGTCGGAGAACGTGCCGGGCACACCCGGCCCGGGGATCGGCACGACGACGCGGGCCGGGCCGGGGTAGTTGCGCACGTTGACGCCGGTCAGAAGCTCGAACTGATCGGCCAGCGCCGGACTGCTCAGCAGCAGGCCGGCCGGGATGATTGTCAGGAAACGACGCATTTTCTAAGCCTCCCTCCAGGAGTTCGCACCGGGCCCGCTGCGGAGGCATCCGGCAGCGCGGCCGACAGGGTGCGTGGTTTTCCACAGCGAATCACCGAAGCCCGCCCCGCCGCGCTCGCCGCGACGCGCGAACCAACCGGTCCGCGCGGCCGCTGTGAGCGTGCCGACGGCATGGCTCCGTGCGTCCCGCGAAGCGCGGATCGCACTGCGCCCCCGGGACTGAACCCGACGCGCAGGTGCCATTGCCACAATTCCACGATGAGACGAGTCGTCACGAAGCGACGATGCGGAGCGAGATTGGTCCGGTCACGGCTGCCCGCAACTTTGCGACAGGCCCGCGGGCAGACGATTCTCAATCAGGTCCGCGTGTCAGGCGCGCGCCGGGGGCGCGCGATTGATGGAATGGGCTCGCTGGAGGAGCAGGAATCGCCAGGGAAGCAGCGCGGCGACGGTTCGCGAAGCGACCGTCACGCGATACACGGCCAGATGTTCGCAGATGACGCCGCGGATGCGGATGTCGCGGCGCTGGAGCGAGGCCAGGGCGGCCAGCATCGAAACGCCGCCCACGGCCAGCGCGACCTGCACCGGCTCTCCGGCGAGCTGCTCGCGGGCGACCGTGCGGGAGATCACATCGGCATGCAGCAGCACGAAACCGGCCGAAAGGGCCACGATCGAGCGGCGATTGACCGGAATCCGCAGCCACGAAACGTCCAGAACCTTCAGGAGAAAAAGGACTTGCGCCAGAGCCAGCAGGACGAAGCTGGGAAGTGCCCCCTCACCGGCGATGCTCCCGGCCAGGGTCGACACCAGGGCCGGGGCGTGGGCGCCGGCCAGAACGGCCCACATGCCTCGCCACAGGAGCGACCGTATGGGAATCGAGAGATGCATCCGAACTTCGGCCCTCAGGGCGGCCTGAAGCCGCCAGCTCAGTAGATTATCCCGCGCTGCTGCTGCGAGCAACCGGTGCAACGGATTCGCGGGATTGACAGGCAAGCCGCGTGCCTGACGCCGGCCGGCGGGGGCGGTGACGTAAAACGGGCGCGACCCGATTTCGGATCGCGCCCGCGTCGCTTTTCGCGCTCGGCCGAGACGTAAACGTCCCGGGAGCCGTGAGTTACGTGCTCTCGGCACCGGCCGCCGCGACGGCCGGCTCGCCGCCTTCGTCGTCGGAGACGTCGAACTTGAGTTTCTTGCCGTCCGGCGTTTCCTCGACCGAGACGATGATTTTGCTCTTGCCGGCGTACTTGCCGCGGAGCAGGTCCTCGCTGAGCGGGTCCTCGACCAGGCTCGAGATCGTGCGCCGCAGCGGGCGGGCGCCGAATTTCTCGTCGGTGCCCTTCTCGAGCACCAGCTCGCGGGCCTCGTTGGTCAGCTCGAGCGTCAGGCCGTGCTCCTTGAGCCGCTTGTTGACCTTCGAGAGCTCCATGTCGAGGATGCCGAGCAGGTCGTCGTGCGTGAGCTTGTGGAAGACGACGACTTCGTCGATGCGGTTGATGAACTCGGGGCGGAAGAAGCGCTCCAGCTCGCCGACCAGCATCTCCTTCATCTTCTCGTAGCTGACGCTCTCGTCGCGCTTCATGAAGCCGAACGGGTCCTGGCTCATGATGCGGTCGGCGCCGATGTTGCTCGTCATGATCATGATCACGTTCTTGAAGTCCACGTGGCGGCCGAAGCTGTCCGTCAGGCGGCCTTCCTCCATGATCTGGAGCAGCATGTTGAACACGTCCGGATGCGCCTTCTCGATCTCGTCGAGCAGCACGACGGCGTAGGGCCGGCGGCGGACGCGCTCGGTGAGCTGGCCGCCTTCCTCGTAGCCGACGTAGCCCGGCGGAGCGCCGATCAGCCGGCTGACGTTGTGCTTCTCCATGTACTCCGACATGTCGATCGTGATCAGCGCGTCGTCGTCGCCGAAGAGGAACTCCGCCAGGCTCTTGGCCAGCAGCGTCTTACCCACGCCCGACGGCCCGAGGAAGATGAACGAGCCCATCGGCCGGTTCGGGTCCTTCAGGCCGCTGCGCGAGCGGCGGACGCTGCGGGCGATGGCGCTGATGGCCTCGTTCTGGCTGACGACGCGCTTGTGCAGCTCGCTCTCGAGCTGGAGCAGGCGCTCGGCCTCGTCCTTCTCGAGCCGCGTGAGCGGAATGCCGGTCATCATGCTGACGACCTCGGCGATGATGTTGTCGTCCACTACGCCGTCGATCTCCTTGGCGCGGTCCTTCCACTCCCGCTGCATCGTCTCCTTCTTCATCCGCAGCGTCTCGGCCTTGTCGCGCAGCTCGGCCGCCCGCTCGTAATCGGCGTTCTTGACGGCCTCTTCCTTCTCGACGTTGAGCCGCTCGATCTCGCGCTCGAGGTCGGCCAGGTCCGGCGGGACGGTCATGCTCTTGATGCGGATGCGGGCGCCGGCCTCGTCAATCACGTCGATGGCCTTGTCCGGCAGCACACGGCCGGTGATGTAGCGATGGCTCAGTTCGACCGCGTTGAGCAGGGCCGAATCGGTGATCTGCACGCGGTGGTGCGCCTCGTAGCGGTCGCGCAGACCCTTGAGAATCTCGATCGTATGCTCGGCGCTGGGCTCGTCCACGTGGATCGGCTGGAAGCGCCGCGCCAGGGCCGCGTCCTTCTCGATGTACTTGCGGAACTCGTCGAAGGTCGTCGCGCCGATGCACTGGATCTCGCCGCGCGACAGCGCCGGCTTGAGCATGTTGCTCGCGTCGATCGCGCCCTCGGCGCCGCCGGCGCCGACCAGCGTGTGCAGCTCGTCGATGAACAGGATGACGTTGCGCG
>CAZXUI010000008.1:0-2959 GCA_964643885.1 uncultured Planctomycetales bacterium
GTGCCGAGGATTCCGGGGATGACGATGACGGGGTTTCGGGTGGGGTCGTGGTGGGCGGCGGCGCGGTTGTAGAGGCTGCCGAGGTTGGGGGCGGCGAGGGGGGTGGTGCAGGCGGGGAGTGTGGCGAGCAGGGCGATGATCGGGGCGGCGATGAAGACGGCGCGGAGCGGTCGCAGGGAGCGAGAATCACGCAGGCGGTGTGCGGGCGGAGCGATTCGATGGCGCACGGGGTCTCTCCGAGCGGGCGCGGGGACGAGCGAACCAGGCGTTGCTGATGGGATGCCGGCGGGGCGGGGGAGGTTTCGGCGCGAGGATCGGAAGGACTTTCTCGTGGTGGCATCTTGCCGTGATCGTGAGCTGCGGAGAAAGTCGAACTCAATCGTCTGCGAAGGGAACCTCGGTCGGTGGTTGAATAGATTCAAATGCGAATAAGCGGGTTGGGAGTAACTGTCCTAGTGGATCCGACGAAGCGAGTGTCCAGCTCCTCGCTTGGGTACGCGCTCGCCCGGTTTCATGCCGATAACAGCAACATTGCCCGCCTTGCGCCACTCCGCGATCCACGCCTTGACGTCGCTTTCCCAAACGAGCGGGTGTGACAATGCCGTGATCCACGCCACGTCATACGGAACGGCACGCTGGGTTTGAAGACGACGCTCGACGCCCAATCTCGCCGCGGCGAGATGTCGATCTCGCAGTCCGTCGTAATGCCGCGCATCGCGCACCTGCCCCACCGCAAAGAGCTCGGGTTGGCCACTCGACCGGACCCGCGACCGCTGCTGAGCCTCAGCCCGGGCTTTCTCCATTACCTCCATGGCCGTCCGCTCGGCCTTCTTGAAAACCTCGACGCCTCGAGCGTGCCGCGTCGCGTAAAGAAGATGAAAGTGAGTTCGGTCGCTCTCGGGATGAAGCACGATGGCCGGGCAGACGTAGTCGTAGCCACCGACCGCTCGAACTGCGTCACAATAGCTGCGGACGAGCTCATCTACGCGTTCCTGACCCGTAAGGCCCACAATCCCGTCGCGAAAACCGCCGGAACCGAAGAGGTCGTCGAAACTCTGCCGGATCGCTGGATCAGAATGCTCGGCGAAACGCAGAATTTGGCCGGTCATGAATTTGATTAGAACCTCGCCTGGTCGCAGCCGTAACAGCGGTGCGATGGTTCGCATCGCGAAGCCGGTCCATCCTGTCGGGTCGATGAAGTTGAACGGAAACGCGTCGTTCTGCCGGCTGCCCACGAACGCCAGGATATCGCCGATGGAGTCCTCCAAAGCCGCGTGCTTAGTCGCGAATTCTGCGTCGCTCACGGAGCGAGCAAACTTGTCGAGCTGCCGATATGCGTGAGGGTCCCTTTCAAGGAAGAAGCAGCGCAGTGCGAAATCGCGCCCGAGAGCTTCCTTCAGATGTACTTTCGCTCTCCGGAGTTCTTCGAGCGCGATATGGAACAAGCTGTCGCGCAGATCGCCTGACTGGACGTTCCAGGGGCCGGCGAAGCAGTCCACGTAGGTGATCGCGTTCCAAGAGCTTCCAACGATGTGCGCAAACCGGTCGATGTAGCTGCGCAAGATGGTGTGCTTGACAAGGGTCTGCTCACGTCCGGCGTAGAGGTCGTACTCGTCCATCGCGTACCCCCGGCCGCCAGAACCGGAAGCGATGCGATGGCTTTCTGACGCGCGGCGAGCGGAACGACCATGCGGTGAACTGGGGTCGGCATGTCGTCGTGCGTGCGGCCATCGAGTTCGCGGCCCGTCTCGCACTTGCGCACACCGCCCCACTGCTTGAAGAAGAACCGCACCTTGGCGCGCCGGCACTGATCGCGGATCGCAGCGACCCACTCCCGTCTCATCGGTCGCGCGCCGGCACCGCTCTCGCCGCCGACAATGACCCAGTCGACGTCGCGCAGGTCGATGCTTCCAATATCCTCAAGCAACGGTTCGATAGACAGGAACCGAACGGCAGCGGGCGCTGCACGCAGATGCTCGATCCGAGGCAAACCGTGCTTGCGGTTCTCGACACTCACGCCCCACCAGATGTGCGGAAGGTCGGCTGCATGGCGCAGCCTCGTCCGCAGCAGATCGCGCAGCCGCTCTGATCGCTTGGTAAGCACTTGATAGGTGTGCCAGTTTGCAGCCTCCATGACTCCGACACACGCAACGATGTACTCGTCCGGCACATCGGCGTGAAACAGGTCACTCATCGAATTGACGAAGATCATGCGGGGCTTTGTCCAGCGCAGCGGTTCTCCGAGCTTGTCGGGTACGAGGCGCAGATCGAACCCCTGCTCGTACGGGTGCCCAGGCACGCCGCGGAAACGCTCGGCGAACGTCTCAGCGTAGCAGCGCGCGCAACCGGGGCTGACCTTCGTACATCCGCGCACGGGGTTCCAGGTTGCGTCGGTCCACTCGATTCTCGAACTGCTGCTCATGCCCGATCACCGAACCTAACATAAGCCGAATGCGGGGTGGAAGTCAACTCGGTTCTGAACTCGACTTCAAAACCACCACGCCGCGCCGGGTTTCTCGCGGATCAGCACGCCGCGGAGGTAGGCCACGGCCTTCTCGAAGCCCTCCTGCACGCTCATGTAGGCGTCCTCGTGCTCGATCGAGATCACGCCGTCGTAGCCCTTGAGCTTGAGCATGCTGATGAAGGGCTTCCAGAACTCGTCGCCGTGGCCGTAGCCGCAGGTGGCGAAGACCCAGGAGCGCTGGTGCAGCTCGCCGTAGCTCTTGGCGTCGAGCGTGCCGTTGATGCGCGTGTTGTGCGGGTCGATGCGCGTGTCCTTGCCGTGGACGTGGTAGATGCAGCCGGCGTCGCCGAGCACGCGGGCCGCCTCGACCGGGTCAATGCCCTGCCAGAAGAAGTGCGAGGGGTCGAGGTTGGCGCCGAGATTCGAAGACCGGCCGGAGGCCGGTCCCCCAGGAGAAGACCGGTCAGAGACCGGTCCCCCAGGAGAAGACCGGTC
>CAZXUI010000008.1:3059-89712 GCA_964643885.1 uncultured Planctomycetales bacterium
CCGGTCCCCCAGGAGAAGACCGGTCAGAGACCGGTCCCCCAGGAGAAGACCGGTCGGAGACCGGTCCCCCAGAAGAAGACCGGCCGGAGGCCGGTCCCCCAGGAGAAGACCGGTCGGAGACCGGTCCCCCAGAAGAAGACCGGTCAGAGACCGGTCCCCCAGAGGAGGAGCCGAGCGGGGCGCCGACGGCGTGGAGCTTGAGGAGCGTCTCGGTGTTGTAGACCGAGAAGCCGGGGTGCGCCTCGAAGGCGATCTTGACGCCCTCGTTGGCCGCCTCCCTGGCCTTCTTGCTCCAGAAGGGCAGCAGCACCTCGTTCCACTGATAATCGAGAATCTTGCCGTACTCGGGCGGCCAGGCGCAGGTGACCCAGTTCGGCATGGTGTCCCTGGGCGAGCCGCCGGGGCAGCCGCTGAAGTTGATGACGACATCGGTGCCGAGCTTCGGCGCCAGGCGGACGGCGATGTCGTGGTGCCTCAGGTGATCCTCGCGCGTGGCGGGGTCGGGGCTGACCGGGTTGCCGTGCACGGCCAGGCCGATGATCTCCAGGCCGCGCTTCCTGACGTCGTCCTTGATCCGCTGCTGGTCGGCCGCGGATTTGAGCACCTGCTCCGGATCGAAGAAGGGCTTGCCCGGATAGGCTCCGGCCGGCAGCTCGATCGCATCCAGCCCGACCTGCTTGCAGTAATCGAGCGCCTTGTCCCACCCCATGCCGCCCAGGCCTGCGCCCATCACGCCGAGTTTCATCGGTTGCTCCTGTTCAGAAAAGAATCGCGGTCGACTCGTGTTTCGCGCGGCGCGGCGGCCGCCCGGTCGCATCGTAGAGCCGCGAACACGGGCGTCCAGAGGTCGCCGGCGAGCCGCACGGGCGGCGGCTCGTGACCGTGTCAGCCGGCCGCGGGCTGCGGCACGGCGTCGCCGGCCGGCCGCAGCGTTTCATCGGGGATCACGAAATATCCGCCGACGATCTTGCCGCCGAGCTCGACGTGCAGCGACGGCGCCCGGCAGTCGCCCTTCCAGGTCGCCTTCGCACCGATGTGAACCGGCCCGCGGCTGACGACGTTCGCCTCCAGCAGCCCCTCCACGACCACGCCGCCCTCGGCCTCCACGAGCTGCGCGAAAACGCGGCCGGTCTTGTGCACGACGACGCGGCCGCAGGTCTGGATGCGCTTGACCGCCTCGAGTGCTTTGACGACGACGTCATTGACTCGGACGGGCTTGAAGCAGCCGGGGCAGGAAGTGGTCATGGCCCGCGCGCCGACCTCGAACGGCCGGCCGCAGTGATAGCAGCGCACGTTTCGTGGACCGGACTGGCGGGCCATGGAGTTCCGAGCGGTCTGGAATCGCCGGCGTCAGGCGCGTGGCCGGGGCGGCTCAGCGTTTGCCGGCCGTCTCCGCCCGCGTGTCGGTCCGCGATTCGCCGCGGGCCGCGCCGGTCACGGTCGGCTTGACCTCGTGCAGGCCCGCGTCGGTGTCGGCCGATCTGGCGGCCTTGACCGCGTCGCTGCCGACGGTGCAGTGGCCGACGAAGGTCGCGCCCTCGGCGACGACCAGGCGGGCGGCGACGAGATCGCCCTTGACGCGGGCCTTGGCGGTCAGCTCGACGCGCTCGCGGGCGGTGACGTTGCCCTCGACGGCGCCGTCGACCATGACCTTGGCTGCGTCGACCGCCGCCCGGCAGGTCGCCCCCTCGGCGATCTGGAGCTCGCCCTTGGCGGTGATGCTGCCCTCGAAGCTGCCGAGAATGCGGGCGGTGCCGTCGAAGGCCATTTCGCCCTTGATCCGCGTGTCGGCACCGATAACGGTCGTCTGGTTTGCGCCTTCGGCCATGCTGAGGCTCCTTTCATGGTGCGCCGGCTCGGCTCTCCCTCCTCGCCCGAGGCGGTGACCGCCGTCGCGCGGGCTGCGCGGGGCGGCGGTCCCGAGTGCGGACGCCTGGCGGCGCGTCTGGGGGTGCATGCCCGGGGGGAAAGTGTGGCCGAGGCCGGGGCCGGCCGCAAGCGGGCGGGCGTAGGTACTGTTGCGATGGCGGTTTGATTCAGTGGCGCGAGTGGATGGCGACGACGGTGAGATCGTCCATCGAGCGGCCGATGCGGCGGAGGACGTCATGGCGGCGGCCGAGCCAGCGGACCGCCGTGGCAGGGTTGGCCTCCAGGCGGCGGAACCAGTCGCTGCCGCCGATGGCTTCGTCGGCGGGAAGTGCGGGCTGCTCGGCGGCGCGGATCTCGTCGACCAGCGGTTCGACGCCGTCGGAATAGAGCATGAGCCAGTCGCCGGGGCGGAGCGTGAAGTGCTCCACGTCGAAGCGGGCGTCGGGGTCGATGCCGACCAGCGGGCCGGCGCTTTTGAGCAGCTCGCAGCGGCCGCCGGCACGGCGGACGATGGGGTAGGGCGTCCCGCCGCGGGCGAGCGAAACCTGGCGCGTCCGCACGTTGAGCACGGCGAACGCGGCCGCTACGAAGCGGCAATCATCGAGATCGCACTCGACCAGCATTCGGTTGATGCGTGTGAGCATGTCGGCCGGACAGAGACCGCCGGCGGTGCGGCGGACGGCGCTGGCGCGGGCGGCCCGGCGGACGAAGGCGGTCAGCGTGGCCGCGGGCAGTCCGTGGCCGGTCGCGTCGGCGAGCGTGACGGCGACGTGGTCGGGATCGAGCGGATAGATATCATAGAAATCGCCGGAGACGCCGTCGGCCGGGCGGTAGATCGTGGTGAAGGCGAAGGGGCCGAGGGCGGGCAGGCGGCGGGGCGCGAGGGCTTTCCGCAGGCGTGCGGTGAGGCGCGCGTCGCTGGTGAGCCCGGCCGGCTGGCCGGATGAGCTGTTCGCGGCCGTCGTGTCCTGGCTGCGCAGGCCGGCGTGCGCGTGCGTACTGAGCAAGGTCCGCAGGCGGGCGGCGATGGCGCGTTCGTCGCCGCTGCGATCGAAGCCGATGGGCAGATCGGCGGGGCAGCGCAGCCCGCTGGCGGCGCGCTGGGATTTGCCGACGAGCAGCGTTGCCGGGGCTTCGGGTGCGAGGCGCGAGAGCAGGCGGCCGATCTGGCGGCGTTGGTCGCGGTTTTCATACTGAGAGACGACGATGACGGCGTCGGCGCGGGCGGGTCGGTCGGAGCGGAGGGCTGAGCCGAGGGTGGAGAATCGCGTCGTGGCGCCGACCCGTCGCAGCGCGCCGAGCACGCCGCTCGGAACACCGCTGGAGGCGAGCACCACGTGTACGTGTGGAGATGCCACTCCTTCACTCCTCAGAAGCGCGGCACAGTCCGAAGCTGAGGGCGCGTCTGCCCTCCCTATCGGCCGGGCCTTGGTCGAACTTTGACAGTGAGTAGAGGAAAGGGGCGCGCGTTTGATACGCGGGGCGGCGGGAGGGCGTGGGTCTGCGAAAAGCGGACTATTCGGCGTCGTAGGTTGCGATCGCGTCGTATAGTTCCTGCGCTGACGAGGCGGCGTCCACAGCGGCGCGGAAGCCGTCGATCAGCATCAGGCGGCTGGTCTTGGCGAGGGCCTTGATGTGGGCGCCGGTCTGGTCGGGCGGGCTGACGAGCAGGACGACGAAGGTGACGGGGCGGCGGTCGATGCTCTGGAAATCGACGGGCTCGGCGGGCTTGCCGGCGGCCATGACGACCTCCGAGCAGCCGTCGCTTTTTCCGTGGGGGATGGCCAGGCCATAGCCGATTCCGGTGGAACGCTCCGCCTCGCGGCGGAGGACGGCCTCAAGTGCCCGGTCGCGATCCGTCAGGGCGCCGACGCTGGCGAGCAGGTCGATCAATTCCGTGATCACGCCGGACTTGTCCTTGGCCTGGATGGGGACCCGGATTCGATCGACCGTGACGACTTTCGAGAGTTCCATCGACCACGCCTCATCTGTGTGGAATCCACTATTTTACGCGGGATGCCCATGCCCCGCAACGACGGGGGCGCGTGACCCGGAGCCGAGGGCGGGTGTATGCGTGGCACGGGAGCGCGGACCGGCTACGGTCGCGTGCCCTGACGGGCAAGAGGGCGACAGGTCGGAGACCTGCCGCCCAGTGACCGGCCAGAGGCCGGTCCCCCAATCTCTGAGTAGGCCGGTCCCCCAATCTCTGAGTAGGCCGGTCCCCCAATGTTGAGGAGACCGGTCCCCCATTTTCGGAGCAGCGATGCACGGGCAAGCTGCGCTTGCCCATGCCACCCGGCCCGGGGGGTGCGTTTCACCTGTCACGCCGGGTGCGAGATGGGAATCTCGCGCCAGCGGAGCACCCGGCGGATTCGTCCGGCGGGCGGCCGTTGGAGGATTCGCCGCGACGCTTATCGGCCGATGGGGCGGCAGACGGCCAGCCGCAGCGCGTCGTCGGCGGCGGAGATCGCGGGGGCGAGCCGGGCGGCTTCGTCCGCGGTCGCGGTCGGGATGAAGAGGGTGGACCCGGAGCCGGTCATGCGGACCGGGCGGGGCGAGAGCGGCTGGAGGCGAGCGCGGAGCGAGGCCAGGCGGGGCTCGACGGCGGCGGCCGCGGGCTCGAGCTCGTTGAAGGCCCAGGATGCGAGCTGGTCGGCCGTGATGGGACCGGCCCCGGCGGCCAGCGCGGGCAGGTCCTCGAATCCGTGTGGCGGCCAGACCGGGTTCGGATTCAGCTCGTCAAAGCGGGCGTACACGGCGGCGGTGGAGGTCGAGAAGGGGGGCATGATGAGGACGAAGTGAGCGGCGACGGCCGCGGGAAGGTCGGTCACCCGCTCGCCGCGGCCGCGGATGCGGCAGAGCGGAGCGTGGAGAAAGAGGGGGACATCGGAGCCGATCTCCGCGGCGAGTGCGGCCAGGTCCTTTCGCTCGATTCGCAGTGAGTAGAGGTCATTGAGCAGCCGCAGGGTGGCCGCCGCGTCGGAGCTGCCGCCGCCGAGTCCGGCGCCGGCCGGGATGCGCTTGACCAGCTCGATGTGCACGCCGAGCGGGCGGCCGGCGTGTCGCGCGAGCGATTCGGCGGCGCGGACGGCGAGGTTGCGGGCGTCGGCCGGGATGTGGGCGGCATTGCAGGTGAGGGTGATCCGGCCGTCGGATCGCGGGGAGACGCGAATCTCGTCGCACAGGTCGATCTGCACGACGAGCGAGTCGAGCTCGTGGAAGCCGTCCGGGCGGCGCGGGCCGACGCGGAGGGTGAGATTGAGCTTGGCCGGGGCGCGGGCGGTGCGTCGTGCGGCCGGGGCGGTCACTGGCCGACCACCTGGATGATGATCTCGCGCTTTCGCGGGCGGGTGTCGAAGTCGATCAGGACGATCTGCTGCCAGGTTCCGAGCGGCATGCGGCCGTCGACGAGCGGGAGTGTGACGGAGGGGCCGATCAGGGACGCGCGGACGTGCGCGTGGCCGTTGTCATCGTGCCAGGTGAGCTCGTGCTGGTAGTGGATGTTGTCGGGCGCGATGCGTTCGAAGAAGGCCTTGAGGTCGTGGTTGACGAGTCCGGGCTCGGCTTCGGTGGTGGTCAGGGCGGCGGTCGAGCCGACGACGAAGACACAGACGATGCCGCTTCGCAGGCTGCATTCGGCCAGGCGGGCCGCGACCTGTGGCGTGATGTCGATCACCTGCGTGTGGCCGGCGGTCGAGACGGTCAGGCGGGCGGAATGAGTCATTCGGCGGTCTCCTGTCGGCGTCGGAACCGGGACGACTTCCCGGGGCGCGGCGGTTAGAATTGTAATTAGCGGGTCGCGTTGCGGCATCCGGGTGCGCGGGTTTGTGGGCTGCGGGCCTCGAAACGGAGAGCGAACGAGATGGTGCAGATGCTCTCGGATGATCAGAAGCTGCTGGTTCAGGCCGTGCGGGACTTCGCGCGGGCGGAGCTGGTGGAGCGCGACCGCGAGTGGGACCGTACGGAGAGCAGTTGCTGCACGGAGCTGGGCGCTCTGTACGAGATGGGGCTGATGGGGCTGCGCGTTCCGGAGGAGCAAGGGGGCCTGGACTGCTCGATGCTGACCTATGGGCACATCATCCGGGAGCTGGCCGCGGCGTCGGCGTCGGTGGCCGTGACGGTCAGCGTTCACACGATGGTATCGGAGATCATCCGCACATTCGCCGGGCCGGGGCTGCGGGATGAGCTGCTGTCGCAGCTCGTGGCGCCCGGGAACCTGTCTGCGTTCGCGGTTTCCGAGCCGAATTCCGGCAGCGATCCGGGCTCTGCCAGGACTCGGGCGGTGAAGGTCGACGGTGGCTGGCGGCTGAGCGGCTCGAAGATGTGGGTCACGAACGGGCTGACGGGGCGGTGGTTCGTCGTGCTGGCGCGGACGGGCGACAGCGGCACGCACCACGATCTGAGCATGCTGCTGCTGGATGCGCAGCAGGAGGGGGTCAGGCGGAATCCGATTCACGGGAAGATGGGCATTCGCGGCTCGGAGACGGCGGAGATGAGCCTGGAGGATGCCTTCGTGCCGGAGGAGAACCTGCTCGGCGAGCCGGGTTCGGGCATGCGCGTGTCGCTGGCGGCGCTGGACGGCGGGCGGATCGGGATCGCCTCGCAGGCGGCGGGAATCGCGGCGGCGTGCCTGGAGCTGATGGCGACGTACAGCTCGCAGCGCGAGCAGTTCGGCCAGCCGATCGCCAGCTTTCAGGCGATTCAGTGGATGCTGGCGGACAGTTTCACCGAGCTGAGCGCGGCGCAGGCACTGATCGACCGGGCGGCGAGGCTCAAGGACGAGGGGCGGCCCTACACGTGCGAGGCGAGCATGGCCAAGCTCTTCGCGAGCGAGGCGGCGTGGCGCATCGCGGACCGGGCGGTGCAGGTGCACGGCGGATACGGGTTCGTGAATGAGTTTCGAGTCGAGCAGCTTTATCGCGACGCCCGGATCACGCGCATCTACGAGGGGACGAGCGAGATTCAGCGGCACGTGATCGCGCGTGAGCTGCTGCGGGACGGGTATTCGGCGACGTAGGGTGCGTGCGGGCTTTCGGGGGGCGAGGCGGCGAGCGATGGCGGAAGGCGCGGCGAGCGCGGCAGGGGGCTCGGGCAGGGAGTATGTGCTCGGCGTCAACGACGCGGAGCTCGAGCGGCTGGGTCTTCAGCACAGGTTGTGGGGCGCGCAGGCGTACGTGATCTGGGAGCGGGCGGGTTTCCGCGCCGGGCAGACGATTCTGGATGTCGGCTGCGGGCCGGGCTTCGCCGCGTTCGACCTGGCGGCGCTGGTCGGGCCGGCCGGGCGGGTGATCGCCGTCGATGAGGCGGCGCGGTTTCTGCATCACATCCAGCAGCAGTGCCACGCGCGGGGAGTGACGAACATCGAGGTGCATCCGGCGGATGTGCAGCATCTGAGCCTGCCGGCCGAGTCGGTCGACGGCGCGTACGCGCGCTGGGTGCTGTGTTTCGTGCGGGACCCGGCGGCGGTGGTTCGGGCGGTGGCGGCGGCGCTTCGGCCGGGCGGGATATTTGCGGTCCAGGATTACTTCAATTACACGGCTCTGTCGCTGGCGCCGCGGAGCGAGGCGTTCGACCGGATCATCGACGGGGTGAATCGGAGCTGGCGGGCGCGCGGCGGCGATCCGGACGTGGTCGGCCGGCTGCCGGCGCTGATGGACGCCTGCGGGCTGCGGGTGCGGGAGATCCGGCCGATCCTGCGTACGGCGCGGCCGGCGGATCCGCTCTGGCAGTGGCCGACGTCGTTTTTCCGCAATTTCGTGCCGGCGCTGGTTCGCGACGGATTCGTGACGGAGTCGGAGGCGCGGGCGTTCGAGGGCGAGTGGGCGGCCCGGAGCGCGGACCCGCACACGTTTTTCCAGACGCCGCCCGTGTTCGACGTGATCGCGGAGAAGGTGGGGGATTGAGCCGGCGCGGGGGCGGGGGTTGCGAGCGGATCACGGGCGGCGGCGCTTTCCGAGGGGCGCGTGGCCTCATTGCACTGCTCAAGAGCAGTGGCGCCCATGCGCACGGCTCAGGAGCAGTGGCACCCTCGCGATGATTCCGGCGTAGCATGGAGGGAAGCGAAAGCGGCCGTAGCCGCGGACGATCCGCACGGTAAAGCCGAGGGAGCGCAGCATCGCGGCCAGGTCCGAGGCGCGGTAGAGCCGGAGGCGGTGCAGCTCGCGCCGGCGGCGAAAGTTTCGCCCGACGCGGCGGAAGGTCGTGATCTCGCGCGTCAGCAGGTGTCTGCGGTCTTCCGTGACGCGCACTAGCACGGCCCAGTCGTCGCCTTCGCGATGGCGAAGCGGCGGACCGCCGGTTCGGCCGCGGCCGGGCTCGGCGATGTCGAAGATGAGAACGCCGCCCGGCCGGAGGGCGGCGCGGATGCTCGAGAACAGCGTTCGCAGCCTCGTCGTCCCCCCGTCGCCGTCGAAGAGATAATTGAAGCACTCACCTAGCGAGGTGATCGCATCGCAGCGTGGAAGCTCCATCCGCAGGAACGAGCCGCGGATGAAGCGGGCGGCCGGGACGCGGCGCCGCGCGCGGCGGATCATGGCCGGCGAGATGTCGACGCCCGTGACCTGGTAGCCCGCGGCGGTCAGCGTCTCGGCCCATTGGCCGGCGCCGCAGCCGAGATCGAGGACGCGGCCGGTTCGGATGCTCGCGCGGCGCAGCAGCCTGAGCAGTTCCGGCGCCGCCTGGCGAATGAAGTCGGTGTGTCCGACGTCGTGGATGTAGGCCAGATCGTCAGCGTAGGGCGGCCGCATGAGTGCGGATGATAGAGCCGGCCGCGGCGGGACGCGCCCGCCGCGGCTCGAGTGGACTGTGGCCGCGCGGAATCGCGGCGGCTACTTGTTCGGATCGAAGTCGAAGGAGATGACGCGCTCGCAGCGGATCAGGAGGATTTCCTCCAGCGGTGCATCGCGCGAGTCCGTCTCGACTTCGCCGATATCGTCGACCACGCTCATGCCGGAAACGACGCGGCCGAAGACCGTGTAGCCCGGCAGTGTCAGGCCGTTGGGGTCTTCGCGGGGGTTGAGGCGGTCGTTGTCGACGAGGTTGAAATAGAACTGCGAGGTGGCCGAGTCGGCCGGAGCCTGGCGGGCCATGGCGATGGTGCCGCGGTCGTTTCGCAGGCCGGAGCTGGCCGCCTCGTTGACGATCGAGTCGCGCGTTTCCTTCAGCTCCATGCCCGGCGAGAAACCGCCGCCCTGGACGACGAAGTCGGGCACGACACGGTGGAAGATCGTGTTGTTGTAGAAGCCGTCATCGACGTACTGGAGGAAGTTGGCGACCGTGATCGGCGCGCGCGAGGGATAGAGCTCGACGATGATCTCGCCCATGCTGGTAACCATGCGGACGCGGACGTCCTCGTCGCCCGGATCGGGCGTTTCGCCATCCTCGTCGCCGCCACCGCCGCCGGAGAAGTCGGGCGCGACATAGTCGGGATCGGCGAGGACGAGCACCTCGACGGTCGAGCTGCGGGTCTCGCCCGCAGCGTTGCGAACGTCGACCCGGAAGACGAGCCGCTGGTCGCTCGGCAGAGAGGGAGCCACGAAGCGGACGACGGCCTCGCCGGCGCCTTCGAGCTCGACCAGCCGGCCGGAGACCTGGAACCACTGGTAGGTGACCGGTCCGGCGTCTTCATTGACGCTCGCGGAAAGCTCGATCGTCTGACCGGCGGTGCTCTCCTGAGGCGCGGTTGCGGTCGCCTCGAGCACGGCCGTCATGGAACCGTCGCCGGGGATGCCCGTACCGACGCAGCCGCCGAAACTCATCAACCCCGCGACCAGCGCGAGGGACAGATACTTTCGCCACAGCATGAGCACACGCCTCCGGAACCTGAACTGCACTGGAGATTCGCCGCCCCTGCGAACGAGGCAGACATGCTCCCGACCCAGTCATTGTACGTCGGCGATTCAAGCCCCCGCAACTGAAGCTGCCTGCGGCCGGGCGAAGGTCCGCTAATCGCGATCCTGGTACTCTTCGAGCCAGGCCATCTGGATCGCTTCCAGTTTCGGTTCGCTGCTGGCCTTAGGATCGTCCTCGAACTGCTCCAGCTCGCATATCCAGCGGTGCAGGTCGGTGAATCGGACAGTGAGCGGGTCCAGGTCCGGGAACTTCTCGTGCAGGAGGATGCCGATGTCCTCGGCGTCGGACCAGGTGAGCTTGCGGGGCATGGGCGCGTCTCCTTCGCCGCGGCCAGGGTGCCGGCCGGGGCGGCGGTCTAGAATCCTTCGTGCGGCCGGAGCGGCGACGATTCGCGTTGGATGCGTCGCGGCACGGTCCGGCTCATGGTATCCGCTTGCGGGAGGTGTGCGATGATCCGCAGCGTGGTTCTGGTGTTGATCCTGGTGGTGGCCGGGCTCTTCGGCTGGTTCTACGTCCGCAGCGACTCGACGCAGGACAGCGGGCGGCGGGCGCGGGATGCGGCCGGCGAGATCGGCGACGTGGTGATGGACAAGGGGATGGCGGGGCTGGTGCATGCGCGGCTGGTGACGAAGCTGGGGTACGAGTCGGCGGCGTTTCTGCACGTGTATCACGACGACGGGCGCGTGATCGTGTATGGGCTGCTGCCGGAGACAGTTGATCCGCAGGTCGTCATCGAAGAGGTGTCGTCGACGCCCGGTGTGAAGGCGGTGGAGTTGCTGGTTCAGCCGCGGCCGGCGGGGATGGTCAGCGTGATTTCGCGGCCGGCGGCGGGAGAGCCGGGCGGCGAGGGGGGTGGGGAGCGGTCGCCGTAGCATGGGTTCGCAGTCGGGGCGTGGCCGCGCGGGTTGAGGTCGCTGCGAGCTTGACGCTGGCACGGGAGGCGGGTCCAGTGGGGGCATGAGTGCCGGGCCGAGAGAGGATCTCCAGGACGAGCAGCCGCTGCTACGCGTGGAGGAGGTGCGGACGCACTTTCGCGTCGCCGGCGGCGCTTACTCGGGTCGGTCGGCGGTTGTGCGGGCGGTGGATGGGGTATCGCTGCGGCTGGCGCGCGGGCGAGTGCTGGGGATCGTGGGGGAGAGCGGGTGTGGGAAAAGCACGCTGGCGCGGACGATCGTGCGGCTGGTGCCGGCGACGAGCGGGCGGGTCTGGTTAGACGGACAGGATGTGTTGGGGGCCAGCGGGCGCGATTTGCGGCGGCTGCGGCGGCGGATGCAGATGGTCTTTCAGGACCCGGCGGGGAGTCTGAATCCACGGCTGGATGTGGAAACGATCGTCGGCGAGGCGCTGGCGGTGCATGGCCTGGTTCGCGGGCGGCGGGAGCGGCGCGAACGCGTGGTCCGCGTGCTGGAGCGGGTGGGGCTGTCGGCGGGGGACCTGCCGCGCTATCCGCACGAGTTTTCCGGTGGACAGAAGCAGCGGATCGGGATTGCGCGGGCGCTGGTGCTCGATCCGGAGCTGGTGATCTGCGACGAGCCGGTCTCGGCCCTGGATGTGTCGATCCAGTCGCAAATCCTGAACCTGCTGGCGGAGCTTCAGGCAGAGCGGTCGCTGACGCTGCTGATCATCTCGCACAATCTCGCGGTCGTGCAGGTCGTCTGCGACGAAGTGGCGGTGATGTACCTGGGGCGCGTGGTCGAGACCGGGCCGGCGGCGGAGCTCTTCGCCCGGCCGCGGCATCCGTATACGCAGGCGCTGCTGGCGGCGGTGCCGGAGCCGGAGCCCGGGGCGGGGCGGGCGCTGCCGGTGCTGGGCGGTGAGCCGGCCAGTCCGCTGCGTGTTCCGGAGGGGTGCGCGTTTCACCCGCGGTGTGAGTACGCGGACGGGCGCTGCCGGTCGGAGAGGCCGGAGCTGCGGGTATTTGCGGCGGGCGGGGGTGCCGGGGTGCTCGTTGCGTGTCATCACGTGGAGCGGGTGGCGGCGGCTGCCGGTGTACGGTAGGGGCTGGCGTCTGGAGGCCGGGGGGCTGACCGTGCGCGTTCCCGGACCGATTGATCCTGGGGCGATTGTGATCGTCCGATAAGTGGGTGAATGAGGGGCGGCGTCCGGCGGTTTTTGCGGATTGCGCTTGCCAAATGCGAAGCGAGCGGAGAAACTGACGTGGTTGAGCCTATCTGAGAGTCGGGCCAGAACCAGAAGTCGACCGGAGACGAGGTCCCATGAAACAGGCACGTCGAGCATTCACGCTCATCGAACTCCTTGTGGTTGTTGCGATTATCGCGCTTCTGATCAGCATCCTGCTGCCGTCGCTGGCGGCGGCGCGGGATCAGGCGAAGTCGGCGGTCTGCGCGGCGAACTTGAAGTCGCAGTCGCAGGCGATGGAGATGTACTTCCAGGAGAACAAGGATTACTTTCCTGGCGAACACGCGCAGCCGGGTCGATTCGGGTTCAATTCGTGGGCGCCTCGGCTTCGCCTGTATGCGAACCTCGTCAACGACATCTTCTGGTGCCCGTCGACCGACGTGAATCAGAAGTGGAATATGCCGTTTGATTACACTCCGCCGTCGAACTTCAATCCGGTCAGTCTCGGCTACCAGCCGGGAGAGCGTCCGCTGACGGGCGGCTCGACGTCGCGGCCGGAGTTTTTCTCCTACGGGTACAATGCAGGCGGGGTAGAGAGCCAGGACAACTCCTACGATCTGCCATACCTGGGTCTGGGCCTGCACATCATTTGGCGCGGAGACGAAGGGCTGGGCGACCGCGCGATCTCTGAGAAGCCGCGCAACAAGTGTGCTCGCCCGGATGATCTGATCGTGATCGGCGACAGCGTGGCGAACGGGATCTGGGACACGATCATTACGCCCGCCCGGCGCGATCAGAACAGTTGGCCCGGGCGTCGTCACAAAGACGGCTCGAACCTCATTTTCGGTGATATGTCGGTTCGGTGGCTGTCCTTCGAGAGCATGTTGGACCAAGAGGACTGGCTCATGCGGCGTTGGAACTCGGATTGGCAGCCTCACCGTGAGTTGTGGGAGTAGATTCCTGAACGTCGCCCTGCCGCATGACGTCGGCTCGGGATGCGCTGCGTCGAAGCGAAGAATGAGATCCGTAAAGCGCTGGCATTGATGAATCAAACCATCAAAGTTTCCGTAGCGGTTGTGCTTCTGGCCGTGTCCGGGTTTTTTCTCTTCCGCTACATGACCAAGGAGGGGGGGCATACGTACGTGGAGGCGTATCACTGGCTCTGCGCGGAGCCGAACTGCGGCGAGGGCTTCTCGCTGGCATACAAGGATCAGATGGCGCTTCAGAACGCCGGTGGCGCCAAGTGTCCAAAGTGCGGCTCGCCGAATGTCGAGCTGGCTTTTCAGTGCCCGCTTTGCGACGGTTATTACCTGCCGGTAGGGCACGCGACACAGCCGAAGAACTGTCCGAAATGCGGTGGCTTGCTGCCGCTGCCGAAGTTTTCGTTCGACGATTAGTCGGTGCGAGCAGAGCGAAGCGGGTCCCCTGAGCCGACGATACCGGGACCGGACACGACTATGATTAGGTGCGGGCCGCGTCGTCCGGTTCTGTGGCCGGTCTGCGCGGCCCGAGTGTTAAGGAGGCGGGTGAGCATGTTCCGAGACAATTTCGTTCGGCTGCTCGTGGGGGCCCTTTTGACGGCTGGCGTTGCAGCGCCTGGCCTGGCGACGACGGTCTGGTTCGTCGACGACGATGCGCCGGGCGATCCGGGACCGGGCGATCCGTTCGTGAGCGACCCCGATGAAGACGGCTCGACGGCCCATCCGTTCGATCGGATGCAAGAGGCGATCGACGCCGCGTCGAACGGCGACACGGTGCTCGTGCTGGCGGGGACTTATCACGAATCGATCGACTTCCTCGGCAAGGCGATCGTCGTGACGAGTGCATCGGGACCGGCGCTGACGATCATCGACTTTGAGTACGGACCCAACTCGGTCGTAACCTTCGAGAACACCGAGGGTCGAAATTCGGTCCTGAGCGGTTTTACAATCACCGGCGGCAGCGGGGGTGGACCGACGAGCACGACGTACGGCGGAGGCGTCCGCATCTATCAGTCTTCGCCGACAATCTCAGGCAACTTCATCGTGGACAATCAGGCGCACTTCGGAGGCGGCGTCGACTGTGAGGAGTCGAATCCACTGATCATCTATAACGTGATCTCGGGCAACGACGCGCTCGACTCGCATGAGCTGCGGCACCTGACCGGCGATGGCGGGGGCATCAGTCTCTATAACTCGACGGCGGAGATCTACAACAACGTGATCGTAGAGAATTTCGCCGATCGAGTCGGCGGTGGCATCTCGATTAACGGGTTGCAGGGCAGCTTTCCGATGAACATCCGCATCGAGAACAACCTCATCGGGGACAATTTCACGGAGGAGAACGCGGGCGGGGGGATATACGTGCTCGGGCGCGGAAACGTCTACGTCGGCGGCTGCACGATCGCGCACAACACCGCGCCGATCGGCTGGAGCGCCGCGCTCAGCGGCGCGGCCGTGAGCGTGACGTTCGAGAACACGATTCTCTACGGCAGTGCCGCCAAGGCCGGCGGGCAGGAGGTCTATCTCGGCGGCCAGTCGCAAAGCTCGTTCGCGTACTGCAATATCGCCGGCGGGCAGCCGGGCATCGTGGCAGTCGGGGGTGCGACGTATTCGTGGGGCGCGGGAAACCTGGCCGCGCCGCCGCAGTTTCTCGACGTGGCCGGCGGAGATTTTCGCGTCGACGACTGCTCGCCCTGCGTGAATGCGGGGGATCCGGCGTTCGTGCCCGATCCGGGAGAGTTGGACCTGGACGGTGGGGCGCGCGTGTTCGGGCCACGGGTCGATATCGGCGCGTACGAGCGTGTCTACGCGGATGCGAACGGCGACGGCCGGCCGGACGGCTGCCATCCGCCGCTCTCGCGGCCGGGCGGCGCGGCTCAGCGGAAGAATCCCGTCTCGGTGCGGGGGATGCCGTAGCCCGGCGGCGCGTGCGGCGTCAGAGCGCTGCTGCTCGGCGCGGTCGGAACAGCGCAGTCTGAACAGCGCGGTCTGAACAGCGCGGCCTGATGGGGGTGGCCTGAGCGACACGGTCTGCTTGACGCGACAATGTCGGGCGGGCGCTTCGAAACACACCGCACGGCCGCACTACTCCAGTCGCGCCGGCTCGCCCCGCTCGTAACCAGCCTTGCGCCGCAGAATCTCTCCCGACAGCGACGCGTTTCCCTGCTCACGCGCCAGATCGGCCGCGCGCGAGGCGGTCTGCGCCGCCTGGGCCAACTCACCACATTCGGCCAGCGCGGCCGCAAGCAGGTCGAGATTCTCCGCCGTCTCGATGTTCGCCAGGCGGCGAGCCAGTTCCAGTGCGCGGGGGCCGGTTCGGGCGGCCGCATCGGGCGAAGCCGCCATCACCCACGCCAATCTCCGTAGAAGCCGCTCGTCGTCGGGCAGCGCGGTCCACGCCGCTTGAGCGTGGACGGATGCGTCGGCGTGCCGGCCAGCGGAGAGGGCGGAGTCGAGCAGGCCGCGCAGCGCGGCGCGATGGAGCGGGCTTCGGTCGAGCGCGGCCGCGTAGTCCGCCGCCGCGAGCTCGTGCTCTCCACGGCGGGCGTGCAGGTCGGCCTTGGCGAGTCGATAGGTCACGTTCTCGGGAGCGTGATTGACGGCCCAGGTCAGCGAGCGGAGGGCGATCTCATCCTGTCCGGCGCGGAGCTGCGTACCGGCCGCCTCGAAGAAGATGGCCGCCTGGCGGTCGGAGGGCGGTGTGCGCAATTCGCCTGCCCCGTCACGTGTGCCAGGCTCGATGCCGGGCGTTCGGCCGGCCTGAAGGTCGCGGACGAATCCTGCGGCGAACTCGGCGGCGGAGGCGTCGCCGCTGCGGAGCAGAAGCGTCGTGAGACGGGCGGAGGCGAGCTCGGCGGCGAACGGATAGGCCTGCGCGCGGCGATAGAGTGCGGCCGCTTCGTCGTTGCGGCCGAGGGCTTCATACTCGAAGCCGAGATTGATCATGGCGATCCAGGCGTGCGGGTTTTGGCGCAGGGCGGTTTCCCAGAGCGTGCGGGTGTTCTCGTAGGCGAAGCTCTGGCGGAAGGTGAGCACGGCCAGCCCGGCGAGTGCGGCGGTCGCGGCGGCGGCGTGTGCGTGCGGCCGGAGCTTCTGGCGGATTCGATTCGTCAGGCTCCGCGCGGCGAGCACGAAGAGGGGGATGAAGCCGAGGCTGCCGAGGTACTGAAAGTGGTCGGCGGTGTGGGAGTAGCGGAACCAGTAGACGTCGAAGAGTCCGAGGGCCGGCAGGAGCGTGACGGCGCTGAATGCGAGCAGCGCCAGCGGGGTCCAGCCCAGGCGGCGGCGCAGGGCCAGCAAGGACAGCGCCACGGCCAGCAGCAGCGCGAGCGGAATGTACTGCGGCCAGTGGGTCGGATCGACCTCCCAGCGCGGGGCGACGAACATCAGCGGGTAGGGCCAGAGGATCGTTCGCGCATAGAAGAGGAAGTTGGAGGGCATGAGGATCAGCAGCCGCTCGAGGAGCGAATGATCCCACTCGACGCCGGTCGCGGCGACGTGGGCCTTTTCGAGATAGGCGGTGAGCAGGCCGGACGCCAGGCCGAGCACGAACATCGGCGCGAGCGGGGCCACGCGGCGGAGCGAAAGCCGCGGCTGCGTCACCCAGAGAATCAGCAGCAAGACGGCCGGCAGGGTCGACGTGACCGTCTTGCTCAGCAGGGCGGCGACGAAGAGGAGCACGCTGGCGGCGTAGGTGCTCCACGAGCCGCGCTCGTCGAAGCGCAGATAGGCGAGCAGTGCCAGCAGATAGAAGAGGCCGGAGAGCGTGTTCTTGCGCTCCGTGATCCAGGCGACGGACTCGACGTGAACGGGGTGGAGCGCGAAGACAGCGGCGATGAGCCAGGCGGCCGGGATTTTCAGCCTGCGGCACACGAGCCAGACGAGCAGCGCGTTGGCGACGTGGAGGACGACGTTGACGACGTGGTAGCCGGTGGCGTTGAGCCCCCAGAGCTGATACTCGATCCAGAAGGTGGTGAAGGTCAGCGGGTAATACTGCGCCGTGTAGGCGCGCAGCCGCTGCGTTTGCGGTTCGTAGTAGAGCGTCCAGATTTCGCCCAGGCCGCGCAGCGAGCGGAGCTGCGGGTTCTCGGTGACGTAGTCGTCGTCGTCCCAGATGAAGCCGGCGGAATAGACGGGCCCGTAGGCGATCAGCGTTGCCAGCGCGAGCGCGGCGGCGGCAAGCCAGAAGCGGCCGGCCGCGGGCGTGGTCTGCGGCGCGGCGCGCAGCGGGTGGGCCGATTTCGCTCGCGGCGCGGATTTCGGCGGCCGCGGCTTCATGGGGTCGGGGTGATCCGTCGGGACGTCATGGGTGTTCCGCCTGGCGGCCGAGGTCTGCGGCCGGGCGGGCGGCGATGGGCATTCGCCGGCCGAAGCCGAAGGCGCGCGAGGTGACCTTGAGGCCGGGGGCGGCCTGCTGGCGCTTGTATTCGCTGCGGTGGATCATGGCGATGACGCGGCGGACGGTGGCGGCGTCGTGTCCGGCGGCGATGATCTCATTGGGCGTGTGAAGTTCCTCCTCATACATGCGCAGGATCGCGTCGAGCTGTTCGTAGGGCGGCAGCGTCTGCTGATCGGTCTGGTCCGGGCGCAGCTCGGCGGACGGGGGCTTGGTGAGCGTGCTTTCGGGGATCAGGGGCCGGCCGGCGCGCTGGTTGACGTGCCGCGCCAGGGCGTAGACGGTCGTCTTGGGCACGTCGCTGATGACGGCCAGGCCGCCGCACATATCGCCGTAGAGCGTGCAATAGCCGACCGCCAGCTCGCTCTTGTTGCCGGTCGTCAGCAGCAGCGCGCCGAGCTTGTTCGACAGCGCCATCAGCAGCATGCCGCGGGCGCGAGCCTGGATGTTCTCTTCGGTCACGTCGGCCGGGCGGCCGGCGAATTCCGCTCGAAGGACGGACTCCGCGGCGGTGTGCAGCGGCTCGATCGGCAGCAGAGAGAGGCGGATGCCGAGGTTCTCCGCGAGAAGCCGGGCGTCGGCGAGGCTGTGATCGCTGCTGAAGCGGCTGGGCATCGCGGCGGCCAGAACGTTCTCGCGGCCGAGCGCGGCGACGGCCAGACAGGCGACCAGGGCGGAGTCGATGCCGCCGGAGAGACCGATGACGACTGAAGAGAAGCCGCACTTGCGGGCGTAGTCGCGCAGGCCGAGGACGAGCGCGTCGTGGAGCTCGGCGATGCCGGTCGGGCGCTGGGCGAAAGCGGGATCGACGGCGGTCGCTGCGCCGGTGGGTGAGACGTCGGCCGTCAGAAGCTGCTCTTCGAAAACGGCCGCCTCGGCCAGCGCGCGGCCGTCGGGGCCGACGATGACGCTGCCGCCGTCGAAGATGAGCTCGTCGTTGCCGCCGACCTGGTTGACGAGAGCGATGGTCGTGCCGCAGTCGGCCGCGGCGCGGGCGACGAGCTGTTGCCGCCAGGCGGGCTTGCCGAGGACGTAGGGCGAGGCGGAGATGTTGATGATCAGGCGGGCGCCGTCGCGGACGAGGTCCTGCTCCGGGTGGGCGTTGTAGAGCGTGCGGCCGAGGATGGGCTCGTCGAGCACGTCCTCGCAGATGGTGACGCCCAGCGGCAGTCCCTGAACCTCGGCGACGGGCTGGCACTCCTGCGCGGGTTCGAAATAGCGGGCTTCGTCGAAGACGTCGTAGGTCGGCAGGAGGCGCTTGCGCCAGACGGTCTCGATCTTCCCGCCACGCAGGAGTGCGGCGGCGTTGTAGAGCGCGCGGCCGGGTGCTCCGTCGCGGCGGCGCTCGGCGAAACCGACGACGGCGGCGATTCCGGCGGGCAGGGATTCGGCCAGGCGCGCCAGTGCGGTTTCATTCGCTTCGATCAGGTCGGCTCGCAGGAGGAAATCCTTGGCGGGGTAGCCGAGCAGAACCTGCTCGGGGAAGGCGACGAGATCGGCGCCGGCCTGTCGTGCGCGTCGGGCAAAGTCGAGGATGCGCGCGAGATTCCCGGCGACATCGCCGACGGTCGGGTTGATCTGTGCCAGGGCAAGTCTCAAGGCCGGCCGACTCCCGCCTTTTTCCGCGTCCCGTTGCTCATCTTGCTCGCTGCGGGGCGGCGGAGCAACTGGTGCGGCCTTATCGGGCGGGCGGACGCGTCGCGACGGTTGTGGCGGTCGCGGCCGGCTTGACCGGCGGCGGCGAGCCGGCCACGGGCTGCTCGTTCGAGCGGGCCAGGCGGGTCACGTGGGCCAATCCGGCCGTGGCGAGGATGGCCAGCGCGAGCGCGACGACGGGCTGCCAGCGCAGGTAGGCGGGCAGACCGGCGGGCCGGGGACCGCGGCGAAGGGTTGCGCGCCGCCCCCTGGGGAGCCTGGCGGAAGGGCGGCGCGCGGGCGGTGTTCGTTTCGTGCTAGCGGCCAAGGACGGTCACCAGCGCGATGGTGAGGCCGACGAGAGCCGCGATTCCGAGCGCGGCGCCGATGATGGCGACGGCGAGGAAGCGGCGGTTCTGTTCGCGGATGAAGGCCCGCAGGCTCTCCTTCTGCTCCTGGTCGGAGGCGTGCAGGCGCTCCAGGGTGCGGACCTGCACGGCGCCGGCCTGGCTGAGCGATTCGGCCGCGGCGCCGAAGCGCTCCAGCGTGCCGGCCAGGCGGATGTTGGCCTGCTGGGAGCTTTCCATTTGCTGGGCCATGGTTCGGACGGCCGCCGCCTGTGCCTGGAGCGAGGCGGGCACCTCGACGAGGGTGGCCGAGAGGCGCGAGACGTGCTCGCCGGAGGCGTTCACCTGCGCGGCGATCGAGGAGATGTACTCGCCCTGGGCGCGCTGCGTCTCGGCCAGGCGCTCGAGGATCTCCGCGACGCGGTCGACGGAGTGGCCGAGGGCCTCGGCCCGGCGGTCGTGCTGATCGAAATGGACCTGCATGGCGTCCATCAGCTCGACGATGCGCTCCTGCGCGTTGCGACCGGCACCGGAGCGCCACCTGAGCGGGAACATCGACGGCCGCTGGGGTGCAGGCGGGGCGGGGCTGCCCTGTTCGTCATCGATCGCGGGGCGCTCGGCGTGGCCGTTGTGGCCATTGTGGTCTGAGATTTCGGCCAGACCGAAACGGGTTCGCGGCGGATGCGAGCGGAACAGGTCACCGACGCGTTGCCAGATGCTGGCAGTGGCGGACATGCGTACCTCCCTGTACTCGAATGCGTCCGTGCCGTGGACGCAGAAACCCAATCCCTGGGACGTGCAGGATACCACGCGGGCGGAGTGAATGCCAGCGAGCCGGGCGACAATCTCGCGCCGCCGCGCCGGTCAGTTCGGGCGGATGGCGCGAGCCCACGCGCGGCGGACGGCGCGCGTCGGCAGACAGGAGGCGAGCATGATCGGCAGGACGATGAACAGGCCCGGGCCGCACGGGCTGCGCGGCTGGGCGAGGTCGTCGGCGGAGGGTGCGTCCTCGTCGATGAGCACTTCGACCTGGGCGCCGGCCTGGCGGCCGAGCGCGTCGGTCACGCGCACGAAAAACGTGGTGGGCTCGCGCAGCGTGGCGAGCGTCTGAGCTTCCCACGGCGTCTCGCATTGGTCAGGCGGCTCCCAGGCGATGGACATGGGCGGCGCGGCGCCGCTGACGATCGCCTGGAGCAGCACCTGGCCACCCGGCGCGACCGAGTGTCGCGAGCTGGTGGCGCTGACGTGAAGCGGCGGCAGGACAGTGACCCGCCGCTCGTCGGTTGCAGTCTGTCCGGACGCGTCGTTGACCGTCACGCCGACGAGCGTGCTGCCAGTCGGTGTGAACACGGCGCTCGGCGAGTTGTTGGGCCCGAAGAGGGCCGGCGGCAGCCAGGCGTAGGAATAGGGCGGCCGGCCGCCGCTGACCTGCGCGAACAGGCTGACCATCGTGCCGGCGGCGATGGTCTGATCGTCGCCGAGTAAAACGACGAGCGGCTCGGCGACGTCGAAGTGGACGGTGTCGGTGGCGCGGCGGCCGCGGTCGTCAGTGACCGTGAGCGTGAAGGTTGTGGGCAGGTCGATGGTGGCGCTGAAAGTCTGCCCCGTTGGCGAGCCCGAGACAATCGGCGGCTGCCATTCGAAGCGATAAGGCGGGGAGCCGCCGGCGGCCTCGGCGTAGAGCGTGAAGGGCCGGCCGGCGACGACGATGCGGCTCTCGCCCGCCTCGGCGACGAGGGGGTCGAGCACGCGGACGGTCAGGCTGTCGCTGACCTGCTGGCCGGCCGAGTCGGTTGCGGTCACCGTGTAGGTCGTCGTCGCGGTGGGCGATGCGACGGGGTTATGCATGTTCGCGTTGGACAGTCCGGTCGTGGGTGACCAGCGGTAGGAGTAGGGGGCGCTGCCGCTTTCGGCCTCGGCGGCGAGGGTGACGCGCTCGCCGCGGACGATCTCCTCGTCCGGGCCGGCATCCACGTTGAACCCGACGATGTAGACGGCGGTGACGGCGCGGTCGGCGGTGAGCGTCAGTGAGACCGTGCGCTGGCCGGCGGGCTGGGCGGTGCTGCCGATGAGCCAGTGCGAGAACGACGCGCTGCCGTGCGTGGCCGGCGCGGTCAGTGTGACGGACTGTCCGTCGGCGTACACGAGGGCGGCGGGCGAGGTGGCGGACGTGCGTCCGGCCGCATCGGCCGGGCTGGCCGTGCAGGTCACGTCGTGCATCGGAACGGATGCGACCGCCAGCGAGCGCAGCGGCGAGGAGGAGTTCGTCACCGTGAGCTTGTAGCGCTGGATTCCGCTCGCAGTGGCGGTAGTCGAGACGCGGGCGCGGAAGGCGCTGTTGCCGCCGGGCAGAGCGATGGGCAGCGTGGCAGCGGACTGGCCGGCCGCGCCGGCCGTCGCGGACCGAAGCAGGTCGCCGCTGTCGTCGTAGAGCTCAACGCGCAGGGGGAAGATCGCAGTCGTGTCGGCCGGCGCGGGTGAGCCGGGGTCGGGCGAGACGGAATAGGCGGCGCCGAGCGGGGCGGCTTCGAGCGCGAGCCATGTTCCGGCGGGGGCGGAGAAGCGGAGCCAATCACGGTCGTAGGGGCCGTGAAGGTTGAGGCCGGTGACGACGTGCGGCGTCTGGAGCGGGCCGAGATCGCTGGACGCGGCCAGCGTCTCGTTGGATTCGAGCCAGTCGCCGTAGAAGACGCCGGCGCCGCGGAGGTCGTCATCCTGCGGGCCGGTGAAATTGAGATTCAGGTACGCCTCCATGAGCTTGGTGCCGTCGCGCGGGAGCACGTGCTGGAGGCCGAGGCCGTGTCCGAGCTCGTGGAGCAGGACGTTTCGCAGGAAGCGGTAGTCGTTGGCGGCGGCGGCCCAGTTCTCATCCTTGTCGAGGGCCATGTCGCCGAAGTCGGGGAAGAAGTTGTAGGCGAGCACGCCGTTGGGGCCGTCCTCGGCCAGAGAGACGATGCGGACGTCGCCGCGGACGCCGAGCTGGCCGTCGGAGGTCGGCCAGATGGCCGAGTCATCGCTGGGTTCCTCGACCAGCCGCACGCCTGTCTGTTCGGACCAGCGCTCGAGCGTGTCGCGAAAGAGGTCCTGCCAGGCGCTGCGCGAGCCGAAGCGGGCGTCCATCGTGGCGTGGAGCACGTTCTCGAAGGAGGTGATGCCCGGGCCGAGCACGCCGTCGGGTACGGCGATGGTGCCATCCGGGACGAACGAGTAGGTCAGCGTTACGGGCGTACCGTCCGGGCCGGTGGAGCCGTCGGTGGCCGTGTGGCTCCAGCGGCCGTAGTGCGAGTAGCGGGCGCCGCCGCTGAGGCGGGCGAGGAACTGCTCGATGTATTCGTCGCTCGTGCCGGGTGCGAAGCAGGCGCATAGTCCGTGGGTCTGGCGCGCGGTGAGACTCTCGCCGGTTCGGGCAGGCAGGGCGAAGCCGGCGGCCAGGAGGACCGCGAAGAGGGCGGCTGATAACACGCGCATTCGGGACGTACCCCCGACGAGGGCCGCTCGCGTGCGGCCCACACTGGAACCATCAGAAATGTCGAGCAGATCGTGCGGCGGGTTGATGAGAAACCACGTCTGAACGCACGAGCGGGAGAGTTCCCGCGCTCGGCCGTGGGCGAGATCGCGAGCGAGGATTCTCGATTTGCTCCGGCCGCCGGGGGTTGTCAAATTGGATTGGGGGGGTCGGTCCGGCCGCAGCGCGCAGGGACCGGTAAAGCGCGCCTGCTTCGGCCGTTATTTCACTGCTCGAGGCGGCGCGCCGATAACCCCCGTGAGTGAACAGAGACCCACCGCGCGCGGGGATACGAGACCGATGTCGCAAGTGAAAGAGCCGCCGGGCGAGTCGCCGATTTCCGAGGACGAATTGCAGGCGGCGCTGGCCGACCTGGAGAACGTCACGCCCGACGCTGCGACGGAGGAACAACCCGCGGCCGAGGCGGATCCGACGCAGGCGGAGGGCTCTGGGACCGGCGCGGCGGCGAACGCGGGACCGGGTGGCGGGCGGAAGCTGAATTTCAAGATCGGGGCCGGCGCGGGCAGCGCGGCGGGTGGCACGGACGGCAAAGGCGGACTGGCGGCTCCGGCGGGGCGGGGGAGCGGCGCGGGTGCGAGCAGGTCGGCGGCGGCGGCGGCGAGCGGTGTGCCGAGCGTTGCCCTCGGCAAGCGGCTGTATCGATTGGCGGACCGGGCGCTGGAGCTTGTGAATCAGCCGGCGGCACGCGTGTCGGCGCCGGCGCGTGAGACGGTGGGGCTGGTGTCGCTGGTGACGCTGGGGATGTCGCTGCTGGTGATCGTGCTTTCGCCGATTCTGACGGGCGGGCGCTCGCCGCTGGATTTCCTGGAAGAGAAGAAGCAGCAGTGGAGGTTGGCGCAGCAGGCGGCGGCTGCGGAGTCGTTCCCGTCGGGGCCGGGCGGCGGTGGGGCGGAGGCCGCCCGATCGAATGAGGCCGCAAAGGCGGTCGACGACGGCGGCGCCGGAGGCGGGGGAACCGAGCCGCGACCGTGAGGGAGCAGGCTGGGAGTGGCGCGCGCTCCCCGCGCAAGCACCGGATGACATCCACCTATCTCATGCGCTGGAGCGGTGATTTCAGGTGTGTGCGTTTCGGCGTGTCCGCCCCGGACACGCGGTGTCCGCCGTGTTCGCGGACGACATTCCCCAGTTCGCCCGCTCCCTGACGGTCGCGGTTCGGATTGAGAGTACGGGCGAGACGCCCGTACCACCCAGGAACTACGGGCGAGACGCCCGTACCACCCAGGAACTACGGGCGAGACGCGCGTACCACCCAGTCAGTGCGGGCGCTTGCGTCAGATTCCCGCGGCGGTGCGGACGCGCTCGATGAGCGCTTCGGTTGCGCGAGGCGTCGATGCCTCGGCGATGATGCGAAGAATGGGCTCGGTGTTCGAACCGCGCAGATGGGCCCAGCCCTCATCGAAGCGGATCCAGACACCGTCGGAGCGGTCGATCTCGTGATTGCCGAAGGCCGCGGCCGTCCTCTCCACGACGGCGGGCACGTTCTGCGGCGGGCAGTCGAACTTCCGCTTGATCATCGTCAGCCGGGGCAGCTCGTCGACGAGCTGCGCGACGGTCTTTCCGGTCGCGGCGAGCAGTTGCAGGACGAGGCTCATGGCCGAGAGGCTGTCGCGGACCCAGCAGATGCGCGGATCGATCACGCCGCCGTTGCCCTCGCCGCCGATGATGCAGCCGTGCGCGACCATGCCGCGGGCGACGTTCGCCTCGCCGACCGGCGTGCGGTGCACGCGCGCGCCGAAGCGGCGGGCGACATGTTCGCACAGGCCCGACGTGCTCAGGTTGATCGCCACCGGTCCGGGCCGCCGCGAGAGCACGGAGAGCACCGAGAATGCGAGCGTGTATTCCTCGCCGATGTAGCGGCCGGTCTCGTCGACGATGGCCAGCCGGTCGGCGTCGGGGTCCTGGGCGAAGCCGACGGCGGCCTCGTGCCTGCGGACGGCGTCACAGAGCTGGCCGAGGTTTTCTTCGATCGGCTCGGGCGGGTGGGCGAACTGTCCGTTGGGTTCCGCGTTGATGTGGATCACTTCGCAGCCCAGCTCGCTGAGCAGCCACGGCGCCGCCTGGCAGCCGGCGCCGTTGACGCTGTCGAGCACCACGCGCAGGCCGCGCAGCGTGCTCAGATCGACCTCCACCGCGGCCAGCACGGCGTCGACGTGCCGGCGGCCGGCCGTCGTGTCGATCTGCACGGGGCGGAATACCTCGGTGGCCATCTGCAACCGGCCGGACTCGCGAACGCGTGCGATTTCCGCCGCGCGGGCGGCGTCGGGTGCCAGGCCGCGCTGGTCGAGGAACTTGATGCCGTTCCAGGGGGGTGGATTGTGGCTGGCGGTGATGACCACGCCGCCGTCGTACTTGCCGTCGAGGATGGCGCGGCCGATCGTAGGCGTCATCGCGACGCCGACGGAGGTGACGTGGCACCCGGCCGCGAGCAGACCGGCCTGCACGGCGCTGCTGAACATCTCTCCGCTGGGGCGCGTATCGCGGCCGAGCACGACGCGCCCGCCGCGCAGAACGGTTCCGTAGGCCTGCGCAAATTCGAGCGCGACCTGCGGCGTGAGCGTGCGGCCGACCAGGCCGCGCACGCCGGAAACACTGACCATCAACGCCATGTCGCCAACCTCGTGGCTGCTTGCGTGTCCAGGCGCTTGAGCGGCGATTCTGCCGCATCTACACTGCGCCTGTGCATTCGGCGGCCGCGACTGACTGCGGCCGGATGCCGATGCGCGGGCTGCGGTCAGTATGACGCGACCCGCAAACCTCGTCCAACCGTGGAGGGACTGCGCCCATGACGCCGATTCGTCTGCTCCGGCCGGCCGGTATTCTGCTTGCGATCGCCCTCTACGCGCTCGTCGGGGGCTGCGGATTCGGCGGCTTGTTGCCGCTGTTCAATTCGGTGATCGTCGAGGTGGTCAACGACACGAGCTTCGATATCGCGCCGAACATCGTCTACGACGACGACACGGGATTTCTGGCGGGGGCGTTCCCGGCGGAGGAGCTGGCGACGGGGCTGGTTGCGCCGGGCGAGATCGTGAGCTTCAACTTCGATTGCGACGCGCTGGGGCTGATCTTCAGCGCACAGGCCGAGCAGTTGATTCCGCCGGACATCAGCGTCTTCGCGGGCGACAGCTCGACGGTGGAGCGCGACGACGATTTTCAGTGCGGCGACGTGATTCGCTTCATCTTCGTGGGTGACGGGGATGATTTCGACGTGCTCGTGTCGATCAACGGGCAGATCGTCGGGTAGTCACATCCGATCGGGGCTGATCGTGAGGTTCGCCGGGGCGCGGTGCGACAAATTATCAGACGGTGCGTAATTCGGCGCATCCCATAAATCATGGCCGGGCGCGGGCCGCGCGGCGATGTTATCTTCAGACGATTCAAGCGGCGCTGCATACATAATTTACGGTTGATGCGCGCCGCGGCGCGGGCTAGAATTCGGCGTCATCAGGAGGGTTGAGGGAAAGCGCAGACCCGAAGCCGACAGGGCAGCGGCTCGAATCCACAGCATCTCAAGACGCGCTTCGACTTTTCTGATTCTGAACTGACGCGTTCTGATTCGTCGTGAAAGATTCTCGTTTTGCAGAACGGCTCCATGCAGGGGAGGGCCGTGCAAATGCTCGAACTGAGTCGCTCCGACGTGTTCGTGGACATGTGCGTGCAGCGCGATTACTTCGCGCCGGACGGCGTCCGGCGCTGCCGCAACGCCGAATCCGCGCTGAAGGCCATCAAGCACGTGATCGCCCTGGCGCGCTGGGCGCGCGTGCCGCTGATTTCCTGCGTCGACACGCGGCGCTACAACGAGATCGGCGAAGAATGCGTGATCAGCGGCGATCCGGCCGCGCCAGAGACGCGCAAGTTTCCGTGGACGCTGATGCCCAACCGCGCCGTCGTCCAATCGGACAACTGCCTCTGCGTTCCGCTCGATCTTCTCAAACGCCAGCACCAGACGATCTTCACCAAGTACCACCGCGACCCCTACACGAATCCCAAGCTCGATCGTTTGCTGACCGAAGTCCCGGTCGGCCGCTACGTCGTCTTCGGGGCCGTGCTCGAGCTGTCGCTGCGGATTCTGGTGCTGGGGCTTGTGCGGCGAAACCGGCAGGTCGTGGTGATCGACAACGCGTGCGGCTTCTGGTCGCAGGATGAGGCCGCCATGGTGCTGCGGCAGTTCGCCGTCAAGGGCTGCACGCTGATCAGCGCCGAGCGGTTCGTCAACAGCGAACTGGCCCGCCGCCGGCCGCGCGACGACAGCCGCGTGCGCATCCGGCCGAGCCGGTCGGTGGCCTAGCGGCCGATCCGCCCGCGGGCGCTGCTCGTCCGTTCCTTCCAGGCTGCGGCCGCATCCCCCGTGTTTGCCTGCCCGCCCGCCGCGGCCCTATCATCGTTGCTATGGCGGTACCGGTCGTGGTCATCGTGGGGCGGCCCAACGTGGGCAAAAGCTCGCTGCTGAACTGTCTGGCGCGGGAGCGCGTCAGCATCGTCGACCCGCGCGCGGGCATCACCCGCGACCGCGTCAGCGTCATCGTCGAGCACGCCGGCGGCTATTTCGAGGCGGTGGACACCGGCGGCATCGGCATCGTCGACGATGACCACCTCGAAGATCACGTCGAGCAGCAGATCGAATACGCCATCGCCCGGGCCGACGTGATCGTCTTCGTGGTCGACGTGCATCACGGCATCACGGCGCTGGATCAGCGCGTGGCCGAGCAGTTGCGGCGGCTGGAGCGGCCGGTGGTGCTGGTGGCCAACAAGGTGGACGACGTAAGCCACGGGCCGGAGGCGGCGCAGCTCAACCGGCTGGGCTTCGGGCCGCCGCTGCTGGTGTCGGCGATTCACGGCTACGGCCGCGAGGAGCTGGCCGACCGGCTGATCGGGCTGCTGGGGGAGCGGGCGGCCGAGTCGCCGGAAGTTCCGGACATGAAGCTGGCGATCGTCGGCAAGCGCAACGCGGGCAAAAGCACGCTGGTCAACGCGCTGGCGGGCGAGCAGCGGGTGATCGTCAGCGAGATTCCCGGGACGACGCGCGACGCGGTGGACGTGCGCTTCGAGCGCGACGGGCACGTGTTTCTGGCGATCGACACGGCCGGCGTGCGCAAGAAGCGCAGCATGAACGACATCGACTTCTACTCCTACACGCGGGCGCTGCGGTCGATTCAGCGGGCGGATGTGGTCATGCACCTGATCGACGCGACGGTGCCGGTGAGCGAGGTGGACCAGAAGCTGGCGCGGGCGATTCAGGACGAGTACAAGCCGGCGCTGCTGACGATCAACAAGTGGGACCTGGTCGGCGACCGGGCGGGCCCGGAGGACTACGGCGAGTACCTGAGCAAGGTGATCCCGCACGTGCCCTATGCGCCGATCACGTTCATCACGGCGCTGACGGGGCACAACGTGCAGCGGACGGTGGACGTGGCCCTGAGCCTGCACCGCCAGGCGCACACGCGCGTGGCGACGGCGCAGCTCAACGAGGCGCTGCAGAAGCTGCTCGAGGCCCGCGGGCCGTCGGCCAAGCGCGGCAGCCGGCCGGTGAAGATCTACTACGCGACACAGGTCGGCGTCGCCCCGCCGACGATCGTCTTTTTCTGCAACTCGGCCGGGCTGGTGACGGACAATTACCGCCGCTATCTGGACAACCGCCTGCGCGAGTATCTGCCGTTCGGCGAGGTGCCGCTGCGGCTGCTGTTTCGCACGCGCGGCCGCGACAGCGACCAGCCGGCGGGCGCCCGCTCGGCGCAGCAGACCGGCTGACGGGGCCCGCGCGGCGAGGGAGGATGGATCGTGGCGATCGAGTTTCACTGTCCGTATTGCGGCAAGCAGATTCGCGCATCGGACGAGCACGCGGGCAGGCACGGCAAGTGCCCGGCCTGTCACCAGAGCGTCTACATCCCCACGCCGACCGAGCAGATTGAGCCGCTCGAGCTCGAGCCGGTCGACGAGGAGTTCGAGGCCCGCAAGGCCCGGCTGCTCGACGAGTCCAAGAAGCTCCAGCAGCGGCTGCTGCATGAGCGGGATGTGCCGGCCGAGCCGGGCGGGCGGCGCGGGGCGGCCGGCGCGGCCGGCGCGGGCGGTCATGCGACCCGCTCCGAGACGCCGCTGCCCCCGCCGCCGGACCTGGAGGAGCTGATCATCCAGTACGCGCTGCACATGAAGGACGGGCGGCTGGACCGGGCCGAGGAGCTGGCCGTCGAGATTCGCCGGCACATCGCGAAGGCCGAGCCGATCATCGACCGGCTGGTCATGGACGAGATTCCGCCGCCGCAGCTTGCGGGCATTCCCCGGCCGGTGCTCAACGGCCTGCTCAAGCAGTTGCGGGAGCGGTGATCGCGGGGATCGCAGGCGCCGCCGGCCCGCGGCGGCCGCGTACGGGAGATGGCCATGAGGGCGTGAGCAGGAGCCAGCCGCGTGAGTGACCAGACGACGACCGTCGCCGAGCTTCGCCAGTGGATCGCCGATTTCGTGGCCGAGCGGGAGTGGGAGGTCTATCACGACCCCAAGAACCTGTCGATGTCGATCGCCATCGAGGCGGCCGAGCTGATGGAGCACTTCCAGTGGCTGCGCTCGGAGGAGCTGGCCGGTCTGGCGCGGGACGAGAAGCTGCGGGCGGAGATCACGGACGAGCTGGCGGACGTGCTGGCGTTCTCGATCGCGATGGCGAACGTGCTGGGGATCGATCTGTCGGCGGCGCTGCGGCAGAAGATCGTCAAGAACGCGGCCAAGTACCCGGCGGATCAGTTCCGCGGGCGGTATCACAAGCCGCGGGAGTAGCAGAAACCCGTCTGGAGCATACCGTATGCTGTTGGTGCCTGCGATGCGGGGGTGTTCGCGGTAACCTCTTCGCGATCGCGGGCACGAATTGTGAATCCATGCAACCAAATGCGACGTCGATTGTAAAAAATGTGAAGCTCGAGACCGGCGTGTAACGTCAGGCCCGCTCAGCGTTTACGGGTGCCCGCGTGGGGGGCATGACCCGTCCGGTCGCCAGTTTCTCCTGACGATGGCCAAGGCCTGAGACATACTCAGGTTGGTTGCACGTCCGCCCGAGGAGGAATGGGCGATGGGGTCGCTGGCTTGGTTCCGATCAATTCTTGGCGCAATCGCTTTTTTGATGCTGGGATTCCTCGCGGGCTACGGCGTACTGCGTGTCCCCCCGACCGACGAAGGTTGGGACCGGGCGCGCGACCGTTCGTTGGATGCGCAAGCGGTGGCACTGGGCTTCTCGCCGGCGGTACTCGATTTGGGCCGGCATCCGTGGCACGCTTCCGTTCCGTTCAGTACACGGTTCGTGAACGCTCGACCCGAGGCCGTCAGGATCGCCTTACTCGAGGCGACTTGCGGCTGTACGGATCTAAACGAAGCAGTGTTTGCGGGGCGCGTTGTTGCCTCGGGCGAGTCCATTTGTCTCGTAACGCCACAAAAAACGGGTAATGAGGTAGGTTCCAGAACCTATCTCTAAACCTTTCATCCTGTATACTTGTGATGTATAGTAGACAGCATGTTGCGACTTACGGATTGCTGAAAAAAACCGAAGCGGAGGGTGCCAATTTTTTGTTCGGACTAGAACTAAGAACATCCCTGCTAACCCTGTATTTCTGTCTCCCCTTCGTTGCTGCTAACTGGCAGGCTACGCAACAGCGCCCGGAGGCGCTCGCCGCGATGGAGGAAACGCGGAGAGCAATTCTCAGCGGCCACGTGGAATGGTCCGTCATGCCGGAGGGAGATGAGAAGCGCGTGATGTCGTTCGTGTCTCGATACGCGCTGAACGGCGACCTGATCTTCGAGAACCGCGGAGATCGCGAGGGCTGGACGATCTTTGAACCGGAAACGCGGAAGGGAACAAGCCGGATCCCACAATTATATCTGGTCGGGATGGACGGCACGTGGTGCTATCAAGAAACGGACTTACGAGTGACTGGTTGGAAGCGCGATGGCCGCCGCTCGCCCTGGGATGAGGACATTCGCGACATTTGCAGCAAGCACGCCCAGGAGATCGTCGACCGGCACAAGGCCCGCTTCGAAGAGCTCTATAACCGGCTGGGCGAGGCCAAAGACAAGGATTCCGACGCGCCGGAGAAGGTCCGCGAGATCGAGGAATTGGAGAAACAGCTCGCCAAGCTCCGCGAGCCAATCGATGCGATCTTCGAGCGGCAGCTCAAGCCGCGGCTCGAGAAAATCCCCACCCGGGCCCAGCGCGAAGCGGCCGAGCAAGCCGCCGCACCTGCGACGACACAGGCGGAACCGACGGAGCCGCGCCGGCCGTAGCCGCCGTCTTGGATCGCCCGGCACGCACCTGTATGATCTCCCGACTCGTCAGCGCCGCAGCGGACAGAACCGCCGCGGCCAGAGCGTGGAGAACATGCCCAAAGACCCCTCGATTCAGCGCGTTCTGATCATCGGCTCCGGGCCGATCGTCATCGGCCAGGCCTGCGAGTTCGACTATTCCGGCACGCAGGCCTGCCGGGCCCTGCGTTCCGAAGGCGTGCAGGTCGTCCTGCTCAACAGCAACCCGGCCACGATCATGACCGACCCGGAGCTGGCCGAGCGGACCTACCTGGAGCCGATCACGCCGGAGGTGGTGGACGAGATTCTGCGGATCGAGGCCGAGCGGGGCACGCCCGTCGACGCGATCCTGCCGACGCTGGGCGGCCAGACGGGGCTGAACTGCGCCATGGCCTGCTGCGACCAGGGGATTCTGGAGCGGCATTCAGTACGGCTGATCGGGGCGGACCGGGAGACGATCCGCCGGGCCGAGGATCGCGACCTGTTCAAGACGACGGTGCTGTCGGTGGGGCTCGATGTGGCCCGCTCCGAAGTGGCCGAGACCTATGAGCAGTCGCTCGACGTGCTCGGGCGGATCGGGCTGCCGGTGGTGATCCGGCCGGCCTTCACGCTGGGTGGCAGCGGCGGCGGCTACGCCCGGGACGCTGAGCAGTTCGAGCAGTTCGTCCGCGACGGGCTGTCGCAGTCGCCCGTCAGCCAGGTGCTGATCGAGGAGGACCTGACGGGCTGGAAGGAATTCGAGCTGGAGATGATGCGCGACCGCCGCGACAACGTGGTGGTCGTCTGCTCGATCGAGAACATCGACCCGATGGGGGTGCACACGGGGGATTCGATCACGGTTGCGCCGGCGCTGACGCTGTCGGACAAGGAATATCAGCGGATGCGCGACGCGGCGATCGCGGTGATGCGGGCGGTCGGGGTCGAGACGGGCGGGTCGAACATTCAGTTCGCGGTCAACCCGCGCGACGGCCGCATGGTCGTGATCGAGATGAACCCGCGCGTCAGCCGCAGCAGCGCCCTGGCGAGCAAGGCGACGGGCTTTCCGATCGCCAAGATCGCGACCAAGCTGGCGCTGGGCTACACGCTGGACGAGATCCGCAACGACATCACCCGCGAGACGCCCGCGTGCTTCGAGCCGGCGATCGATTACTGCGTGGTGAAGATGCCGCGCTTCGCCTTCGAGAAGTTTCCCGACGCCGACGAGACGCTGACCACGAGCATGAAGAGCGTCGGCGAGGCGATGGCCATCGGGCGGACGTTCAAGGAAGCGTTCCAGAAGTGCATCCGCAGCATGGAGATCAAGCGGCCGGGCTTCGGCCTGCATCCGAACGACCGCTGGCTGGAGTCGCTGCGGCCGGCCGAGCCGCAGCCGGCGGCCGTGGACGGCGACGTGTGGCTCGACGCGTTCGGCGAGATGTCGCCGGCCGCGGGCGGCGTGATCGGCGGGTCGACGCTCAGCGAGCCGCCGGCGGACTGGCGCGAGCAGGCCTCCAGCGAGTGGCCGATCCCGGAAGAGACGCTGACTCAGAAGATCTCGGTGCCGTGCCAGGGTCGGCTCTATTACGCCCGCTACGCGCTCAAGCTGGGCTGGTCGGTCGAGCGGATTCACGAGCTGAGCGGGATCGATCCGTGGTTCCTGGATCAGCTCCAGGAGCTGGTGGAGTTCGAGGACCGGCTGCTGCACACGCGCGTGCCGAACGGGCCGAATCTGCGGATTACACCGGAGCTGGCGGAGGTGTTTCAGGAGGCCAAGGCGCTGGGCTACAGCGATACGCAGCTCCGCTGCATCTGGCGGATCGACGCGGCGACGCTGGCGCGGATCAAGGCGCAGCTCGACCGGCCGAAGTACAAGCTGGTCGACACCTGCGCGGCCGAGTTCGAGGCGTATACGCCGTATTACTACTCGACGCACGAGCGGCCGCTGGCGCGGGTCGTTCGCAGCCCCGTCGCCGTGGCGCAGCTTCGCGAGCAGCGGCAGGCGGGCCAGCGGGTCGAGTTGGCCGAGACGTTCCGGCGGCTGGGGGTCGAGTCGCCGCATCGCTTCCGCCTGATCGACGACGAGAACCTGCTGGTCGAGAGCCACGACGATGAGCTGGTGGTGACGGGCCGGCCGAAGGTGGTCATCCTGGGCGGCGGGCCGAACCGCATCGGCCAGGGGATCGAGTTCGACTACTGCTGCGTGCACGCCTCGATGGCGGCGCGCGAGCTGGACTACGAAACGGTGATGATCAACTCCAACCCGGAGACGGTCAGCACCGACTACGACATCAGCGACCTGCTGTTCTTCGAGCCGCTGACGCACGAGGACGTGTTCAACATCTGCGAGCGGCTCAACGGGCGGCCGTTCGGCCAGCCGGGCGGGTATGTGCGCGGCGTGGTGGTGCAGTTCGGCGGGCAGACGCCGCTGAATCTGGCGCAGAGCCTGAAGGACTCGGGCGTGCCGATCCTGGGCAGCTCGCCGGAGAGCATCCACCTGGCCGAGGACCGGCAGCGCTTTCAGCAGATGCTGCGCGAGCTGGGCCTGCGCCAGCCGCCGAGCGAGATCGTCTTCTCGCGGCTGGAGGCCGCGGCCGCGGCCGAGCGGATCGGCTACCCGGTGCTCGTGCGGCCGAGCTACGTGCTGGGCGGGCGCGGCATGCAGGTGTGCAACAACGCGGCCGACCTGATGAGCTACATCGACGAGGCGCTGGGGGCGACGGACCGCGAGCTTCACCTGGACAGCCGCCACCCGATCCTGGTGGACAAGTTCCTGCTGGATGCGGTCGAGCTGGATGTGGATGCGATCAGCGACTACGGCTATCCCGGGCGCGATCCGAGCGAGGGCCGCTGCGACATCTGCGGCATCATGGAGCACATCGAGGAGGCGGGGATTCACAGCGGCGATTCGTGCTGCGTGCTGCCGCCGTACTCGCTCTCGCCGTCGATCGTGGACGAGATCAAGCACCAGGTGAAGCTGCTGGCGCGGCGGCTGAACGTGTGCGGGCTGATGAACGTGCAGTTCGCCATGCAGGGCCGCGTGGTCTACGTGATCGAAGTGAACCCGCGGGCGAGCCGGACGATCCCGTTCGTCAGCAAGGCGACCGGCGTGCCGTGGGCGAAGATCGCGACGAAGGTGATGCTGGGCCAGACGCTGGACGAGGCCCTGGCGGGCTACGGCGTGACGGACGTGGTGCTGCCGCGGCACATGTCGGTCAAGGTGCCGGTCTTCCCGTTCCGCAAGTTCCGCGGGGTGGATTTCGTGCTCGGGCCGGAGATGCGCAGCACCGGGGAGGTGATGGGCATCGACGAGAACTACTCGATCGCCTTCGCCAAAGCTCTTCAGGCGGCGGGGATGCGGCTGCCGACCTCCGGCCGGGTGCTGGTGAGCGTCAACGACCCGGACAAGCCGCGGGTGGTCAGCATCGCCCGCGAGCTGCACGAGATGGGCTTCGAGATATTTTCGACGATCAAGACGCACCTGACGTTGGCCGAGCACGGCATTCCGAGCACGGTCGTCAGCAAGCACGCTGGCCAGCAGCATCCTTTCCTGCTGGACATGATCAGAAGCCGCCGGCTCGATCTGCTGATCAATACGCCGATTCACACCGGCAGTGCCAGCGAAGAGGGGCGCTGGCGGGCGGCATCCGTGCAGGTCGGCACGCCGCTGATCACGACGCTGGCGGGCGCCCGGGCGGCGGTGGGGGCGATCCGGGCGCTGCGCAGCGGCGGGGGACTGAGCGCGCGGGCGCTACAGGATTACCTGGCGGCGGCCCGCGCCCGGCGGGCGTGAGGTGCGCGCAGCCGGCGCGTAATCGTTCCGACGCTCGTGTAGATGGTCAAATGTCCCTCAACCGGGGGAGCGCGGGAGTCTCGCCCGCAACTCGCTCGGATCCGCCGTCGAGCTATCCGCGCTCTGCGAGCCGTGATGCAGTATTCTCGACGAACTACACTGGATCCTGCGATTCGTTTGCCGCGCCCCCGGGGGTCAGGCTTCCATGCGCGAGAAGTGATGGCCGCCGACGGCCAGGGCGCCCGCTGCGACGAAAAATCCCAGCGCGACCAGGCCGGAGACCATGTACCAGCCCTCCCGCGTGAGGAAGTCGGGCAGCGAGAGCGCCTGCGTGCCGCGCATTTCGGTCAGGGTCAGCACGGCCATGCCGGCCATCTCGAGCGTGACGAAGAGCATGCTGGCGATGAGGTTGAAGGTTCCGCCGAAGCCGGAGGCGATGCGTGCGGGATTGCGCTGGCCGAGGACGGGGAAGCGCGCGCCCAGGCCGATGGCCAGGCCGGACAGCCCGACGCAGACGGAGATGCAGATGGCGATGTTGACGAAGCACCAGAGGCTCGGCAGCTCGAGCATGTAGACGGCCAGGCCCATGACGCCGCAGGCCGACAGGCCGGTCAGCGCCAGGGCGAAGAGGAACTTGATCAGCAGCAGGGTGATGCGGCGCAGCGGCAGCAGCTCGAGCAGCCAGAGCTGCTGGCTCTCGAGCGAGAGCAGCGGGAAGACGAAGCGGCTGGTGAAGGTCGCCAGGATCAGGCTGACGGTTGTGAGATTCAGAAACGTCATCAGGCTCTTGGTGCCGGGGTGCGAGATGTCGAGCGGCAGGCGGCGCAGGTTGATCACGTAGAGCAGCAGCAGGCCGAACATGATGCCCATCTGGGTCCACTGCTTGGCGTCGCGGGCGAAGTGCCGCACGTCCTTGAGCAGGACCCGGGCGAGCCGGCGTGAGAGGAAGAGCCGCGTGGGCAGGCAGACGAGCTCGGTCGCCCAGCCGCGGCGGATGATGGGCGAGTAGCGGCCCTGCGCGGCGCGGCTGTAGGCCTCGCCCCAGGTGGCGCCGAGGATATTGACCGTCAGCCAGGAGACGAACATGGCGTTGCCGACGACGATCGCCAGATAGAACAGACTGCGGCCGACGTCGCGCTCGATGGCGGCGACGATGCCCATCGCGGTCCAGGTGCTGGGGATCAGCGGCTGACGGGCGACGGAGAGTTGCCGCATCAGCGTGGGCAGCCACTGCTCGGACTGGTCGGTGGTGCGCGAGAGCGAGGCCAGCCAGTAGGCGGCGACGAGGACGAGGATCGTGCCCGAGAGCAGGGCGATGCTGAGCGGGCGGCGCGGAGCCCACATGGCGACGGCCCAGGCGGCCAGCAGACCGATGCAGGCGGGGATGGCGACGAAGCCGAGGAAGTGCGCCAGGAAAAGCGGGTAGTAGAACCAGCGCACCTGCGAATTCTCCGCCACGGCGAGCATGAGCGGCACGCCGAGCAGCAGAAACGACCAGCTCGAGAGAAACATCCCCTCGATCCATTTGACGAGGACGACCTGGCGCGGGTTGAGCGGCATGCTGAGCAGGTGGCCGGCCTCGCTGCGGCCGAAGAGCGTGCTGAAGGTGAGCAGGGCGTTGGAGAAGGCGAGCATGACGGCCAGGACGAGGAAGAAATGGACGAAGATGTGCTGATCGGCGACGACGGCGACCAGGCCCCAGCTGCGGACGTGGCGCAGGACGAACTCGAGCAGGAGATAGAGCGCGGCCCAGATCAGCCCGAGCAGGATGAGTACGGAGAGCGTCCGCCAGGGGGCGTCGCGGAGCTGCTGATCGAGCAGGTTGCGAAGCTGAAGCGCGCGGCAGCGGGCCAGAACGACGGCATCCGGCAGGCGCAGGCGGCGCTGCGGGGCGGCCGCGCTCACGACGCGGCTCCGAGCCGGCCGTCGCCGTCGCCGCCGCCGGGGGGCGCGGCGGCCGAATCGGTAAGGCGGAGGAAGATGTCCTCCAGGCGGGCGTCGGCCGCGGTCTCGCGGCGGAGCTGCGCGAGCGTGCCCAGCGCGATCAGCCGGCCGGAAAGCAGAATGCCGATGCGATCCGCATGCGTCTCGGCGATATCGAGCGTGTGCGTGCTCATGAAGACCGTGCCGCCGGCGTCGGCCAGCTCGCGGAAGATCGTCTTGATGACCCGCACGGTTCGCGGGTCGAGGCCGATGATCGGCTCGTCAACGACCAGCACACGCGGGGAGTGAATCAGCGCCGCGGCCAGCGCCACCTTCTGCTTCATGCCGTGGCTGTAGGACTCGGTGAGATGGTCGAGAAAGCCGCCCATGTCGAGTCGAAAGGTGAGCTCTTCGAGCCGCCGGTCAGCCACGGCCGGGGGGACGCCGTACATGTCGCGCGTGAAATGGATGAACTCGCGCCCGGTGAGCTTGTCGTAGAGAAAGGGCTGATCCGGGACGTACGCCAGGTGCTGCTTGGCGCGCCGCCCGTCGGTGGCCATGTCGTAGCCGCAGACGCTGACGGTTCCGGTATCCGGCCGGAGCAGGCCGGTGGTCATTTTCAGCGTGGTCGTCTTTCCGGCGCCGTTGGGGCCGAGGAATGCGAAGACCTCGCCGGCGAGCAGGTCGAGGCTGAGGTCGCGGACGGCCGGTTTGCGGCCGTAGCGCTTGGAGACGCCGCGCAGACTGACGATGTGCTCGTCCGCCGGCCGGAGGGTCGCCCCGGGCGCGTGCGGCTGGGTTCGCTGGAGGGCGTCGGTTTCCGCGCTGCTCATCGTTCGTAGACCGGGTCGGGGTCCTCGTGGAATTCGCGTTCGTTGTAGGGCTCATCCACGAGGATGAGCGTTCCGAACAAAGGCAGTTCGACCTCCTGTCGAATCACCCTGCCGCCGGCCGTGACCCAAGCCTTCACCTTATGCGATTCGACCCGGAATACGTCAACCATTTCGCCGAGATGCTTGATCTGCTCCTCGGCCACGACGCGGACGAGCACGGAGGAGGTTTCGACGAGGTTGTTGGTCAGGCCGGGCATCAGCTTGCTGAGCGGGTCGATCAGCTCGAGCCGCCAGGTGCGGCCGACAAAGAGGTTCGGGAGCGTGTCGAAGGGGCGGATGACGTCGCCGAGAGCGCGCGTGGCCTCGGCCGGAAGCGTCAGCTTGCCGATCTGGTCGCCGACCTGCCACTGCATGGGGAACTCGGGGGCGCCGAAGGATTCGCCCTCCAGGACGATCGGAACACCCAGGCCGTCGACGCGGAGGTTGAGCTTGTCGAGGCGGCCGTCCTTGGTGTAGGCCAGCGAGCTGCGCACGAGGACTTCGGGAGTGCTCACGCCGCCCGGCAGGGCGATCGGCCAGAGGTGCGTGCGGACGCGGACGTTGACCAGGTCGCCGAGCGGGCGGGCCTGCATCCAGCTCGCGCCGATCCGGTGACCGTGCTGGTTGTAGATGCCGACCTGGACGCGAAGGATCTGTCCGGGCTCGAGCTTGAGGGCCTCGATGCGGGGCGGGTCTCCGGCGAACCAGCCTGGAACGACATCGGTGATGATCAGTGCCGTGTTGGCACTGAGCATGCAGGCGATGCAGAGGATGCCGATCCAGCGATTCACCATCGGACGCCGTCCGAAGCCCCCTGCGGCGGCGTGCCGCAAGCAGCACCGTATTGTATGAGGCGTGCGGAAGCCGGGTCAACGCAAAGGGCTGCGCCGCCGGCCGGTGCGGGCGCCCGCGATCCGCACGGCCGCGGGCTGGCGCAGAAGTGATACCCGGGAGGTCGCAATCGGCGGCGGTCTGGTCTAAGATTCCCGGTTCGAAGGTGGCCGATAACACGGACCGGCGAGGTGCCGAAGCGGTCCGCGCAGCGCCTGGCGAGTTGAAAGTTGCGAAAGCGGCGGCGCGCCCTTGACCGAGCGGCGCGACTCCCTATGATCCGCCGCAACAATCCGAGAAAGGACTGTACAGCAATCAGCCCGTTCGAGTTTCCAACCTGGATCAACAGCCTGCGAACGGCTGTTGCGGCGGGAGGCGGTATCGCGGCTCTTTACGCCGCGGGGATCGTCTATTTCGGCTTTTCGCCCTACGCGACTGACGTCGGCTACATGCCGGTCCAGCCCGTGCCGTACAGCCACGCCGTGCACGTGGGCAAGCTGGGGCTCGACTGCCGCTACTGCCACACGACCGTGGAAGACTCCGCCCACGCCTCGATTCCGCCGACGCAGGTGTGCCTCGGCTGCCACGCGAACATCAAGCGGAACGACAGCCCGAAGCTCAAGCTCGTGCAGGACTCGTACGCCAAGGGGGAGGCGATCCCCTGGGTGCGGGTGCATGACCTGCCGGACTATGCGTATTTCAACCACAGCGCGCACGTGCGCCGCGGCGTGGGCTGCGTGAGCTGCCACGGCCGGATCGACCGGATGGAGGTCGTCTACCAGGCCGAGCCGCTGAGCATGGGGTGGTGCCTGGAGTGTCACCGGAATCCGGAGCGGTATCTGCGGCCGGTCGAGGAAGTGACGAACATGACGTGGGCTCCGCCGATCGAGCAGGAGGAGTTCGGGCGGCAGCTCATCAGCCGGTACAACATCAATCCTTCGCAGGACTGTTCGACATGCCATCGGTAGCTGGGGGCCGACGATGCTGAGTGATCTGGGCGGCAAGGCGTACTGGCGCAGCCTGGATGAGCTTGCGGACGCGCCCGAGTTTCGCGCGCGGCTGGAGCGCGAGTTTCCGGAATTCGCGCCGCTGCTGTCGGGCACGTCGCGGCGGCAATTCCTGAAGCTGATGGGCGCGTCGCTGGCGCTGGGCGGGCTGACGGCCTGCCGCTGGCCGCAGGAGACGATCGTTCCGTACGTGCGGCGGCCGGCGGGGCGGACGCCGGGCGTGCCGGTTCAATACGCGACGACGTTCGAGCTGGGCGGGGCCGGCATCGGTGTGCTGGCCAGCAGCTTCGACGGCCGGCCGATCAAGCTGGAGGGCAACCCGCTCCACCCGGGCAGCCGGGGGGCGAGCAGCGCTATCATGCAGGCGGCGATCCTGGAGATGTATGACCCGGACCGCAGCATCTCGATCCGTGTGCGGCGCGAGACGGGGCCCGCGCAGGCGACCTTCGATCAGTTCGACATTTTCGCCAACGAGCACTTTCTCGCTCTTCGTACCAGTGGCGGGACCGGGCTGCGCGTGCTCAGCGAGACGTCGAGCTCGCCCACGCTCGCGGCACTCAAGAAGCGCTTCGCGGCCGTCTTTCCGCAGGCACGCTGGTACGAGTACGAGCCGATCTCGTTCGACAATGAGCGGGCGGGCACGCTGACGGCCTTCGGCGCGGCGTGGCGGCCGCAGTATCGCTTCGATCAGGCGGACGTGATCGTCTGTCTGGATGCCGACCCGCTGCTGACGCACCCGGCCGCGCTGCAATACACGCGCGATTTCGCCTCGCGCCGCACCGCCGGCGACGAGCATCACACGATGTGCCGGCTGTATGCGGTGGAATCGGGCGTCTCGCTGACGGGCAGCAACGCGGATCATCGCTACGCGGTTCGCAGCAGCCAGATTCCGCAGGTGCTCGTGGAGCTGTGCCGGCAGCTTGCGGCCCTGGGCGTGAATGTGCCGGTAGACCTGGCCGCGGTGGCCGGGTCGGAGCGCGAGTCGCGCTTCCGCTTCGTCGAGCGGATCGCGCGCGATCTGGCGGATCATCGCGGTCGGGCGGTGCTGCTGGCGGGGCCGGGTCAGCCGCCGGCCGTGCACGCCGTCGTGCATCTGCTGAACAACTCGCTCGGCAGCATCGGCGGGCCGGTGCAGTACACCGAGTCGCCGGATGCGCAGCGCCAGTCGCACGCGGACGCGATCGCCACGCTGGCCGACGAGATGAGCAGCGGGGCGGTCAGCACGCTGGTCATCCTGGGCGGCAACCCGGTCTACAACGCGCCGGCCGACGTGGATTTCGCCACGGCGCTGGGCAAGGTGGCCACCTCGATTCACCTTTCGCTCTATCGCGACGAGACGTCGTCGCTGTGCACGTGGCATGTGCCGCGGGCGCATTTCCTCGAGGCGTGGGGCGATGCGGGGGCGTACGACGGCACCTATTCGCTGGTTCAGCCGCTGATCGAGCCGCTCTACGGCGGGCGGACGGTGATCGAGCTGGTGGCGCAGATGACCGGCGAGGCCGTCACGCGCGGCTACGAGCTGGTGCGGAAGACTTTCAAGGAGCTTCACGCCGCCGGGTTGGATGGCGACGCATTCGAGCGGGCCTGGCGCAAGGCGCTGCATGACGGCGTGGTGGCCGGTTCGGCCGCGAAGCTCGCCTCGCCGACGATTTCGGCCGCGGCGTGGGGTTCGGCGGTGCGGGGGCTGGCGGAGCAGTCGCCGGCCGCTTCGGGCGACGAGTTCGAGGTCGTGTTCGCGGCCGATTCGAAGGTCTATGACGGGCGCTTCGCGAACAACGGCTGGTTGCAGGAGCTGCCGGACCCGCTGACGAAGCTGACGTGGGACAATGCGGCGCTGATCTCGCCGGCCGATGCGCGGCGGCTGGGTGTGGATCGAAACGGGCGGATGCTGCGAGTCAGTGTGGGCGGGCAGTCGCTGACGCTGCCGGCGTATGTGCTGCCGGGGCATGCGGTGGGCGTCGTGACGCTGCCGCTGGGGTATGGGCGGCGCGAGTCGGCGGGCGCCGTGGCGGGCGGCGTGGGGTTCAACACCTATTCGCTGCGGTCTCGGTCGGGCTGGTGGGTGGCGCGGGGGGCTCAGGTCTCGCGAACCGACGGGCTGCACGTGCTGGCGACCACGCAGGATCACCACGCGATGGAGTCGGAGGTCGGAACCGCCCAGACGCAGAAGCGGATTCCGGCGCTCTTCCGCGAGGGTACGCTCGACGAGTATCGCGCGTATCTGGCGCACGGGGCGGGGCACAGCGGCCAGGCGGGTGGGCACGGAGCAGGCGACGGTCACAACGGGGCCCAGTCCGGTCACGGCGCTGCGGATGCGATGAAGGCCGAGAACGGCAAGAAGGGGCATCAGGGGAACTTCGCCGTGTTCGCGTCGCGCGGGACGGTGCATCCGTTGCCGCTGGTGCAGCCGTTCGGGTCGCTGGTGTTCAGCGACGCGCCGCGCTGGGCGATGGCGATCGACCTGAGCCGCTGCACGGGCTGCGCGGCGTGCGTGGTCGCGTGCCAGGCTGAGAACAACATTCCCGTCGTCGGCAAGGACGAGGTGCTGGTCGGCCGCGAGATGCACTGGATCCGCATCGACCGCTACTTCCGCGGCGATCCCGACGATCCGCAGGTCGTGCATCAGCCGGTCACCTGCCACCAGTGCGAGAACGCGCCGTGCGAGCAGGTCTGCCCCGTGGCGGCGACGGTGCACGACGAGCAGGGCCTGAACGTGATGGTCTACAACCGCTGCATCGGCACGCGGTACTGCTCGAACAACTGTCCCTACAAGGTGCGGCGGTTCAACTGGTTCTTCAATCACCACGGCCCGGCGCATCCGCGCTCCAGGAAGCTAGGCGGGCCGACGGTGTTCATGACGCTGAACATCAAGGAGCACTCGACCATGCAGCCGCAGCAGCGGCTGACGGAGCTCGAGAAGCTGCGGATGAATCCGAACGTGACCGTCCGCAGCCGCGGCGTGATGGAGAAGTGCACCTTCTGCGTGCAGCGGATCGAGAAGGCCAAGATCGCCGCGCGGAACGCGGAGGTCTCGCCGATCGCGACGGCGGCCGCACCGGTGCTGGCGGACGGCTCGGTGACGCCGGCTTGCGCCGAGGCGTGTCCGGCCGAGGCGATCCTCTTCGGCGATCTGCGGGATGAGAAGAGCCGCGTGGCGGCGCTGCACGGGCATGAGCGCTCCTATGCGATGCTCGAGGAGCTGAATGTCCGGCCGCGGTTGAAGTACCTGGCCAAGCTGCGGAACACGGCGGGGGGCGCGGCGCTGGAACACGTGAGCGGTTGAGCAGCATGGCGGCCCGCAGCGCAGCGCGCTGTGGGCGGCGGGAAACGGCATGGCAACGATTGTCGGTGAGTACGACAACACGATAGACGATCCGAAGCAGCGCGCGCCGCTGGTGCTGGGCGATCAGAACTTCGGCAGCGTCACGGACACGGTCTGCCACGTGGCGGAGGCGTATCGGCCGCCGACGGCGTGGTACGTCGCCTTCGCGATCTCCTCGTCGCTGCTGGGCGTGCTGGGGCTGATGATCGCCTACCTGATCTTCACCGGCGTGGGCGTGTGGGGCGTGAACCACCCGGTGGCGTGGGGCTTTGCGATCATCAACTTCGTCTTCTGGGTCGGTATCGGCCACGCCGGCACGCTCATCTCGGCGATCCTGTTCCTGTTCCGCCAGAAGTGGCGCACGGCGATCAACCGCTTCGCCGAGGCGATGACGATCTTCGCGGTCATCTGCGCCGGCCTGTTTCCGGGGATTCACGTCGGCCGGGCGTGGCTGGCGTACTGGATGTTCCCGATCCCCAACCAGATGGCGATGTGGCCGCAGTTCCGCAGCCCGCTGCTGTGGGACGTGTTCGCGGTGGGGACGTACTTCACCGTCTCGCTGCTGTTCTGGTACATGGGGATGATCCCGGACCTGGCGACGTTTCGCGACCGGGCGAAGGACAAGATCCGCCGCATGGTCTACGGCCTGCTGGCGCTGGGCTGGACCGGTTCGAGCCGGCACTGGCACCGCTTCGAGCGGGCGTATCTGATCCTGGCCGCGCTGGCCACGCCGCTGGTGCTCAGCGTCCATTCGGTGGTGAGCTTCGACTTCGCCGTGTCTCAATTGCCGGGCTGGCACACGACGATCTTCCCGCCCTATTTCGTGGCGGGCGCGATTTTCGGCGGCTTTGCCATGGTGGTGACGCTGGCGGTGCCGGCGCGGGAGCTGTTCGGGCTCAAGCAGATCATCACCATGCGGCACCTGGAGAACATGAACAAGATCATCCTGGTGACCGGCTCGATGGTCGGCTATGCCTACGCGATGGAGTTCTTCATCGCCTGGTACAGCGGCAACATGTACGAGTACTACGCCTTCATCAGCCGGGCGCTGGGGCCGTACGCCTGGGCCTACTGGACGATGATCCTGTGCAACGTGGTCGCGCCGCAGTTCTTCTGGCTCAAGTGGGCCCGCACGAGCATCTGGATGATGTTCTTCGTGGTCATGTGCGTGAACGTGGGCATGTGGTTCGAGCGCTTCGTGATCGTCGTCACGTCGCTCAGCTCGGACTTTTTGCCGGCCAACTGGGGCTACTACACGCCGACGATCGTCGACTGGCTGACGCTGGCCGGCAGCTTCGGGCTCTTCCTGACGCTGTTCCTGCTCTTCATCCGCTACCTGCCGGTCGTGGCGATGGCGGAGGTGAAGACGGTGATGCCGACCGCTCACGGCCCGCGGCACCACGGCTTCGACTACAACCCCGACGAGTATGACGGGGCACCCAAGGAGGCGGGCCGGTGAATCAGTCAACCGCCACCGTCCCTGAGTCGCACGTCGTCCGCTCGACGTTGGCCGACGGCCGGCTGCACAGCGTGATGGTCGAGTTCGAGGGACCGGCCGAGCTGAAAGCCGCCGCCCGGCGCATCCGCGACGCCGGCTTCACGCGCTGGGACACGCACTCGCCCTTCCCCGTGCACGGGATCGACGAGGCGATGGGCATCCGCATGACGAAGCTGCCCTACGTCGTCTTCGGCGTCGGGGCGCTCGGCACGCTGACGGGCATCGCGCTACAGTGGTGGGCCAACGCCTCGGGCGCCGGCACCGCCGAGGCGATCAAGCAGGCCGTGCCGAACTTCGTGCAGGGCTATCCGTTCATCGTCAGCGGCAAGCCGTACTTCAGCCTGCCGGCGAATATCCCGATCATCTTCGAGCTGACGGTCCTCTTCTCGGCCTTCGCCGCCTTCCTGGGCATGCTGGTGGCCAACAACCTGCCGCTGCATCATCACGCCCTGCTGCGCAACGTCCGCTTCCGCCGCGTCACGAGCGACCGCTTCTTCCTCGTGGTCGAGGCGGCCGATCCGAAGTTCAGCCGCGCCAACACGCCCCAGCTCCTGCATTCGCTCGGCGGCACCGCCTGCGAGGAGGTCTACGAGCCGCCGCCGGACGTGCCGCCGCGGCGTCTGGTGACGCGGCTGACCATCGTCATCGCGCTGTTCCTGATGATTCCGCCGGTCGTGATCGGCTACGCCCGCGTGGCCAAGAAGAGCGAGCCGCGGATTCACATCATCCAGGACATGGACAACCAGGAGCGCTATAAGGCCCAGCAGGCCAGCCCGCTGTTCGCCGACGGCCGGGCGATGCGGCCGCTGGTCGAGGGGACGGTCGCGCGGGGCGAGCTGCGGGACGACGAGCACTTCTATCTGGGGCTGGTCGATGGGCAGTTCGCGACGGATTACCCGACGCACCGGCCCGACGTACAGATCACGGAGGCATTCCTGGCCCGCGGTCGGGACAAGTTCGTGATTCACTGTGCGCCGTGCCACGGGCTGGACGGCTCGGGCAACGGCCGGGTGAACCAGCGGGCGATCGAGCTGGCCGAGCCGGGCTGGGTCCAGGCGGCGTCGCTGTATGACGATGAGCGGATGACGCGGCCGGTGGGGCACATCTTCAACACGATCACGAACGGCATCCGGACGATGCCGCCGTACGGGGAGATGATCCGCGAGGCGGACCGCTGGGCGATCGTGGCGTATGTGCGGGCGCTTCAGCGGGCCGCGCGTCCGGATGCGGGCGACGCGGCGGGCGACGCGGCGGCGGGCGGCGGTGCGGCCGGGTCCGGCGGGGGAGAGTGAGCGAACAACGTGCAGAGCGCAAGCGTCGATATCTCGAAGGATCGGCTGGAGCTGGGACCTGACGCGGCGGCCCGGGCGCAGCTCGCGCAGTTCGCGGGCGGCGGGGTGGTGGTCGTGGTGCTGGCGGTCGGGCTGATGCTGGGGGGCGAGTCGCTGCTGCGCGGCTACGTGACGGCGCTGTGCTACTGTCTGAGCATCGCGCTGGGGGCGCTGTTCTTCGTCATGCTTCAGCACGTCACCCGGGCGGGCTGGAGCGTGGTGGTGCGGCGGATGGCCGAGGCGATCGCGATGGTCTTTCCGCTGCTGGCGCTGCTGGCGCTGCCGATCGTGATCGCGGTGCTGACGGGCCTGCCGGAGGCGGTGCACAAGGTCTATCCGTGGACGGACCCGGAGTACGTGCGGAGCGAGGCGCTGCTTCAGCACAAGGCGGCCTATCTGAACGCGCCGCTGTTCGTGCTGCGGATGCTGCTCTATTTCGCGCTCTGGACGGCGCTGGCACGCTACCTGTACAACCGCTCGGTCGAGCAGGACCGCACGGGCGATCCGCAGATCACCATCGCCGTGCAGAAGGTCAGTGCGCCGGGGATCATCCTGTTCGCGCTGTCGCTGACGTTCTGCGCGTTCGACCTGCTGATGTCGCTGGCGCCGACCTGGTACAGCACGATCTTCGGCGTCTACTTCTTCTCGGGCAGCGTGCTGGGCTTCTTTGCGACGCTGGCGCTGATGATGTTCGCGCTTCAGTCGCGCGGCCTGCTGCGCGAGGCGATCACGATCGAGCATTATCACGACGTGGGCAAGCTGGCCTTCGGCTTCGTCGTCTTCTGGGCCTACATCGCCTTCTCGCAGTACATGCTCTACTGGTACGCGAACATGCCCGAGACGACGAGCTGGTACATCGTCCGTCAGTCCGGTGCGTGGCTCTACCTGTCCCTGCTGCTGCTGTTCGGGCACTTCATGGTGCCGTTCGTCGGGCTGATTTCGCGCATCCCCAAGCGGCGCCGCTGGGCGCTGGGCATCGGGGCAGGCTGGATCCTGGTGATGCACTGGTTCGACATCGCCTACCTGGCGCTGCCGCCCTATTTCTTCAAGCTGGACGATCCGAACGTCGTGCCGTTCGATGGGCTGGCGCTGGGGCTGGGACTGCTGCTGACCGCGGGCATGCTGCTGCTGCTGGGCGGCGCGGTCGTGCGGCGGCTGTCGCAGGCCTGCCTGGTGCCCAAGGGCGACCCGCGGCTCGAAGAATCGCTGGCGTTCGAGAATCTGTGAGAGGAATGCGGTGGTAGACACGCTCAGTCGGCAAGACGACCTGCTCACCGACGATCCGAATTCCGGCACGATCGCCTACGCCGGGCTCGTCGGCGCGCTGATCGTGCTGGTGCTGATCATCCTGATCGCGGCGCTCTATGCGCATGCTCAGAACGTCGCCGAGGCCAGCCGTCTCGTCTACCCGGCCGCCCCGGATCTGCTCGCGCTCGACGCCACCCAGCGCCAGGCGCTGGTCACCGGTAAGCGCACCGAAGGCGAGAGCACGCGCGTGGGCGTGCCGATCGAGCGGGCGATCGAGCTCGTGATCCGCGACAAGGGCTGGCCGGTCACGCCCGCCCAGGCCAGCGCGCCGACACAACCGGCTCAGCCGGCGCCACCGGCCCAGCCGACACAGCCCGTCGAGAGCGCTCCCGCGCCGACCGAGAGTGGGGCGGCCCGGACGCCCGACGGCGCCGCGGCGCAGAGCCACGCGGCCGGGGCGGACCGCGGCGACGGCAGGAACCCAGGTGAAGGGCCGTGAGAACCGCCGTCAGACAGGCTGAGGATCAGTCCGGCGGCCGGAGCGGCCGGGGGATGTCGAGTTCGGATCGTGGGCCGGTGTTGCAGTCCTATACTCCTTGTACGGGGTCGGTTTGGCCGAATTCCTCCGGGAGTGTGGTAGAGCCATGATGCGCGTAAGGTGGATCATCCGTCTGACGCTGGCGGCCGGCGTAGTCTTCGGCTGCTCGGCCGCCTCCACACAGCGGCGCGCCGACGAGCTGCCGCCGGAGCTGGAGGGGATCGGCATTACGGAGCAGCTCGGCGTGACGCTGCCGCTGAACCTGGAGTTCAAGGACGAACGCGGGCGCTCGGTCAAGCTGGGCGACTATTTCGACGGCCGCCGGCCGGTGATCCTGACTCTGAATTATTACCAGTGTGCGTCGCTTTGCAGCTACCAGCTCAACGGGCTGCTCGACGCGCTGCGCGAGATCGACTACGTGCCGGGCGACCAGTTCCAGCTTGTCACGCTCAGCTTCGACCCGACCGAGAAGCCGCCGCTGGCCGCCGCCAAGAAACGCAGCTACATCGAAGCCTACGGCCGGCCGGAGGCGACCCGCGGCTGGCACTTTCTGACCGGGCGCAAGGCCGAGATTCACGCGCTGACGAACGCGGTGGGCTTCCGCTATCGCTGGAATGCGGAGTCGGATCAGTGGGCCCACTCAGCGGCGCTGATCGTCTGTACGCCGGATGGGCGGACGTCGCGCTATCTGGGCGGCGTTTACTACGAGCCGAAGACCGTGCGGATGTCGCTGGTGGAGGCTTCGGAGGGCCGGATCGGCTCGCTCTGGGACCAGATCTGGCTGACGTGCTTTCACTACGTCTCGAGCGAAGGGCGCTACGTGCCGGCCGCGCTGGGCATCATGCGGGCGGGCGGCACGGCGACGGTGATCGTGCTGGGGCTGGCGCTGCTGGCCTTCTGGCGGCACGATCTGCGGCGGCAGCGGGCCGCGCTGGCCACCCCGGGTGGCGAGGGAGTGCGGAGCGATGAGTGAGCTGATGCTGCTGGCGCAGAGCAGCGGGACCTTCTGGATGCCCGAGCAGGCGTCGACCACGGCGCACAGGGTCGACTGGCTGTTCTACTTCATATTCTGGATATCGCTGGTCTTCTTCGTGCTGATCGCGGGGCTGATGTTCTACTTCATGTGGCGCTATCGCCGCCGCATGGAGCGCCAGCCGGTCGGCACGGCGACGCACAACACCGCGCTCGAGCTGACCTGGAGCATCATCCCGACGATCCTGCTGATCCCGATGTTCTGGTGGGGCATGGTGGACTTTCTGGACGCCCGCACGCCGCCGCAGAACACCTATGACATCAACGTGCGGGCCGTGCAGTGGAACTGGGAATTCAACTATCCCAACGGCCACTCGGACAACGTGCTGAACATACCGGGCAATCAGCCGGTCAAGCTGATCATGCAGTCGGACGACGTGATTCACAGCCTCTATATCCCGGCGTTCCGCGTGAAGCGCGACGTCGTGCCCGGGCGTTACTCGTATCTGTGGTTCGAGGCCAGACACGAGGGCAATGAGCCGCTCGAATACCCGCTGTTCTGCGCCGAGTACTGCGGCACGAGCCACTCGGACATGATCACCAAGGTGGTCGTGCATCCGGACCGGGCGGCGTTCGACACCTGGCTGGAGAACGCCAATCCGCTGAGCGAGAAGAACCTCTCGCCGGAAGAGTTCGAGCTGTGGAAGAAGGACCCCGAGGCGCTGCTGGCCCAGCGGCCGGACCTGAAGGACCGGCTCTTGCCGCCGGCGGAGATGGGCAGGCAGCTCTACCAGAAGAAGGGCTGCTTCCAGTGTCACTCGGTGACCAAGGATGCGCCGCCGATGAACGGCCCGACGTGGTGGGGGCTGTTCGGCCACTCGGTCAGTTTCACGGACGGCAGCTCGATCCCGGCGGCGGATGAGAACTACATCCGCGAGTCGATCGTCAAGCCGAACGAGAAGGTGGTGGCGGGCTACAACGCGATCATGCCGCTGCCGCGGGTCAGCGACCGCGAGATCGACGCGCTGATCGCCTATATCAAGACGTTGAAAGACGAGTAGGAAGGACGCGGAGACGAAGATGTCCTCGGTTGGAGCCTCGGCCGCCGGCCTGCCGGCGGAGCACGCATACGGGCGCGAGAACTACCTGACGCAGGGTCGGGGGGTGCTCTCGTGGCTGGGCACGCTGGATCACAAGCGGATCGGCGTGATGTACATGTGCGGCATCATCGCCTTCTTCCTGATCGGCGGGCTGTTCGCGCTGCTGGTGCGCACCTCGCTGCTGATTCCGCAGAAGAACCTCGCCACGAACCCCGACAGCGTCAATTTCCTGATCTCGCACGACGCGTACAACATGTTCTTCACGCTGCACGGGGCGATCATGGTGTTCATCGTGATCATCCCGGGCATCCCCGCGGCGATGGGCAACTTCGTGCTGCCGCTGATGCTGGGGGCCAAGGACGTGGCCTTCCCGCGGCTGAACCTGGCGAGCTGGTACCTGTGGGCCAGCGGGGCGGCCCTGGCGCTGTTCTCGATCGTGATGGGCGGCGTCGATACGGGCTGGACCTTCTACACGCCCTACAGCTCGACCACCAAGATGGGCGGCGTGATCCCCGTGCTGACCGGCGCGTTCGTGCTCGGCTTCAGCTCGATCTTCACGGGCCTGAACTTCATCGTCACGATCCACAAGCTGCGGCCGCCCGAGATGGGCTGGTTCAAGATGCCGCTGATGCTCTGGGCGCTCTACAGCACGGCCGTGATCCAGGTGCTGGCCACGCCGGTGCTGGGCATCACGCTGCTGCTGCTGATCGTCGAGCGGGCGGCGGGCATCGGCATCTTCAACCCGGCCCTGGGCGGCGATCCGGTGCTCTATCAGCACTTCTTCTGGTTCTACAGCCACCCGGCCGTGTACATCATGATCCTGCCGGCCATGGGCGTGATGAGCGAGCTGCTGAGCGTCTTCTCGCACAAGCACATCTTCGGCTACCGCTTCATCGCCTTCAGCAGCCTGGCGATCGCGCTGCTGGGCTTCTTGGTCTGGGGGCACCACATGTTCGCCTCGGGCCAGTCGAACCTGGTCAACATCATCTTCAGCGCGCTGACCTTCAGCGTGGCGATCCCGTCGGCGATCAAGGTCTTCAACTGGCTGGCGACGCTTTACCAGGGCTCGATCAGCTTCAAGACGCCGATGATCTACGCCCTCAGCTTCATCTGGATCTTCGGCATCGGCGGTCTGACGGGCCTCTTCCTGGGCACGCTGGCCACCGACGTGCACCTGCACGACACGTACTTCGTCGTGGCCCACTTCCACTTCGTCATGGCCGGGACGATCTTCGTCTTCTTCGGGGCGGTGCACTACTGGTGGCCGAAGATCACCGGGCGGATGTACGACGAGCGGCTTGGCTCGATCGGCGCTCTGCTGAGCGTGATCGGCTTTAATATCACCTTCCTGGCGCAGTTCCCGATGGGCGCGCAGGGCATGCCGCGGCGCTACTACAACTACCTGCCGGAGTTCTGGACGTACCACTTCGTGTCCACGCTGGGTGCGTACCTGGCCGGCATCGGCTTCGTGATCACGGTCATCTGCCTGGTGATGTCGCTGGTCCGCGGCAAGCGGGCGCCGCAGAACCCGTGGGGCGCCGCGACGCTCGAGTGGCACACGCCCTCGCCGCCGCCCACGCACAACTTCGACCATCCGCCTCCGGCGGGCGATCCGTATGACTATTCGCAGTGGACCTACGACCCGCGCGAAGAGGGCTACGTCTACACGGGCCCGTCGCCCGCCACGGTTCCGGCCCACAAGGGACACTGAGCCGCAGCGCCGACTCGGGAAAGGGTGAGTATGGCCGACCTTGCAACCAGCCCCGTCCGCGACGATGCCGAGCATCATCATCCGCCCTTCTTGCAGCACCACTTCGACACGCCGGTGCAGCAGTTCGAGGCGGGCAAGCTCGGCATGTGGATCTTCCTGGCGACCGAGGTGCTCTTTTTCGCCGGGCTCTTCTGTGCCTATGCGATCTACCGGCGGAACCATCCGGAGATCTTTCTCGAGGCGCACAAGTCGCTGAGCATCTTCTGGGGCGCGATCAACACGGTCGTGCTGATCACCAGCAGCTTCACCATGGCCCTCGGCGTCTATTTCGCCCAGAAATCGAACCGAAGCGGCCTGGTCGTCTGCCTGGCGCTGACGCTGCTCGGCGCCTGCGGCTTCATGGTCATCAAGGGCATCGAGTACAGCGAAAAGTGGCAGCACGGCAAGCTCTGGGGCCACCTGTACAACCCGCACGAGGAACATCCCGACGAACCGGCCGCCGCGCCGGCCACCGCGGGCAGCGGTCATGCGGCCGGCGACCAGCCGGCGGCCTCGCCCGGCTCCGGCGGCCAGCCGGCCGATGCGCACGCGGCGGACGCCCACTCAGACGGAACTCAGGCCGGCGGCGCACATTCGACCGCGCCGGCCGGCGCCACGGCGCCCGCTACGGCTGCGACGCCCGCGGTGCCGGGCCTGGAGCCGACGACGATCCCTCCGCCCGGCGGCGGGCCGAGCGGCCTGGCGGCCGCGGCGGACGATGGTCACGGCGGCCACGGCAGTGCGGCCGAGAAGGCCAAGAACCTGCATCTGTTCTTCGGAATCTACTTCTGCATGACCGGGCTGCACGGGCTGCACGTGCTGGCGGGCATGGGGGTGCTGTCCTGGCTGCTGATCGGCGCGATTCAAGGGCGCTACAACGCTGAGTACTACACCCCGGTGGACCTGGGAGGTCTGTACTGGCACCTCGTGGACCTGATCTGGATTTACCTGTTCCCGCTGCTGTACCTGATCCACTGATCGGGCGGGCGGTTTAGGGGCGGTCCTCGCGGGCCGCTTTGGAGAGTCGGCGATGTCGGATCACAATCACGCGGGCGAATCGCACGGTGGGCACGCGCACGGTGGGCACGCGCACGGCGGGCACGCGCACGGCGGGCACGCGCACGCCGGCCATGAACACGGCGAGGCGGGGCACGTCGTTCCGTGGCAGTTGCTGCTGGCGGTGTGCCTGGCGCTGCTCGTGCTGACCTGGCTGACCGTCGCGGCGACGTGGGTCAACCTGGACACGCTGAACCTGTGGATCGCGATGGTGGTGGCGACGGTCAAGGCCGGCCTGGTGGTGCTCTACTTCATGCACCTGCGCTACGACAAGCCCTTCAATGCCGTGCTGCTGGGGGCGTCGCTGCTGTTCGTGCTGCTGTTCATCGGCCTGGCGCTCACGGATACGGTCGCCTACCGCGACGAGATCATCTGGGAGCAGGCGGAGCTCGACCCGCGCGCAACGCCGTAAGTCTCATGCTTCACTTCGTCCCGACCAGTTCCTGGATCGACCGCTTCGGCGCCTCGGACGGCGCCTCGGACGGCGCCTCGCCGCAGGATTCCTTGGCGATCACGGGGATGGCGGTTTTTCTCGCCTCGCTGGGAAGTTTCTTCGCCGCGGCGATGGTCCTGCTGGCGGTTCTTCGCGCCACGTCGGACAAGTGGCCGCCGGCGGGGGCGATTCCGCTGCCGCTGGCGGGCCTGGCCGTCAGCACGCTGATCCTGATCGCCAGCAGCCTGACGCTGGCCCAGGCGATGCGCGGCGCGAAGCGCGGCAACCGCCGCTCGCTGCGGGCCGGGTTGCTCGCAACGACGCTGCTGGCGTGGGCCTTTCTGATCTCGCAGGTGCAGAACTGGCTGGCGCTTCACTCCGACGGCGTCGTGCTGACGTCCAACATCTTCGCCTGGCTCTTCTACGCCCTGACGGCGCTGCACTTCCTGCACGTCGTCGGCGGGCTCTTTCCGCTGACGATCGTCACGCTGCGCAGCTTCGCCGGACCGTATGGGCCGCAGTCGCGCTCCGGCGTGATCCGCTGCGGCATGTACTGGCACTTTCTCGATGCGGTCTGGGTGGTCATGGTGCTGGGGCTGATTCTGGCTCGCTGACCCACGCAACGCCGCCCTCCTCCGCGTACATCGCATACCACGCGAAACGAAAGCCGTAGGCGACCGCCGGCGGGGATTCCGCAGCTCCGCCGTCCGGCCACGCGCAGGCCGGCCGCTGCCCCAGACGCAGGACGATCTCGCGCCCCGCGAGCGACAGGGCCGCCGTCTCGCGACTGTCGCCGGCCAGATCCGGGATGACGGCCACGTGCCACCGCTGCCCGTCGAACAGGCCGATGCAGGGCTGCTTGTAGGTGGTCGGGTCGCCCGGCGGCAGGGGGGCGGCGGGAAACTGGAGCCGGCCGGACGCGAAGTACGTCTGATACGCCTCACGGCGGTAGAGCTTCTTGCGGTTCGGGTTGGGCGCGAGCACGTCGGTCCCGGGGTGCATCTCGCGCCACTGCTGCCACGGCAGAACCGCGCAGGGCAGCGGCGTGAGCTTCGTGCCGGCCGCCGGGCCGCTGATGGCGCGCAGCAGGAGCTGGCTCCAGAGGCTCTCGGCCTGCGGCGCCGGGCGGCGGTCGTAGAGCACGAGGTTCGAGTTGTAGACCAGCCCGCTGGCGCCGAAGCGCAGCGTCTCCGGCCCGACGCGGCGGCTGAAGACGGCCACGCTGTCGCAGAGCGGGTTGTAGGTGACGGCGACCGGCTCGCCGCCGATCACGTCATTGACGATCTCGTGCCAGGTCATGATGCGGATCGGATAGGCGCGGGCCTGCCCGCCGACAAGGACCCCGATGACGCGCTCCTCGGGCACGAGAAAGGGCCCGTGGCCGAGCCGGCGCGTGTCCATTTCGGCCGGCGAGATCGTCGCTGGCTCATCCAGCACCGGCAGGCCGTCTTTCGGCATTCCGGCCGCAGCGAGCCGCTCGCGCCTGACCTGACAGTTCGACAGGTCGAAGCCGTAGCTTTCGATGTTGACCAGATCGCCGACGGCGCGCTGGTTGAGCGTGGGAAGAACGGCCGCCAGCCGCCAGGCGACGACCGCGACCATGAGGACGGCGGCCAACAGCAGCACCCAGCCGCCGCCGCGCAGGTCGAGCCGAACTCGCTGGGGGTTGCTTTGCGGATCGCCGGAGAGGCTCAACGCTGATTCCGGGAGGCGAGCTCTGCCGGGTCGAGCGCCGCGAGCGAGGCACGCCCAGTGCTGACAGACGCTGCGGCCGCACCCGGCGTGTCGCTCGGCGAGAGTACGACGGCGGCAGGATGGCGATCTGGCGCCGGCCCAGCCGGCGACGCGGGCGACGCGTCGAAGACCATCAGCGCCAACAGCAGCGGCAGGTAGATCACGCTGGCCAGAAAGAGCCGCCGCGCCCGGGCGTCATCGACGCGCGCGGCAAACAGCGCGGCCGCGGCGACGAGCCATAGCCCGAGCAGCACCGCGCCGACCGCGTACACGGCGCCGGACGTGCCGGCCGTCGTCAGCCCCAGCGAGACGGGCACGAGCAGCAGGCTGTACAGCAGCGCGGTCTGCGAGGTCAGCCGGCCGGTGCGGTCGACGCTCGGCAGCATGCGGAATCCGCCGCGGAGATAGTCGTCGCGATAGACCCACGCCAGGGCCAAAAAGTGCGGAATCTGCCAGACGAAGAGGATCGCGCCGAGCACCCACGCGCCGGCCTCGAGCCGCCCGGCCGCGGCCGCCCAGCCAATCATCGGCGGGATCGCGCCGCAAATCGCGCCGACCAGCGTATTCAGCGGCGTGCGCACCTTCATCGGTGTGTACGCGGCCAGGTAGACCAGCTCGCAGATGACGGTCAGCCAGACGGCCAATTCGTTGGCGAAGATGCCGAGCACGATGGGGCCGGCGATTGACGCCGTCAGGCCGAAGAACAGCGCGTGCGCCGGCCGAAGGACGCCAGCCGGCAACGGGCGATTACGCGTCCGGTTCATGCGTGCGTCGCGCGGGACTTCGTACCACTGATTCAGGGCGTTCACGCCGAGCGCAGCCAGCGCGGTGCCGATGAGCGTCCAGGCGAACAGGGTCCAGTCGATCGGGCGGGGGCTCGCCAGGACGAAACCGGCCGCGGTCGTGAGCACGACCAGGGCGCTGAGCCGGGCCTTGGAGAGCTCGAGATAGGCGTCGATGGTGCTGAGCAGGCCGCTGCGGGCGGCGACGGGCTGTGTCGCCTGCACCGCGGCGCTGCCGGGGGTACTGTTCAAGGCGGTCCTCCGCTAAAGTGCGGTATTCTAGCAGCGGCGGCGGGGTTCGGAAACCGCCGGGCGGGCCGCGAGCGACTGCTACGATCGTACGACGGGGCTGCGGGAGCGGTCCGGAGACGGGGGTCCGTAACGGGAAGCGGTGATGGCGGAGCTGACGCGTTCGAGTGCTCGCGACCCGGGGGATTACCTGGCGGCCGGATTCGGAATCGCCGTGGCGATGTGGGGGATCGGCTACCTGACGCACCTGCCCGGGGCGCGGGTGCCGGGTGCGATCGTGCTGGCCCTGCTGGCGGCCTGCGTGCTGGCCGGCGGGTGGCTGGTAGGCCGATATTCCGCGCGGCGTGTGCGGGCGGGGCTCTACGCGGGCTTCACGGCCGGCGCGGTGAATCTGCTGGTGCTGGGCAGCCTGCTCTTTGATCCCGAGTCTGGCTCGATCCGCTCGCTGGCGTGGCTCTGGGTGCCGGTCTCGATCGTCGCGTGTGGGTTGGTCGCGGCGGGGGGGGCGGCGTTGGGGTGCGAGAGGGGATTCTCGCACCAGCTCACCGGGCGGAGTCGACCGGTCGGAGACCGGTCGTCCAGTGACCGGTCAGAGACCGGTCCCCCATTCCCCGAACAACCGATCCACGGCGTCGCGGCTCTGAGCCGCGCGGTGGGGGCGAATTGGCCCGCGGTCTTCGCGTTCGTGATGGTCGGGGCGACGCTCTTTCTGCTCTCCGTCGGAGGGACGGTAACGGGCTACGAGGCGGGGTTGGCCGTGCCCGATTGGCCGCGCTCGTTCGGCTACAACATGTTCCTCTACCCGCTGGCGCGGATGTCCGGCGGGATTTACTACGAGCACGCGCACCGGCTCTTCGGCTCGCTGGTCGGACTGACGACCCTGGCGGTGGCCGCGTACCTGCTGGCTGTCGAACGCCGCGGCTGGGTGAAGGGGCTGGCGGTCGGGCTGCTGGCGGCCGTGATCGTGCAGGGTGTCATCGGCGGGCTGCGCGTCACCGGGCGGTTCACGCTCAGCGACTCGCCGGAGCTGCTCTCGCCTTCGCTGAATCTGGCGATCCTGCACGGCGTGCTCGGGCAGATGATTCTGGCCGGAATGGGGGCGCTGGCGGTGGTTCTCACGCGCACGTGGCACGAGCGGCGCGAACAGACCCGCACGCAGGCCGATCGGATCGACACGCTGTTCGGGGCTGTGTGCATCGCCGCCGTCCTCGTGCAGCTCGTTCTCGGCGCGTTGCTGCGCCACCTCGGTCACACGTGGGCGCTGCACCTGCATATCGGCTGGGCCGTGCTCGTGCTCGCCGTCGCGGCCGTCTTCGCCATTCGCGCCTGGGGCCTGCATGACGAGCGGTCGCCGCTGCCGACGCTCGGCGGGGCGCTGCTGATCGTGTTGGGGTTGCAGCTTCTGCTCGGCTTCGGGGCTCTGTTTGCGACCAGCGAGAGCGGCATCGGGCCGCAGGCCGTGCAGGTGATCATCACTACGGCCCATCAGACGACCGGGGCGGCCGTGCTGATGCTGACGACTGCACTGTGGACGTATCATCTCGCCCGCCGCGCGGTGGCCGAGCCGCTGGCGAATGTAGAATCCGCGATCGTCGACGCGTCGCGCTGAGCGACGCGTGGGCGGCGGCGTGTGGGAGGCAGTTCCGCGTGGATCGCTTGGCCAGAATGCTCAGCGAAATCGGCGTGCGGCGCGTCCGGGCCGGCGCGGAGGCGGCCGCTTCGTCCGCGCCTCGCCCCACGGCCGCGCCGCGGTTCGAACAACTGCTGCCCGGCTGCGAGTGGGGCGCCGCCGGCCGCGCTTGCTGGCTGATGAGCACGCCGGCCCAGCAGGTCCTGCCCGATCTGCGGCTCTCGCAACGCGAGCTGTCCGATGCGCTGGCCGCGCTCGGGGCCGAGCGCGGGCTGCTCCTGGATATCGAAACCGGCGGACTCGTCGCGGCGCCTGTCTTCCTGGTCGGCGTGATCCGCCTCGACCGCTGGCCGTTGCACATCGAGCAGTACCTCGCCCGCGACTATCCGCAGGAAGTCGCCCTTCTCGAAGCCGTCACCCACCTCGCCCGCGACCATGACGCCTGGGTCACTTTCAACGGCAAGACCTTTGACGCCCGCTACCTGGCGGAACGGGCCGCCGTCCACCGCATGCCGCCCGCCTGGCCGAGCGTGCACGTGGACCTGCTGCATCTCGCCCGCCGGCGTTGGCGCGGCCGCGTGCCGGACTGCAAACTGACGACGCTCGAGCAGCACATCCTCGGCCGCCGCCGCGTCGGAGACGTTCCCAGTGCGGATGTGCCGGCCCTGTTTCATCACTTTATCCGGACGGGGGCGGCCGGACCGCTCCGGCCGGTGATCGATCACAACCGCCACGACCTGGTGAGCTGCTGCGAGTTGCTGGTCCGGCTCGCCGCGGAGGCGTGAGTGCCCGGTCGCGGGTCGGCGGCGCGGATTTCCCGGCGGGAGAGGCCCACCGCCGGCGTCCAGAGCAGTGGTCGGACCGGTCAGCGCCCGTCACCGTTTGCCGCGTCTCGCGGCCAGGAGCTATACTCAGAGTTCTACGGGGTCTTCGGCACTTATTACGGTGGAAAACAGGTCATGAACAAGCGATCGTGCAGCATGCTTCGGGTTCTCGCGCTCGCGGCCATCCTCGGCATCTCGCAACCGGACGGACTGGCCGCTGAGAAGGTCACCTTTTCGGCCGCCGCCTACGTCGACCACGTCAAGCGGCTGGCCGCCGACGAATGGGGCGGCCGTGGGCCGGGCCAGCCGGGGATCGAGCATGCGGCCGAGTACATCGCCGACGTGTTCAAGCAGGCGGGCCTGGAGCCGGCCGGCGCGGACGGCACGTATTTCCAGGAGTTCGAGGTCAACCGCGGCAAGCTGCTGGATCGTGAAGCAGCGAAGTTCGTGGTCGAGGGAGTCGACGCGGAGTGGAAAGTCGGCGAGCAGTGGATTCCGTTTCCATTCTCCGCGGAGGGCGAGGTTGAGGGGCCGGTCGCGTTCGTGGGCTACGGCATCGAGGCTGACCGGCACGAGTACAACGACTACAAGGACTTCGATGCCCGCGGCAAGATCCTGCTGATGATGCGCTACGAGCCGAAGGCGGAGGATCCCGAGGCGGAGTTCGGCGGCTCCACGCCGTCGTCGTTCTCGATGTTTGTCCGCAAGGCCCGCTGGGCGGCCAACCACGAAGCCAAGGCGGTCATCATCGTCAATCCGCCGAACCGCGACCCGGAGAAGGACGAGCTTTACGAATTCAGCGAGAGTGCCCGCGGCCAGACCTATGCCCTGCCGATGATCCACGTGAAGCGCGAGGTGGCCGAGGCGCTGCTCAAGAAGGCCGGCGCCCCGACGCTGGCGGAGCTGGCCGGGCAGATCGACGAGACGCGCAAGCCCGTCTCGCGCGATCTGGAGGGTGTTCAAGCCCGGATCGTCTCAGGAGTGTCGCAGCGGAAGATCACGACGCGGAACGTGCTGGGCATGCTCAAGGGAGACGGGTCGACCGACGAGGTGATCGTGATCGGTGCCCACTATGACCACCTGGGCACCAGCGGCGAGGGCGACAAGGCGGTCATCTACAACGGCGCGGACGACAACGCCAGCGGGACCGCCGGCGTGCTCGAGCTGGCCCGCGCCTACGGCCAGCAGCCGCGGCCGCGCCGCAACATCCTCTTCATGACCTTCAGCGCCGAGGAGATGGGGCTGCTCGGCAGCAAGCACTTCGTGGACAACCCGACGATCGATCTGTCGCGGATCAAGTTCATGATGAACCTCGACATGATCGGCCGCTACGATCCCGAGAAGTTCCAGATGCACGGGATCGAGACGAGCGAGGCATTCCCGGAGCTCGTCGCCAAGCATGCGGGCGAGGCGGCCGTGAACTATCGCCAGGCCAGCGACATGTTCGGCCGCAGCGACCACGCCTCCTTCTATCGCAAGGGCATCCCGGTGCTCTTCCCGTTCACGGGCCTGCATCCGCAGTATCACCAGCCGGAAGACGACTGGGAGCTGATCAACGGCGAAGGCGCGACGCACGTGCTGGACTTGACCTATCGCATCACGCGCGAAGTGGCGGAGATGAGCGAGGGTCCGTCCTATCGCAGCCAGGAGGAGATTCGCGCGGCCGAGGAAGCGGCCAAGGCCGAGCAGGAGGCCAAGGACGCCGCGGCCAAGGCGGCCGAGGGCGGTGAGAAGGCGGCGGAGGGCGAGAAGAAGCCCGAGGCGCCGAAGTCTCCGCCGGCGGACGACGCCGCGCCGCGCATGCCGCGCGTGCGGCTGGGCATCATGCCGGACTACTCGGAAGGGGCCAATGGACTGCGGATCGAGTCGGTCGTCGAGGGCGGTGCGGCCGCCAAGGCCGGTTTGAAAGGCGGCGACGTGATCGTCAGGATCGGCGCGACGAAAGTCAGCGACATCCGCAGCTACATGGAGTCGCTGCTCGACGCCGAGCCGGGTGACGAAGTCGAGATCGTCGTCGAGCGCGACGGCAAGCCCGTGACGCTGAAGGTCAAGCTCGAGGCGCCGCCGCGCCGGCCGGGACAGGATTGATCTCGACTCGAGTACTTGCACAGAACGAGATGACCCACGGCGGCGGCGCTGCGCGGAAGTTCGCCAGCGCCGCTGCGTTGCTTTCAGCGCGAGCGAGTTGCCGATTCTCGCTATGGACGCTCGATCGCGATCAGTTCACTGCGTGTGACGAGGATCACGGTGCGGTCGCTCCAGATCACGCGCACAACGGCACTCTGGTCCGAAATGCCGGCGATCCGGCACGATTCGTCGGGCGGCCCCAATTGTCCGCCGGGCTGGCCGCGCCAGTGTTGCAGCCGCAGCTCGCCCTCGTCGGCCCGCACGGCCGCCAGGACCGTCAATCCGCCCGCGCCGGCCGCCGCGCTGCGGACGTGGAGCGAGTCCGCGGCGAATGTGGCCGCCGGTTCGGTGGCGCCGGGAAGGCAGACCCACAATCCGCCGCCGTGACGTGCCAACAGCCGCCGGCCGGCAGGCCGCAACTCGAGCCAGCTCATGCGGCCGGCCGCCTCGTCCGGGTGCGTCACCCGCGCCGGCTCGCCAAGCGACACCTCCATCTGCCACAGCTCACCGTCATCCGTTCCGAACCACAGCACCGGCCGGGCGTCGGCGTCGCCCGCCCGCGTCGTGGCGATCGCACGGCCGACGATGCGCCGCCCACCGGGCACGGGCCAATCACTCCTCCCGCCGGCCGCATCCACCCGGAGCACGCGCTGCGGCCAGACGCAGATCAGCCGGCCCGCCGGCAGTCCGCTCCACAGCGGCCAGCTCTCGCCGAGGACGACGGGCTCGATCCGCGGCGCGGCCGGCACCGAGAGATCGAGAAATGCGGCATAGACGCGGCCGGATGAGCGGCCGAGCAGGGCGGCACTGTTCTGCTCGACGTGCAGCGTCGCGGCGGGCAGCGGGTCCACGCGGGTTCGCCAGAGCGGCCGGCCGTCCGCGTGTGTCAGCAGCGAGACCGCCCCGTCCGAACGAACGACGAGCACGCCGGTCTTGGCGGCGGCCGCGGCGACGATCCGCGTGACGAACTCCGGGTCGCCGGCCGGCCGCGTCGCCAGCGGGGGCGGATCTCCGGCCCGCCAGCGAAGCGGGTCGCCGTCTGCTCCGGGCTTCGCCGCGAGCGCGAAGACGGAGAAGCGGTCGTGGACATATGCGATGCCGTCGTGCGTGCCCACGAAGCGAACGCCGCGCGGCAGCCCCGCAGGCTGCGGCCAGCGCGGCCGGCCGGTCCGCGCGTCGATAAGCTGCGCCTGACCGTCTCGCGCGACCACCAGCAGCGCGCCGGCATCCGGCAACGGTTCGCACCAGTCGATCGCCTCGCGGAAGTCGAGCCGCCAGAGGACGGAGCAATCCTCGTCCGCCGACGGATCTGTCGACACCTGGCCTGCTTCACCGACGGGAGGATTCGAGCACGACGCGGGCGATATGGACATCGCCGCGACGGCCAGGCTCGCTAGCAGAGCGTTCACGATTCGATTCTATCGCGGGCCAGCTCGCAGGCCGCTCGCCGCAGGTTCGCCGCCGTCTCCGCCAGGGCGTCACGCAAGGGCCGGCCGGACGGTGAGACCACGACGACCCGCTTCAATCCGATCGCCCGCGCAAGCTCGTCGAGCGACGCGTATGGAGCCGGATCGGCCGCACCGACGAGCGCGACGACGGGCACGCCGCGTGACGCCGCCAGCCGGCACACGCCGCCGACGACCTTGTTCCCGACGCTCTGAGCGTCGAGCCGGCCTTCGCCCGTGATGCACAGATCGGCGCCGGCGAGCTTGCCCTTCAGGTCGACCGCCGACGCGATCTCGTCAAACCCGCGCACGAGCATCGCGCCGAGCGCTGCGGCCAGCCCGGCCGGCAAGCCCCCGGCCGCGCCGCCGCCTGCGATCTGCGAGACATCCCGCCCGGTGAAGACGGTCAGCGCCGCGGCCCAGTGCGCCAGTCCCCGTTCGAGCGAAAGGACGTCCTCAGGCGCCGCGCCCTTCTGCGGTCCGAAGACCGCCGCAGCCCCGCACGGGCCCAGCAGGGGATTGTCGACATCGGTCAGGATGCGGATCGCGGCCGGATACGCGGTGGCCGGTGCGCGCATGCCCGCGATCTCGATCAGGCTCGCGCCGCGGGCCGGTGCGGCGAGCACACCTCCACCGCGCGTCAGGAATTGCCAGCCAAGTGCCTGAAGGCAGCCGACCCCGCCATCGACCGTTGCCGATCCGCCGACGCACAGCAGGATCTCGCGGCAGTCGCCGTCGGCCGCGGCCCTCAGAAGCTGCCCCGTGCCGAAGCTCGTGCTGCGGGTCGCGCTGCGTTCCTGCTCGGCCAGCAGTGCCAGACCCGACGCCTCCGCCAGCTCGACGATCGCTCGTCTGCCGGCCGCGTCGTGCCACCAGCTCGCGTGACGCGGCCGCCCGAGCGGATCGAGCACGCGGGCGGTCCGCGGCGTCGCCCCGATCGCCCGGGCGAGCAATCGCCCGGAGCCCTCTCCGCCGTCGGCCAGCGGCAGGCCAGCCACGTCCGCCGCGGGAAGCGCGTCGCGCAGGCCGGCTGCGATCGCCTCGGCCGCGGCTTCGGCCGGGAGCGCATCCTTGAACTTGTCCGGCGCGACGAGGAATCTCACATGGTCACATCGGGTTCGTTGTCCGCGACGGCGAGCTTGCGCAGGCGGAGGAAGCCGCGTTTCGACGGGGCGCGGAGGAAGTCGACCATCCGCCGGCCAGCGGGCGTGCGGCCCAGCTCGAGCACCTGCGCGATGGCTCGCGACCACGGTTGTCCGCTGCGATAGAGCGTGCGGTAGATGCTGCGGATTTCGGCCCGCTCCTCGGCGGTGAGGCTGGCACGGCGCATGCCGACCAGATTGACGCCGATCGGGCCGTCCGGGCTCGTCAGCAGGAAGGGGCAGAGGTCCTGCGTCACGCGCGTCAGCGCCGCGACCATGCACAGCTCGCCGATGCGGACGAACTGGTGCGCGCCGACCATCGCGCTGATGAACGTGCGATCTCCCACCTGGACCCACCCGCCGAGCGCTGCGCCGTTGGCCAGCTTCACCTCGTCGCCCAGCTCGCAGTTGTGCCCGACATGCGCGCAGGCCATCAGGTAGCAGTTGCGGCCGACGACGGTGGTCGATTCCGGCGGCGTGCCGCGGTGAATGCTGGCCTGCTCGCGGATGATCGTGCCGTCCCCGACCGTGGCGTAGCTCGGCGTCTGATTCCACGCCAGGTCCTGCGGATGGTGCCCGACGACCGCGAAGGGGTGCACCTGCACGCCGCGGCCGAGCGTCGTGCCGCTGGCGATGAAGGCATGGTGCCAGATCTGGCACTCGGGGCCGATTATCGTGCCGGGCTGAACGACGGCGAAGGCTTCGATCTGGGCGGTGGGGTGCACTTCCGCTCGGCGGTCGACAATGGCAGTCGGGTGAATCGGCATGCGCGCTTCGCTCTACTTTCTGTCCGTTGAGGGTGACGTAACCGTGTGGACCGGCGCTGCGGCATGCAGCACGCACGCCGGCCGCGGGCGCAGCCGCACGAGCTCGGCCACCTCCTCGCACGGCCAGACGGCCAGGTGCGCCGCCGCGCCGGGCGCGATCTCGTACGGCCGGCCGAGGACAATCTGCCCCGCCAGGCCGCAAACCATGTCCAGCGCGCGCCGGATCAGCGGCGGCGAGCTGAGATGGTCCGCGTGCACCAGCAGGAACGCCTGGTCGAGCATGCAGCCGTTGCCGAGCGGGTAGAACGGATCGCGGATGCAGTCCTGCCCGGCCGCGCAGCGCACGCCGCGGGCCAGGAGCTGCCGCACGCGCGTCAGCCCGCGCCGCTTCGGGTAGTCATCGAAGCGGCCCTGAAGGTGCAGATTCACGCCTGGATTGCAGACGACGTTGATCTGCGCCTCGGCCAGCATGTCGATGACGCGCGCGGCGTGCGGGTCGGGATAGCTCGCCAGCGCGCAGACGTGCGAGGCCGTCACGCGGCCCTGCCAGCCGCGCTCGATGGTCAGCGAGGCGAGCTCCTCCGTGCAGCGGCTGTAGGGATCGTCAGTCTCGTCGATATGCACGTCGATGTCGGCGTCGAGCTCGGCCGCAAGGTCGAAGACGAGCTCGAGATGCCGGATCGACTCGCGGTGCGTCCGCTCGATATGCGGAATCCCGCCGACGAGATTCACGCCGCTGCGAACGGCCTGGCGGACCAGGTCGACCGCGCCGGGGTCGCGCACGAGCCCGTCCTGCGGAAAGGCGACGAGCTGTATCTCGCAGATGCCCTGTGCCGCCTGACGCGCGGCGAGCACGCCCTCGCACAGCCGCATCCCCGCGCTGCCGGCCACGTCCACGTGGCTGCGGATCAGGCCCGTGCCGAAGCCGACCTGGTCGTGAATCGCCCGCAGGGCCCGCTCGCGCGTGTTCTCCGCCGAGATGTCCGCCTTGGCCGCCGACCATAACCCGATCGCCTCCAGCAGCGTGCCCGAGTGGTTCGGCGGCACCAGCTCCAGCGAATAGGCCAGGTCCAGGTGCAGGTGCGGATCGACCAGCGCGGGCGTGACCAGCCCGCCGGCCGCATCCAGGTCGGCCCCGCCGGCCGCGGCGATGCGCTGCGGCTGCGGCGCGACCGACCGAATCGCCGCCCCGTCGAGCTCGATGCTCCACAGGCCCGGCTGATCCAGCAGGCGTGCGTTGACGATCCGCTTCATTCAGTCGATATCCGCGCGGCCGTGCTGATGGGCCTGGTCGGTGTCGAGATATGCGAACACTTCGCGGTCGGCCCGGTCCAGCAGCCGCTTCATCTCGCGCACCGCGTCGCGCATGCCGACGAACATTGCCCGCGCGACGATGCTGTGCCCGATGTTGAACTCGTCGAATCCGCTCACCGCCGCGATCGGCTCCACGTTGCGATAGGTCAGTCCGTGGCCGGCGTGCACGACCAGCCCGCTTTCCAGCCCCGTGTTGAGCGCGTCGATCAGGATTTCGAGCTGCTTCTCGCGCGGCCGGCCGGGCCTGGCGTGGGAATAGCCGCCGGTCCAGAGCTCGATCGCGTCGAACCCGCACTCCGCGGAGGCGGAAACCTGGTCGGACTGCGGCTCGATGAAGGCGCTGGTGACGATGCCGGCCCGCTTGAGCTGCCGCACGACCGGCGCGATCCGCTTGCGCAGCTTGACCACGTCCAGCCCGCCCTCCGTCGTGATCTCCTCACGCCGCTCGGGCACGAAGGTGCACTGGTCCGGCCGCAGCCTCAGGGCGATCTTGACGATCCCCGCCGCGATCGACATCTCCATGTTGAGCTTGGTCGCCACCGTGCGTTTGAGCACCTCGGCGTCGCGGTCACTGATGTGGCGGCGGTCCTCGCGCAGGTGAAACGTGATCCCGTCCGCGCCGCCCAGCTCCGCCTCGGTCGCGGCCCAGACCGGGTCGGGCTCATCCGCCCGCCGCGCCTGGCGGACCGTCGCGACGTGGTCGATGTTCACTCCCAGTTTGACCATGGTGATCGCCGTTCCTTTCCGGCCGACATGGTATCCGCGTTCCCGCCGCCGCGCAAAGCCGGTGCGGCGGACGCGTGCCGACTCGCGGCCGGGCGCGTACTATCTGCTGACGTGCGGCCGGTCCGGCCGGCGGGTCTCGAGCCGGGCCGGTCGAATCGCGGTCTGGTGCGGCCTTGCGCCGCCTTTCGATTCACGGCGTCAGAGCGGGTGGAGACATGGAAATCTTCTCGATCGTCATTCGGGTGCTGCACATCGGCTCGGCCATTCTGGCGGCGGGCGGGGCGGCCTTCCAGTACATCGCTCTCCTGCCGGCCGCCGCGGAGCTGCAAGAGACGCCGGCCAGGGCCCTGCGCGAGCGGATCGCCGCCCGCTGGCGCGGCGTCGTGTTCACGGCCGTGCTGCTGCTGCTGGCCACCGGGCTGCTGAACTTCCTGATCTTCAAAGTGCCGGAGTATCGCGGCACATCGCACGTCGCCCTGTATCACGGCCTGTTCGGCCTCAAGCTGCTGCTGGCGCTGATCGTCTTCCACCCCGCGACGCTGCTCGTGCTGCCGGGTCCGAAGGGCGAGATCGCCCGCGCCGCCGCCCGCGGCTGGCTGGGCTACATGCTGGTGCTGTTCACGCTGATCGTGGTGCTGGGGGCCGTGCTGCGCGAGTTTCCGAACCTGTTCGTGCAATCGAGCGGAGGCTGAACAAGCGTAGTTGCCGCGGTAGGCGTGGCGACCTCGCTACAGCGGCGCAATCAGCGGCAGCCCCAGCCGCTGCATCAGCCGCTCCTGGCGGGCGTACATTCGGCCGGCCTGCTGCGCGGCCAGGTCGTCGTAGCCGGCCAGATGCAGAATCCCATGCACGAGGTAGAACACCAGCTCGGCCCGGGCGGCGGCCAGTATCCGGGCGTGATTGCGGCCCCCTTCGCGGAATGACTGCGCGATCGTCGCCGGACGGACAGGCCGGACTCGGGCGGCCGCCGCGCGCTCCGGCCCCGCTCCCGCGTCGCGCAGGGCGCGCACCGCCACCTGCCAGGCGACATCCGCACAGACGATCACCTCGCCCTCGATCCGTCCGGCCCGGCGTTCGGTTCCCAGATCGAAGGTGAGGACATCCGTCGCGCCGGCGATGTTCACGAAGCGCTCGTGCACGCTCGCCATCGCCCGCGAGCCGACCACCGCGATCGACAGCCACCCGCCGCGAAACCCCTCCGCCCGCGCCACTTCCAGGGCCGCCCGCCGCAGCAGTCCCTCGGCCTGCCAGTTCCGCCGCAGCCGCCACGCCACGTCGATCGCGATCGATTCAGCCGCCCGGGACATTGCGTGCCTCGGTCGGCCGGCGGGCGGGTTCCTTCTCGCGCGGCTCGCGCCCGTCGCGAGACGATTCGCGCTCCCGTTCCTCCTTCTTCTCCCGCTCGCGCTCCTTTTCCTTCTCCTCGCTCTCGGGATAGGCGATCCGCCCGTGATAGAGCGCCGAGAGGCTCTTGACGAGGCTCTTCTCGATGATCGCCAGCTCGCGGAAGGTCAGATCGCACTCGTCGAACTGCCCGTCCATCAGGCGCTTGCGGATGATCTCGCTGACCACGTCCTCGATCCGGGTCGGGGTCGGCTCGGCCATCGCCCGGACGGCCCCTTCGACCCCGTCGCAGAGCATGACGATCGCCGTCTCGCGCGATTGAGGCTTGGGCCCCGGGTAGCGGAACTGCGCCGCCTGCACCTCCGGGTCGTCGGGCTTGCGGGCCTTGTTGGCGGCGTGATAGAAGTACTCGACCAGCGTCGTCCCGTGATGCTCGGCGATGAACGGCCGCAGCGTCGCCGGCAGGCCGTACTCCTTGGCCATCTCGATGCCGTCCTTGACGTGCCCGACGATGATCAGCAGGCTCATCGCCGGACTCAGCCGCTCGTGCCGGCTGGCGCCGTGCGTCTGGTTCTCGACGAAGTAGTCCGGCTTGTTGATCTTGCCGATGTCGTGGTAGTACGCGCCGGCCCGGCAGAGCAGGCCGTTAGCGCCGATCGCCTCCGCCGCCGCCTCCGCCAGCGCGCCCACCAGCAGGCTGTGGTTGTACGTGCCGGGCGCCTCGGCCGCCATCGTCCGCAGCAGCGGCTTGTTCGCGTCGCACCACTCCAGCAGCGTCATGCCCGTGCTGAACTTGAACAGCCGCTCGATGCCCGGCAGGATGCCCTCGACCACGAACGCCGCCAGCAGCGCCGACAGCGACGCCCACAGCGCGTCGCCCAGCGCGAATTCGATCGTCTGCCGCGCAACCAGGCCGGCCGCCAGCGTCGTCGCCAGCGCCACCACCGCGGCCGCGAAGCCGACCATCACGATCTTGCCGCGGTTGCGCACGTCCGTCAGCCCGACGATCAACGTCCCCGACACGGCGATCAGGACGACGGCGAAGGAAACGTCCTGCCGCGTCGCCAGCGTGATCAGCAGCGCCAAGGCCGCGCAGATCGCGAAAACGGACCCGCGCGTGTACACGATCGCCAGCATCGCCGCCGCGAAGCCCTGAAACGCGACCGCCAGGTGCGGCGGGGCGTCCGTCCAGACCGACACGGTTCGCGCGGCCGCCAGCATCAGCAGCAGCACGCACGTCGCCACCGTCTGGCGAAACGGGTTGTTGAAGACGCGCCGCTGATAGCGCGACAGATAGGACGACAGCCCGAATACGATCAGCAGCGCCAGCACGCTGTAGCCGGCCGCCGCCAGAACCCGCTTGCGCCACCCGCCGATCTCTTCCCGCTCCGCCTCCGCGAACGCGTCGCGTTCCGCCCGCAGCAGGGCCACTTCCTTCTCGTCCACCAGCCCGGCGTCGGCCAGCAGCGCGCCCGGCTTGTAGGTCAGCATCTGCGTCTCGACCCGTGCCACCGCGTCCTGCTGCGCCCGCGTCGAGCGGTCCATGTTGAAGCGGTAGATCGGCCGGGCCGGCACGGTACCGCCTTCGGTCAGCAATGCCGCCAGCGAGTTCGCCACGGCGCTGCGCAGCGGCTGCGACATCGCCCGGGCCGCCTCCGCCGCCACTTCGTTGACGTTCTCGACGTTGTTGTTGAACCGCAGGCGGTTGACGGGAACCGGGATCACCCGCTCCGACTCGCCCCGCGGGTCGATCAGCATCGCCTCGACCGCCAGCCGCTGGCCGACGCGCTCAGAGTATTCCACCAGCGGCGTCGACACGAGCGTGCGGACGACCTGGTCCACCTGCCGGCGGAACTGCTCCGACTCCGGCTGGCCGGCGATCCGCACCAGCTCGTCGATCGCCGCGTCATCCAGCGAGAGGCGGCTCTCCGCCGCCGCCCGCTTGAGCGCCTCCCCGTCGGCCGCGTGCGTCTGCGCCAGCGTCAGCGCGCTCAGCAGCCGCCCGCGAATGCCGTCCAGCAGCGACACGTCCAGAACGTAGTAGTAGGGGGCGCTCTCGCGGGCCCGGTCGCGCATCAGCGCCGTCTGCCGCTCGTCGACGAGCTGGAACTCGACCCGGCTGGCGATCGCCCGCGCGAGCGTCTGGCCGCTGCGGACCGAGAGCGGCTCGCCGCCCAGATTGATGATCACCGACGAGACGACGACGGCGACGCCCGTCAGCGTCAGCGACCAGGCCTCGAACCGCCCTAGCAGGCGGCGGTACCACACACCCTCGCGCTCGGTCCGCGTGCGGCGGATCTCTCGCTGCCGGGCTGTGCGCTTGCCGAAGAGCCACACGGCTACGGCCCTGCCGTCCGCGGGCCGGCCTGCACGGAGGGATCGGCCTCACGCCCGCCGCGCCCCTCCGCCGCAGCGCTCGGCGCACCCGCTTCACCGTCGCGCCGCAAGGCCGAGTCGCGCCGCCGGTTCAGGTCGGCATAGCGCGTCACGATCTCCTGTACCAGGCGGTGCCGGACGATGTCCTTCTCCACCAGCCGCAGCACCGCCACGCCGCCGCAGCCCCGCAGCCGCCCGGCCGCGTCCACCAGCCCCGAGCTCTGCCGCTCGTCCAGGTCCACCTGGCTGTCGTCGCCGGTCACGATCATCTTGCTGTCGTGGCCCAGCCGAGTCAGGAACATCAGCATCTGCGACGGCGTCGCATTCTGGGCCTCGTCGAGAATGATCACCGCGTGATTCAGCGTCCGGCCGCGCATATACGCCAGCGGGATCACCTCGATGATGTCGCTGACCATGAACCGCTTGAGCTGGTCGTAGGTCATCATGTCGTGCATCGCGTCGAACAGCGGCCGCAGATACGGGTTCACCTTCTGCTGCAAGTCGCCCGGCAGAAAGCCGAGCTTCTCGCCCGCCTCGACCGCCGGTCGCACGAGCACGATCCGCTTGGCCCGCCCGCTCTTGAGCAGATGCACGGCGACCGCGACGGCCAGGTAGGTCTTTCCCGTCCCGGCCGGCCCCATGCAGATGACCAGGTCGTTCTCGAGCATCGCGCGGACGTAGGCGCGCTGGCCTTCGGTGCGGGCGGAGATCGGCTCGCGCGAAAAGACGCGGATCGTGTCGGAGGGGCCCGAGGCGTCGGACTGGTCCAGCTCGGCGATGGCCTGCTCGACGTCGGCGTCCTCGAGATAGTCGCGACCGCGGAGCAGTTCCTGGAGCCGCTCGACCGCGGCCGCCCCGCGGGCGACGTCGGCCGGTTCGCCGACCACGCGGATGATGGAGCTGCGGGCCTGAAGCTGGACCCCGAAAGCCTCGCGGATCCTGCGGAGATTGCGGTCCCCCACGCCGAAGAGCTCGGCCCGCTTGTGGGGCTCGATCAGTGTGACGGACAACTCCATACGGATAGGCTATCGGCACCGTCGCGCCGTTGGCAACCGCGCCCGCGGGGCTCCGCTCCGCCCGGCGACCCGCCGGCAAGGACCGCAGGCCGGTTTCTCGACGGGTTTGGCGCACGGTCGGCGGCGGTAAATTGGCGGTTGCATCCTCGCCCGGCGACCGTAGAATCCGCACCATCGAAATGGCGGGAGCGCGACTGCCCGCCAGGCCTGCCGGGGCCTGCCCACGCGGCGGCAGGAACCTAAGGTCAGGTGCTGGCCGGAGTTCCAAGGAGTCCGTTTGTGAGCACGATGACCAAAGTCCTGATCGTTCTGACCACGGTGCTGTCGATTGCGGTGTCGTGCCTCTTCATCGCCGCCGCGGCGCAGTGGAACAACTGGAAGCAGCTTGCCGCCGAATATCAGCAGCAGCGCGATTCGGCCATCACGCTCCAGCAGTCGGAGCAGGCCGCCGCCCAGGCCGCCCTCGCCCTCAAGGACGCCGCGCTCGCCGAGCGCACCCGGGCGCTCGAAGAGGCCCAGCGCAGCATCACGCGGCTCAACGAGGAAGTCGCCCGCGAGCGCAGCCAGCGCACCCAGGCCCAGAACGAGAAAGCCGCGGCCGAGGCCGGCCGCACGACGCTCCAGGAAATCCTGGATGTCAAGACGGGCGAGCTCAAGTCGCTCCAGGCCCAGCACCAGGCGACGGTCGCGCAGAACATGGACCTCCAGTCGCGCAACGCCCGGCTCAACACGCGCGTGCTCGACCTGACCACGACCAGCACCATCCTGACCGACCAGATCCGCAACCTCCAGGAGAAGCTCTACGCCGCCGAGCAGCGGCTCGCCGCCGCCCAGGCCGGCGGCCCGGCTGCCCCCGCCGTGGCGCCGACCGTTTCCCAGGCCGCGGTGGCGGCCCGGGTGCCGGTGGCCGGTGAGGTCCGCGGCCAGGTGGTCGATGTGGAAGGCTCCTATGCGTCGGTCAACATCGGTGAGTCGTCGGGCGTCGTGGTCGGCATGACGCTGATGGTGTATCGTGACGGTCCGGACGGTCCGGCCTATCTCGGCGAGCTGACGATCGAGACGGTCCGGCCCAAGGAGGCGGGCGGACGGCTCTCGTCGCTGGCGGCCGGGGAAATCCGTTCCGGTGACAAGGTCGTCTACGCACGCGAGTAGTTCTTGGCGCGGTCTGTTGGGTTGCCGGGTGATCGAACCAGGTGAGCTGCCATGTCGATGATGAATACGCCGGGTCCGGGTTCGCGCTCGGGTGGTGAGAACGACGTGTACACGGTGCTCGTGCTCATCGCGTTCCTCTTCGTGCTGATCGCGACGATCTTCGTGGCTTACAAGGCGCAGTCGTTGTTCGGAACGATCCTTCCGCCGGGTGGAAGCTGATTCCGGGCAGACTGAATCGAGCGAGGGGACGATCGAGCCCCTGCACGTCCGTTGCGCCCCTTGGGGCTTGACCGGCGCAGCGCCCAGGGATGGGAGCTTGCTGTGTTGCTCCGCCGTTTGATGGGTCTGTTCAGCGTCGACATGGGAATCGACCTGGGCACCTGCAATACGCTCGTCTGTGTCAAAGGCGAGGGCATCGTGCTCAACGAGCCCTCCGTCGTCGCCGTGCGCAAGGGCACCAACCAGGTGCTCGACACTGAGCACGGCAAGGCGGTCGGCCTGCTCGCCAAGGAAATGCTCGGCCGCACGCCCGGCAGCATCACCGCCATCCGCCCGCTCAAGGACGGCGTCATCGCCGACTTCGACATCACCGAGGCGATGCTCGGCTACTTCATCAAGAAGGTTCACGGCAACCGCGGCATCGCCGCCCCGCGCGTCGTCATCTCCGTCCCCTCCGGCATCACCGCCGTCGAGAAGCGGGCCGTCTACAATTCGGCCGAGCGGGCCGGCGCCCGCCGCGTCTATCTCGTGCCCGAGCCCAAGGCCGCCGCCATCGGCGCCAAGCTGCCCATCTTCGATCCCACCGCCTCGATGATCGTCGACATCGGCGGGGGCACGACCGAAGTCGCCGTCATGAGCCTGGCCGACATCGCCATCTGCACCTCGCTCCGCGTCGCCGGCGACGACATGGACGAGGCGATCATCAATTACATGCGCCGCACCTACAACCTGATGATCGGGCCGCAGACCGCCGAGAACGTCAAAATCCAGATCGGCTCCGCCTCGCCGCTCGAAAACGAGAGCTCGATGGAAGTCAAGGGTCGCGACATGATCAGCGGCCTGCCGCGGCGAGCCATCGTCAAGACCGAGGAGGTTCGCGAGGCGCTCAAGGAGCCGGCCGGCGCGATCGTCGATGCCGTCCTCCATACGCTCGAGCAGGTCGAGCCGGAGCTCGCGGCCGACCTGGTCGACAACGGCATCCACCTGGCCGGCGGAGGGGCGCTGCTTCGCGGCCTCGACCAGGTCATCGCCAAGGCCACCGGCCTCGACGTGACCATCGTCGACGACCCGCTCACCTGCGTAGCCCGCGGAACCAGCGAATGCCTCGACTACCTCGACGAGTGGCACCAGACACTCGAATCAGACGAAGATGAGTACTAGCCGCGCCGCGAGCCGCCGCGCTGCGGCCGACTTGCCCGCGGACACGGCGCCCGCCAGACTCCACCCGGGATAACGCATGGCCACCGGGTATCGACGACCGCGCAAGCCCAGACTCTTCGTGACGCTGATGATCGCGTCGGCCGTTCTGGTTTGCGTGCCGCCCGCCTGGCTTGCCTGGACCGGCGTCGTCCTCCAGCCCATCGCCTGGATGCAGTGGCTCGCTTCCCAGGCTACGCACGCGATCCGGGCCGCCGTCCGTGGCTCCGGCGACGCACTTCCCCCGGCCGAGCAGCTCGCCGGGCAGGTCGAAGCGCTTCGCCGGCAGGTCCTGCACCAGCAGCAGCTTCTGAGCGAGCTCGAGCAGCAGGTCGACGCCCTGACGGGCCTTCGCGGCCAGCTCCGCGAGTCCAGCTCGCATATCGTCCTGGCCACGGTGATCGCCGCCGACCCGTCGCCGCTCCGGGACGCCCTGGTGATCTCCAAGGGCACGTTCAGCAATGTCCGCGTGGGGGACTGGGTGGTGGCCGGCCTGCCGCGCAAGCAGACGCTGGAGTCCGGCTCCGCCAACGCCCTGCTCCGGCGGTGGCTCATCGGCCAGGTCGTCGAGACCCGCCCGTTTACGAGCGTCGTGCGGCTATGCAGCGACCGGGCGTTCGGGCCCGTTCGCGTTCACGTGGCGCGGGCCCTCCCGGATGCCACCTGGCAGGTTTCCGATGTGGACCAGGTCCTCTATGGTCGTGGCGAAGGGCGGATGGAGATCGTCAACGCAACGGAAAACCTTTTAGATAAAGGATTTACACACGTTCTGTACCGGCTCGGAGGGACGCCCCCGGTCTGGCTCACGCTCGGGCGGGTCGAGACGGCCGAGCCGATTCCGGAAGCTCCGCTGGTCTTTACTGTCGGGGTGGCGGGCTGCGGAGCTGTGACGGACCTGGATTCGGTTTATGTTCTGCTCCTGAATCGTTAGGGGCTGGCGGGCGGCGGGGCGGGGGCGACCCGCATTGGGGCGGTCGGGGGCGGGGTTTTGTTGAAACAGGGCCAGTCCGGCTTGACGGCGGTCGCCGCATCAGTATCCTAGCGTGTCTCGCTCTACGGCGTGGGCACGAGTGTCGCGCCCGGGCGAAGGGTGGCGAAACGACAGGGTACCAGGCGATGGCGGGTGAGCGGATTCGCATTCGGATGGAAGCGTACGATCATCGGGCGCTGGACGCATCAGCGGTCGAGATCGTCGATCAGGCCAAGCGCACGAGCGCGAAAGTGCGCGGACCGATTCCGCTGCCGACTCGCATCGAGCGTTACACGGTTCTCCGGTCGCCGCACGTAGACAAGAAGTCCCGCGAGCAGTTCGAGATGCGCACGCACAAGCGTGTCATCGACATCTTCGAACCCACGGCACGGACGGTCGAGGCCCTCAATCGTCTGGTCGTACCCGCGGGCGTATTCGTCAAGATCAAGGCCTGAGCCGCCCGTAGCGGCCGCAGGTCCGGGAAGAGAGGTTGCCGCCGCCGGTGCCGTTTTGCGCCGTGCGCGTCGGCTGGGAGTTTCGACCGATGATTCCGGCCATCCTCGGCAAGAAGATCGGCATGACGCAGATCTTCGATCAGAGCGGCACCCGCGTGCCGGTCACGATCGTGCAGGCGGGTCCGTGCGTCGTGCTCCAGGTCAAGACCGCGGATGGCAAGGACGGGTATCCGGCGATCCAGCTGGGCTTCGACGACGTCAAGCCGCACCGCACCAGCCTGGCGCAGATCAACCACGCCCGCAAGGCCAAGACGGCGCCCAAGCGCTTCATCCGCGAAGTGCGGCTGAGCGAAGCGCCGGACAAGAGCGTCGGCGACCTGGTGACCGTCGAGCTGTTCGAGCAGGCCGGCGTCAAGTACGTCGACGTCGTCGGCACGAGCAAGGGCAAGGGCTTTCAGGGCGGCATGCGCCGCTGGGGCTTCGGCGGCCAGCCCGCCTCGCACGGCACGGAGCGCAAGCACCGCTCGCCGGGCAGCATCGCCAGCCGCGCCCAGAACCGCGGCACCAGCGGAGCGATCAAGAAGGGCAAGCGCATGGCCGGGCACATGGGCGCCCGCCGCCGCACCGCCCGCTGCCAGGCCCTCGTGGGCGTCGATACTGAGAACAACGTGCTGCTGATTCACGGCAGCATTCCGGGGCCGAACGGCGGCTACGTCTTCGTGCGGCAGTCCAAGACGCGGTCCTGAGGCAAGTGGGACGAACGATGTTAGAGGTTCCGGTCTACAGCGAAACAGGACAGGCGGTCGGCAGCGAGTCGATCGACGAGGCGCTGCTCGGCGGCGAGGTCAATCTGCGCCTGCTCAAGCAGGCCCTGGTCATGTACCAGGCCAACCGCCGGCAGGGCACCGTCGCGCAGAAGACCCGCGCCGAGGTCGAGGGCTCCACCCGCAAGCTCTATCGCCAGAAAGGCACCGGCCGGGCCCGCATGGGCACCGTGCGCCAGCCGGTTCGCCGCGGCGGCGGGCGGGCCTTCCCGCGCAAGCCGCGCGACTTCGGCAAGGACATGCCCAGGCAGATGCGCCGCCTCGCCCGCAACCAGGCCGTTCTCTCCAAGATTCGCGATAACGAAGTGCTGATCGTCGACGGGCTCAAGTTCGACGCCCCAAAGACCAAGCGCTTCGCCGGCTTCCTCAAGGCCGTCAAGGTCGACCGCGGCTGCCTGCTCACCACCGCCGGCCGCGACGAGACGCTCTACAAGAGCGGCCGCAACATCCCCCGCACCGAGATCGTCGACGTGGCCGAGCTCAACGCGCTGCACGTGCTGTCGCGCCCGCGGCTGGTCTTCACCCGCGAGGCGTTCGACGTGTTCCGCTCCTCGCTGTCGGCCCGCAAGTCGCCGGCCGCCAGGCAGCCGAAGGCAGGTGCGTAATGGACGTCTACCACACGATCGTCCGGCCGCTGGTGACCGAGAAGTCCACGCATCAGTCGCAGCGCTCCAGCGAGCGTCACGGCGGCACCTACAGCTTCGAGGTGCTGGTCGGCGCGAACAAGGCCCAGATCCGGGACGCGGTCGAGAAGGTGTACGGCGTGAAGGTGCAGAGCGTGCGAACCTGCGTCAAGCAGGGCAAGGCCCGCCGCTTCCGGTTTCACGTCGGCGGGCGAGAATTGACCAAGAAGGCGATCGTCACGCTCGAGCCGGGCTCGGCGATCAGCTTGTTTTAGGCGCAGCGCAGGGTGAATCGATGGGCGTGAAGATCTACAACAAGACCTCGCCGGGCCGGCGGTTCTCGAGCGTCAATGACTACGCCGAGATCACGCACAAGCACAAGAACCGCCCGGTCAAGTCGCTGACGGAGCCGCGCCGCAAGACCGGCGGGCGCAACCATCACGGCGTGATCACCTCCTGGTGGCGCGGCGGCGGCAACAAGAAGCTCTACCGCATCATTGACTTCAAGCGCAGCCTCGACAACGTGCCCGCCAAGGTCCTCGAAGTTCAGTACGACCCCAACCGCTCCTGCCATATCGCCCTGGTCCAGTACAAGACCGGCGAGAAGCGCTACATCCTCGCCCCGCTCGGACTCAAGGCGGGCGCGACCGTCGAGAGCGGCGCCCAGGTCGAGCCGCAGATCGGCAACGCCATGCCGCTCTCGGCCGTCCCGGTCGGCATGGACATTCACAACATCGAGTTGCAGCCCGGCCAGGGCGGCAAGCTCGTCCGCAGCGCCGGCAACGTCGCCCGCCTGATGGCCAAGGAAGGCGACTGGGCGACCATCGCGCTGCCTTCCGGCGAAATGCGCCGCGTGCGGATCGAGTGCCGCGCCACCATCGGCCAGCTCGGAAACCTGGATCACCAGAACGTCCGCCTGGGCAAGGCCGGCCGCAGCCGCCACCTGGGCCGCCGGCCGCACGTCCGCGGCAAGGCGATGAACCCGATCGACCACCCGATGGGCGGCGGCGAGGGCCGCAGCAACGGCGGCCGCCATCCCTGCTCGCCCTGGGGCCAGCTCGCCAAGGGCGGCCGCACCCGCAACCCGCGGGCGCGTTCGAACCGGTTCATCATCCGTCGGCGTCGCAGTGTTCGTTACGGGATCGTGTCGCTCAAGCGGCGCAAGTAGAGATCGGGGAACGGCGAGATGTCGCGTAGTCTCAAGAAAGGTCCATTCGTTGACGAGCGCCTCTTCCGGCGCGTCGTCGCGGCGCGCGATTCCGGCTCGGGCACGCCGATCAAGGTGTGGAAGCGGGCCTGCACGATCGTGCCCGAATTCGTCGGCCAGAACTTCGACGTGTACAACGGCAAGACCTTCATCCGCGTGTACGTGACGGAGGACATGGTGGGTCACAAGCTCGGCGAGTTCGCGCCGACCCGCCACTTCCGCAGTCACTCGACGCGTGAGGTCAAGAAGTAAGGGGCTCAGGAAAGCTATGGCCTGGAGAGCGATACACAGATACGCCCGCATCTCGCCTCGCAAGGCGCGGCTCGTGGTCGATCTGATCCGCGGCCGCGACTGCAACGAGGCGGCGGAGCTGCTGCGCTTCACCCCCAAGCGGGCCGCCTACTACGTGCAGCGCGTGCTGCGCAGCGCGATGGCCAACGCCAACGAGCAGGAGGCGTCCATGAGCCGGCTGTTCGTGACCGAGGCCCGGGTCGATCCCGGCCCGATCATCAAGCGCTGGCAGCCCAAGGACCGCGGCCGGGCGCACCCGATTCACAAGGGCACGAGCCACATCACCGTGGTCGTCGACGAGAGGGATTGACGCGTGGGTCAGAAGTGCAATCCAATCGGGTTCCGCGTCGGCGTCACCGAAGGGTGGCGCTCGCGCTGGTACGCACCGAAGTCCGCCTTCGGCCACTTTCTGGTCGAGGACGCCAAGATCCGCCGCTTCGTCGACCAGGAGCTGAACCGCAAGCCGCCCTTCGCCGCCGTCTCCAAGGTCGAGATCGAGCGCACCCGTGACGAGGTGAAGGTGATTCTGCACACGGCCCGCCCGGGCGTCGTCATCGGCGCCAAGGGCGCCGAGGTCGACAAGCTCCGCGAGAAGCTCGAGGACCTGATCGAGCGGCGCGTGAACGTCTCGATCGTCGAGGTCAAGCACCCGGATCTGGACGCGCGGCTGGTCGGCCAGAGCATCGCCGAGCAGCTCAAGAAGCGAACCAGCTTCCGCCGGGTGATGAAGCAGCGCTGCGAGTCGTCCATGGCCGCCGGCGCGCGGGGCGTGAAGATCATCTGCTCCGGCCGCCTGGGCGGTGCGGAAATGGCGCGGACCGAGACGCAGATGCTCGGCTCGATCCCGCTCCAGACGCTCCAGGCGAACGTGGACTACGCCGTCAGCGAGGCGGTCACCACCGTCGGCGTGATCGGCATCAAGGTGTGGATCTATCTGGGAATGTACGGCGAAGAGATAACGGTCGGGCCGAAGCCCGAGGGCCGTTTCCGCCGCCGGGCGCGTCGCTGAGCGGCGCGGGTTGATCGCTGCCCGGTGGCCGGGCCGCGGGAAAGAGCGTAGGGAGAGCGCGAGATGGCCGGCAACATGCCCAAGCGCGTCAAGTGGCGCAAGGCACAGAAAGGACGCATCCGCGGCAATGCGACGCGTGGCAACACCGTTTCGTACGGCGAATTTGGTTTGCAGTCGCTCGAGCCCGGCCGGGTCACCTCCCGCCATATCGAGGCGGGCCGCGTGGCCGCGTCGCACTTTCTCCAGCGTGAGGGCCGCGTCTACATCCGCATCTTCCCGCACAAGCCGATCTCGAAAAAGCCGCTCGAGACGCGCATGGGCAAGGGCAAGGGCGAGGTGGACGTCTGGGCGGCGATCGTCAAGCCCGGCACGGTCATGTACGAGATCGGCGGCGGCGTGGCCGAGGACGTGGCCCGCCAGGCGCTGCTGCGCGTGGCCCACAAGATGCCGGTCCGCTGCCGCTTCGTGACGCGGCGGCACGAGCTGTAGGACTTGAGCGCAGACAGAGGTTGCGGGCGATGAATACCGAGCAGATTCGCGCGATGAAGACCGAGGAGCTGCACCACGAGCTGGAGCGGCTGCGCCGCCACCACTTCGAGCTGCGCTCGCAGGCGGTCACCGAGAAGCTCGAGAATCCGATGCAGCTCGGGCAGACCCGCAAGGACATCGCCCGTGTGCTGACCGTCCTGCGGCAGCGCGGCGAGACGAACGTGGAGCAGCACCAGGCCCACCTGACCGCCCGGGCCGCCCGCCGCTAGGCGGACGCTCCGCTGGTCCGGTCGGCCGCGGCGACGCGCACGAGAGGAACCGATAACTCCGGCCGCAGCGGTTGCGGCCGACGACGGGAACGAGAGATGACGGCTGAGCAAACCCAGCACGAAACGGCCAAGCCGGCGCGCGGCAAGCGCACGTCGCGCATCGGCGTGGTGACGTCGGACGTCCGCAACAAGACGATCCGCGTCGAGGTCGACTACAGCGTGCGGCACAGCAAGTACGGCAAGTATCTGCGCCGCCGCACCGTGCTGCACGCCCACGACGAGAAAAACGAGGCGAAGCGCGGCGACCGCGTCGAGGTGACCGAGTGCCGCCCGCTCAGCAAGACCAAGTGCTGGCGGCTGGTCCGCATTGTGGCCCGCGCGCCCAGGCAGGTGGGGGCCGAGGCATGATCACGCAATACACGTGGTTGGATGCGGCGGACAACACCGGCGCCAAGGACCTGATGTGCATCCAGGTGCTCAAGGGCGGCGCATCGGGCAAGGGCAAGCGCCGCCTGCGGACCGGCGGCGTCGGCGACATCCTCGTCTGCTCGGTCAAGTCGGCCCTGCCCAGCTCGGACTACAAGAAGGGCGACAAGGTCCGGGCCGTCGTCGTCCGCACGAAGTATCCGACGCGCCGCAAGGACGGCAGCTACGTCCGCTTCGACAGCAATGCGGCCGTCATCATCGACGCCGAGAACAACCCCAAGGGCACGCGTGTCTTCGGGGCCGTGGCCCGCGAGCTGCGTGAGAAGCAGTTCACCAAGATCGTCTCGCTGGCGGAGGAGGTCTGGTAGCGATGGCAGCCCGCATCCGCAAGGACGACATCGTCGAGGTCATCGCCGGCAACCACAAGGGTGCCCGCGGCAAGGTGCTGCGCATCCTCAAGGACAAGGACCGCGTCATCGTCGAAGGTGTGAACATGGTCTGGCGGCACATGCGCAAAAGCCAGCGCCTGCCCCAGGGCGGCCGCATCCAGAAGGAGGCCCCCATCCACATCTCCAACGTGATGCCGCTCAACCCGCGCAGCGACCGCCCGACCCGCGTGCGTTTCCCGGTCAAGACCGACGGCAGCGGCCGCGTCGTTGGCAAGCAGCGCGTCGCGCTCGACGGCGCGACGATCAGCGAAGTGACCCGGGCCCAGGCGGCGCCCGGCGGCAGGAAGTAAGCGATGGCCAGGTTGCTCGAAAAATACAGATCAGAGGCGGTGCCGGCGCTCAAGCAGGAGCTCGGCCGCGACAATCTCCTCTCGCTCCCGCGGCTGACCAAGATCGTCGTCTCGGTCGGTCTGGGCAAGGCGGTGGCCGAGTCGCAGGGCAAGGCCCGCGAGAACAAGCGCTTCTCCGAGGCGACCGAGCACCTCGCGACGATCACCGGCCAGTTGCCGGTCGTCTGCAAGTCGCGCAAGAGCGTCTCGAACTTCAAGGTGCGCGAGGGCTGGGACGTGGGGCTCAAGGTCACGCTCCGCGGAGCCCGCATGTACGAATTCCTCGACCGGCTGATCTCGCTGGCGATCCCCCGCGTGCGCGACTTCCGCGGGCTCGACCCCAACTCGTTCGACGGCCGCGGCAACTACGGCCTGGGCCTGAGCGAGTACGGCGTCTTCCCCGAGATCAACCCGGACAAGGTGACGTATCAGCAGGGAATGAACATCACCATCTGTACGACCGCCCGCAACGACGCCGAGGCGCGCTCGCTGCTGTCGCTGCTGGGCATGCCGCTGCGAAACTAAGGGTGTGACGATGGCTCGGCTTTGTCTGCGTCTGAAGGCCAAGAAGAAACCCAAATACGCCGTGCGGGCCTACACCCGTTGCGAGTTGTGCGGCCGGCCCAAGGCGATTTATCGAAAGTTCCGCGTCTGCCGGATCTGTTTTCGGAAACTGGCCAGCCAGGGCCTGATCCCCGGCGTCCGCAAGGCCAGTTGGTAGGAGAGCGAGTCGACATGGCAACCAGCGATCCGATCGCCGACATGCTGACGCGCATCCGCAACGCCAACCGCGTCGGCCGCAAGCACGTCAACGTCAAGCGCAGCAAGGTGTGCACCGGCATCGCCGAAGTGCTCCGGGACGAGGGCTACATCAACGGCTTCTCGGTCATCGAGGATGGCAACCAGGGCGAGCTGCGGCTCGAGCTCAAGTACGGCGACCGCGGCGAGCGCGTGCTCCAGGACCTCCAGCGCGTCAGCCGCCCCGGCGGCCGCGTCTATCGCGGCTTCGACGAGCTCTCCTGGGTGCTCGACGGCCTGGGTATCACGATTATTTCGACCAGCCACGGCGTCGTCAGTGACCGCGTCGCCCGCAAGCGCCGCATCGGCGGCGAGCTGCTCTGCAAGGTGTGGTGAGATCGTATGTCGCGGATTGGAAAAAAACCCGTCCCGCTGCCTTCCGGCGTCAAGGCTGACGTCGCCGGCCGCACGGTGACCGTCTCCGGGCCCAAAGGCTCGCTCTCGTGGTCCGTTCCCGCGCCGATCGACGTGGGCGTCGACGGCGGCGCGCTCGTCGTTCGCCGCCCGGACGACCAGAAGCGGAACCGCGCCCTGCACGGCCTCAGCCGCGCGCTGCTGGCCAACATGGTGCACGGCGTGCAGCAGGGCTACCAGATTCAGCTCGAAGTCTACGGCACCGGCTACTCCGTCCGTGTCGAGGGGGGCAATCTGCTCCTGAACGTCGGCTACATGGGCCGCGGCGTCGGCCGGCCGGCCCAGTTCGTGATTCCGATCCCCCAGGGGATCAAGGTGACCGTCGAGGTGCAGGCCGCGCGTGGCGAGAACGAGCCGGCCAAGTTCACGATCTCCGGAATCGACAAGCAGGCGGTGGGCCAGCTCGCGGCGGAGATCCGCAAGCTCCGCAAGCCCGAGCCCTACAAGGGCAAGGGCATCCGTTATGCGGGCGAGCGCATTCGCCGCAAGGCCGGAAAGGTCTTCGCCGGCGGTGGTTGATCCGGCCGTGGTTGCTGATGCGCGGCCGCGGGCCGACAGTGTGTGGTTGAGGTGATGGCGAATGCGTGAGACTCTGCTCAAGAACAAGCGACAGGCGCGGCGCGTGCTCCGCGTCCGCAAGCGCGTCAACGGCACGGTGGGTCGGCCCCGCGTCGCCCTCTCGCGCTCCAACGCGAATCTGTACGCCCAGATCATCGACGATTTTGCCGGCCGCACGCTCTGTGCTCTGTCGACCATGAGCAAGGACGTCCGCGGCCAGGCCGCGTACGGCGGCAACGTCGCCGCCGCCAAGACGCTCGGCAAGCTCCTGGGCGAGCGGGCCCGCGCGCTGGGAATCGACAAAGTGTGTTTTGACCGCCGCGGCCGCCGCTATCACGGCCGCGTCAAGGCGTTCGCGGAAGCCCTCCGCGAGGCGGGGTTGAAGTTCTAACCGGCAGACAAGTGGGTGGCCATGGCAACGGCTGTTGAAAACAAAGAGATTGCAGCGGCAGCGCAGGAGCGCGAGGTCGACGACGTCCTCGTCAAGCTCTACCGCTGCGCGACCGTCGTCAAGGGCGGCCGCCGCTTCTCGTTCGGCGCTCTGGTCGTCGTCGGGGATCGCCACGGCCGCGTCGGCTTCGGCTATGGCAAGGCGAACGAGGTTCCGCCCGCGGTCGAGAAGGGCGTCAAGCAGGGCCGCCGGCGAATGATCTCCGTCCCGCTCCGCGGTACGACCATTCCGCACCGCGTCATGGGCCGCTACGGCGCCAGCCGCATCGTGCTGATCCCTGCGGCCGAGGGGACGGGCGTCATCGCCGGGTCGACCGCCCGCGCCGTGCTCGAGCTGGCCGGCATCAAGGACGTGCTCACCAAGTGCTACGGCTCGACCAGCCCCAAGAACCTGGTCAAGGCGACGATGGACGGCCTCAAGCGGCTGCGCACGCGCGAGATCGTCGAGCGGCTCCGCGGCGTGAAGATCGGGCCCATCCGCCCGAAGAAGTCCTACGGCTCTCAGCCGTCCGCGGGCAAGGAGGTTGCCGCCCAATGATGATCAACGACATTCTCTCGCAGGCCGGCGCCCGCAAGCGCCGCAAGCGGGTCGGCCGCGGCGAGAGCAGCGGCCTGGGCCGCACCTGCGGCCGCGGCAACAAGGGCGCGCAGTCGCGCTCCGGCTGGGGCGGCCGCGAGACGCAGGAAGGCGGCCAGATTCCGCTCTATCGCCGCATGCCCAAGCGCGGCTTTTCGAACGTGAACTTCCGCACCGCCTATGAGGTGGTCAATCTGAGCGATCTCGAGGCCGCTTTCAGCGACGGCGAGCGGGTCAACCCTGCCGCGCTTCAGAAGCTGCGGCTCGTGCAGGGCGGCGGCGCGCCGGTCAAGATCCTGGGCGACGGCCGGCTCAGCAAGAAGCTGACGGTCGAGGCGCATGCGTTCAGTGCCCGTGCCCGCGAGGCGATCGAGAAGGCTGGCGGCGCCGTTCAGCAGATCGAGCGGATCGACTCGGCCGCCCGCGCCAAGTCCAAGCGGAACAGCGCCAAGAAGCGCAAGCGGGAGCCCGGTGTGGGGCGCCTGGCCAAGAAGAAGTCCGCCCGGACCCAGTAGCGTCTGCCCGCTGTAAGGACTGACGAGCGATGTTGTCCGCATTCATCAACGTGTTCCGAATCCCGGACCTTCGCAAGAAGGTCCTTTTTACGCTGTTGATGCTCGCCGTCTATCGCATCGGCTTCTACGTGCCGCTGCCGGGCATCAACCAGGAGAAGCTCGCCGGTCACTTCGCCGGCGGCGGCGGGGGCGGGGCGACCGAGCAGGCCGCCGAGCTGTTCGCGATGTTCACCGGCGGCGCCCTGGGCCAGAGCACCATCTTCGGCCTGGGCATCATGCCCTACATCAGCGCTTCGATCATCCTCCAGATTCTCACCACCCTCGTTCCCTCGCTCGAGAAAATCGCCAAGGAGGGGGAGAGCGGCCGCCGCAAGATCATGGAGTACACCCGCTACGGCACGGTGCTGCTCTGCTTCGTTCAGGCCGCCTTCTGGCTGCGATATCTGACGGCCCAGGACCTCGTCTATCCCGACTATGCCGGCGGATACAGCTTCGGCGTCATGTGCATCTCCGGCCTCATGGTCGGCACGCTCATTCTCATGTGGATCGGCGAGCAGATCGACGAATACGGCATCGGCAACGGCATCAGCCTGATCATCATGGCCGGCATCGTCGCCCGCCTGCCCAACGTCTTCATCGACGTCTTCCAGAACCTCGACCTTCAGGGCGCGGGCACCGGCGGCAACATGGGACCGGAGAAGATCCTCTTTCTGATCATCTCCTTCGTCGCCGTCGTCGCGGCCGCGATCCTGATCACGCAAGCCCAGCGCCGCATCCCCATTCAGCAGGCCAAGCAGACCCGCGGCCGCCGCATGGTCGGCGGCGCCCGGCACTACCTGCCGCTCAAGCTCAATCACGGCGGCGTCATGCCCATCATCTTCGCCAGCTCCTTCCTGCTGCTGCCGAGCTGGCTGCTGAACCTGACCGTCTCCGGCAACTGGTGGCCGATCTCCGTCTGGGTCTTCCTCTACGAAGCCTTCGCCCCCGGCCGCTTCTTGTACGAAGTCTCCTACATCGCGATGGTCTATCTCTTCGCCTACTTCTGGGTCTCGGTGCAGTTCAAGCCCAAGGAGCTCTCCGACAACCTGCGCGACATGGGCAGCTTCATCCCCGGTCTGCGGCCCGGCAAGCGCACGGCCGACTACCTCGAGGCGGTCATGGAGCGGCTGACCTTCGTCGGCGCCGGCTTCCTGGCCGTGATCGCCGTGATCCCCTCGATCGTCGCCACGCAGCTCGGCATCTCGTGGGAAATCTCCGCGTTCCTGGGCGGAACCGGTCTGCTGATCGTCGTCAGCGTCGCGCTCGACCTGATGCACCGGCTCGAGGCGAACCTGATCATGCGGAATTACGAAGGGTTCCTGGGTGGTGAGCCCGGAACAGGAGGCCGTGGCAAAGGGCCCCGTTGATGGTTTCCAGGCGGCTGGTTTTCCTGGGGCCGCCCGGCGCCGGGAAGGGGACTCAGGCCTCCCGGCTCAGCCAGCGGCTGGGCCTGGCGGCGCTTGCCAGCGGCGATACGCTTCGGGAGGAGATTCGCAAGGGCTCGCAGGTCGGCAGGCAGGCCGAAAAGTACGTCTCCGCCGGCAAGCTCGTGCCCGATGACGTGATCACGGGCGTCATGCTCGCGGCCATCCGCGAGATCGGTCCCGGCCGCGGCTTCATCCTGGACGGCTTCCCGCGGACGGTCCCGCAGGCCGAGGCGCTGGAGGCCGGCCTGGCCGCCGACGGCCACCGGCTCGACGCCGTCGTCGACTTCCACGTGGCCGACGAGACCATCGTCGAGCGGATTGCCCGGCGGCGGATTTGCAGCCAATGCGGCCGGCTGTATAATGTGAGGTTCTTTCCACCGCCCGAGGACGGCCGATGCCGGACCTGCGGTGGCCAGGTGATACAGCGCGTCGACGATCGCGAAGATGTGGTCGTCACGCGACTTGCGACGTATCGGCGGGAGACGGAGCCGTTGATCGAGTTTTACCGCGACCGAGGCTTGCTGGTGTCGGTCGATGCGGGTGCTCCGCCGGACGAGGTCGAGGCGGCCGTGGTTCGGCTCGTCGCAGGGCCGGACGCGGAGCGATGAGTACGGCCACGGGAAAGATCGTGATCAAGTCTCCCCGCGAGATCGCGCTGATGCGCGAGGCGGGGCGGCTGGTCAGCCGCGTGCTCGACGAGCTGGCGGCGATCGTCAAACCGGGCGTGACGACCGCGGAGCTCGATCAGGTGGCCGCCCGGCTGATCCGCGAACAGGGCGCCACGGCGCTCTTTCTGGGTGTGCGGAATCCCCAGGCCCGCTTCCCGTTCCCGGCCAGCATCTGCTCGTCGGTGAACGGCGAGGTCGTCCATGGGATTCCAAACGACCGCCCGCTGGCCGAGGGCGACATCGTCAGTGTCGATTGCGGCGTCCGCCTGCGGGGCTACTGCGGTGACTCCGCCCGAACGCTGCCCGTCGGCAAGGTCGGCCCGAAGGTGCAGGAGCTGCTGGACGTGACACGCGGCGCGCTCGACTTGGCTCTCGAGCACGCCCGCCCTCACGTCCGTTGGAGCAAGGTCGCCCGGCTCATGCAGCGCTTCGTCGAGGAGCGCGGCTTTGGCGTCGTGCGGGAGTTTGTCGGCCACGGCATCGGCCGCGAAATGCACGAAGAGCCGAAGGTGCCGAACTACGTCGAGCGCTCCGGCCGCTCGAGCGATTTTTCGCTCGTCCCGGGCATGACGCTCGCGATCGAGCCGATGGTCACCGCCGGCCGGCCGGAGGTCGTCTTTGCCGACCGGGACCAGTGGACGATCGTGACGAAGGACGGGTCGCTGGCGGCCCACTTCGAGCACACGGTCGCGATCACGGAGACCGGGCTTGAGATCTTGACCGCGCCGTAGCCGGCGGCTGGCGAGCGTCGGCCGCGGTGCGGCCGGTGTGGGAGGTGACGACGATGAAGGTTCGCAGCAGCGTCAAGCGGATCTGCGAGAACTGCAAGATTGTGAAGCGCAAGGGCGTCGTGCGGGTGATCTGCACGAACCCGCGCCACAAGCAGCGTCAGGGATAGCAAGCCGGCCGGCGGGCCGCTGCCCGCGGCCTGTGAACGAGAGGATGCGGATATGCCGCGTATTTCAGGCGTCGACGTTCCGAGTCAGAAGCGGATCGACGTGGCGTTGACCTACATCTACGGCATCGGCCACGCCCGGGCCCTGGAGATTCTCGGCAAGGCCGGGATCGACCCGACCCTGCGGGCCAACAAGCTGACCGAGGACGAGGTCGCCCGGATCGCCTCGGTCATCGAGCGCGACTATGTCGTCGAGGGTCAGCTCCGCCGCCAGGTGCAGCAGAACATCGCCCGCCTGCGCGACATCCGCTGCTACCGCG
>CAZXUI010000009.1:0-87573 GCA_964643885.1 uncultured Planctomycetales bacterium
GCCTGGGTGCCACTGCTCTGCGAGCAGTGCTCCGGCCACGCGCTTCTTGGGGAGCACGGGCGTCCCGCCCGCAATCAGAACCCCGTGCGCCAAGCACGGGGTCCATTAATCACCGACTGACCCGCCGCTTGGCGCGGCGGGTTCTGACGCCTGGGTGCCACTGCTCTGCGAGCAGTGCTCCGGCCACGCGCTTCTTGGGGAGCACGGGCGTCCCGCCCGCACATCTGCACCGAGCCGCGCCCATGATCCGAGCCGCGACCGTAAGGGAGCGGGCTGGGGATGGCGCGCTGCCCGCGCAAGCGCCAGGTGACATCCACCTACGCGCGCACGCGACATGTTGCATACAACGATCCACGGAAACGTCTTGCCGGCTTCAGTTGATCGCGTTTCGGCGCGTGTGCGCGGGATAGATCGCTCCCCTGGCCCGCTCCTTCACGGTCGCGGCTCTGTTCCGCGCGCCCCCCGCAACTCCCGCTGAGCCGCGGCGCGCGAGCCGACTTCACGTCCCCTTAGTCAGCGATGTTGTATTCCCGAAATGCTACTCTCGATACGCCAGCATCAACACATCCGTACTCGACGACGCCTCGTACGGCTCCCCCCGGTACGAGCCCAGAAAACTCACCCGCCCCGCACCACCCCGCCGCGCAGCCGCCTCGAGCGCCTCCGCCCGCAACCCCAGCAACCGCGTGCTCTCCGCGGCGCGCTCGACCTTGTCGCCCGCCAGCGTCAACTCGACGACGTCCACGAACCCCTCGTCCCCGCAGCGGTGCACGCCCTTGACGATGATCCCCTCGCTCCCGCCCAGCCGCGCCCGGACACTCTTCTGCCACACGATCGGCCCCGACGCCAAACGCCACAGATTCAGCACCTGCACGACCAGCACGCCCCCCGGCCGCAGCGCCGAAAGCATCGCCCCCAGCGAACGCTCCACCTGCCCCATGTCCGCCGCCAGCGAGAGCGAATTGCCGATGCAAACGGCCGCGTCGAATCGCTCCTCGTCCGGGACTCCCTCCGCCAGCGCCCGCTGCTCGAACGGCCGCACCACCCAGATCAGCCCCGCCGGCTGGCCATACTCCCTCTGGCAATGCTCGATCATCGCCGCACTCGCGTCCGCTCCCTCGACGATCAGCCCCCACGAGTGAAACCGGGCCGCGTGCCGGCCGGTGCCGCAGGCGGCATCCAGCACGCGCCGCGCTCCGATCTGGGCAAAAACCCGCTCGAACAGCGGCCGCTCGAACGCCAGCCGCGCCGGCCAGTCGATCAGTGCGTCGTAGCGCTCCACCGTCCGCTCGAACAGTTCACCCATCGCGCGCTGCCCACATCCGCCTGCACCGCCGGCCTGGTCCCTGGAACGTCCGCTCCTCGGGCACGGCTCTGCGCTTCAGAGTGTACTCGGTTTCGCAGGCGAAGGACCTCTTCAGCCACGCCTGCTGCGATGTGAATGGCCAGAGGATCGATCGGTTCGCTGAAGGCGAGCAACGAGCCAGCAGGACGCCGTGCGCTGAGCGAAGTGTACAACCGAGCGCCGGCTGCAAGTCGTGGAGCGCTCCCTCCGTTAAGCGATGAAGCGGTCCGACGCGGGTCGCTGAAAGCGGTTCCGGACGGGTTTTGGTTGCTTCGCGTTCCAGGTCAATGGCGCCTGCCGGATCATGAAAGCCGGCGGCGGATTGACTGCGCAACGGGGATCCGCGTGCGAGCAGAGCGAAGTCACGAACCGCGTGTTCACGATCGATCCCGAAGCCCCGCTGGGTGCGCAGTGGACCGAGCGGGCCGCGATGCCACACGGCCGCCTCCATTTCTACCTGATCGCCCTGCCGGACGGCAAAGTCCTGGCCGTGGGCGGAACGAGTTCCGGACCGGGGGGCAGGGTATCTGCACGCCGGACTACGTGGTGTTGGATGCGGACGTGTACGACCCTCAGGCCGATGCCTGGACGACGCTGGCCCCGATGGCCACGCCGCGCCAGTATCACTCCGCGGCGGTGCTCCTGCCGGATGGATCGGTGTTCGTGGCCGGCGGACAGTTTCCCGGTGCGTCGACCGAGGACCAGCGAACGTATCAGATCTTCAAGCCGCTGTACTTCTTCCAGGGCTCGCGGCCGGCGATCACGAGCGTCCCGGCCAACATCATCTTCAATAAGGCGTTCTACCTGGATACGCCGGGTGCGGCCCAGGTGACCAAAGTACGCCTGATTCGGCTCGGCGCGGCCACGCATTCGTATGACCAGAACCAGCGCTCGCTGGAGCTGAGCTTCACGGTCACCGATGCCGACACGCTCCGCGTCGCACCGCCGGCCCATGGTTTTCAGGCCCCGCCGGGGCGCTACCTGCTCTTCATCGCGACCGGGACGAACGGCTCGCTGCCGTCGATCGGAACGATCGTGCAACTGAGCCCGCTGTCGTCGATTCCGCCGGGCTGATCCGGACGGCGCGAGGCCGTTCACCGACGGGGTGCCGCCACTTCACGGGTGTGACGCCGGAACACTGCGACTCGCATGTGGATCGTGGGGCAGGATCGCGCGGCCCGGCTCGGGCCCGATGCGTGCGTCGCGCCGCGCGGACTCTTCAACCTGCACGAAACGTGGCAGAGTGAGCACCCGTCTCTCGGATTCACGGACCGGCGAGCTGGATGCGGGAAGCCCGCGCATCCGGAAGGGGGCGGCTGTGCCCGACCGTATCTCCCACGCCTTTCGGCATTGGTCCACCAGCCGGCTCCCGATATACTGACAGTCCGGCCCCGCGCGGCAGGTCCCTGATCAGCGCGGGGTTCGGGCACGCTTCTCCCACTCGCAGGAGACCACTCGTGATGAAGGCACCTCGACAGCTCGCGGTTCTGGCCGCGGCCGGTCTCGCCCTGGCGGCCTGGTCGTGGGCGGACGACGACACTCGCCGGCGGATCGCCGCCCTGGACGCCTCCAAGTACGACTCCGACGCGGTCATCGTCCTGGACGAGACCGACGTCACCGTCCGCGACGACGGCATCGGCACCGCCCGCAGCCGCCGCGTCACGAAGATTCTCAAGGAAGGCGCCATCCGCGGCCAGGCCGTGCAGCGCTTCTCCTTCGACCCCTCCACCAACCACATGCGGGTCGAGGCCGTCCGCGTCTACCGCGCCGACGGCACGCTCGAGCAGGTCCCGCTCGAGTCCGCCCGCATCCAGCCCTCGCCGCAGTGGGGCATCTTCTGGCCCAACGATCAGATCCTCATTGCCACCCCGCTGCTCGAGGTCGGCGACACGATCGAGACAATCTCCGTCAAGACCGGCTACAACGTCGCCTATCTCGCGTCCGGCGGGTCGGGCGCCTCGGCCGCCTCCGGCGGGGCCGACATCACGCAGCTCACGCCCCCCATGCCCGGCCACTGGTACGACGAGGTCGAGTTCTGGACCGGCACGCCGATCGTCGAGAAGCGCTACACCGTCCGCATCCCGCGCGACAAGCCGCTTCAGTTCGAGGTCTACAACGGCGAGCTGCAAACCAGCGTCACCTTCGACGGCGACCACCTCGTCTACAGCTTCACCAAGTCCGACATCCGCCCCTACAAGCGCGAGCGGTCCATGGCCTCCGCCCGCGACACGCAGTGCAAGCTCGTGCTCGCCACGCTGGAGAACTGGGAGAAGAAAGCCCGCTGGTTCTACGAGATGAACGAGCACGCCTTCGAGGTCGACGACGACATCCGCGCCAAGGTCGCCGAAGTCATCGCCGACTGCCGCACCGACGCCGAGAAGATCACCGCCCTCAATCACTGGGTCGCCGAGAACATCCGCTACGTCGGCACCAGCCGCGGCCCCTGCGAGGGCTTCACCACCCACGACGCCAAGGAGACCTTCCGCGACCGCGGCGGCGTCTGCAAGGACAAGGCCGGCCTGCTCGTCGCCATGCTCCGCGTGGCCGGCTTCGATGCCTACATCGTCATGACCCAGGCCGGCACCGACGTGGCACCCATCCCGGCCGATCAGTTCAACCACGCCGTCGCCTGCGTGCGGCACCGTGACCCTGGGGGACCGGTCTCCGACCGGTCTGTGCCTCATGGGGGACCGGTCTCCGACCGGTCTGTGTCTCATGGGGGACCAGTCTCCGACCGGTCTGTGCCTCACGGGGGACCGGTCTCCGACCGGTCTGGGGACGGCTCGCTGCAACTGCTCGACCCAACCTGGATGCCCAAGAGCCGCGAGAACTGGTCCAGCGCCGAGCAGCTCCAGTACGTCGTCTACGGCCTGCCCGAGGGCGCGCCCCTCAGCGTCTCGCCCTACAGCGGCCCGGAGGAAAACGCGGCCTCATACCAGGCCCGCTCCGTGCTCACCGGCGACGGCCGCGTCACCAGCGAGCTGACTTTCACGGCCGTCGGCGCCCCGGAGACCGCCCTCCGCCGCGCCCTGGCCGGCCGCCACCCCGGCGACCGCCCGGCCCTCTTCGACGACTGGCTCAGCTTCCTCTCGCCCGACACGCGCGTCGCCCGCCTGCACGCGATGGATGCCGTCGATTTCTCCGGCCCCATCACGGTCGAGGCGACCATCGAGAGCCGCGGCGTCGTCCTCGGGGACGCAGACCGCCGCTACATCCGCCTGCCCCTGCTGCATCGCCCGCTCGAAGACGTGATCGCCGGCGACATCGGCCGCGCCTCCGGCCCCAAGGAGCGCACCTGGCCGATGCGCCTCCGCTCCACGCGGCGGATCGAGCTGCGCGAAACGCTCGAGCTGCCCGCCGGCTGGACGATCGCCGAGCTGCCGAAGGAGCGCAAGCTCGACGGCCCCGCCGCCGGGCTCCGCTTCTCCGCCAGCCGCAGCGGCCGGCAGATCAGCTACGAATGCGTGCTCGACGTGAAGCACCGCACGATCCAGCCCCGGGACTACGCGAACTTCCGCGAGGTGGTCGAGGCGTTCGATACGCTCTGCGACGAGTATCTGACGATCCAGGTGGATGCAGCGGAGGCGGCCAGTGCGCGACGTCAATAAGTCTGTCGGAGGATCGCAAATGGTAGTTGAGGCGAGCCGGCGTCGTGCAGCGCTGAGCACCGCATGCCTGATCACGGCCTTGGCCTGCGCGACGCCGCTCTTGGCTCAGGATCGACCCGCCGCCGCAGCGACGGCGGACGATCCCACGCCCGACGCGATCATCGAGAAGTGGCACGAGACCTGGACGCTCCACTCCGACGGCACCATCGTCTACGAGGAGTCGCGCACCGTCCGCCTCCACAACGACCGCGCCTACGGCGCCCTCGCCGACCCGCGCATCCGCTTCAACCAGCAGACGGATACGGTCGAGGTGCTCGTGGCCCGAACGACCACCGCCGACGGCCGCGTCGTCGAAGTCCCCGACTACGCGCGAAACGAAGTCTCGCCCGGCGCGACGGCCGGCTGGCCCGTCCTGGCCGACATCCGCGAGCTCGTCCTGACCATGGGCGGCCTCGAGCCGGACTGCCTGGTCGAGCTCGCCTACAGCGTGACCAGCCGCGGCGAGTCCGAGCGCATCTTCTCCGCCACCACCCGCCTGGATCACGCCTATCCCGTCCGGGAGCGCGTCATCACGCTCACCCTGCCCGCCGGCCGGCCGCTCGCCGTTGCGCTCAGCGGACAGGCGGCCGCCGCCGATTCTCGTCAGCCGCCGGAGACCACCGACCGCGGGATGTCCACGCGGACCTACCGCTTCGGTCCGCTCCCGGCCAACCCGGAGGAATCGCACGCTCCGCCCGCCTCCGTCCGCGGCATGCACTTCTCGTTCAGCAGCCTGCCCGACGAGCAGCGCTGGGTCGCCATGCGGCTCGCCGCCGTCGAATCCGCCGCCCGCGAGACGCCCGCCATCAGCGAGCGCGCCCGCGAGTGGGCCGGCTCACAGCCGCTCATCACCGACAAGCTCACCGCCCTGCATGACCGCCTCGCCGCCCGCTTCAACTTCGTCGGCGCCGGCCCGTCGCATCGCCCCTTCATGCCGCGCTCCATCGACGAAGCCTTCGCCAGCGGCTACGGCCTGCCCGAGGAGACCGCCGCGCTCTCGCTGGCCCTCGCCCGTGCGGCCGGCGTGGCCCTGCGGCCGGCGCTGCTCGTTTCGGACGACGTCTGGCAGCCGGCCGCCCCGCAGGATGCCCTCGTCGACGACTACGTCTTCCTCTTCGACGACGCCGGCCACGCGCGCATCTGGCACCCGCAGCACGGGCTCATTCGCCGCGACGCGCGCTGGGCCGGCCGCACCATCATCCATCTTCAGGACGACAAGATCGCCCGCATCCACCTCCCGGCCTACACCAAGGCCGGCGAAAGCCTCTGCACGCTCCGCGGCGCCGTGAAGATCGGCGACGACGGCAAGCTCTCCGGAAAGCTCTCGCTCAGCGTCTCCGGCGTCTTCACCGCCCCGGGCGGGCTCGATTCGGCCGAGCGCCAGAAGCAGCGCGTCGCCGAGCTGGTCCGCCTCGTCCTGCCCGACGCCGAGGTCGCCGACTACACGCCCACGACGCTGCGCGACGATGCCTTCAGCGCCGAGCTCGACGTCACCTCCGACGCGCTGCCGAAGCTCGACGGCAACTGGCGCCTGACCCTCGGCGAGCTCGGCCTGCACCGCTCCGAAGTCTCCATGCCGCTCGGCACCGCCCGCCGCAAGGCGGACGTGCGCCTCGCGGCGCCCTTCGAAGAACAGCTCGACCTCGTCATCTCCTGGCCGGCCGGCTGGACCGTCACGCACGCCCCCGCCGCCGCCGGCCTCGAAGACGGCAGCACATTCGCCCGGCAGGAAGTCACCGCCGGCGAGAATCAGCTCACGGTCCGCCGCAACATCCGCGTCGACTCGCGCGACATGACACCGGTTCAGTTCGCTCCCTTGCGGGAGATGCTCAACGCGATTCGCGCCCCGGCCGCTCGCAACCTGCTGCTCAAGCCGTGACGGCGCGGCTCGATTGACGATGCTCCGCTGGGCCGCGCTCGGCGCGGCTGCGGCCCGGCGGCCTGACCAACCGACCCTTCCAACCCATGAGGCGAATCTCGATGCTCGCTGCTCTCGCGTCTTCGGCCCGGCGAATCCACCTGGCCGCCGTGCTCATCCTCTGCCTCCCGCCGGCCCTCTCGCCCGCCGCCGCGGCTCAGGAAACCCGGCCGGCGACCGCCCCGGCCACCCGGCCGGCCGACGACGCGCCGCAGACACAGCCCGCACCCCCCGAAACGCAACCCGCGCAGAACCAGCCCGCCGAGACGCAGGATTCCCAGACGCCGGACGCCCAGACCCAGCCGGCCACCGACACCGCCCCGGCCACTGCCCCCGCCCGCGAACGCATCACCGAAGACGTGCTCTACGGCCCCGACCGCGTCGACTTCGACGGCTCCTACGCCACCGGCATGACCTGGCTCGGCGACGGCCGCCACTTCCTCCACCGCCGCGACGGCATCCTCCAGCGCGTCGACGCGCTCACCGACGAGGCGACGCCCTTCTACGACGTCGCCGCACTCGAACAGAAGCTCATCGACGAGGCCGAGCTCGACGCCGACCAGGCCCAGCGCCTCGCCCGCCAGGGCGGCGAATTCTCCCGCGACCGCAGCGCCATGCTCCTCAGCGCCCGCGGCCGGCGCTTCGTCTATCGCCCGGCCAACCGCGAGCTGATCCCCGTCGAACTGCCCCGCGGCGCACAGGAGATCGACCTCAGCCCCACCGGCCGCCGCCTCAGCTTCGTACACAAAAACGACCTCCACACGCTCGACCTCGCCTCCGGCCGGCAGGCTCAACTCACCCGCGACGGCAGCGACACGCTCCTCAACGGCATCCTCGACTGGGTCTATCAGGAAGAGGTCTACGGCCGCGGAAACTGGCGGGCCTACTGGTGGAGCGACGACGAGCGGCACCTCGCCTTCCTCCAGCTCGATGAATCCAGCGTACCCGTCTACACGATCATCGATCATGTCGCCCGGCCGCAGCGGCTCGAACGCATGCACTACCCCAAGGCCGGCGAGCCCAACCCGCCCGTCCGCCTCGGCATCGTTCCCGCCGCCGGCGGCCCCGTCCGCTGGGCCGATCTCTCGGCCTACGCCGATACGGAGATTCTCATCGTCCGCGTCGCCTGGTCGCCGGATCACAAGGTCATCTTTCAGGTGCAGGACCGCGAGCAGACCTGGCTCGACCTGTGCGAGGCCGACCCCGCGGCCGGCTCGGTCCGCGTCCTCGTCCGCGAGCGCTCACCCGCCTGGGTCAACGTCATCGACCACCCGCACTGGCTGCCCGACGGCACCTTCCTCTGGCGCAGCGAGCGCGACGGCTGGCAGCACATCTATCACTACGCCCGCGACGGCCGCCTCATCCGCCGCGTCACGCAGGGCGACTGGGACGTGCGCGATCTGTACGGGGCCGACCTGGCCGCCGGTCGGGTCTACTTCAGCGCCTCGGCCGACAGCCCCATCCAGACGCACGCCTACCGCGCCGCGCTCTCCGGCGGGCCGCCCGTGCGGCTCACCCAGCCCGGCTTCACGCACCGCACCAGCTTCGAGCCCAGGCTCGGCCTGTTCATCGACACCTTCAGCAACCTGCTTACCCCCCCGCGCGTCGAGCTGCGGGCCGGCAACGGGGATCTCGTCCGCGTCATCAGTGAGAACCCCGTCGACCGCCTGCGCGACTTCGAGCTCGGCGAGTCGCGCTTCCTGCGCATCCCCGCCCGCGACGGCCACCTGCTCAACGCGCTGCTGATCCTCCCGCCCGACTACCAGCCCGGCCGCCGCTATCCCGTCTGGTGCCCCGTCTACGCCGGCCCGGCCGCGCCGACCGTCTCCGACAGTTGGGGCGGGCAGCGCTTCCTCTACAACCAGATGCTCGCCGGCGAGGGGATCATCGTCTGGTCGTGCGACCCGCGCTCGGCCAGCAACAACGGGGCGCTCTCCGCCTGGCACGCCTACCAGCGGCTCGGCGCGGCCGAGCTGGCCGACATCGAGGACGGCGTCCGCTGGCTGATCGAGCGCGGCTACGCCGACCCCGAACGCGTCGGCATCAGCGGCGGCAGCTACGGCGGATACATGGTCGCCTACGCCCTGACGCACAGCCGAATGTTTAGCGTCGGAGTCTCGGCTTTCCCCGTGACCGACTGGCACTTCTACGACACGATCTACACCGAGCGCTACATGCGCCGCCCGCAGAACAACCCCGAGGGCTACAAGCTCTCCTCGGCCATCGAGGCGGCCGGGGAGCTGCACGGCAAGCTGCTGATCTATCACGGCATGATCGACGACAACGTGCACGTCCATAACACGATCGAGTTCATCTACCACCTCCAGCGGGCCGGCAAGCAGTTCGAGCTGATGCTCTACCCGCTCGACCGCCACGGCATCGGCCGCGGCGCCCGGCACCTGCGCGAGCTGTCGCTCGATTTCATCCGCGAGAATCTCTAGGTAATCCGTGCGTGCGGGGTGGTACGGGCGTCCCGTCCGTATGAACCCGGGGTGGTACGGGCGTCTGGCCGGTATGAATCCGGGGTGGTACGGGCGTCTCGCCCGTACGCCATGCTCCGAGCCGCGACCGTAACGGGCTGTCGAAAAAATCGCGCCGGCGTTTTTCGACAGCCCATCGATCGCCTGGCGTCGCATCTGACCCCCGGGGTTCGATGGGCAAACTCGGTATTCGAACAGCGCGAGATCGAGTATTTCGACAGCCTGGTAAGGGAGCGGGCTGGGGGCGGCGCGCCGCCCGCGCAAGCGCCAGTTGACATCCACCTACTTCAGGCGCTGATGCGTTGACCTCAGGTGCGTGCGCTGCGGCGCGCTCGCCCCGGACACGGCGTGTCCGGGGCGGACGCGGCAAACACTCTCAAACGCGCCCGCTCCTCACGGTCGCGGCTCTGTTCCGATCAATTCGGGGAGCGCACGCGTCCAACAGCCCGCGCACCCGCGGCGTGCCACCGCTCTGCGAGCAGTGCACTTCGCCCACGCATTCCCCCATCAGGCCCCAGCGCCGCCCCCTCAAACAACCCGCACCCCCTCTTCCCCCGTCTTCCCCGCAAACAGCTCGCTCAGCCGCCGCGTCAGCGGCCCCGGCCGCCCGTCCCCGATCCGCCGCCCGTCCACCTCCACCACCGCCGCCAGCTCGCCCATCGTCCCCGTGCAGAACATCTCCGCCGCCCGGTACACCTGCGTCAACGAAATCTCCGCCTCGCGGCACGCAATCCCCTTCTCCGCGCACAGCTCCAGCACCACCGCCCGCGTAATCCCCTCCGGGCACGCATGACAAAACGGCGTCAGCAACTCCGCCGCCCCGCCCTCGCCATCCCCCGCCACGATGAACACGTGCGTCGCGTTCGTCTCCGCCACGAACCCGCGCAGATCGAGCATCAGCGCATCATCCGCCCCCGCCTGGTTCGCCTGAATCTTCGCCAGAATCGACTGTATCAGGTTGCAGTGATGAATCTTCGGGTCCAGGCAATCCGGCGGAAACCGCCGCATCGTGCTCGTGATCAGCCGCAGCCCGCCCTTGTCGTAGACCGGCGGCTTGTGCTCCGCCAGAACGATCAGCGTCGGCCCCTCCGTGTTCAGCCGCGGGTCCATCCCGCTCGTGTATTTCACGCCCCGCGTCAATGTCAGCCGGATGTGCACCCCGTCGCGCATCCCGTTCGCCTCCAGCGTCCGCCGAATCTCCGCGATGATCTGCTCATCGCCCGGAAACTGCGCAAACGCCAGCGCCCGGGCCGACCCCCGCAGCCGCGCCAGATGCTCGTGCAGCCTGAAAATCCGCCCCTCATACAGCCGCAGCCCCTCCCAGACCGCATCCCCGCCCTGCACGGCCGAGTCGAACGGACTGACGCCCGCCTCGTCGCGATGCACGAGCCGGCCGTTGATATTGACGATCAGGTCGCGATTCTTCTCGTTGAACGACTGGAGCATGTGCCGCCTCGTGCGGACCGCGGGTCCAACTTCGCCGGGCGCACTGCTTGCGGTGCGCCGGATAACACGCGAACCGGGCGTGGCCGTGCTCCGCACCGCAAGCAGGCGGTCCGCTTCGAACCGCGCCGCGCGATGCGCCCAGCTTACGGCGCCCGCTGAGCCTGTGTCTCGTCGCCGCCCGCCTCGCCCGCCTCAGCCGCTTCGCCCGACAGCCGCGCCCGCCACGCCGCCGCCTCCGCCGGCCGCTCCCAGCGCTCGTAGAACTCCGCCGCGTACCGAAACGCCCGCTGAGTGTGCGGATGCTCCGCCCCGAGCGCCTTCTCCATCGCCGCGCACGCCGCCAGCATCTCCGGCTCCCCCGCCTCGAACGCCCCCAGCTTGCCCAGGCACGACGCCCGCTGCATCCGGTACGCCGCCACCCGCCAGTGCCCCGCCGGAAGCGTCTGCTCCGCAATCTCCGCCGCCTCGGCGAACAGAGGCTCCGCCCCGGCCGCATCGCCCTCATCCGAACGGACGCACGCCAGGTTGTTGATCGTGTCCGCCACCAGCGCGTGCTGCCGGCCGAGCTTCGCTTCGCGCATCCGCAGCGCCTCGTTCAGCACCTCGCGGGCCTCGTCATACCGCTTCATCCGCCGCAGCAGGTCGCCCAGCGCATTGAGCGTCCCGGCCACGTCCTGATGGTCCGCCCCCAGCGCCGCCCGCCGCTTGGCCAGCGCGGTGCGGAACAGCGCCTCGGCCGCCTCCTTCTCGCCCGTCTGGTCCAGCGCGTGCGCCAGGTTGTATTCGAGCTGCGCCACCGACGGGTGCTCTGGCCCGACCCGCCGCAACTGAAGCTGCACCAGCTTCTCGAGCATCGGCCGCGCCCCGGCGAAGTCCCCGCGGGCCATGCGGATCGTCGCCACGTTGTTCATCACGCTGATCACGGTGGGATGGTCCTCGCCGTGGGCTCCGGCGAAGATCTTCAAGGCCTCTTCGAAGCTGGCCGCGGCGCCGTCCAGGTCCCCCTTGCCGTACAGCAGCATGGCCAGGTTGTTCAGCCCCGTCGCGACTGCGACGCTCTGCTCGCCGTGCCGCCGCCGGTTCTGTTCGATCGCCTCGCGCAGCAGCGGCTCCGCCTCGTCGAACCGTTGCAGGCGGTTGTAGAGCACCCCCAGGTTCGTCAGCGCCGTGGTGATGCTCGGATGATCCCGGCCGTGCACCTCGCGCAGAATATCGAGCGCCTTCAGATAAAGCCCTTCCGCCTCCTGCATCTTGTCGCGCGCCACGAGCACCCCCGCCAGGTTGCTCATGATCGTCGCCGTCGCCGCGTGCCGCTCGCCCACCGCCCGCCGGTTCAACTCCAGCGACTCGCGGTACAGCTCCTCCGCCTCCTCGTAGCGGCCCTGGTTGTCGCGCAGCATCGCCAGGTTGTTGATCAGCGACGCCAGGTCCGCGTCCTCCGCCGCGAGCTCCTTGCGGAAGATCCCCAGCGCCTCCAGCATCAGCGCCTCCGACTCCTCCAGCCGCCCGCCGTCGCGCAGGACCGACGCCAGCTCCGCCGCCGCCTGGCCCGTAATCAGGTGCCCCGCGCCCAGCGCCCGCCGCGCGGTCTCCAGGTTCTCCCGCAGCAGCGACTCCGCCTCCGCCTCGCCCCCGTTGACACGCAGCACCGCACCGAGCGAATTCACGCAGCGGATCGTCTGCTCGTTCTCGCGCCCCAGCACGCGCGCGAAGGTCTCCGCGCCCTTGCGCAACTGCTCCGACGCCGCGCCCAGCTCGCCCAGCCCCGCGTACGCCTCTCCCAGCACCCGCCGCAGCGTCGCCTCGTGCTCCGGCTGACCGCTCAGCTCGCCCCGCTCGATCCGCTCCCGCGCCGCGTCGATCGCGTCGACCACCTTCGCCTCGCGACCCTCGCCCCGCATCGGATTGGCGCTCGTCAGCATCTGCTCCAGAAAGCCCGCCACCACGCTCGCGCGCCGCGCCTCCACCGCCGCCCGCTCCGCGTTGCGCCGGGCCACCTCCGCCTGCTCGCGCTCCGCATCGCGCGCCAGCACCGCCTGCTGCCACAGCACCAGCGAAACCCCCAGCCCCACGAACACCAGCGCCGCGAACGCTCCCGCCACGCCCACCGCCAGCTTGTGCCGCGCAAACTGCTTGGCCAGCACGTACCGCAGCGAGTCGCGCCGCGCTTCGATCGGCTCGCCCGCAAGATACCGCTGCAAATCGCGCCCCAGCTCGCCCGCCGACTGATACCGCCGCGCCGGGTCCTTCTGGAGCGCCTTGAGGATGATCGTCTCCACGTCCGCCGGAATGTCGCGCCGCAGACTGCGCAGCGGCATCGGGTCCAGGTGCCGGATGCGCTCCAGCACCTCCCCCGGCGAGCCCGTCACGTCATACGGAAAACGCCCCGTCAGCATCTGATACAGCAGCACGCCCAGCGAGTAGACGTCCGTCCGCACATCGATCGTGCTTACTTCGCCCGCCGCCTGCTCCGGCGACGCCCACGGCGCCGTGCCCACGAACTGCCCCGTCACCGTCATGCTCGAGGCATCTTCGTCGTGCTCGCTCACCACCTTCGACAGCCCGAAGTCCAGCACGTACGGATGCCCGCGCTCGTCCACGCGCACGTTCGACGGCTTCAGGTCCCGGTGAATCACCCCCCGCAGGTGCGCCGCGTTCACCGCGTCGCAGATATCCACGAACAGCTCGATCACCTGCCGCATCGACCGCCGCGAGCCGAACACGAACTGGTCCAGCGGCAGACCGTCGATGTAGTCCATCACGTAGAAGAAGCGGCCCTCGATCGAATCGCTGTCGTGAATCGCCACGATGTTCGGATGCCGGAGCTGCGCCAGCACCTGCACCTCGCGCTCGAACCGCAGCCGCTCCGACCGCGACGCCAGCGGACCCTCGCGCATCACCTTCAGCGCCACGATCCGGCCCGTCGACCGCTGCATTGCCCGGTAGACAACCCCCTGCCCGCCCCCGTGAATCTCCCCCAGAATGTCGTACCCCGGAATCCCGTCCACCGGCAGCGGCCGCCGATACCCCGCGTCCTCCAGCACGTGACGCGCCACCGTCGACGCCGTCGACGGGTTGAGCCCCTTGATCTGGCGGAAGGCGTCGTCGATCAGCGGCCGCTGGTCTTCCCGCCCGGCCGGATCGTTCTCAACCCTGTCCATCATCGTGCCGTTCCTCGAGCCGACTCATGGGGGACCAGTCTCCGACCGGTCGACGTTCCCCCCTGTCACTTGTCACCTGTCACCTGTCACGTGTCACCTGCTCACCGTCCGCGCCCCCGGCGCGCAAGAACCCCTGCTACGCAGGCGACCAATCCCTGGCCGCCTTCACGCCGTATCCGTGAAGAAATCCGAAGCCGACCCCAGCAGCGCCCTCAGCCGGTCATGCGCCCGCGCCCGCAACATGTGCACCGCCCCCGGCGAGCGCGACATCTCGCGCGCCACATCCGCGATGTCCCGCCCCTCCAGGTCGTAGAGCTGAATAACTGTCCTATAATCCTTCGGCATCTGCTGCAAAACAGAGCGAATCAGGTGGCTCGTCTCCTGCGTCGCCGCCTGCCGGCTCGGAGTCGCCGACGTGATCCCCAGCATCTCCACCAGCGCCACGTACGAATCGTCGCCCACCGGCGCCGCCACGCGCCGCGCCGGGTGCGGCCGCTTCTTGCGTTCCAGCTCCTTGATTGCGTCGCGCAGGTTGTTCTCCGCGATCCGCCTCATCCAGGCGACGAAGCCGGCCGCGTCGCGGGCGGCGATCTGCTCGATGTGCAGGAAGGCCTCCAGGTAGGTGACCTGCATCACGTCGTCGGCGTCGATCAGCGTCCGCCACTGCGGCCCGATCCGCGCGCCGATCTGCTCGCGCACCTGCCCCCCGTACCGCTCCAGCAGCTCTCGCAGCGCGGCCGCATCCCCCCGGCCGGCCTGCTCGAGCAGCGTCGAATCGTCCACAGCCATGTCGCCCTCCGCCCGTCCATATGCAGGAGCCGTGCTGTGCGGTTGCGAATCGTCCGGCCCGACGTTCACCCTGCGTTCGAATCGACCCCTGGCCAGAGTCTACCCGCCCCGTCGCCAAAACCCAATTTCGCCCCCGCCACCATGATCCGAGCCGCGACCGTTAGGAGCGGACCGGGGGTCGCGGGCCGCCCGCGCAAGCGCCGCATGACATCCAACTGCTCGAGCGAGCATCCCTTCTCGCACGCCCGTCGGCCGGGCCTCCGGCCGGTCGATTGGGGGACCGGCCTCCGGCCGGTCGATGGGCGACAGGTCTCCGGCCGGTCGATCGGGGGGACCGGCCTCCGGCCGGTCGATCGGGGGGACCGGCCTCCGGCCGGTCGATGGGCGACAGGTCTCCGACCTGTCGCACTCTCGCCGCCATCGATGGCCAGCGCCGCCGCGCGCCCCGCCCCCTATCTCACCGCCCCCTCATCCCGCCCCAGAAACTCCAGCCCCGTCCGCCACAGCACCTGCTCGCGCACCGCCACGGAAAGCTCATCCATCGACTCCACCAGCGCCCCCGGCCGCTGCTCACCCAGCGGAAACGGATAGTCGCTCCCCAGCGCCACCCGCGCCGCGCCGAACAGTTTCAGCAGCAGCCGCAATGAATCCGCATCATGCACCAGCGAGTCCACATAGAACCGCGCCGGCCGCCCGTCCCCCTGCGCCAGGTACGCCCGCGGATTCACCGCATTATCCACCGCGCACAAATCCGGCCGCACCCGAAAACCATGCTCGATCCGCCCGATCGTCCCCGGAAACGCCCCGCCCCCGTGCGCAAAACCGATCCGCAGTCGCGGATACCGCTCCATCACCCCGCCGAAGATCAGCGAGCAGATCGCCAGCGACGTCTCCGCCGGCATCCCCACCAGCCACGGGAGCCAATACTTGCTCATCCGGTCCCGCCCGATCATCTCCCACGGATGCACGAAGATCGCCGCACCCAGCCGCTCCGCTGTCTCGAACACCGGCCGCAGGCGCTCATCATCCAGGTTCCATCCGTTCACGTGCGAGCCGATCTGCGCCCCGCACAGCTTCAGCTCGCGCACCGCCCGCTCCAGCTCCCGCGCCGCCAGCTCCGGCGCCTGCATCGGCAGCGTCGCCAGCCCCAGAAACCGCCGCGGATGCGCGCCCACGACGCCCGCGACGTGATCATTCAGAAACCGCGCAATCTCCAGCCCGTCCGTCGGCCTGGCCCAGTAGCTGAACATCACTGGCACCGTCGAGAGCACCTGCACCGTCACCCCCGCCGCGTCGCACTCCTCGATCCGCCGCGGCGCATGCCAGCAGTTCTCGTCGATCTCCCGAAACAGCCGCTCCCCGATCATCATCCGCGCCCGGCACGGCTCGTGATGCTCCAGCCGCACGAATCCCTCGTAGCCGAACCGCTCCGACCAGTCCGGCCACCGCTCCGGCAATATGTGCGTATGCAGGTCGATCTTCATGGCCGGCGGACATTCTACTTGCTGCTCTCAGATTGGGGGACCGGTCTCTGACCGGTCGTGATCATCACGGGCAAGCTGCGCTTGCCCATGCCACCCTTTGGGGGACCGGTCTCTGACCGGTCGTGATCATCACGGGCAAGCTGCGCTTGCCCTTGCCACCCTTTGGGGGACCGGTCTCTGACCGGTCAATGGGCGACAGGTCTCCGACCTGTCGCCCCCTTGCCCGTCAGGGCTAACGACCGTAGCCGGTGGCTAGAAGCCACCGGAAAGCGAGTTCTTCCACGTCGTCCGTGGGGCCTTCGTCCCGGATCACGGCACAAGCGGGCCAAACCCGCACCGCATTCTCATCCAGAATGGCGATCACCCCGATCGTGTGGTCCTGGTGCGAGATTCCCATCTCGCACCCGACGGCCGGGTGGCAAGCGCCTCTCCTGCACTCCTCCTCTTCTCTCTCGCCCGAGGGGCGCGGCCGGAAAAACTCGCCCCCGCGCCCGCTGGAATGGATGTTGCCCATCTGTGAGCCGATACAAACGGACGGCCGCACGCTGCGGCCGGCGCAAGGGTTCCAGCCGCCGGCGGGAGGACGCCATGGGCACCATAAGTTCCGGCATCGGCCTGATTTCCGGCCTCGACATCAACGCCCTCGTCGAGCAGCTCATGTCGATCGAGTCGCGCCCGCGCCAGCTCCTGGCCACCCGGATCGGCAAGATCGACGCGCAAAGAACGGCCCTGCTGGACCTTTCTGCGCGTGTCAGCGGACTGCTCTCCAAGCTCACCGCGCTAAAAACCCCCTCCGCCTTCAACGCCCGAAACGTCTCCTCCACCGCACCCGACGTCCTCGGCGTCTCCGGCGGCGCCGGCGCGGCCGTCGGCTCCTATAACTTCATCGTGCGCTCGCTCGCCTCGACCCAGCAGATGGTCAGCCGCGGCTTCGACTCCGCCTCCGCCGCGCTCGGCTCCGGCATCCTCTCCTTCGAGTCCGCCGCCGCCCGCGTGAACTCCAGCACCCGCCTCGACGTGCTCAACGGCTACGCCGGCGTCGCCCGCGGCTCATTCAAGCTCACCGACGGCCAGAACCGCACCGCCACCGTCAACATCGCCGACGCCGTCACCCTCTCCGAGGTCGTCGAGCGCATCAACGCCGCCGGCCTGAACATCGAAGCCTCCGTCCACGACGACCGCCTCGAGCTCCGCGAGCGCAGCGGCGGCGCCATCCGCATCGAAGAAGTCAACGGCGGCCGCACCGCCGCAGACCTCGGCTTCGCCCCCGGAAACACCTACGACGGCAACGGCGCGCTCGACGGCCGCACCCTCATGCACCTCAGCGACGGCACGCCCCTCTCGGCCCTCAACGACGGCAACGGCGTCCGCCGTGCCCGCGCCGGCGGCGACTTCGTCATCAACGGCATGACCGTCGACCTGAGCAACCTGCTCTCCGAGACCACCCGCATCGAGCGGCTCAACCACGGCGCCGGCGCCGACCTCGGCCGAATCAGGATCACCACCTACGACAGCGAAGGCTCCCAGACGCCCGTCGAAGTCGACCTGACCGGGCTCACCACGATCGGCGAAATCCGCACCGCCATCGAAGCGGCCGTGCCCGGCGTCAGCGTCACCCGCACCGGCAGCTCACTCACCGTCAGCTACACCGACAGCTCCACCGAGCGCCGCCTCAAGATCGAAGACCTCACCGGCTCCGCCGCCAAGGACCTGGGCATCAACGGCGATTCCGAGGTCGGCCGCATCCGCGGCCGCGACGTGCTCAAGGTCGAGCGCGTCGGCGACGTGCTCGCCGCGATCAACTTCGCCGACGCCAACGACGGCTCCATCTCCGCCAGCCTCGACGGCACCCGCATCGTCATTGACGCCGGCGGCGAAGAAGTCGACCTCTCTGCCGTCGCCGGCTCCGGCGCGCTGTTTGATCTCGGCCTCCAGGAAGAGACCTACTCCGGGCAGGCCCGTGGCGGTCGCGTCCTCGGCTCGCTCGATTCCGTGCTGCTCAAGACGCTCAACGGCGGCCGCGGCTTTGCCGCCGGCACCGTCCAGATCAACGCCGGCGGCGCCTCCGCCACTGTCGACCTCAGCCAGGCCGAGTCGCTCCGCGACGTCGTCGATCTGATCAACGAAGCCTCCGCCGCCAACAACCTCCAGATCGAGGCCGGCTACGACGCCACCGGCACCCGACTGACGCTCAACAGCATCGACGGCGTCTCCCAGGTCTCCCTCACCGACGTCAGCGGAACCTTCGCCGCAGACCTCGGCCTGACGCAGCCGGCCGCCAGCCTGCGCAGCGTCAACCTCCAGCGCCAGTACATCTCCGAGACGACAAAGCTCAGCACGCTCAACAACGGCCGCGGCGTGACGCTCGGCAAGCTCCGCGTCACCGACTCGAACGGCCTCGTGCACTCCATCGACTTGACAACGGCCGTCGACGACACGCTCGGGTCGGTCATCCGCGAGATCAACGAGTCCGAGGCCGGCATCCGCGCCCGCATCAACGACACCGGCGACGGAATCGTCATCGAGGACACCGCCGGCGGCTCGCTGCCCGTCAGGATCGAGGAAGACGGCGGCACGGCCGCCCGCGGCCTGAACATCCTCGGCGAGTCGGGCGACGGCAGGATCGACGGCTCGTGGGAGGTGAAAGTGGACATCTCCGGCAGCGACACGCTCGAGGACGTGGTCCAGCGGATCAACGACCGCGGCCAGCTCGTCTCGGCCTCGATCCTCAACGACGGAACCGGCGTGCGGCCCTATCGGCTCAGCCTCACCTCCACCGCCCAGGGCGCCGCCGGTGAGGTGATCATCGACGGCGGCACGACCGGCCTGGACTTCTCCACGCTCAACCGCGCCGCCGACGCCCGCGTGCTGCTCGGCAACGATCCGAACTCCGGCATCCTGATCACCAGCGCCAGCAACACGCTCACCGACGTCATCCCCGGCCTGACAATCAACCTGAATTCCGTTTCCGACGAGCCCGTCACCGTCAACGTGACCGAGGACCTGGACTCGACCGTCGCCTCGCTCGGCGGCGTGGTGACCTCCTTCAACGCCCTGGTCGACCGCATCCAGGAGCTCAGCAAGTACAATCCCGAAACGCAGGAGCGCGGCATTCTGCTGGGCGATCGCACGCTGCGCACGCTGGAGAGCCGCGTCTATCGCCTCTTCACCGGCCGCGTCCCGGACGCCCCGGGCGGCATGCAGCGCCTCTCGGAGATCGGCATCAAGCTCGAGGAGGGCAAGCTCAGCTTCGACGAGGAGAAGTTCCGCCAGGTGCTCGAGGAGAGCCCGCAGGCGGTCGTCGAGTTCTTCACCAACGAAGAGAACGGCCTGGCCGTCTGGATGCAGGAGGAGCTGGAGGCCATCACCGAGGAGGAAGGGCTGATCCCGCGCCGCAACGACGCCCTCGGCGACCAGAAGGAGCTGCTGGCCGACCGCATCGAGCAGCTCGACGTGCTGCTGGCCCGCAAGCGCAGCCGCCTGATGGCGCAGTTCCTGGCGATGGAGCGGGCCCTGGCCGAGCTTCAGAGCCAGCAGTCCGCGCTCGGCCAGCTCGCCGCCCTGGCCGGCGGCGCCGGCGGCGTCTGAGCCGGTGAGCGAATCGCGCGGCGCTGGCCGGCGCGGGCGTCCTCGCCCGTACCTGCTTCGAGAATGGGGGACCGGCCTCTGGCAGGTCACTGGGCGACAGGTCTCCGACCTGTCGCGCGGGTGCCACTGCTCTTGAGCAGTGGAAATCCGGCCACGCGTTCCTCGGGCAGCGCGGGCGTCCTCGCCCGTACCTGCTCGTGCGAGAATCCCTTCTCCCACGCCGGCGGGCCGCGATGCAGTAACAACGAACGACGTCACTAACGCTGCCCCCGCGGCGCGACGATATTTTCGATATGACGACGATGACCAAGGCTTCGCAGGAATACCTCAAAAACGCCGTCCTGACGGCCAGTTGCGAGCAGCTTCAGTTGATGCTGATCGACGGGGCCATCCGCTTCTCCACCCGCGCCCGCGAGGCGATCGCGGCCCGGCAGGTCGAGCCGGCCTTCAACGCCCTCGAGCGGGCCCAGCGGATCGTGGTCGAGCTGATCAACGGCATGAAGCGCGACGCCAACCCCTCCCTCGTCGACCAGATGGCCTCGCTCTACAACTTCATCTACCGCCGGCTGGTCGACGCCTGCATCCAGCGCGAAACCGGACCCGTCGACGACGCCCTGCGAATCCTGCGCCACCAGCGCGAAACCTGGGTCCTGCTGATCGAGAAAATCCAGCGCGAGCTGGCCGGCCCGCCCGCCACCGCGCCGGCCGCCTCCGCCCCGGCCACCCCGGACAGCCACGCGTCGGATCGCCACGCCTCGGGCAGCCTTGCGTCTGCCAACCAGCCGCCGGGCCGCCCTGCGTTGGGCAGCCACGCTTCAGAAATCCCCTCCACACTCAGCCTCCAGGGCTGACGCCGCGCAATCTCCACTCGCCGTCCGCCGCCATCAGAACCCGCCGCGCCAAGCGGCGGGTCACTCGCCCGCGCGCCGCGCCGGGCGGCATGGGCAAGCGCAGCTTGCCCGTGAACCCGCGTCCGCGCGAACAAGGTACGGCAAAGATTCTCTTTGCCGCCGGACGCCAAGCGTTCACCGGGCGCACGAATCAGAACCCGCCGCGCCAAGCGGCGGGTCACTCGCCCGCGCGCCGCGCCGGGCGGCATGGGCAAGCGCAGCTTGCCCGTGAACCCGCGTCCGCGCGAACAAGGTACGGCAAAGATTCTCTTTGCCGCCGGACGCCAAGCGTTCACCGGGCGCACGAATCAGAACCCGCCGCGCCAAGCGGCGGGTCACTCGCCCGCGCGCCACGCGCCGCATCGCCCGCCCCCTCCACGTCGTCCGTGGCGCCTTCACCCCGGCTCACAGCTCCAACGGGCCAAACCCACTCCGCCGCCGGCCGCACCGAAGGTGCCCGGCAGGATAGCCCAGGGCGAGCGAGCGCAGCGAGCGACGCCCTGGGTCACCCCGCCCCCACGCGCGGCACGCTGAAAGCGTGCGGCAGGCACTGCTCAATGCGACCGCACCCACCGCCCCCAGCGCCAACCGGCGGGTCTCATGCCAACGCGCAATGCCCACCTCGCCGCCCCCCCGCGCGCAGCCGCAGGGCGGACGGTCTGCCCAACCGTCCGCCCTTGCCGCCTTACCCTCTCGCGGGCCGGTCTACCACCACCCGCCCAGCCACATCGTCTCGTCGGTCTCGAACTCGTCGTAGTACAGCTCTTCCTCCTGGCCCAGCAGCGACTCGCCCGTCTCCATCTCGTAGCCCAGCTCCACGCCGCGCAGGAACGCCCCGGCCGTCTGGCCGCAGCCGCCCACCTCGCCGCCCAGCAGGCCGAACATCGATCCGCCCATCAGCATCCCCGCCAGGCCGCGCTTGATCCTCATCGTCGTCAGGGTCGTCAGCATTTCATGCTCCTTTCAGTTGGCTGGTGACTGCTTTCGAATCTCCCTGTACGCAAAGACCTAGCCGCCGCCCGGGCCGGTTCTGACAGAAAAACCAGCCCGCCACCCGCCGCGGGTGCTGTTGCGTGACCCGCCCTCAAAACCCCGTGCGCCAAGCACGGGGTCTCCTGACCGCCGGGCGACCGGCCGCCTCGAAGCCCGTTCGCGTCCCGTCCCGCCTGAATCATTACTAGCGCAGCAGGTTCCTGGCGCTTCAGTCCCCGCCCCGTGGGCACGCTCGTGCGCAGCCGCAGGTCCCTGACTCCCCCTTAATCCCTCAATCCCTCAACAATCCCCCACCCCCGCACCTAGCCCCGCCTCAACTAGAAATTCAAGCCCCGATAACCACAATCCAGTGGGTCAAAGTCATGTCCGCGCTTGACCCCCTTGCCCCTGACCCCCCTCCATCCGCCGAGCCGCGCCCGCCGCGAGCGCCCCGACTGCCACGACCCGCACTCGACGCGCGCCCTGTCGCCGCAGAGCCACACTCGCCGCGCGGTGTTTCTCACGCGAGCGATACTCCGCGCACGAAAAATCGTGGCCGGCCTAGAATACGGCATGACCTATCCAGAGATCGACCCGTTCTCAACCCCGCTGCCGCCCGATGCGCCCGCTCTCGCGCACCGCCTCGCCGAACTCGCGCGCACGCTCGCGCAGCACGCCGACGCCGACGACAACTCCGGAAACTGGCCCGCCCACGCGCTCGACGCCATCGCCGCCGCGGATGGCTGGCGCTGGGTGCTGCCGCGCGAGTCCGGCGGACTCGCTCTCACCGGCGCCGAGCTGCTCCTGTCCTACGAAGCGGTCGCCCGCGGCAGCCTCGCCGCCGCGCTCATCCTCACCCAGCGCGACGCGGCCGCAGACCTGATCGCCCGCGGCGAGAACGCCCAGCTCAAGTCGCGTCTCCTGCCGGAATACGCCGCCGCCGGCCGCTTCACATCGGTCGGCATCAGCCAGATCACCACCTCGAAAGGCGCCGGCCGCCCGAAGCTGATCGCAGAGCCCCGCGGCGACGGGTTCGTTCTCGACGGCTTCATGCCCTGGGTCACGAGCGCGGAGCACTGCGACGAGATCGTCACCGCAGCCGTAACCGCCGACGGCCGCCAGCTCGTCGCGGCGATCCCGTGCGACGCGGCCGGCGTCGTGATCGAGCCGCCGCTGCGGCTGCTGGCGCTCGATGCGTCGCGCACCTGCCGCGTGCGCTGCGAAGGCGTGCGAATCGGGCGCGAAAGCGTGATCCGCGGCCCGGCCGAATCGGTGCTCTCCCAGCGCGGCCCGGTCAAGCCGTTCGTGGTCTCGGCCGTCGGGATCGGACACGCGGGCGCGATGTTGCAGGAGCTGGCGCCGCTGCGAGCCCGCTCCGCAGAGGAACTGACAGGGCTGATCAACGACGCCGCGGCCGCGCACGAGGCCCTGCGCAGCGGGTTACTCACCGTCGCCGGCCGCGTCGACCCGGAGGATGTGCCCCAGGCGAAGACGAGCTATCGCGTGCGCGTCAACGCGCTCGTGAACCGGCTGGCGGTAATGCTGATGACCGCGGCGAAGGGCAGCGGCTACGTGCGGCCGTCGCGCGTGGAGCGGCTGGTGCGCGAGGCGATGTTCTTCAACGTCTGGTCGGCGCCGGAAGACGTGCAGGTGGGGACGGTGCGCGATATCTGGGGACCCACAGCCCTCTGAGCCCGCGCCGGCCGCGGAATTCGTGGACAGGCCGCTGCGCGGGTTGATCCGGCACGCGAGTTTGTTCCGTTTGCTCGCCGCGAGTATTCTGCCGCGCGATTTCGATTTCTGGCTGTGCCGGAGGTGCGCGCGTGCGGATTATGGCGCTGGGTCTGATCGCGGCGGGGTTCGTGCTGGGTGCGGGCGGGTGCGCGGTGCCGTACAAGCGGCTTGCTGAGCCGCGCGAGCGGGCGACGATCTTCACGCGGATCGATCTACCCGCGCCGAACTCGATGCGCACGGCCGCGGGCGAACCGGGTCCGGACTACTGGCAGCAGCAGGTCGATTACGAGATCGAGGCGACGCTGGATGAGGCGGCCCGGCGCATCTCGGCGTCGGCCCGGGTCACCTACACGAACAACTCGCCGGACCGGCTGACCTTCCTATGGCTTCAGCTCGAGCAGAACCTGTTCCGCGCCGGCAGCGAGGGGAATCTGGCCCGGGCCGACGCGGTTCGATTCGACTTCACGACTTCGGAGGCGTATGGATACGAGCTTCACTCGGTGACCAGCGGCGGGCAGGCGCTGACGCTGCACGTCTATGACACGCTGGCGCGGCTGGAGCTGCCCCAGGCGATCCAGCCGGGCGGGGCGTTCAGCTTCGAGATCGCCTGGTCGTTCGTCGTGCCGGAAAACGGCGCGGATCGGATGGGCTACGAGGAGCTCGAGCAGGGGACGGTCTTTCAGATCGCGCAGTGGTTCCCCTGCGTTGGCGTCTATGACGACGTGTATGGGTGGAACACGCTGCCCTATCTGGGCGAGGGGGAGTTCTACACGAACTTCGGCCGGTTCGACGTGCGGCTGACCGTGCCGCGCGAGCACGTCGTCGCGGCGACGGGCCTGCTTCAGAACCCGCACGAAGTGCTCACGGCCGAGCAGCAGGAGCGCCTGCGGCAGGCAGGCGAGAGCCGTGAGACGGTCTTCATCGTCCGGCCGGAGGAAGTCGGAACCGCGGGCAGCCGCCCGGCCGGCGACGGCCCGCTGACGTGGCATTTCGTGGCCAACGACGTGCGCACGTTCGCCTGGGCCAGCTCGCGGGCCTTCGTCTGGGATGCCGCGAGCATCGAGCGGCGCGGGCGTCTGCCGAGCGAGCAGAGCGGACAGGTCACGGGGCTGCCGGAGCGGGTGCTGGTGCAGTCGTTCTATCCCGCCGAAGCCCGGCCGCTGTGGGAGCAGGCCACGCAGATGGGATGTGAATCGATCGAGGGCTACAGCCGGCGCTGGTTCGAGTATCCGTATCCGTCGGCGGTGAACGTCAACGGGCGCGTGTCGGGGATGGAGTACCCGATGATCGTCTTCTGCGCCGAACGGCATGACGAATACGGGTTGTTCGACGTGACGACTCACGAGTTCGCGCACTCGTGGTTCCCGATGATCGTGAACACCGACGAGCGGCGGCACGGCTGGATGGATGAGGGGTTCAATTCGTTCATCAACATCTACTCGATCCGCGAGCGCTATCTGGCCCGGGACCCGGCGGCCGACGAGCTGCGCGGGTTGGCGGAGCGGATGTCGCGGGTGCACCAGCCGATCGACATCTGGCCGGACCAGGTGGCGCAGGGCGGGCTAGGGTTCCTGCTGTATGGCAAGCCGGCGGCCGGGCTTTTCACGCTGCGCGAGGGGGTGCTGGGGCCGCAGCGGTTCGACGCGGCCTTTCGGCATTACATTCGCGCGTGGGCGTTCAAGTCGCCGCGGCCGGCGGACTTCTACCGCTGCATGGAGAATGCGGCCGGGATGGACCTGAGCTGGTTCTGGCGCGGGTGGATTCAGGAGACCGGGCAGTATGACCTGTCGATCCGGCGCGTCGCCCGCGGTGAGAATGGGACGGTGCGTGTGACGCTCGAGAACCGCGGGGAGCTGGTGATGCCGGTGGTGCTGCGGGCGCGGTATGGGGACGGATCAGAAGAGGTGCGGCGGCTGCCGGTGCAGATGTGGCACAATGCCCGCGAGTGGACGACAGAGTGGGACCTGGCAGGCCGCGAGCTGCGCGAGGTGAAGCTGGACCCGCTGGGCGTGTTCCCGGATGTGGAGCGGGGGAACGATCTGTGGCGAGGGAAGGTGTTGGGGAGAAGGATTAAGGAATCAAGGGATTAAGGGGGACGATTCCCGCCGAGATGAGAACGGGTTGCGGCGCGGTGCGAAACCGCGGCGCAACCCGTGTTGGTTTCTGATCTCAGCCGCCAGGGCGCGCTTCGCGCCAGCACGTGCAGCTAGCGGCGGCGCAGCGCGAAGGCCGCCAGGCCGAGCAGCAGGAACGACGCCGGCTCGGGGATGGGCGTCTCCTTGAGTGTGAACAGCGCCGGATTCGGGTCGTCGAGATCGACCTGGATGACCAGCGCGCCGCTGTCGACGCCGGGCGTCCACGTGCCACCGTCGGGGACGATGCCGCCGGAGAACTCGACCTCGGTGCTGTCGCCGTTGTAGGTGCGGACCGTGAAGGGGTCGAAGCTGAAGCTGGCGGAGCCGGCCTGATCGAAGCTGACGCGGCCGCTGTCCTGCACGGCGATGCGGAAGGCATCCCAGTCGACACCGGTCATGTTGGTGATGAACTCTTCGTCGATCAGGATGCGCGAAACCGTCTCGTCGTCGGGCGCGATCTGCTCAAACGTGGCCTGAAGCGGCTTGGGCGCCCCGGTGATCTCGTCGAGGCCGCTGAAGGTGGCCGTCTTGCGGATGTTCAGCCGGTCCTCGTCGACATTGACCTCGATGGTCTCGATCTGAAGGAAATCCGGCTCGAAGATCGTGACCTGCCAGCCCCCACCCAACGGAAACGTCATGGGACCGGCCCACGCGGGCGCGGCGGCTGCCAGCACGACCGCAAGCGCAGAGGCAGCAGGAACCGCGAAGAACTTACGCATCGATACCCTCCCTCGGGAAAGGCTCCCCGTTTACGAATCGCCCGGACCACCGCTGGCGGCCCGGGCGTCGGGGGAGCTTGTTGAATCGTAACTGCGACGATTGCTTCTTTCGTTACGTCAGACGCGCCGGCGGAACACCGCGACCGCCGCGCCGGCGACCAGCAGGATCAGGCCGCTCGGCTCGGGAATCGGCGTCTCCTTGAGCGTGAACAGGACCGGCTCTTCGCCGGAGAGATCCACGTCGATGTACAGCGCGCCGCTGGCCAGGCCGGGCGTCCAGATGCCGTTATTCGCGACCACGCCGCCGGCGAAGACCACCTCGGTGCTGTCGCCGTTGTACGTGCGGGTGGTGTATGGCTCGATGCTGAAGGTGGCCGAGTCGGCCTGGTTGAACGAGACGCTGCCGGAGTCGAGGACGGCCATCATGAATGAGGTCCAGTCCAGGCCCGTGTGGTTGACGACGATCTCGTCGGTGATCGCGATCCGCGAGACGGTCTCGTCGTCGGCGCCGATCTGCTCGAAGACGATCTGGATCGGCCGCGGCAGGCCCGTGTCGGGATCAACGTCGATGAACTCGGCGAACTTCTCGATCACGATGCGGTCGTTCTCGATATCGACGAAGTCGGTGTGAAGATCAACGACCTTGGAATCAAAGACGTGGGCCTGCCAGCCCCCGCCGAGTTGGATCGTGACCGGACCGGCCACGGCCGGAATTGCTGCGAACCCAGCGACGATCGTGGCCCCAGCCAGTTTCTTCAGCAGCGTCATGGAATACCTCTTTCGCGTTCCCTCGCTGGTGCGCCCATTCCGGGGTGGGCGCGCAACGCCCCCGTGTGCCTTGGCCGGTGCGGACAAAGCGAACACATACGTCGTGAAAACCGCTCAGATCGGGGTAGCGCCGGTGCGAGACATCCCTTTTCGGCCGCCGCCCGGCGACAGAAACGACCCGAAATCGACCCACGGAGGCCCGAGCGGGGCCGGGTGTACTTCGAGCTTTCGCACTGCTAACCCATTAAGTCATAGGCCCCGAAAACTGCGGAAATCAAGCGACCGTCCGAAATATGCACGCGCGAGCCCGCGCTCTGCGGCATGCGGGCTGACCGCGCGGCAGGGGATCGCCTCGTCGATTCGCAAGTGCAGTCGGGGCGGGAGGTTGGCGACGTCCGCATACCAGCGGCTGGCGGGGCCGTGGGGCGGCGTGTGGCCGGCCGTGCGCGGTTCGTCGCGTCGCCGTTACGGGAGGGCGTCAGTGCTCGGGCGGGAAGTCGATCTCGACGCCCAGTTTGAAGGCTCCCAGGCCGAGCGTGCAGTGCCGGACGGTGCCACTTATCTGGACGTAGATGTCGTCAATGACGACGTTCATCTGAAGGATCGTGCTGACGGCGACGCGGTTGTAGATCTTCAGCGTCAGGCCGGTCTCGGAGACGCCCAGCACCGGAGCGGTCCGCTGAATCAGTGGGTGGCCGGGCTGGAGCAGGTCGTTGTACGTCAGCACCGCCTCGCCCAGCGTGCTGGGGTCGAGGGCGACGCGAGGATTCCGACGCTTCTTGCCGACCTCGTGCGTCGGGCCGAACTTCTCGCGAACGATCCGGCTCCACTCGCTTCGGGTGATCGGCCGAAAGTCGGCGGCGAGAATCGGGTCCATCAGCAACTCCCAGCGCTCGTACGTTGCGGTCGGGTGGTGGCAGGCGGAGCAGTGGCCCCCGCCTTGACCGCCGCCGAGGTGCGGTCGACCGGCGCGCTGCGGCCGGTCGGTCGATCCGCATGCTCTTCGTCGACTGGATTGCGGGGTCACTTTACCCGACGGTCTGGCCGTCTCGGAGAGGGCGTGTGCGTGGGAGAGAGGGTCCGGTAAGTGGCGATCCGGCGCGGGGCGCGCGTCGGGGGTGCGTTCGGGCACGGCCTCGCCCTGCGTCGGCCGGATGCTAAACCGTGCCGGGGGTCGGCCCGATGACGCAGTGGGAGAAAACCGCGCTGGCGGCGGTGCCGGACTGCTGCCGCGTGCGTGCTGGAAGGAGAACCGCATTGACTGTGAGGGTCTGCATCAGCGGGCTGGACGAGCACGAGGTCGCGGCGCTGGGGTCGTGGCATGTTCTGGCACGGGCAAACAGCCGCCAGGAATTGCTGAACGCCGTGTCGACACTCGAGCCGGATGTACTGGTGATCGACCTGGACCGCGCGGATGCGCTTAATCATGTCATCGCGGCCAGCGAGCTGCGGCCGGAACTGGGTGTCGTGGGGATCACCGGTGCCGGCGATCTGAACTTCGCCCTGGCGGCGCAGCGGGCCGGTGTGGACCAGATCGTCGCGCGGCCGATCGATGCGGGTGATTTTGCTAAGGCGATGCAGCGGGTCGCTCCGCGGGCGGGGGAAGGCGCGCCGGAGCTGACCATTTCGGTGATGGCCGCGACGGGCGGCAGCGGCGGAACGACGTTGGCGTGCCATCTTGCGGTGGAGCTGGCGGCGGTTTCGCATGACCGGGTCGAGCTGGTGGACCTGGACCTGGACTTCGGTTGCGTGGCGCGGATGTTCGATCTTGCGCCGGAGCGGACGATCGCGGACCTTTGCCACACGCCGCAGGTCGATCCGGACCTGGTCCGGCGGGCGTCGGTAGCGCTGCCGCTGGGCGTGGACGTGCTGGCGCGGCCGAACACGATCCAGGAAGTGCGCGAGCTGGACGAGGGGGCGCTTCAGTGCGTGATCCAGGCGGCGGCGGTGAGCCACCGCTACACCGTGTTCGATCTGCCGCACAAGCTCGACGCGGTGGTCGGCTTCGCGATCGAGCAGAGCGACAAGTTTGTGATCGTCTCGCAGTTGACGGTGCCGAGCGTGGACGGGACGCGCCGGCTCGTAGAGGCGCTCCTGCACGGGGGCGTGCCGCAGGAGGCGATCGAGATCGTTGTGAACCGCTACCGGCGGAATGCGTACGCCTGCCCGCCGGATGTGTATGAGCGGCAGCTCAAGATCAAGCCGATCGCGTTCGTGCCGAACGACTATCTGGCGCTGCGCGAGGCGATCGACGTCGGGCGGCCGCTGGAGGAGAAGAACGCGGTTCGGGCGGCGATCGCGCAACTTGCGGCGCGGCTGGCGGGGCAGCAGATCGAGTTGCGGCCGCGGCGCGGGTGGCTGTCGATGCTGGGTCTGGGGCGCGGGGCGGCGGCCCGGGTGGCGCGGGCGTAGGGCTGGGGGTCGCGGCGGGCTTGCGGCGGGCGCGGCGGGCGTTAGAGTCGGGCAGGATCAAACCGACCTGGAGACGGGCCGCCGCACGTGTACGCAAGGCTTCGCCACGATGTTCGCCGCCCGTCGGTTGTGCTGAGCGAGCTTGCGGAATCACTTCCTGACGAAGGTCTGACGCTGCGCGAGATCATCGAGCGGATCGGCGAGCAGGGCCTGCTGCTGGCGTCCGTGCTGATGGCCGTGCCGTTCCTGCTTCCGGTCTCCATTCCGGGTTCGAGCGGGCCGTTCGGCGTGCTGATTGCGCTGATCGGGATCGGAATTGCGCTGAACCGGGTGCCGTGGCTGCCGCGTTTTCTGATGGAGCGTCGGCTCGGGGCGCGGCGGCTGCGGACGGTGCTGGTGCGCGGGGCGCGGCTGCTGGGTCGGATCGAGAAGCTGATCCGGCCGCGGCTGCTGGTGCTGACGCAGAGCGCGACGACGAACCGCTTCAACGGGGCGGCGCTGGCGGTGGGCGGGGTGCTGCTGACGGCGCCGCTGCCGCTGCCGTTCACGAACACGTTTCCGGGCTGGGCGTGCGTGCTGCTGAGCATGGGCATTCTGCACCGGGACGGCGTGGTGGTGGCGGCGGGGTACGGGATGCTCCTGGCGAGCGTGGTCTACTTTGCGGCGCTGGCGGTGGGCGTGTGGTGGATGGGTTGGGAGGTGGGGGGGTGGTTTGAACGCGGTTCGTAAGCTGGCGCTCTGAGATTGTTCGCGCAAACGGCGCCCGCGCGGCGCGACATGGCGCAGCGCGCGGGCGCGAATGCTCATCGGGCACCGGGCCCGCGCGCTGCCGGCCGGCCTACTTCTTCGCCGCCGCGTAGAACTCCGCCACCTTCTCCCAGTTCACCGTGTTCCACCACGCGGCAATGTAGTCCGGCCGGCGGTTCTGGTAGTGCAGGTAGTACGCGTGCTCCCAGACATCGAGCCCCAGGATCGGCGTGTGGCCCTCCATGTAGGGCGAGTCCTGGTTGGGCGTGCTCAGCACCGTCAGCTTCCCGCCGCCGTCCACGACCAGCCAGGCCCAGCCGCTGCCGAAGCGCGTCGCCGCGGCCGCCGCGAACTTCTCCTTGAAGTCGGCGAAGCCGCCGAAGGCGGACTTGATCGCGTCGGCGAGCGGGCCGGCGGGCTCGCCGCCCTTGCCCGGCCCCATGATCTGCCAGAAAAGCGAGTGATTGGCGTGGCCGCCGCCGTTGTTGATCACGGTCTGGCGGATGCTGTCGGGCACGCTGGTGATCTCGCGCAGCAGTTTCTCGACCGGCTTGGCGGCCAGCTCAGCGTGGCCCTCCAGGGCCTTGTTGACGTTGTTGATGTAGGCCTGGTGGTGCTTGGTGTGGTGGATCTCCATGGTGCGCGCGTCGATGTGCGGCTCGAGCGCATTGTACGCGTAGGGCAGTTTCGGCAGTTGATAAGCCATCGCGGTCTCCTTCCAGAACGCATCGCTGCGTGATTGAATCGTCTCAGCCCGTGCTGCAAGAGAATATGCACGCGGACGCGCGGCGTCCGAATGTCGCCCGGATGATTGTCCGAGCGGCCGGGGCCGGCGTCAATCGCGCGCCGCCGCGTCGAGTTGACGGGGGGCGCGCGGGATTCGAGAATGGCCGCGGGCAGCAGGCGGTCTCGCGTGCCCGGCCGCGCTGGGCGGCCGCGGCGCGGACGGAAAGGCGACGGGTGCGGTGTGAAATCATGGGAGATTCTGCGTGACGCGGCGGACCGGATCGGCGTGAAGGCGCTGGCGGCCAAGCTGAATCTGAGCGCTGCGCTCGTCTACAAGTGGTGCCAGGAGACGGCCAAGGACGACCCGGCCGCGTCCGGGGCGCGCAACCCGCTGGACCGCGTCAAGGCGATCTATGACGCGACCGGCGACCCGCGCGTGGTCAACTGGATATGCCACCAGGCGGGCGGATTCTTCGTCAAGAACCCCAGCGCGGAGAGCCGGCCGGTCGAGCTGGCGATGATCCACGCGACCCAGCGGTTCGTGCACGAGTTCGGCGAGATGCTGGCGGCGGTGAGCCGCAGCATCGAGAACGACGGCGTGATCACGCGCGAGGAAGCGGATCACATTCGTAAGACCTGGGAGTCGCTGAAGGCGACGGCGGAGCAGTTCGTGGTCGGGTGCGAGCGCGGCCTGTATGGCAAGCCCGCGGCGGAGCGGAGGTAGCGGCCCGTGGCGCGACCTGGTTCAGGCCGGCGGGCGGCGCGAGCGGCCGGCCGATGGTGGGGGCCGATGCTGCTGGGGGCGGCGTCGGGTCTGCTGGTGGCCGGATGCGGCGGGCAGGACAAGCCCGAATCGGCGGAGGGTGCGACGAGCCGGCCGGGCGGCGTGAGCGCTTCGGGTGCGGATTCGGGCCGGCTTCCGAGCTACGAGATCGACCCGGCATTGCAGGGGCAGTATCCGGACGTGGTCGCGTTCGTGACGGAGTTTCTGGAGACGTGCTATGCGGGCGACTACGAGGCGTATCGCTTGCTCGTGGCGCGGGCGACGACGCCGGAAAGTCCGCAGCGATTCGAGGCGATCTACCGCGCGATCGAGCGTGTGCGGGTCGAATCGATCGAGCCCGTCGAAGTGCCCGGCGTCGAGGGGACGGCCTACCTGGTGGTCAGCGACGTGCGGCTCGATCCGCAGCGCAAAGTCTCGATCCGCGGGGCGCATCGCAAACTGGCGATTCTCGTCTTTCAGGAGCTGGGCCAGTGGCGGATGACGCCGGCACCTTCGCATTTGCAGCCGCGGGACCCAGCCGACGGCGCGCCGGCGGCCAGCAGCGCGCCGGCCGGCGAGAACCTGTTCTTCCCATGGGAGCTCGAAGAGCCGCCCAGCTCTGCGCCGTCGCCGTAGCGCTGTGCAGTCTGGCGCCGGCGGTCGCGCAGCAGGGCCGGCCGGCCGAGGTTGCTCAGGCTCCCTCAGCCCGGACCGCGGCTCAGGAAGAGGAATCGCCGCTTCATCTGCCCGCCGACGTGCTACACGCCCTGGAGGAGACTCAGGACCTCGCGTTCAACTTCGATCAGCCGGGTTTCTACGCCGTCTGGGCGCACCTGCTGCGCACCCCCGCGCCGCCGGGGCTCGAGCAGGCCGCCGAGTCGATCGACGACTGGCGCGCATTCGTCGAGCGGCCGGCGTCGCTGCGCGGCCGGCTCGTGCGGGTGAGCGGCCGCGTGGGGCGGAATAAAACGTGGCGGCTGACGGAGGGAGAGTTGCAGCGGCCGGTGTCGCAGGTCGAGCTGGAGTCTGCCGGGCAACCGATTGCGTGCACGGTGATCTTCGTGAATCCGGCGGATGATGTGCCGGTGGGGGCGACGATCGACGTGGCCGGCTATTTCGTAATGGTGCGGCAGTATTACACGCCGTCGAACCGGGTCGGGCAGGCGGCGCTGATCGTGGCGTGGGCGCCGGCGGTGATCTCGCAGGTCGGGCCGCCGCGGGCCGCGGGCGGTGAGACGGGGTGGATGTGGGTGCCGTGGGCGGTGGCGCTCGGGCTGCTTGTGGCGTGGCTGGTGCTGCGGCGCGGCGGCGAACAGCGGCTGCGCGGGCGCGAGTCGCTGCGTGCGGCTCATGGGGCGCCGTTCAGTGTCGCGGACGACCTGGCGCGCTGGGCTCGCGAGGAGGGTCCCGCCGCGGCGCCGGATGCTGAGGCACGCGGGGGCGAAATCGATGGGGGCGAGAGCTCCGCTGGGCAGCAGTCGCGTGAGAAGGACGCGGGCGGCGTGACGTGATCATCGACATCCATTGTCACTATGCGCTGTCGCGGCGCGAGGCGGGAGAGGCGGCCGGCCGGTTCTCTTTCGAGCGGCAGCCGGGGCCGGATGGCCGGCTGTGGGATGCGTGTCTGGCGCCGCGGACGGCCCGCTGGCTTTCGTGGCGCGGGTTGCAGTGGCTGGCCGGGATCGACTGGCGGCTCGGTCCCGGGGAGGCGCTGGACGCCGCGTATGAGCGCGTCTTTGCGGAGCATCTTCTGTGCGACGGGCCGATCGAGCGGAGCGTGCTGCTGGCCTTCGACTGGTATCACGATGACGAGGGGCGTGTGCCGCCGCCTCCGCAGCGGGCCGGGCAGTTCGGCAGCGACATGTACGTGTCGAACAGCTTCGTGGCGCAGCTCTGCCGGCGGCATCCGGAGCGTTTCCTGTTCGGGGCGTCCGTGCATCCCTACCGGCGCGATGCGCTCGGCTGCATCGACGAGGTCTTCGCGGCCGGGGCGGTGCTGCTCAAGTGGATTCCGCTGCATCAGAACATCGACGTGGCGGACGAGCGGACGCTGGCGGTGCTGCGGCATTGCGCGCAGATCGGCCTGCCGCTGCTGGTGCATTACAACGAGGAGTTCACGCTCTCGACGCAGCATGTGCGCTATCAGCCGCCCGGCGGGCTGCTCGACGTGCTGCGGCGGCTGCGGCGGGCGGGCTGCATGCCGACGACGATCGTCGCCCACGCCGCGACGCCGGTCTGGCCGCTGGGCGATGTGGCGTCGTATCGCACCTTTCTGGAGGCGCTGGCGGGCGAGTTTCGCGATGCGCCGCTGTACGCGGACATCTCGGCCCTGACGGTCGTGGGCAAGGTGGGCTTTGCCCGCGAGCTGGCGCGGCGGGTGGACCTGCACCATAAGCTGCTGTTCGGATCCGACTTTCCGATTCCGATCGCGATGTGGCGATTGCGGCGGGACCTGGGGCGCGAGTATCGGCCGATCGCGGCGATCCGATCGTGGCCGAATCGAATGCTGGATATCTTCCGCACGATGGGGTTCTCGGAGGTCGTGTTCTACCGGGCCGCGGACGTGCTGGCGAATGTGCGGGCCTCGGCCGATGCGCTCGCCGGCGGCGGTCGGCCGCTCTGATCGAGGGCGATCGCCCGCTAGCATCCTGCGGCGGTCGCGAGGGAGTCTGTGCGGCCGGAATGAGCGTAGGCGAGCGGCGTTTGAGCGATGAAGCTGCCGTCGGATGAATCTTTGAATGCAGCCTCGGCTCCGCGGGCGCAAGAGCGGCCGCAAGGGGCCGTCGCCGGCGCGCCGGTTCTCCCGGAGACCGGCACCGCCGCTCGCGCGGGTGGAGCCTCCGGGCCGTTGTATCGGCGGGCGGTTCTGTATCCGGGGCCGTACGTGTGGTACGTGTTCCTGTCGTCGCTGGACATCATGATGACGTGGATCGTGCTGCACGCGGGCGGGTTCGAGTTGAACTTTCTGGCGGACTGGGTGATTCACCACGGCGGTCTGCCGGGTACGGTTGCGTACAAGTTCGGGCTGGTGATGCTGGTCGTCGTGATCTGCGAGGTCGTCGGGCGGGTGAATGACGCGGTCGGGCGGCGGCTGGCGGAGTGGTCGGTGGCGATCACGGTGATTCCGGTGCTGCTGGCGTTCGTGCAGCTCGGGATCGATCTGTGGCGGATGGTGGAGGGGTGACGGGTGACGGGTGGCAGGTGACAGGTGACAGGTGACAAGTGGCAGGTGGCAGGTGGACGGGCGTCTTGTGCGCGCAGGTGGATGTGTGCTGGCGCGGCGCGGAGTAGGTTCATGGCGTCAGCCCGCTCCCTTCTACGAAGCCGGGTCTGTCAAGCGCATCTGGCAGTTTGGCGAAGGATGGGGTCAACCTTCTATAGGGGTTTCCGCCGGCCGTCGCTGCGGCACCGTGGCGGCCCATTCAACTGAATGCGATGAGGCCCATTCTCACGGGTAGAATTCACCGCCGAACGGACGCAGCGTCCGCCGACGGTGGGCCCAAGGGAGCGGACGGGCTCTCATCGTGACCATCTTGCCAAACCTTCCTCCGCGCTTGCCCTGCGGCCTTCATTCGAACGGTCGCCAGGCGACCATGGGACTCGATCCCACGTTCGGCCGCCAGGGCGACCCGGCTTTCATAGATTTTCACGGTCGCGGCTCGGAGCCCCAGGATCGCGGCTCGGAGCAGACCCGCCGGCGGAACGCTTGCACCACTCAACGCAGGGCGGGGCTGCGGCGTTCGTTGGGGTCCTCTCTCGGCAGGGCGGCTGTGTCGGTCCGGCTGCTGTGTCAGCCGGGCTATCGGGCGGGCCGGGCGAGCGGAAGGAGGACGTGCGCGGTGGTGCCCTCGTCGACCTGGCTCTCGAGCCAGATCTGACCGCCGTGCGCTTCGATGACGCGATGAGCCCGCGGCAGGCCGAGTCCGCGGCGGCGGCCGGCGCGGCGGTGCGAGAAGAAGGGGTCGAAGGCGCGCTGAAGCACGTACTGTGACATTCCGCAGCCGTTGTCGCGGACGGTGATCTCGACCAGGCCCGCAGCGCGGGCCGCATCGTCCGGGGTCTCGCGCGGCGGGCCCGCGGGGGCGGGCGAATCGGCGGAGAGATCCAGACGCCAGGTGACCCAGATGCTTCCGGCGCGCTCGGCGACGGCGTCGGAGGCATTCCGAAGCAGCTCGAAGAGCACGGTGCGGATCTGCCCGCGGTCGACGAGCACGCTCGCGCCGCCGGCGGACTTTGCATCGCGCGGCGCGGCCGGCGTGACGAGCTGGACCGCAGCGCGGGCGGCTTCGGGCTGCTGGCGCCATTCGGCGCAGAGCGAGTCGAGCAGTTCGGCCACATCGACCGTGGACAGCGACGGCGGCAACGGCTGGGCGAAGTCCATCAGCTCGCTGACGATCTGGCTGCACTCGTGCGCCTTGCGGTGGATCATTTCGAGCGAGCGGTGGAGCTCGGGGTCGGTGATGACATCCTGGAGCATCTGGGCCCGGCCGCTGATGACGGTGAGCGGGCTGTTCAGCTCGTGGCCGGCGCCGGCGGCCATCTCGGCGATCATGGAGAGTGTCCGCGAGCGGAGCAGCTCGGAGCGCATCTGCTGAAGGCGGCGGTTGGTCTCGGCCAGATCGTCGGAGAGGCGCCGCACGGAGGCCTGCGCGTTGACGCGGGCGATGGCGAGCGCGACGCTGCTGAGAAAGGCGCGCAGCTCGCCCTGTTCACAGGTCAGGCGGGTCGGTTCGTCGACGGAGGAGGCGTAGACGATTCCGCCGGCGACGGTGCCGTCGTAGACAATCGGCAGGAGCCAGCACTCTCCCTCGCCCAGCTCGCGCGGGGCGATGCCGAGCATGGCCCGCACGGCTGGCGGGAGTGGAAAGACGCTCGCGCCGCGCCAGTCGGTGCCGGTGCGCCACTGGTTGACGTCGTCGGGGACGGACTGGGTGGCGGACTGGATTCGCTCGGCGCCGTCGGTGAGCCAGCAGACGTCGACGACCTGGGCCGTGTCGCGGATGCCGAAGACGGCGAGTCGGTCGCGCTGAAGGGCGCGGACGGCGGACTGGGCGATTGCGGCGACGAGGCTGGCCATGTCGGACCAGGCGGTCAGATGCTGGTCGATGCTCGTGAGGGCGGCAAAGTAGCGGGCGGCCGCGGCGAGCTGGCGGTTCTTGGCGACGAGCTCGGTGTTGAGCCGGCCGAGCTCTTCGTTGGCCCGCAGGACGGAGCCGAAGTAGAGCTGCTCGGTCGACTGCGAATCGATGCCGAGCAGATCGCTCTCGGCCGCGACGTCGCGGACGAGATCGCGGACGACGGTTTGCAGGGCGGGCTCGCCGAGGCCGAGGCGGCCGGCGAGCTCCTGGGCGGATTCGTAGAAGACGAAGTTGCCGGAGTAGCCCAGGCGCTGCTCCCGTGCGAGGACGTCGGCAAGCTGGACGATGCTGATGAGAGTCGGGCAGGAGACGCTGGAGGGGAGCGCGTCGGGCGTCAGGTGATGGAGCCAGATGACCTCGCTGAGCGAGCGCGGCAGGCCCCAGCGTTCGGCGATGTGGCGGCCGGCGACGGTATGGTCGATGCCGAGCACGTTTCGTTCGCAATCGGCGATGGCGCCGCGGGTCTGGTCGGCGAGGGCGACAATGCGGGCGTAGGCTTTCGGAAAGACGGCGTCGAGCGCGATTTTGCCGAGGTCGTGGAGCAGGCCGGCGACGAAGGCCTCCTCGGGCTCGATGCGCCACTGCGGCAGGGCCGCGGCCAGGCGGCGTGCGGCGCAGGCGACGGCCAGTGTGTGGCGCCACAATTCAGGGCGGTTCAAGCGGGCGGTGTCGCCCGTGCCGGCGTCGGAGAACCAGCGGAAGATCTTGACGGCCAGGGCGAGGCTGCGAATGCGGATGAAGCCGAGCAGGACGACGGCCCGGTCGATGGTGGCGACGCGCTCGCGGGCGCCGGTGGCGGGAGCGTTGGCGACGGAGAGGACCTTGGCGACGAGGGCCTGGTCGGCGCGGAGAAGTTCGACCAGGTCGGAGGCGCTGCTGTCGGCGCTGGACGCGACCTGAAGCAGGCGGATGGCGATCGGCTCGATCGTGGGCAGCGTGTCGAGGCGCGACAATCCGATCTCGGGTGCGGAGGCAGGCGACCGAGTCGGGCTGGGCGTCGGCGACAGGCTGACCTCACTCACAAACCAGTTCCATGATCCTTTTGACGAGCTGCTCGATGCTGAAGGGCTTCTGGAGGAAGCCGTCGGCTCCGCACTTGAGCAGTTCGTCCACGTCCTGCCGATTCACGACGCCGGAGACGATGATGATCTTCACGCTGCTGAGGCTCGGGTCTTCGCGGATGCGCCGCACGACCGCGTTGCCGTTGATGTCCGGCAGCATGTAATCGAGCACGATCACGTCCGGACGGAATTCCTTCGTCCGCAGGCCGGCGTCGAAGCCGTTCGCGGCCGTCTGGACCTCGAAGCGGCCGTCGCGTTCGAGCAGCTCCATGAGCATCTCGACGATGGCGGGGTCGTCATCGACGACGAGCACCCGCCGCTTGCCGAGCTCGAGCTGCTCGAGCGGGATGTTGTTCTCCTTCATGAACTGAATCAGGCTCTCGCGCGGAATTCGCCTGAAACGGGAACCCGGGACGCGAAAGCCCTTCAGCTTCCCGCTGTCGAAGCAGCGGATGACGGTCTGCTGGCTCACCTGGCAGATTTCGGCGACTTCGCCGGTCGTGAAGACGCTCTTCTGAAGGCGGGCGGTGTCTTGCTCGGCTTGTTTTCCCATTTTACCCATCTCCCCCCTTTTATCGGATTATACGCGAGATTTGTTTGACTGGCAAAGAAATGAGCAAAATCGCGCCGCAGACGGGGAAAATCAGGCCGGGGCGGCCGCCTCGCGTTCCAGGCGTGCCAGGTGTACCAGCAGCATGGAGACGTCGGTCGGGTGTACGCCGCTGACGCGCGAGGCCTGGCCCACGGTGGCCGGGCGAACGGTCTGCCATCGTTCCAGAGCCTCCCGGCGAAGCTGTGGGATGCCGCGGTAATCGAGGTCGGGCGGAATCTGCCGCTGCTCCAGCACTCGAAACTCCGCGATCGCCCGCGACTGGCGCTCTACGTATCCGGCGTACTTGATCTCGACAATGCCCGATAACCATACGCCGTCCGACTCCCGAAGCGGCCTGAGAGCGGGGAATTCGGCCACAAAGCGCTCGCCATCCTCGTCGGGGCGCAGCAGCCACTCGCGCAGCGGCCGGCCGGCGGAGCGCAGCGTGGATACCAGGGTGCGAAGTTGGTCGAGCTGGGAGCGTTTGCGCTCGAAGCGGCCCCAGCGGGCGTCGTCGACGAGGCCGATGCGGCGGCCGACCGGCGTGAGGCGCTGGTCGGCGTTGTCGTAACGCAGGTGCAGGCGGTGCTCGGCGCGTGAGGTGAACATGCGGTAAGGCTCTGTCACACCACGGGTTACGAGATCATCGATCATGACGCCGATGTAGGCTTCGTCGCGGCCGAGGACGAGCGGATCGGCCCCGGCGACGAATCGGGCGGCGTTGATTCCGGCGAGCAGCCCCTGGCCGGCGGCCTCTTCGTAGCCGCTCGTGCCGTTGATCTGGCCGGCGAGAAAGAGCCCCGCGACGGGCTTGGTCATGAGGCTGGAGTCGATCTGCTCGGGCGGGACGAAATCGTATTCGACGGCGTAGCCCCACTGGAGGACGCGGGCGCGCTCCAAGCCGGGGATGAGAGCGACGATCTGTGCCTGCACCTCGGCCGGCAGCGACGTGCTGATGCCGTTGACGTAGATGCGGTTAGTGTCGCGGCCTTCGGGCTCGAGGAAAAGCTGGTGGGCGGTCTTCTCCGCAAAGCGGACGACCTTGTCCTCGATGCTGGGGCAGTAGCGCGGGCCGGTGGATTCGATCTGGCCGGAGTACATCGGGGCGCGGTGGAGGTTCGCGCGGATCAGGTCGTGGACCTGCTGGTTCGTGTAGGTGATCCAGCAGGGGATCTGCGGCTGGCGGATGGCGTCGGTCATGAATGAGAAGGGCATCGGCGGGTCGTCGCCGGGCTGGATCTCCAGGCCGGAGAAATCGATCGAGTCGCGATCGAGCCGCGGCGGCGTGCCGGTCTTGAGCCGGCCGAGCTGAAGTCCCAGGCGGCGCAGCGAGCCGCTGAGTCCCTCGGCGGCGGCCTCGCCGAAGCGGCCGCCGGGGGCTTTGTGCTCACCCATGTGCATCAGGCCGCGGAGGAACGTGCCGGAGGTTACGACGACGCTGCGAGCGGCGATCCGGCGGCCATCGGAGAGCAACACGCCGGCGACGCGGCGCGGTCGGTCGGAAGCGGTATCAGTCAGGATCTCGTCGACGCCGGCCTCGAGGATGGTGAGGTTCGGGCAGGATTCGAGGCGGCCGCGGATTTCGGCGGCGTAGAGCTCCCGGTCGGCCTGGGCGCGCGGGGCCCAGACGGCGGGTCCCTTGCGGCGGTTGAGCATTCGGAACTGGATTCCGGTCGCGTCGATGGCGAGGCCCATGATCCCGCCGAGGGCGTCGATCTCGCGGACGATCTGGCCCTTTCCGATGCCTCCGATGGCTGGGTTGCAGGACATCCTGCCTATAGCCGCGCGCTGGAAGGTGATCAGGCCGGTCTGGGCTCCCAGCCGCGCGGCAGCATGGGCGGCCTCTGCTCCGGCGTGGCCGCCACCGATCACCAGGACGTCGAAAAGCGAGGTCATCGTCCGGGATTATAACGATCCTGGGAGGGGGCGGGCGGGATTCGGGAACGGCGTGAAATGCCCTAACTATAATTGCGTTGGAAGGTTATGGAGACGCAGGGTTGGGTGAGGATTGCGCTTGCGTTCTGCGGCTGGGGCGGTCAAAATGAGGCCATCTTCGGCAATTCGTCGAAACGAATTCTTGAGCCCGGATCTCGGAGGCTGGGTGAGAGGTCCAGAATGAGCGCGCCTCGACGCCGTCGGTGTTGGCTCCCGACGGGGGGCTTCACGCTGGTCGAGTTGCTGGTGGTGATCGGCATCATCGGCCTGCTCGTGGCGGCGCTCACTCCCACTCTTCGTCTCGCCCGCTCGCACACGAACGTCTCGACCTGTCTTTCGAATCTGCGCGGTCAGGGTCAGGCACTGCTGGCCTACGCTTCGGAGAATCAGGGCCGCATGCCGCCGCGCATCCTGGCGCGCGACTTCGCGACGATGAGTGAGTTCCGGCTGATCAACGCGATCCTGGCCGCTTACCTGGGCGTCCCGTTTCCGCTGGACAAGGACGGCATCCCGGTTCCGACCGGTATCTGGCGCTGTCCCGAAGTGCCGCCGGGAATGGACCAGGAGCGCTGGACGCACGTCGGATATCTGCACTACGCGCCGAACCGATACCTGTTCGACGTGGTTCGCTACTCGCCGGTGACGGACACGATTGCGATGTTCTCGGGGATCACGGCGGCGTGGGAGACGCCGTTCCGCGTTCAGGGCTGGCGGCAGATGGACCGGGTTCGCCGCCCGTCGGACGTGATCTCGTTCATCGATAATGTGAACTACTTCGACACGTCGCACAACCATCGCGAGGCGCGGCAGAGCGTCGGGCTCAGTTGCGAGACCGTGTACGACCCGGGCGGCGAGGCCTGCGGCGACAACCGCGGCAGTCACGAGGCGGTGGCGGCGCGGCCGGCATTGTTTCTGGACGGCCGCGCGGTTGCACTTTCGAACTCTCCGGACTACTGGCAGGATCAAAAAGTGATCTGTCAGCAGCGTGGCGGATATCTGATCGAGATGTTCCAGCGCGAAGTGACGCACTTTCTGTGGTTCGTCGAGCCCGAGCACATGCTGGGGCTCCCCACCGAGTGAGCTGTCCGCCGCCTGTCCGCATCATTCGCTGGTCCGGCCGGTTCGGGTCTGTGTTCAGGTGGACGTCGGCGACCGTTCGCGTGCTGAGGGAAAGGGACGGCCGCCACGTGAGAGCAACTCAGCCCCCCCTTCGTGACCGCTGCGCCTTTACGCTGATCGAGCTGCTGGTGGTCGTCGCGATCATCGCGCTGCTGCTGGGCATCCTGCTGCCGTCGCTTTCGACCGCCCGGTCGAAGGCGCGGCTGACGTACTGCCAGGCGAATCTGCGCAGCCAGGGAAGCGCCGTGCTCGCCTATGCGACGGAGTATCGCGGGGCGCTGCCGCCGCGCTACGTCGAGGCGATTCACTTCGAGGGCACGGATTTTCTGCTGATCAACCACGTGCTGGCCGATTTTCTGGGCATGCCATTCGAGAAGCCCGACGTCGGCTTCGCTGCGCCGACCGGGATCTTTCGCTGTCCGGAGGTCGGCGTGGGCGAGCAGGAAGAGGAGCGCTGGACGCACTCGGGCTACCTGCATCATGCGCCGAATCGCTGGCTGTTCAACCGCGTGTTCTCAACGCCCAACAGCACGCAGGTGTTCGCCGACGTGCCGGGCGGGTGGGAGCCGACGCACGGCGGCGGGCAGTGGCGGCTGCTGGAGCGCATCTCGCGACAGAGCGAGACGGTCGCGCTGATGGACAATGTGAACTACCTCGAGCCGGCCCACTCGCACCGCGAAGGCCGCGAGAGCATCGGCTATTCGTGCGAGATTCTCTTCGATCCGGCCGACGAGCTGTGCGGCGACAATCTCGGCAGCCACGAACGCGAGGGGCAGCGGCCGGCCGTCTTCGTCGACGGACACGCTGCGGCGCTGCCGATCTCGCGCGAATTCTGGCAGGACCTGCCGGCGGCGTACCGCGGCCCGGATGGAAGCGTGCAGAGCTTCTATGAACAGGAAGTGCGGCGCCTGATCTGGTTCGTCTCTGCGCCCGAGCCGGGCGGCGGCGGGGGCGACTGAGCGCTCCGGCCGGCGGGCCGGCGTCAGCGTCGGACGACGATCGTCTGGCCGACGCTGTGGGCGAAGCGCTCGTCGCAGAGGCCTTCGATGGCGGCGGCGACGTCGTCCGGGGCGAGGGTCTGCTCGGCCGGAAGATCCGGGAATGCGCTGCGGAGCATCTGGGTTTCGACAGCGCCGGGCGCGACGGCGAAGACGCGGATTCCGAGGGGCTTTCCCTCTGCGGCGGTGGCGAGCGTGAAGGTGTTCACCCACGCTTTGCAGGCGCCGTAGACGGAGAACCCGGGAAACGGGTCGAAGGCGGCGATGGAGGAGATGTTGACGATGACGCCGCTTCGCTGTTGCCGCATGACCGGCCAGACGCGCCGCGTCAGGTAGAAGACGGAGGCGACGTTCGCACCGATCGACGCGTCGAAGTCCTGGTCGCTCGTCTGGTCGACGGGGCGCAGCGACGCGGTCCCGGCATTATTGACCAGCACGTCGATGCGGCCGAAGCGCTGCACGGCCCGCTCGATCAGCGACTCGGCCCCGGATCTGGTCGAGACGTCGGCCGCGACGGCTTCGCAGGCGGCGCCGAGGGCGCGAATCCGCGCGGCGGCCTGCTCGAGCCGGTCGGCCCCGCGGGCGGCGAGGACGACGCCGGCGCCGCGGCGGGCGGCCCGCTCGGCGGTGGCCAGGCCGATTCCGCGGCTGGCGCCGGTGATCACCCAGATGCTTGTGGACATGCCGGAATCCTCCTGCGGCGGTGCTGCGCGCCGCGGCCGCTCAGCGCTGCGTGTGAACCGTGTCGCCCCAGCCGCGGTGCTCCTGGAGCGGGTCGATCCGCAGATAGCGCGACAGATAGTGTACGCCGATGTAGAAGGGGATGGTGTCGAGCAGCGCGGCGATGAACTTGAAGGCGTAGCCGGTGGCGATGTAGGTCAGGAGCTGCGGCCAGACGGTTTGTCCGGGGGCGAGCGGTAGGGCGTGGGCGTAGAAGTGCGTGATGAGGATGACGGCGACGGTGTCGACGAGCTGGCTGACCATGGTGGAGCCGTTGTTGCGCAGCCAGAGGTGCTTACCGCGGGTGGCCTTTTTCCAGAAGTGGAAGACGTAGACGTCGACGAACTGGGCGGCCATGTAGGCGATCATCGAGGCGGCGACGGCGCCGAAGGCGAGCGATTTGACCTGCATGAAGGTCCAGCCGGTTTCGACGAAGGCGCGTTTTTCGGGGTCCCAGGCGGGCTGGGGCGGGAATCCGGTGACGGGGTCGGGCTCGCCGAAGCCGGGCAGGACGCTGCCCAGCCAGAGGATGAAGACGACCCAGAGATTCAGCAGCAGGCCCACGAAGACGACGAAATTGGCGCGGCGGCGGCCGTAGAACTCGCTGATGAAGTCGGTGCACAGGAAGGTGAGCGGGTAGGGGAGCACGCCGACGGCGACGGCGAAGACGAGCGTCCGCTCGTCGGGTGTGCCTTCGGCCAGGGTCAGCTCGTAGAGCTTGATGAAGCGAGTGATTCCGAGGATGTTGAGCATCGCCAGGGTGCCGAGAAAGAGGCCGGCGAAGATGAGGAAGACGCGCTCGCGGCGTTCGTGCAGTTTCTCGTCGATGAAGTCGTAGGGCAGAGACATGGCGGGAGAGCGTATGGACGGCTGGGGGGGAGCGTCAATCGGCGGGCGGGGGGAGACGCGCGCTCCGCAGGGCGCGGGCAACGGAGCCGCGTCCGTAGGAGAGCGGGCTGGGGGTGAGGCCCTGCCCGCGCAAGCGCCAGATGACATCCACGTTTCTCTGGCGCTGGTGCGCTGCGCTCAGGTGTGCGCGCTTCGGCGTGTTCACCCCGGACACTGTGTGTCCGGAGTGGACGCGGGAAACGCGTTCGAATTCGCCCGCTCCCTTACCAGGCTGTCGAAAGAGCTGGAACAACAATTGCTTCTCGCTCGTTTCATGAGTAAACACCCCGCGCGGGTTCAGGCAGGAGCGAGCGATGAGCGGATTTCGGGAGCCGGAGCAGAGTCGTGAGCAGTTGGTGTTGTGGCCGACGCGGCTGCGAGGAGCATCGCGAGCGGATGCGGGAGCGGATGAATAGCGCGGAGGGCCGGGCGATTTATAAGCGCCGCAAGGAGACGGTCGAGCCGCGCTTCGGGCAGATCAAGCGGGGGCTGGGCGTGCGTCGGTTCCTGCGTCGCGGGATCGAGAAAGTCCGCACCGAATGGAGCCTGGTCTGCACGGCGATCAACCTGAGCATCCTGATGCGGCACTGGAAGGAGGTGCTACCGGTGTTGTAGCGGCCGCCCGCGGCCACCACCGTAGCCGCCCACGCCGGAGCCACGAACAACACCGAATCGAGCCGACCACCCCGACCCGAACCCCCCCGCGGCTGATCGCAAACAGCCCCCTCAGCCGCCTCGCGACACCCCACCCGAAAGCACAACGGCGAAGTAAATCGACAGCCTCGTCAGGGAGCTGGCCATCCGGGCAGCGCCCCCCCGCGCCCACGCGCCGAAGCGCACGCACCTGAAACCCACAACCCATCGCCAGAAATAGGGGAATGTCACCCAACGCCCGCGCACGGCGCGCAGCGCGCGATCCGGGCAGCAAAAGGAACGGCCGGCCCCCGCGCCGGCCGACGATGGCGATGCGCGGCTCTTAGCGGCGGCTCGACCCGAACGGGGCAGGCCGGTCCGGCCGCTGCTCGACGCTCCGCGGGCTGCTGCGTCAAGGCGGCTGTAGGACGCACCGCTAACGCATCGCACCTATTCCATCTCGCTCCGGCGCCGCTGCGGTCGGAGGAGCGCAGCGGCACCGGACCTATCAAGCGGGAACCGGGGGAATCGTCACGATCGGCCCCGGTTCCGTACTGGACCGGCCGCAGGGGAGGACGCGGACCGGCCGAATTCTCAGGCCGCCAGGACGCGAGCCGCACCGCGACGCCGAAAGGCCTCGCGCGCCGGGCACGCGCCACGTCTCGCTCCATCCCTTCCTGTGCTACGGCTTTCGCCGGCCGACTCGAATGACCGGCAGTCTGACATGTCCCGCCGTCACCAGCCATCCTCCATCCGCGGCCGCAACCCCGACACGCACAGCGCCGCGCGGCGCTGCATCACGACGGGGCACGCTCGCGGGCAGGACGATCGGCGACGAACACCTTTCCAGCGGAAAGGTCACCCAGCCCAACTTGCACAGACATGCGCTTGTGACAACCACCGAGCCGGCCCGCTAATTCCGGCCCACGGCGGGATTCTGTATCATGCCCCGGCATGACGCCGCCCACGCACCGAAATCCGGATAAATCACCCGAGACTGAGTCGTCTGAGCAGGCGGCCTTGGCCCTCGATGCGGCCGACCCGCTGGCCGGATTCCGGGAGCAGTTCCATCTGCCCAGCACGCCGGCCGGGCAGTCCGCGATCTATTTCTGCGGCAATTCGCTGGGATTGCAGCCGCGGGCCGTGGGCGAGCTGGTGGCCCAGGAGCTGCGCGACTGGGCCGGGCTGGCGGTCGACGGCCACTTCGACGCCCGCCGGCCGTGGTTCTCCTATCACGAGCTACTGCGCGAGCCCGGGGCGCGGCTGGTCGGCGCGCTGCCGCACGAAGTCGTCTTCATGAACGGTCTGACCGTCAACCTGCATCTGATGATGGCGACCTTCTACCGCCCCACGCGCGAGCGCTACAAGATCGTCATCGAAGGCTCCGCCTTTCCCTCCGACAGTTACGTGGCCCGCACGCAGATCCGCTGGCACGGGCTTCGCGTCGAGGATGCGTTGATCGTGCTCGAGCCGCGGCCGGGCGAGCACACGCTGCGGACCGAGGACGTCGAAGCGGTTCTGGAGCGCGAGGGGGAACGGACCGCCGTCGTCATGCTCTCGGGCGTGCACTATTTCACCGGCCAGGTGCTCGATATCGAGCGCATCACCCGCGCCGCCCAGCGGCACGGCTGCATCGTCGGATTCGACCTGGCCCACGCGGCCGGAAACATCGAGCTGCGCCTGCACGAATGGGACGTCGATTTCGCCGCCTGGTGCACCTACAAGTATCTCAACGCCGGCCCCGGCGCGGTGGCCGGTTGCTTCGTCCACGAACGCCACGCGCGCAACACGGAGCTGCCGCGCTTCGGCGGCTGGTGGGGCAACGAGCCCTCCACGCGCTTCCGCCTGCACCTGGAGCCGGAGTTCCGCCCGGTGCCGTCGGCCGACGCCTGGCAGCTTTCGAACCCGCCGATCCTGGCCATGGCGCCGCTGATCGCCTCGCTCGAGCTGTTCGACCGCGCGACGATGGCCGCCCTGCGAGCCCGCTCGCTGCGGCTGACGGGTTATCTTCAGTCGCTGCTCGATCAAATGCCCAGCCGGCGCTACGAGGTGATCACCCCGCGCGAGCCGGCCCAGCGCGGCTGCCAGCTCTCCATCCTCGCCCACGACTGCCCGCAGGAGCTGCATAAGTCGCTCGAGGCGGCCGGCGTGGTGTGCGACTTCCGCCAGCCGAACGTGATCCGCGTGGCGCCGGTGCCGCTCTACAACACCTTTCACGAGGTTTGGCGCTTCGCGCAGGTACTCGCGCAGCACCTCTGACGGTCGCTGCCCAGCGCGACCGCCCGCCCGCGTGTTCCGCGCCGCGACCGTGCGCGTGATCCGAGCCGCGACCGTAAAAGGCTGTCGAAAAAGGCGCGCCGGCGTTTTTCGACAGCCCATCGATCGCCTGGCGTCGCGTCTCACCCCCAGGGTCCGATGGGTAAACTCGCTGTTCGAGCAGCGCGCGATCGAGTATTTCGACAGCCTGGTAAGGGAGCGGGCGAATTGGAGAGAGTTTCCCGCGTCCGCCCCGGACACGCAGTGTCCGGGGCGGACGCGCCGAGACGCGCGCACCTGACATCAACGGACGAGCGCCTTCTTTGAAGCCGGGTCTGTCAAGCGCATCTGGCAGTTTGGCGAAGGATGGGGTCAACCTTCTATAGGGGTTTCCGCCGGCCGTCGCTGCGGCACCGTGGCGGCCCATTCAACTGAATGCGATGAGGCCCATTCTCACGGGTAGAATTCACCGCCGAACGGACGCAGCGTCCGCCGACGGTGGGCCCAAGGGAGCGGACGGGCTCTCATCGTGACCATCTTGCCAAACCTTCCTCCGCGCTTGCCCTGCGGCCTTCATTCGAACGGTCGCCAGGCGACCATCATCCGAGCACGGGCCCTGCGGCCTTCATCCGAACGCCTGCCCGGCCGCCTCGGCCGGGACGCCTGCCGGATCCATCCCTCCGGTGCTCTCCGGAGCGGGAAAGAAGCCTTTCTTTGGTCTGCCGGCGACGCAGCCGATGGTCCGGCCGCGGCCGCAGCGGGCGCGCCGCACGGCGATCAGGCTGCACTGGAAGCCTCGGTCGACCCCCTGCGGCACCAGTCCGCCCGATAGGCACGTTGGTCGCGCATCATGGCCCAACAGATCACCAGCAGCTTGCGCATCACCGCCACGACCGCCTGCTGGCGCCGGCCTCTTCGTCCGCCCTGGCTGATGCGAAGGTACATCTCGCAGAAGCGCGGGTCGAAGCGAATGACCATCCAGGCGGCCTGGTTGAGGATGCGCCGCAGCAGCGCGTTGCCGCGTTTGCTGATGCGGCCGTTGCCGTGGTTGACCGTGCAGGACAGGAGCAGGCGCGGCGTCAGCCCGGCGTAGCAGGCCACCTGGCGGCGGCTGGGGAAGCGATGCGGGTTGTCGATCGTTGCCACGATCGCCGCCGCCGTGACCACGCCCACGCCTGGGACGGTCATCAGCCGCTGGATGTGCTTGTTCTCAGCGGCCCAGGCGGCCAGCTTCTCGTCGTACTGGGCCATCTGCCGCTCGATCAGATCGAGCCGCTCGAGCTCCAAGTGCAACTGGCCGCGCCACAGTTCCTGTGCGCTGCACTCGGCCAGCGGACGGGCCAAGGTCCACAGCTCGACCCGCACCTTCTGCGACCAGCCGCACTTGCCCCGCGGAACGGGCTGCTCGACCGACCGCAGCAAGGCCCGAATGCGGATCTTGCCGCGCGTCTGCTCGGTCACCAGGGCCTCGCGGGCGCTCAGCAGCCGCCGCCACTGGCGCATCTCCGCAGGCGGAATGTGGACGCGGTTCAGTTGCCGCATCGCCGCCATGCGGGCCAGCTTCAGCGCGTCATCGCGGTCGGTCCTGCGCTTGACCGTGCGGTGCAGCCAGGCCTCCTGCATCGTGTCGGCCACGATGGTCGGGACACCCAACTCCTCGGCCACGTCGTAGACGATCGCGGCCAGCGGGCCGACCTCCACCACCACCAGCTCCGGCCGCAGAAGCGCAAGCAACTTGCAGAACGAGGCGCTGTGCGAGGCCACTTGACCGAAACTGTGCTTGCCGCTGTTCGAGTCGAACTTGCAGAACACCGACTTGCTCGAACCGAGATCAATCGCGAGAATCAACACGGCCGGGTCTCCTTCGAGACTAGACCATCTATGGGCCGGCCCCTGTGGCCGAGCCCGCCAGGCGACCATGGGACTCGATCCCACGTTCGGCCGCCAGGGAGACTCGGCTTTCATAGTTTCTCACGGTCGCGGCTCTGTTTCGACGAACGGTCGCGGCTCCGTTCCGACAAACGGTCGCGGGCCGGTTTCGAGGAACGGTCGCGGGCCGGAGCAGGATCGCGGGCCGGACCCCCCGCGCTCCGAGAGCGGACGCGTGCGACGATGCGTGTGGCCCGTGATGGATTTGCGGCAAGCTGAGATCGAACGCATTCTCGACGCGAACCTGAATCGCGCCCGGGAGGCGCTGCGCGTGGTCGAAGAGTACGCGCGCTTCGTCTGCGACGATGCGGCCGCCGCGGCCAGCGCCAAGGACCTGCGGCATGAACTGAAAGACCTCCTCGCGGGGCCGGGGGCGGAGCGGTTGCTGGCGGCGCGGGATGTCGCGGGAGACGTCGGACGCGAGGCGAAGACCGCGAGCGAGCAGCGGCGCGACGACGCCGAGCACGTCGCGGCGGCGGCCCTGGCGCGGCTGAGCGAGGCGCTGCGAAGCCTGGGGGAGTACGGCAAGCTCGTTTCGGACCAGTTCGCGACGGGCGCCGAGCGGCTGCGCTTCCGCGCGTACGAGCTGGAGCAGGTCGTGCGGCTGCGCTCGCGCCTGCGGCAGCGGCTGCGGCGCGCCGGGCTGTATGTGATCATGACGGAGGAGCTCTGCCGCGGGGAATGGCTGAATACGGCCGAGCAGGCACTGGCGAGCGGGGCCGCGTGCGTCCAGCTTCGCGAGAAGGGATTGAGCGATGCCGAGCTGGTTCGCCGCGGGCGGCGGCTGCGCGAGCTGACCGCACGGCATGGTGCGCTGCTGATCATCAACGATCGGGCGGATGTGGCCCGGCTGGTCGGGGCGGACGGCGTGCACGTGGGGCAGGATGATCTGAGCGTGGCCGAGGCGCGGCGCATCGGCGGCGGAGGATTGCTGGTCGGTCGCAGCACGCACGACGTGGAGCAGCTCGCCGCCGCGATTCGCGACCAGCCGGACTACATCGCCGTCGGGCCGATGTTCCCGAGCCGGACGAAGCCGCAGTCCGCCGTGGCGGGGCTGAGCCTGCTTTGCGAGGCACGCAAACTCACGGACATCCCGCTCGTGGCGATCGGCGGGATCGACGCGTCGACGGCCGGCCAGTGCATCCAGGCCGGCGCGGCCTGCGTCTGCGTCTGCGCGGCCGTGATCGGGACGCCGCGGCCGGGTGACGCGGCGGCGGAGATCGTGTCGGCCGTTCGGGCGGCCCGGGAGGATACCTAATAAAACCCGAACCATGTCTTGACGCGCGGCCGGCCGCGGGACAGGATAGAGTGCGGAGTCGCAGTGCAGGCAATTGGCATGATGCGGGTGGAAGGAACACTGGACGGCGCGGCGATCGAGCGCGAGCATGCGGAGGATCCGCAGGCCGGGCGGATGCGGCCGATCGTTCTGGACCGGCAGCGAATCGTGCACAGCTCCGCCTTTCGGCGGCTTCAGTTCAAGACGCAGGTCTTCGTTTCCCCGGATGATGACAATTTTCGCACGCGGCTGACGCACACGCTGGAGGTGGCGCACCTCTCTCGGCTCCTGGCCGAGCGGCTGGGTCTGAATGCGGAGCTGGCCGAGGTGGTGGCGCTGGCGCACGACCTCGGACATCCGCCCTTCGGCCACGCGGGGGAGCGGGCACTGGACGAGTGCATGGCCGGGCGGGGCGGGTTCGAGCACAACGTGCAGGCCCTGCGTGTCGTGGAATACCTGGAGCATCCGCATCCACAGTTCCGGGGTCTGAATCTCACGCGCGCCGTGCGCGAGTGCCTGGCCAAGCACACGACGCAGTACGATCGGCCGGGGCCGCATCCGCTACAGGACGGCCGCCCTCCGCCGGCGGAGGGGATGGTGGCGGCGCTGGCGGATCGGCTGGCGTACTCGCTGCATGACTTGCAGGACGGGTTGTATGCGGGTCTGCTCGGGCCGGGGGACCTGGCGGGCCTGGAGCTTTGGCGGCGGGCGTCCGACGGGCCGCGCGCCGGCGACGCGGCGGCGTGGAAGCGGCACCTGCGGCCGACGATCGAGCGGATGCAGGAGATTGTGATCGAAGACGCGGCGGGTGCGTCGCGCGTGGAGCGATCGGCCGCAGGTGAGGGACTCCCGCGCGCCGGCGAAATCCGGCTGTCGGCGGAGATGTCTCGGCAGCTCGATCAGCTCGATGGGCTGCTGCGGGAGCGGGTCTATCGGCATCCGCGTCTGATTCGGATGGACGCCGAGGCGGCGCGGGTGCTGAAGGCCGTGTTCGAGGCATACGTGGACGATCCGCGGCGGATGCCGCCGCGCTGGGCGGCGTGGGTGGAGGCGCAGGGGGTGTATCGGGTCGTCTGTGATTACGTCGCGGGTATGACGGATCAATTCTGCCAGCGCGAGCACGCACGGCTGTTTGATCCGCAGACGGGGGCGTGAGAGCGGCCGCATCGCCGCACGGCCCTGCGTGACGCGTGATTGATGCTGAGCGACCCCAGAAAAGGACGCGGGGCGCCGCTTGGTTCGGTGTCGCAGCGCCCCGCGAGTGGTTGGTGTTCGTAGTGTCGGCCCGCGTCAGGGCCGCGGCCGGGTGTCGCGTCCGGCCGCGTTGTTGATGCGGCCGGTCAGCGGCGGATTCTGACGACCGTGGCGTCGGCCCGGCTGCGGCCGAAGTCGCGCGCCCGGCTCTCGGCATACACCCGTGCGCCGCCCACGCGATACGGTCCGGTCACGCTCACGCCGACGCCGTTGGCGCTCGAGCGGGCGCGGAAGCCCGCGTCGCTGATCACGTTCACGTCGCTGTGCGACCGGCCGCCGTAGGTATCGGAGAGCGAGTCGCTGACGCCCTCGGCGTATCCGCCGAACCGTCCGCGGCTGACCACCCGGCTGTTGCTGACCGAGATGCCGTGGTCGCTCAGCGCGGTCGACGTCGAGCGGCTGCGTGCATGCCCGAAAAAGGCGCCGTCCGCGACCGCGTCGCTGTTGCTGATCGCCACACCGCCGTAGGTCGCCGCGATGCTCTCGCTGTCGGCGTAGGCCGTGCCGCCGTACACCCCGCGGGCGTCCGCGTTCGAGTTGCTGATCGCCAGGCCGTGGTCGGCCATCGCCACCGCCCGGCTGTCAGCGAAGCCGTTTCGCCAGCCGACGGCGTGGCTGTTGGCGATCGCCCGGCCGCCGCGGGTCGCGCCCGCGATCGCGGTCGAGTTCGCATTGCCGACGGCCGTCGCGGTCGCCGACGAGCTGCCGCCGTTGGTCGCCACAGAGACCGCGGTCGCCTCGCCAGCGTAGCTGCCTGCGGCCAGCGCCACGGCCATTCCTGCCAGGGTCACGATCATACGTTTCATGGGATGCCTCCGTTTCTGCGTCGGATTTCGCGTTTGGCGGCCGGCATCCACCGCCGGCCTGGTGAGTTGACGCGGGAGGGTCATAGGCTATTCACGGGTCGCGAGCGGAAATCCGGGGTCCGGCGGGGTATGCTGGCGGGCAAATTTTCGCGCGGACCATGAATAGACCCGACCCCTCGAACGTCGACAGTTCGGAAGTGCGCCTGCTGGTCGCGGCGGCCGGCGGCGATCGCGAAGCCCTTCGTCGGCTGTTCGAGCAGAATCGCGAAGCGGCGTACCGGGTGGCGTTTCGGATTACCGGACGTCACGGGGACGCACTCGACGTAGTTCAGGACGCGTTCATCCGGGCGTTTGAGGGGCTGGCGGGCTTTCAGCGGGAGGCGGGCTTCCGGGCTTGGCTGCTGAGAATCGTCAGCAACCGGGCGCTCGATCTGCTTCGCTCGCGCAAGGTGCGGCTGGCCGTCTCGCTGCACGGCGGGGACGAGGAAGGCGGGCCGCAGGTGGCGGCGCCGGCCGCCGAGCCGCCCGGGCGGCGGCTGGAGGCGGGCGAGACGGCCGAGCGGATTCAGGCGGCGATGGAATCGCTGCCGGTCGAGCAGCGGACGGTGCTGGCGATGTACGCGGCCGGCGAGATGACGTATGGGGAGATCGCGTCCGCCCTGGGCGTGCCGATCGGGACGGTGATGAGCCGGCTCTATCACGCGCGGATGCGGCTCAAGTCGCTGCTGGCGGATTTGGACCCCGGCGGCGGAGGCAGAGAGGATGAGCTTGCGACCCGGTGAGATCGAGAAGCTGCTTGAGCGGCTGGAGCGAGACGGGATTGAGTCGCTCGCGACCGACGAGGTCGAGCGGTTGGAGGCCGCGCTGGCGACGGATCCGCAGGCGGCGGCGCGCGTGGGTCAGATGGCGGCAGGCGGGGCGGCGTGGCCGCTGCCGGAGGGGGCCGGGCCGAGCGAGTCGCAGTGGGAGAGCGTCTGGCGCGAGGTGGACCGGGCGCTCGTGCGGCGACAGGTTGAGCGGACGTGGCAGCGGCGTTGGCAGGGGCTCAGCGCGATGGCGGCGTGCGTGCTGCTGGTGCTGGCGTGGCGGCTGACGCTTCCGGGCGGCGGGGTGGAGCCGCTGCGTGTGGCGCGGGATGTCGAGGTGAACCGGCTGGAGGTGTTCGGCGAGGCGACGAGCTTCGTGTTGGAGACGGGAGGCAGCGACGGGTTCTCGGTGATCTGGGTGATGGAAGACGAAGGAGCCTGATCGATGAATTGGACAGACAGAGCGGTGCGGGGCGTGCTGGCGGGGCTGGTTCTGGCGGCGCTGGCGGCGCCGGCGTGGGCGGGGCAGGACGAGGTGGAGATCACGGTTCTGGCGATCCGGGCGACGAAGGACAACTCGGACATCTCACCGGAGCTGAAGCAGATCGCCGAGCAGCTCAAGAAGCAGTTCAAGTACACGGGCTACAAGGTGGAGAAGAAGATCAGCGGCAAGGCGGCGGTGGAGAAGGCGTTCAGCGGTCAGCTCGTGATGGGCTACTCGGTGAAGGTGATGCCGGTGAAGCTGGACGAGAAGCGGGTGGAGCTGAAGGTGGAGGTCTCGCAGAAAGTGGGGGAAAAGGTGCAGCCGAAGCTAAGCAGCACGGTGACGATTCCGCGCGGGCGTTATCAACTCTTCGGCGGGTGGCGGATCGCTGATTCGGATGTATTGATTGTGGCGGTGGCGGGGAAGTAGGGGGGTAGCGGTCACAGTCCATGACTTAGGTGTCGTCGGTCCGGCGCGAATCGGTCAGCCTTCAATCAATCGGGGCGACGGCCGCTGTGATCCGACTCTTGTTTCTCCCATCGCTCTCGGATCTTAATCGCCCGAGTAGCGGAATCTCGAGTACGTTGCAGCGCTCGCTTCGACCACGGGAGGCTGAGAACCTGCGAATACTCTTGAATAGACGAGCATCGAAAGTCGTTGTTCAGCAAGCGTAGTAGGTGCGGATCTATGAGGGCCTTCACGAACCAAGCGACAGTCTCATTGCTATCGTCTGACCGAGCAGCGTGAACATAGCGATTCCGATATCTCCGCACATAGGATAGCACATCCTTCACAATATCGCGGTCAGCGAAAAGCCACGATGCCCTATCTATCGTTTTGTCATAAGCGCTCCCGGCGGTATTTGTAATTGTTTCTAGAATACTCCAAAGCTTCAGGAACGCGTCATCGGGGTTTGGCCTGCTCAGGGCGAATGCGTAACGAATGATCAACGCCCTGAGCTCAGGTCGAAATGGCGATCGCCGCAGTTGACCTACTGAGCGCCGGCGATGCTGCTCCAACTTCTCCCAGTCATTCGGTGGTGCAAAGGCGACAACCTCACGAGGGTAGTCCGGTTCGTACCAATACAGGTCGTCCACTGGCTTTCCGCTCGGAAAGTGCAGTGTGTGAAATGATCCGATGTGAACAACTCCGAGCGGACGCCTACTGGTTCCACCTAGTGATCTGGACCATCTCGGTCCCATGAAGAGGTTCCAGAAGCCGCACAGTAGGGCGAGAGCTTCGAGTGCTCTTTCGACGGCGTCGAAGTTGCTTCGACCGCGTGACTGGATCAGGATGGAGATGCGGGGCGGACGCAAGGTGGCTTTCATTCTCGTTCCATGCTCCAGTTCGAAGCGAAGGCTATCGGGAACCGGGTATCTCCGTCGGGAGACTAAGGGCATGATTTTATGGCCGTCGATCAAGATGCGCTTTGACGGCAGCGATTTGACGGAAAGGTCGGTAACGAGATGAAATTGAGTGTCGGGTTTCAAAAAATAGGCAGCAGCCTCGTTGTCTGCAGCTTCAATCATAAGCTTCGGAGCAATCGGCGTCTGTCCTCCTGTTTTTTGAATGACCTTTTTTAGCGCGCGTCGCAGAATGTCACGGGAATCATACGGGTTGAGCTCCTGGTCGTCCGGGCGCTGTATGAGGATACTCCCGAGGGCGGCCTGCTCGAAGACCTCGAACAGGGGGTGATTCCACACCACTGTCTCTTGATCTTGGATTCTCGCGCTCCGCCCTAATTCGGCGAGCATGTGCCGAGGCGCACATCCGCTATCTGGATTTGTGTCTTGTGTATCGTTCGGCTTGCGCCAATACGCATATCGCGTACTCATGACAGCTCCCGAAACCTCGCCGTAAAGTGCCGCAGCGTCGGCGGCTGGTCGACGATCTCCAGGCCGCGGAGCCTCTCCCGCTCGGCGAACAGCTCCACGGCCGCCTCGATCACGTAGTCGATGTGGCTCTGCGTATAGACGCGGCGGGGGATCGCGAGCCGCACCAGCTCCATCGCCGGCGGCTGCCCCTGCCCGCCGAACATGACGCTGCCGATCTCGACCGCGCGGATGCCGCCGACGCGATACAGGCCGCAGACGACGGCCTGCCCGGGGAAACGCTCCGGCGGGATATGCCGGCAGAAGGCGGCCGCGTCGATGTAGATCGCATGCCCGCCCGGCGGCTCGACGATCTGAATGCCGGCCGCCAGCAGCCTTTCTCCCAGGTACGCCGTGCTGCGGATGCGGTATTCGAGGTAGTCCTCGTGCGTGACCTCCTCGAGGCCCTGGGCCATCGCCTCCAGGTCGCGGCCGGCCAGGCCGCCGTAGGTGATGTACCCCTCGGTCAGGATCAGCAGCTCATCTGCGCGGCGCATCAGCTCGCGCTCGCGGATCAGCAGCAAGCCGCCGATGTTCACCAGGCCGTCCTTCTTGGCGCTGATGGTGGCGCCGTCGGCCAGGTCGAACATCTCGCGGACGATCTCGCGGACGGAGCGCTGCTGCTGGCCCGGCTCGCGCAGCTTGATGAAGTACGCGTTCTCGGCGAAGCGGCAGGCGTCGAGAAACAGCGGCAGGTTGTGCCGGTCGCAGACCGCGCGGACGGCCCGGATGTTCTCGAGGCTGACGGGCTGGCCGCCGCCGCTGTTGTTGGTGACGGTGAGCATGACGAGGGGGATTCGTTCGCGGCCGACGTCGCGGATGAGGGCCTCCAGGCGGCCGACATCCATGTTGCCCTTGAAGGGGTGGCGGCTGGTGGGGTGGCGGCCTTCCTCGATCACCAGGTCGACGGCCCGGGCGCCGGAGTGCTCGACATTGGCGCGGGTCGTGTCGAAGTGGTTGTTATTGGGGACGACTTTGCCGGGTCCGCCGACGAGCTCGAAGAGAATGCGTTCGCTGGCGCGGCCCTGGTGCGTGGGCAGGATGTGCTCGAAGCCGGTCAGCTCGCGGACGGTCGATTCCAGCACGAACCAGCTTCGGGCGCCGGCGTAGGACTCGTCGCCGCGCATGATGCCGGCCCATTGGAGACTGCTCATGGCGCCGGTGCCGCTATCGGTGAGCAGGTCGATCAGCACGTCGTCGGCGTGGATGAGGAAGGGGTTGAAGCCGGCCTGGCGGAGAATCTGTTCGCGCTGCTCGCGCGTGGTCATGCGGATGGGCTCGACGACCTTGATGCGGAAGGGCTCGATGATGGTTTTCATCGCGGGCTCCAGGGGCGGGCGCGCGGGCCCGCCGTACTGAGCGGTGCGAGAAGGGATTCTCGCACCAGCGAGAGTTCACGTGCATGGTCTCTGGCGCCTTTCGGGTAGCGGTCCTGCCCCCGCCCGCTCCCTCACGGTCGCGGTTCGGATCAGGCTCTACGGGCGAGACGCCCGTACCACCCGGGCACACAGTGGCGGGCATGCAGGCCCGTCCGGTCTGGAATTCCTATGGTTTCCAGGCACGGAGCGTCTCGAGCGGGCCGGTCGCCGCCGGGCCGAGAATCGCGGCGAGGCTGTCCTGGCTGGCCGCGGCCACCGTCCGCTCGAACTGCTGCTGCGTCTGCCCGGCGCTGAGGGCGAACAGCAGCGTCATTCCCGCCAGCAGCAGCCAGGCACACATCGCCACGCCGGCGATGCGGACGGCCGCCGTCCCCGGTGCGGATTTTTCGCCCGCCGCGTCCGCGCGCGGCCACGTCAGAGCCGTCGCGGCCAGCGCGACCAGACCGACAAGCAAGGCATACGCCGGCTGCCACCAGATGTATCGCAGGCTCGAGAAATCGGCCCGCAGCTCGCTGCGGACGGCATCGGGCTGCATCAGCGGCCAGGAGCTGCCGGCCAACAGCAAAAGGGCGGCGATGGCGATGGCCCGCAGCCCGGCCGGTCTCAGCTCGCAGCCGCCCCGCCGTTTCGTAAACAGGGTCCAGAAAAGGACTAATGTCACCGCCGCCGCGGCCGACCCGCCCCCCGCCAGCCACATCAGTTGGCATGCGGCGAAGACGAGCCGCTCATGTTCGACCGGGGCGAGTGCGGCTTCGGATTCGAGCCCGAAGTTGGTGTTGGGAAGGCGGTCGAAGGCGGCATGGTACTCGCGGCGGAGCGACCGCAGGGCCGCGATGATTCGCTCGGCCTCGGCCGCGTCCGAATCGCCCGGCAGCGATTCCAGCGTGCGGGCGAGCAGGTCGGCCGCGAGGAGCCGCAAGCCGGGCGGATTGGGATCGATCACGAGCGGGCGAAGCAGGCGTATGAGCGTCTCGCGGCAAAGCTCGGCGCCGGCTGCGTCGCCCGCGTCGCGCCGGGCGGCCGCGAGCGCGATCAGGTTGCCGGTCAGATACTGTAGCGGCGGTCCGTGCGGCTGGCCGACGAGTCGTTCGGCCAGTGTCGCGGCCGTCCCCGGGGCGACGCGGAGGGCAGTGTAGGCTCGGTTCCAGGCGGCGATGAGCGGGCGCTGGTGAGGGTCCAGCGAGCCGCTGCGGCAGGACTCGAGGATCGGGCGGACGGAGGTCCATTTCTCGGCGGGCGACTGGCCGGCGCGGTCGAGCGCCAGCAGGCGAATTGCGAGCAGTTGCACCTGGCCGAAGCGCGTTGAGGGGAGCTCCCGAACGGACTGGGCCATCTCGTGCTCGACGGAGTAGGCGTCGCGCTGGCCGAAAAGGGCCGCGACGAAGAGGTTGCTGGTGGTCGAGAGGACGTAGCCCTCGCGGGCTTCGGAGGACGCATTTCGGATGGCCAGGCCGAGCGTGTCGCGGACGCGCTTCTGTGCGGAGGGAGTCGCGTAGAGCAGTTCGGCACGGACGAGCGGCGTGGTGGCGGCGAACCGCAGGCATTGCCAGCCGGCGATGAGGCTGAGCGCGGCCGCACCGAGCAGCAGACCAAGCGGGATCAGGATCGACGGCGGCTGGGCGCGGCGTTTTGCGGTGGATTGCATCGTCGTCAGGCTAGGCGGGCGCGTCGCGAGCGGCAAGTGAGCCAAAGGGCGTCGCTGTGTGTTGTTTCGGGCCGTTAGGAGGCGGGGGCAGGGGGCGGGGCGTGCTTCGGCTGCTGGATCGGCAGACAGATGTCGAAACGGGCGCCGCCCGCCGGTGTATTGGAGGCAGTGATGGTGCCGTGCAGCTCGCTGACCAGGCCGTAGGCGACGGCCAGCCCCATGCCGGCGTTGCGGGTGCTGCCGTCGCTGAGCTCGCCCTTGGTCGTGTAGAAGGGCTCGAAGAGTCGGTCCATCTGCTCGGCGCGGATGCCGGGGCCTTCGTCGATGACGGAGATGCGGGCGGTGTTTTCGTCGGTCTGATTGACCAGGATCGTGATGGTCCCGCCGGGGGGGCTGGCCTCGATCGCGTTTTCGAGCAGGTTGGCGAGCGTGATGAGGATCGGGTCGCGCGGCACGGGCGTCGTGGGCAGGGGGTCGTGCTCGAAGTGCAGCTTCAGGCCGGAATCGGTGACCTTCTTCTCATTCTCGTCGACGAAGAAGAACACGATCTCGCTCAGGTCGGCCATGTGGCCGCAGCGGTGGTCGGCCTGGGCGAAGGCGAGCAGTTGCTGTGTGAGCTTTGTGGCGCGGACGACGGCCTCGGCGGTGCGCTTGAGGGCGCGGCGCATGGCGGCCATCGTGTTCATGTTCAGGGCGTATTCGAGGCTCGTCGCGATGCTGCACAGCAGGTTGTTGTAATGGTGCGAAACGGCGCCGGAGAGCATGCCGAGCGAGGTGAGCCGCTCGTGCTTGCGGACGCGGCGGCGGACCTGGATGCGGTCCGTGATGTCGTGAAACCAGACGGACAGGCCGGTCAAGGCGCCCTCATCGTCGCGGATCGGGGCGATCCAGACGGCGTAGTCGGTGGCGGGCTCGCCGGGCGGCGTGATCTGTGTGCGGAACTCCAGCGGCTCGCCCTTCTCGATGCAGGTGCGCATACACTTGTCGAGGACGCCATGGTCGGCGACGGGAAGGACGTCGTGAACCCGGACGCCGTCGTGCCAGCAGCCCGCCAGACGCATCAGCCGCTCGGCCAGCGGGTTCCAGGCGCGGACGCGGCCGTCCGGCTCGCAGGCGAATACCGCCAGACCGGCCCCCTCGAAGAGCCGCTCGAAGAAGGCGGACTCCAGCCGCGTGGCGGTCGGGATGCTGCGGCGCAGGTTGTTAGTCGTGCTGACCGACATCACTCACATCCGGGCGGACGAAGATGACGGACTCGTACGCGGTGCCCGCATCTTGCCGCGTCAGCAGCGCGGTACCTATCAGGCCGGCGACCGAGCCGCGCTCGCTCGGTGCGACGGCGACGAACTCCCCGGGCGCGAGGTCGACGACGAACCGTGCCGCCGGGAAGACGCTCACGCTCTGGTTCGGCGTGACCTGCCAGCCGCCCAGCTCGCTCCGCGACCAGGCCGTCGAGGCCTGCCGCTGAAGAACGGCGGGCAGAAAGGCCAGGCGGGTCCGGCCGGATCTCTGCTCGTCTGCCAAGTATTGTATGCGTAAAACGTTACGGCTGTGAGGCCAGGTGGCGCCGTGGAGCTCGCCGGCCGAGTCGACGAAGAACAGGGTCTGCTCGCGGGGGTCGAGGTCGAGCTCGAGGGCCAGGGGGAAGTCCGGGCGGATGTTGATCGGGGCCGGCTGGCTCACCTTGATGCCATCGACGTTGTCGAGGATCGCCTTGATCGCCTCCCACCAGCGCTCGTGGCCGATTCCGATGCGGATGCCGTTTCGCCGCAGCCGGAGGGTGTCAGCGGAGGCCAGGCCGTCCTCGCGAAGGTGATTCCAGATGGCCATGGCCCGTTCCCGTTCGGTGTGGGGCCACTGGATATGCAGAATCTGGATCGTGATGACCCGCACGACGGGCGGAGCGAGGGTGGGCAGCGCACTGCGGTCGGAGGTCTCGGTGAAGCCGGTATCGGCGTCCTGCGGCGTGGCCGGCGGCGAACCGGCCTGTGTCGTTCCCACGGGTAACCAGTTGACGTTCTGAGGGTTACAGGCGGTCAGGGAGAGAACGAGCGCGGCGGCGATTGCCGCGCGACCGATCAGCTTTGTGCCGGCGATGCGTTTTTCAGGCCGTCGCTGGCGCATTACCTGCTCGTTCGGTGCCCGGCGGGACCGCGCCTGGTGGCGCGGCGAAGCGAGGCTCCCAGCTCCCTTCCCGATACCAGCCGTCCATCGTACTGAACCGGGGCGTCGATTACCACTGAGCCTCGTCGAAAGCCCCGAGCGGGCCGGGCGTTTTTGCGCGTCGCTGCATTCCCTTGAGGATGGCCTCGGCCAGGGCACTGTCGCCAGGGCCGGTAATCTTGAGATTGCGATGGTCCGACTCGACGATGGCGACCGGGTGGCCGAGGGATTCGACCACCTGGGCGTCGTCCGTGGGGGCGGCGTCGGCCGGCATGTTCGCGTAGGCCTTGATCAGCAGGTCCTTACGGAAGACCTGGGGGGTCTGGGCCTCGTAGAGGCCGGCCCGGCTGACGGTCTGCTGGATGAGGCGGTCGTCGCCGGCGCGCTTGATGGTGCCGCTGAGCGGAGCGGCGAGGATGGCGGCGCCGACTTCGGCGGCGCGCTCGAAGACCCGGTCGATCCAGGTGTCGAGCACGCAGGGGCGGACGGCATCGTGCACGGCGACGAGCTCAGCCTCATCGGCCACGAAGCCGAGGGCGGAGCGGACCGAGTCGAAGCGCTCCTTGCCGCCGCGGACGAGCTTGATGCCCATGAACATGATGTTGGCGGCGTACTTCTCCTTGACGACGTCGAAATCGTCGGCGGAAACGGCGAGAATGACCTGGCAGACGTCGGGGCGGGTGAGGAAGAGCTCGATCGAGCGGATGAAGATCGGGCGGTTGTCGAGCTGCGCGAAGGGCTTTTTGACGTCTCCGCCGAAGCGTTTTCCTGCCCCCGCGGCCGGGATGATGACGGCGACCTTCGGCATTGCGCGCTCCCACTGAGTCCCCTGCTGTAGGCTATCATGGTGCGGCGCGCGGTCAAGTGTGCGTCGCGCCGCGCGCGCGGCGTCGAGGCGTGCGGCGCGGGCGGGCGGAGGCGGCGTCGAGGCGGAGATTTGAACGGGCGGGCGAACGCGGGCATGATATGGGTGGGGCAGCAGAGCGCGGCGTGCCGCTTTGAGCGCTGAGCTGCCCGAGTGCGTCGCACCGCGGGGGAGATGCGAAGGGCTGCGGGGGCCAGACGAGGACAGGCGGATGTCAGTTGTCTACAGGCAGGGCCGACGAGGCGTGGCCGCGCTGGGCGTGCTGCTGGGGTGGTTGGCGGGTTGCAGCGACCTGGCGTGGGACGGGCTGCAATCCAAGAAACGCGGACCGGAGCCGGGGCCGATCGCGGCCGGCTCAATCGATCCGGCGCTGCAAGACACGATCGGCTCGCGGACGCTTCGCTCCGGGGGCGAGGGGATCGTGGTGCGCGGCTTCGGCCTGGTGGTGGGGCTGGGCAGCAACGGGAGTGCGGATTGTCCCGCAGCCCTGCGCGACTACCTGATCGAGTATCTAACCAAGGAGTTTCTGGAGGTCGGGGGTGCGAACCGGGGCGAGCCGCCGATTTCGGTCGGCAAGCTGATCGACTCGCTGGATTCCGCTGTCGTGGAGGTGACGGCGGTCATCCCGCCGGGGGCGGCCAAAGGGACGACATTCGATGTCCGCGTGCAGGCCGTGCGCGGGACGCAGCCGCGCTCGCTGGAGGGCGGGATGCTGGTGCCGTGCGAGCTGCGCATCTACGAGGCGGACGTGGCCGGACGGGGGATGTTCGAGGGGCGTGTGCTGGCACGGGCGCGCGGGCCCGTGTTCACGAATCCCTTCGCAGCGGCGGAGGACGACAAACGACAGAGCGGGATTCGCGGGCTCGTGATGGGCGGCGGCGTGGCGGTCGAGGAGCGTACGATCCGGTTGCTGTTGACGGAGCCGTCCTATCCGCTGGCGCGGCGGATCGAGGCGCGGATCAACGAGCGATTCGGGCACAGCCCGGCGGCGGCACAGGCACTCAGCAAGGGCGAGGTGTGGCTGCGGACGCCGCCGGCGTATCGCGACCGGCCGCTGCGGTTCGTGCAGGTGGCGGTGCACCTGTACCTCTACAACGAGCCGGCGTTCATCGAGCGGCGTTTGCAGGATATCGCCGGCCGGCTGGAGACGATCGAGACGAACGGGGAGAGCTTCTCGATGATCTGGGAGGGGATCGGCCCGGGCGTTCTGCCGCGGATTCAGCCGTTGTATGAGCACGCGGACCCGACGGTGCGGTACTACGCGGCCCGCGCGGGGCTGCGCGTGGGGGATGCGTCGGCCGTGCCCGTGCTGGCGGAGACGGCCCTGCGGAAGGCGAGCCCGCTGCGGCTGGCGGCGATTCGCGAGCTGGGCGAGAGCGAGTTTCCGCAGGCTCCGGCGCGGCTGCTGCCGCTGCTGGAGGACGAGGATGCGGAGGTGCGAATCGCCGCCTACGAGGCGCTGGTGGCGCACGCGCATCCGTCGGTGCGGTCGCGCGTGTTCGGAAACGTGCTGGACCCACGGCAGGTGAACCTGAAGCTGGATATCGTGCAGTGCAGCGGGCGGCCGCTGCTGTACGTGCGGCGGACGGGCGAGCCGCGGATCGCGCTGCTGGGCGGCGACGTGGCCGTTCAGACGCCCATGTTCTACGCGCATCCGGACGATCGCATCATCATCAATGCCTCGAGCGCGGGCGAGGAGCTCCATATCAGCTATCGGCTGCCGCTGTCGACACGGCGGGCGGAGCCGATGACGTGCGCCGCGAACGTGAGCGAGCTGATCGCAGCCCTGGCGGAGCTGCCGCGCAAGTACGACGCGGACGCCCAAGTCGGCGCGGGGCTGCACTATTCCCAAGTGATTGCGGTGCTTGACCGCCTGTGCCGCGACGGGACGATCCCGGCTCGGCTGGTGCTCGAGCACACGAGCCTGGACGAAATCCTGGGGCCGCAGCCTGAGCGGCCGGAGGCGGACGAGCCGGCGGGCGAGACGAGCGACCGGGCGGGCAGCGGCGCGGCGGTGGCTGGGAGCCGTACGTGAGCCAGGGGCGGATGCGGCTACAGAAGTTCCTGTCGGACGCGGGCGTGGCCTCGCGGCGGGCGGCGGAGGAGATGATCCTCGACGGGCGCGTTCTGGTGAACGACGAGGTGGTGGATTCGCTGCCCGTGTTCGTCGATCCGGACACGGACGTGGTGATTGCCGATGGCGTGCGCGTGCGGCGGCAGGCGCCGCGGTACTACGTCGTGCACAAGCCGAAGGGGGTCGTCTGCACGAATCGCGATCCGTCGGGGCGCGTGCGGGCGGTGGACCTGCTTCCGCCGCAGGCGGGGCGGCTGTTCGTCGTGGGCCGGCTGGATGCGGACAGTTCGGGTCTGCTGCTGATGACGAATGACGGGGAGCTGGCCGAACGGATCACGCATCCGCGCTACGGGCTGGCGAAGGTGTATCGCGTGCAGGTGCGCGGCCAGGTGGCCGAGGACCTGCCTGCGAAAATGCGGCGCGGCGTCTATCTGGCCGAGGGGCGTGCGCAGGCGTCGCAGGTGCGGGTGGTGCACCGGGCCCGCGACCGGTCGAGCCTGGAGGTGACGCTGCGGGAGGGGCGCAACCGGCAGGTGCGGCGGATGTTGGCGCGGCTGGGGCACGCGGTGCGCGAACTGAAGCGCGTCCAGATCGGGCCGCTCTCGCTCAAGGGGCTGCCGATCGGCGGCGCGCGGGAGCTGAGCGACGCGGAGCTGGCGGCGCTGCGCAAGGCCGTGCAGCCGGGAGACGCCGGGGGGCGCGACGCGGATGGCCAAGCCGGGGCGCAGCGCGGCCACCGCGGGCGCGGCAGCCGGGCCGCGCGGCAAGGTCCGCACAGCGGCGGCATAAAGCAGCGGCCGGGCCGTGGAGCGGCGCCGCGCGGCGGACGTGCTAAGCCGCAGGGCGCGAAACCAGAGCATCCACAGCAGCGGTCGCGGCGGCGGCGGCTGATCAAGTGAGCGGCCGCGCACGCAGCGGGCTTGCTTGACAATGCTCGCGGGCGCGAGCTAGTTTGCGCGGCTGGAAGAAGGGACTATGGAAGTCCGAGTTGATCTCGCGCAAATCCGCATTTCCGAGACGCACGAACAGCAGGTGATCGTCCTGCGCGAGCGAAACGGCAACCGCTATCTTCAGATCGTCATCGGCCTGCCCGAGGCGCTGGCGATCGATCGCCGCGTCAAAGGGCACCAGACGCAGCGACCGCTCACCCATGATCTGCTGGCCAACGTGATCGAGCAGCTCCAGGGCGAGCTGGAGAAGATCGTGATCAACGACCTTCAGGATCACACGTTCTACGCCAAGCTCGTGGTGCGACAGCAGGGGCAACTGATCGAGATCGACAGCCGCCCGTCGGATGCGATCGCGGTGGGTGTGGCGAGCGAGGTGCCGATCTACGTGGCCGAGCATGTGCTCAGCGAGGCGGGGCAGATGTAGGGTGCTCTGAGCCCAGCGGGGGCGGGGGCCTCTTCGAGCGAATTGAGCAAGCGGGCGACGGCCGGGGCGAGCGGCGGCTATGGCTGCGGGGCGGGCTCGGCCGGCCGGGCGGAGACCGTGTCGCTGCGCGGGCCGGCGGCGCGCTCGGCGGCCAGGCGGGCTTCCTCCCGCAGGGCCTCGCGCATGTTCTCATGTTTGGGCAGGTTCTCGAACTCGGTCGAGAGCAGCTCGGCCTCGACCTGCTCGATCGTCCAGTTCTGCTGGTGCAGGCGGAACATGCCGACGGCCAGTCCGGTGCGGTTCACGCCCGCGGCACAGTGAACGAGCAGCGGCGCGTGCTGCTCCTCGAGCAGAATCTCGCGAATCGCGTCGCGATCGGCCGGGGTGCTGGCGCCGTTGCCGCGGAGGGGCACGTTGAGCCAGCGGATTCCGAGCTGCTCGGCCGCGGCGCGCTCGCGCTGCGTCTCGGCGGCGTTGGGATCGAGCAGGCACAGGACCGTGCGGATGCCTTGCTCGCGGACGGCCCGCTCGAGCTGCGCCGGCGTGGCCGAGCCGCTGCGGTAGAGCCGGCCGGGGGCCACTTCGGCGAAGCGGCGGGGCAGCCGGTTCTCGTACCACCAGTACGCGGCCGCGAAGACCGCTACGGCCAGCAGGCCGGAGGCGACGAGGGTCGGGCGGCGGCGGGGGGGCGATTGAGTCTGTGTCGTTTCCTGGCTCATCGCCGGGATTATACGCGAGCCGCCCCGTGTGTCCGCGCCGCGGCGGTGGGCTACACTACGGCCCGGCCGACGAATGGCGCGGCAGAGCGGCGCGTCGATTCGGAGCGTCGCGGAAAGGGTGCGCGGAGCGGACGGCTCCGCGGGTCGACTGAACGAGCGCAGGGCGCAAGCGGGTGTACGTGCTGGCGATCGTGGATTCGTGGCAGTTGCTCGTGCTCCCGCTGCTGGGGGTCGCGGCCGGTGTGTTCGGAGGGTTGTTCGGCGTCGGGGGCGGGTTGGTGATGATCCCGGCGATGCTGCTGGTCTTCGGGAGCGAGTTCGGACCCAATTCGATTCATCTGTACAAGCTGGCGTCGCTGGTGAGTTCGGTCGTGGTCGCGGTACCGGCGACGGCGCGGCAGATTCGCGCGCGGGCGCTCGTACCGCGGATGCTGGTGGGGATCGTTCCACTCGGGTCGATCGGAGTGATCGTGGGGGTGGTTCTGGCGAGCTATCTGAGCGGCGAGCGGGCGCACTACCTCGGCCGGATCTTCGGTGCGTTCATGATCCTGGTGGTGGCCGCGCAGTTGCTCCAGCGGCGCTGGATGGCCTCGCGCGAGTCGAGCCTGCGGCCGTACGGTCCGGTGCCGTCGCGCTGGATGCTGATCGGGTCGGTGGTGGGGTTGCCCGCGGGGTTCATCTCGGGGGTGTTGGGGATCGCCGGCGGGGTGTGGGCGGTGCCCGCGCAAAATGTGCTGCTGGCCGTTGGGCTGCGGTCGGCGATCGCCAATTCGACGGCGATGATCGTGTTTCTGGCGGCCATTGCGTCGGTCGTGCAGAGCGTGGCGGTGTCTCGAATGGACGGGGTAGCGGTCGTCACGGGGTGGTATCTGGCGCTGTGGCTGGGGCCGGGGGCGCTGGTGGGGGGGTGGTGCGGGGCGGCGCTGTCGCACCGCATCCCGGTGGCGGTGCTGCGGGACGCTTTCTACGCGATCATCGTGATTACGGGGATCCGGCTGCTGGTGGCCGGTTAGGGTTGCCCCAGGGGGGCGGTTCGGTTAGCCTTATGCGTTCGCCGCTTCAGGCGGCGCCGCACGTGTCGGCGCGAAGCGGTGTGGGCGTCATGGCAGAGTCGTCTTCTTCCCAGCCTACCCTTACCGCAGTGCGGGGAGCCGGGCCGGCGAGCCGGGCGGAGCGGACGCGTCGTCGCAGGATGTTTTTCAATGGTTGATCAGAATCTGATTCGTGACCTGGAGATCTCGGACGCGGAGATCGACGCGGAGTTTCAGGCGTCGATCGCGGGTCTGGAGGGCGAGCAGTTGATGGAGGGGGCGCTGGTTGGCCAGGTGGCCGACTCGTCGGAGGGGTCGATCCTCAAGGCGCGCGTGATCGGCGTGTCGGGTCGCGAAGTTCTGCTGGACGTGGGGCTCAAGAGCGAGGGCGTCATCGACATCGGCGAGTGGGACGATCCGTCCCAGGTTCAGGTCGGCTCGGAAGTCGACGTGATGCTGGACGAGGTGGAGCCGGATACCGGCCTGGTCGTGCTGAGCAAGCGCCGCGCCGACCGGATTCTGAACTGGAAGCGGATCGTCGAGACCTGTGCGGAGGGCGATCGGGTCAAGGGCCGCGTTCTGCGGAAGATCAAGGGCGGCCTGCTGGTGGATATCGGCGTGCCGGTCTTCCTGCCGGCCAGCCAGGTGGACATCCGCCGGCCGGCGGACGTGGGCGAATACATCGATCAGGAGATCGAGGCGAAGATTCTGCGGATCGACAAGGAGCGGCGCAACATCGTCATTTCGCGCCGCAAGCTGATCGAGGAGGAGCGTGCGGCGGCCAAGGAACGGCTGATGAAGGAGATCGAGGTCGGCCAGCTGCGCAAGGGTGTGGTCAAGAACATCGCCGACTTCGGCGCGTTCGTGGACCTGGGCGGGATCGACGGCCTGCTGCACATCACGGACATGAGCTGGGACCGGATCGAGCATCCGAGCCAGATGCTCAAGATCGACCAGGATGTCGAGGTCAAGGTTCTGAATATCGACCGCGAGAAGGAGAAGATCGCCCTCGGTCTCAAGCAGAAGACGGAGAATCCGTGGGAGCGGGTGGCGGAGCGCTACCCGGTCGGCACGCGGGTCAAGGGCGAGGTGGTCAACATCGTCAACTACGGCGCGTTCCTCAAGCTGGAGGCGGGCGTCGAGGGGCTGGTGCACATCAGCGAGATGAGCTGGACGCGGCGGATCAACCACCCGTCGGAGATTCTCAACGTCGGCGACCAGATCGAAGTGGTCGTGCTCGACATCAACAAGGACAAGCAGGAAATCTCGCTGGGCATGAAGCAGACCGAGGTGAACCCCTGGACGACCGTGGCGGAGAAGTATCCGCCGGGCACGGTGGTCGAGGGCACGGTCCGCAATCTGACGAACTACGGCGCGTTCATCGAGATCGAGGAAGGCATCGACGGCCTGCTGCACGTCTCGGACATGAGCTGGACCAAGAAGGTCAGTCATCCTTCGGAGATGGTCAAGAAGGGCGAGCAGATCCGCTGCGTCGTGCTGAGCGTGGATCAGGAGAAGATGCGGGTCGCGCTGGGCCTCAAGCAGATGACGGAGGACCCGTGGGTCCGGGCCGTGCCGGAGCGCTATCAGCCCGGCATGGTGGTGCGCGGCAAGGTGACCAAGATCACGAACTTCGGCGTTTTCGTCGAGCTGGAGCCGGACCTGGAGGGTCTGCTGCACGTCTCGGAGCTGGCGGATCACAAGGTCGAGAATCCTCAGGACGAGGTGAAGATCGGCGACGAGATCGACGTGAAGATCCTGCGGGTCGACACGGTCGAGCGGAAGATCGGCCTGTCGAAGAAACGGGCCGACTGGGCCGGCGAGGCCGGCGACGCCGAGGGCGACAAGCCGAAACGCGAACGGAAGCTGCGCGGCGGCCTGGGCGAGCAGGAAGGCGCCGGCGGCATGATCGAGTGGAACCGCGAATAGCCGCCGCGGTCTGTTCGGTGACGAAAAACGCGAGCGCCGCCGGTGGCGAGAGCCGCCGGCGGCGCTTTTCAAATCTTTTCAGCTACAACGTGGCGTGGGCTGGCCGAGGTCGGAGCGGCATCGGTCCATCATCTCGGTCCGGGTCGGGCGCGGGGCGAATACAGCCCGCGGCCGCTGGAGAGTGCGCTTGTTTCAGGGGCAATCACGATGGACGAGCAACTGCGCCTGAGCCACGCCCCAATTGTTGAGGGGCTGATCGACTTTCGCGTTGATCCGTAGCCCGACAGCTCACTCGTGGCCCTCCGAGCGGCTGCGGACGACCTGGCAGCCGAGTTTCCGGCGCGTGACGAGCTTCGGGTGTACTCCGGTCACGTGCGGTTAGCGTCGAGTGGCGACCCCGATTTTGTGTCGCAGGCGCCGCGTCCGCTGGGGTTCGTTCTTCGCTCCGCGGACGGGAAATGGGTTGCGCAGTTTCGATTCGACGAATTTGCGCTCTCAAGGCTGCGGCCCTATGCCTCGTGGAGCGAATTGAAAGAACGGGCCGTCCACTGCTGGAGGGCGTACTGTGGCGCTGTCCGGCCGGCGCGAGTCTCGCGAATCGCAGTGCGATATATCAATCGGATTCCTTTGGCCAAGGACCAGCCACTCGACCGTGTCTTCACGACGACGTTCAGCCTCGCGTCGACGCTGCCACAGGCGGTCGCCGGTTTCCTGCTACGCATCGTTATACCGTTCGAGGCGGAGAACGCGACAGCCGCCGTCACACAGGCGTTGCGCGAGAACAGCCAGGAGTGTACGTTCGATTTGGATGTCTTCTCGCTGACCTCCGCAGCGATCGACGATCCGGACGTTTGGGAGCGGCTGGAGAAGCTCCGAGTGTTCAAGAACAGAATATTCTTCGAGAGTCTGACGTCGCAGGCGTTGGAGGCGTTTCGATGAGTCCGGTGTCCGCTTCGCGACAGGCGCCGTCGTGTGTTCGTGTTCCGGCCGTTGTGGTTGGCACCGTAATGAGCTTCTCTCCGGCCGGTTCCAGTCCGCAGGCGGACGAGCTGTCGTCCGATTTGCGGGAAGTGCGTGAGCACCTGGAATCAGCCGCATCCGCAATCCGCGACGAGACTCGAAGGCGATTCGAGGCGCTGTCGCGGCGATGGCGCGAGGAGACGCGGTGGTGGTCGTCGACTACCGAAATAGCGATACACCCCGCCTATCAAGCGATCATCGGGATCGGCTCGGCTGCCCTTCCGTTGATTCTGACCGAGCTCAGGCGAGGTGCTGATTACTGGTTCTGGGCCCTCAAGGCCATCTCGAACGAGGATCCGGTGCCGCCGGCGGACCGAGGTGATGTCGCGCGCATGCGAGCCGCGTGGCTGAATTGGGGGGTTAAAAAGGGGCTGATCGCGGATGAGCGATGAGCCCTGGCTGGCCGAATTACGCTCTCCCTTTCCACAGCTCAACGCTGAGAACTGCCGCCTGACGAGCCCTGCGGATCCGGCGCACAACTGTGTCGCGTGGGCCGTTCGCGAGTGCGGGCGGTGGTGGTGGCCTGACCCGATGGAGCAGAGCTACTGGCCACGCGGCGTTCCGCGCGTCGAGACCGTCGAGGCATTCCATCAGGCATTTGCGCAGTTGGGATTCACCGAGCGGTCCGGTGCGACACAGGAACCCGGGACGGAGAAGATCGCAATCTTCGTCGGCGCTCGCGGGTAATTCACCCATGTGGCCCGGCAACTGGAGAACGGTCGGTGGACGAGCAAGCTCGGCGGACAGATCGACAGCGAGCACGAGCTCAAGGCCATCGTGGGTCCGGTCTACGGTGAGGTTGCACTGATCCTGGCCAGGAGACTCCCCGATGAGATTTGATCGGAAATGCCCGCGGACCCGTACGAGGACTGATCGCTTCACCCGCGATCAGTACGCATCATAGCGCACGCCCTCGGCGTCCGCCCCGTCGGCATTCACCACAATGAAACCCGTGCGGCAGTTATAGACCCAGCCCGCCTCGGCCGCATCCGGCCGGGCGCGCGGCACAATCGCCGAGTCTGTGAGGACGACCACGCCGGTGCGGCCGGCCTGGTGCCCGAGGGGTGCCGGCGGAATGCCGGCCGGAAGGTATGGCCCGAAGCAGAACCGATCGGACCGGACTGCGGACGTGTTGCCGTCGCGGTCGCTGAAGCGGGTGAGCTGGGCGACGAAAGCCGCCGAGCTGCCGGCCGGCGAGCCGTTTGTGCCGTCGCCGCTCTCAGCAGGATAGACGCCGTGATCGATCTGGTAGGCTTCGATCGCGTGCCGCAGCGCGATGAGCTGCTCGCGCAGTTGCGCCTCGGGATCGGGTCCGGCGGCGTGGCCGAACTGCGGAATCGTGATCGCGGCGATCAGGCCGATAATCACGAAGGCGATGATCAATTCGATGACGGACACGGCCGGACGGGCGGCGGGGTGAGTCATGCGCTTCCTCCGCTGAGATGGACGAGCGGTGCGGCCGGCATCGGGCCGTCCTCCTCGCGCTGAATGTGGCCGAAGCGGCGCTCGAAGTCGTCCGGGTCGGTTCGGCGGTAGCTCAGGATCGCGTCGATGAAGGCCGCGGTGACGCGCGGGTCGGTGATCCGGCCCGCTCCGCCGCGCAGCTCGGCGATCGCCCCTTCGAAGGTCATGCCGCTGCGATAGGAGCGGTTCGACGTGATGGCGTCGAAGAGGTCGGCGATGCGCAGGATGCGGGCGTCAAGCGGGATCTGCTCGCCGCGCAGGCCGTCCGGATAGCCGCTGCCGTCGTGGTTCTCATGATGATGCAGCACGGCCGGGAGTACGGGACCGAGACTGACGACCGGCCGCAGCATCTCATAGCTCATGCGCGGGTGCTGGCGGACCTGCTCGTATTCTTCCGGTGTCAGCCGGCCGGGCTTATTGAGGATCTGCTCGGGAATCCCCACCTTGCCGACATCGTGCAGCATGCCGGCCCATTCGAGGGCTTCGAGGTGGGCGGGCGGCAGCTCCAGGGCCTGTCCGGTGAGGCGTGCCAGCCAGCCGACACGGTCCGAGTGGCCGCGGGTGTAGCGGTCGCGGGCTTCGATCACGTTGGCGAGGGCGGCGACGGTCTGGCGGGCGGCGTCGAGCTCGCGCAGCAGTCGTGTCTGCGAGCCGGCGTGCGGCGCGGGCAGAGCATCGAGCCGCGCGTAGCAGCGAGCCAGCTCGTCGCGGAGCGTGCGGTTCTCGGCCAGCAAGGCGGCATGGCTGAGCGGCGGCCGCTGCGCGGCGGGCATCGCGGCGAGCTGAGCGTCGATGGGAATCATCTCGGGTACGTCCGCCTCCGGGAGGCCTGGTCGTTCGCCGCGATTCGTTCGGTTGCGGGTTGCGGCGGCGAACCCGTGCGAATCCGTCGCTTGGTGTGCGCGTCCTGCGGCTGATGTGGCTATCGAACAGGCCTGCGTGCTGCTTGGGCGATTGGCGGCGTGACGGGGGAGCGCGGATTGTGCAAACGGAATCTAGGACGCAGCCCGGGTGTGGCGTCTGATAAGCGCAGAGGGGATCATCCGGCGCTGTTGCGGAACCAATCGATGGTTCGAGCGAATCCTTCGCGGCGGCCGATCTGCGGCTCCCAGCCGAGGAGCGTGCGGGCGCGGGTGATGTCCGGGCAGCGCACGCTGGGATCGTCCTTGGGCCGCTCGGCAAAGCGGATGGTGCTGCTGCTGCCGGCCAGGTCGATGATCTCGCGTGCGACCTCGAGCATGCTCACTTCGACCGGGTTGCCGATGTTGACCGGACCCTCGACATCGCTGAGCGCGAGCCTGAGCAGGCCGTCGACCTCGTCGGCTATGTAGCAGAAGCTGCGGGTCTGCGAGCCGTCGCCGTGGACGCTGAGCGGCTCGTTGCGGAGGGCCTGGCTGATAAACGTAGGCAGGGCCCGGCCGTCGTCGGCGCGCATGCGCGGACCGTAGGTGTTGAAGATGCGGGCCAGGCGGACGCGCAGGCCGTGCTGGCGCGTGTAGGCGGCCAGCAGCGCCTCGGCGAAGCGCTTGCCCTCGTCATAGCAGGAGCGCGGGCCGATGGGGTTGACGTTGCCCCAGTACTGTTCGCTTTGCGGATGCTTCAGCGGGTCGCCGTACACCTCGCTCGTGCTGCTGTGCAGCAGGCACGCGTCGCTGCGCATGGCGAACTCCGCCAGGTTCCAGACGCCGTGCGAGCAGACGGCGAGGATGTCGAGCCGGCGGGGGCCGAAGTCGGCCGGCGAGGCCGGGCAGGCGAGGTTGAAAATCACGTCGAAACGCGGTTCGAGCTCGAGCGGAAGCGTGATGTCGTGGCGGATGAAGCGGAATCCGGGGCGGAGCGACAGCTCGGCGACGTTGCCCTGCTGGCCGGTCGAGAGATCGTCCAGGCCGACGACCTCGTGCCCCTCATCCAGGAGCCGCTGGCACAGGTGGAATCCGATGAAGCCGGCACTGCCGGTGACGAGCATTCGCACGCGGTCGACCTCCCACCGGCCCGCCGGCCGGGGCTCATGCGGCGGGTTCGCGTGTCCGCCGCTGTTGCGATTATAGTGAGCGGGCCGCTCGGCGCGCACGCGGTGGCGCGGCCGGGGCGGCCGGTTTGGCAGGAGAGTTCGCCGGATGCGCATCTGCGTCGTCGGAAGCGGTTATGTGGGGCTGGTGACGGCCGCGTGCCTGGCCGACAGCGGGAATCACGTCGTCGGCGTGGATGTGGACGACACGAAGGTGGCCGCGCTGTCGGCCGGCGAATGTCCGATCTTCGAGCGCGGGCTGGGGGAGCTGCTCGCGGCGAATCTGAAGGCGGGGCGGCTGCGCTTCACGACCGACCTGAAGGCGGCCGTGGCCAACACGGAGTTCATCTTCCTGGCCGTGGGTACGCCGGGCCAGCCGGATGGGTCGGCCGATCTGCGCGTGGTGGAGGAGGTGGCCGCGCAGGTGGGGCGGGCGCTGGCCGGGCCGGTGGTGCTGGTGATCAAGAGCACGGTCCCGGTCGGCACCGGGGCGCGCGTGGCGGAGATCGTCGCGAGCGTGACGAAGCACCGCTGCGACGTCGTCAGCAACCCGGAGTTTCTCAAGGAGGGGACGGCGGTCGACGATTTCATGCGGCCGGACCGCGTGGTGATCGGCTCGGAGGATCCGGAGGCGGCCGAGCGGGTGGCGGAGCTGTACAAGCCGTTCGTTCGCAACAACAAGCCGATCGTGCGGATGAGCCGGGCGGCGGCGGAGATGACGAAGTACGCGGCGAACTCCTACCTGGCGACGCGGATCAGCTTCATCAACGAGGTGGCGGAGATCTGCGAGCGGGCGGGGGTGGACGTGGACGAGGTGCGGCGGGGGATGGGGCTGGATGCGCGGATCGGGCAGCATTTTCTCTATCCCGGAGTGGGATATGGAGGGAGCTGCTTCCCCAAGGACGTGCGGGCGTTGTCGCACAGCGCGCGCGAGCTGGGCGTGGAGCCGGGGATCCTGGAGGCCGTGGATCGGCGCAATCAGCGGCAGCGTTCGGCCATGGCGGAGCGGATCATCCAGCGGCTCGGGCCGGATCTGAAGCGGCGGCGCGTGGCCGTCTGGGGGCTGGCCTTCAAGCCGAATACGGACGACGTGCGCGAAGCGCCGGCGATCACGATCGTCGAGGCGTTGCTCGCGGCGGGTGCGGCCCTCGCGGTGCACGATCCGAAGGCGCTGGAGGCGGCCCGGGCGGTCCTGAGCGAGCGGGTGACCTATTGCCAGGATCCGTACGCGGCTCTGGAAGGGGCGGACGCGCTGCTGATCAACACCGAGTGGATGGAATACCGCAGCCCGGATCTGGTCGAGCTGCGCTCGCGGCTGCGCCAGCCGCTGATTTTCGACGGGCGAAACCTTTACGATCTGTCGCTGATGCGGCGATATAATTTTGAGTATCACAGCGTCGGCCGGCCGTCGGTCGTGCCGAACGGCGAGCCGCGCTGAGAGCGACGGACGCAGAGAGGCGCGTCGATGAGCGCCCGCGTAGCACTTCGAACACTTCTGAGCGACAACACAGCCCCGGCGGCGGAGGAGCTGATCGAGCGGCTGGCGGGCGGCGCGGTGCGCTGCCTGGCCTGCGGGCACCGCTGCAAGGTGCTCCCCGGGCGCAACGGCGTCTGCCAGGTGCGCTTTAATCGCGACGGCGAGCTGCGCGTGCCCTTCGGCTACGTCGCGGGCCTGGCGATCGACCCGATCGAGAAGAAGCCCTTCTATCACGCCTACCCCGGCACGGAAGCGCTCTCGTTCGGCATGCTCGGGTGCGACTATCACTGCGGCTATTGCCAGAACTGGGTCACCAGCCAGGCCCTGCGCGACGACGAGGCCGTGGCCTCGCCGCAGTTCGTCGACCCGGAGCGCATCGTTTCGCTGGCGCTGCGGCACGGCTGCAAGGTGCTGACCAGCACCTATAACGAGCCGCTGATCACGAGCGAGTGGGCGATCGAGATCTTCAAGCTGGGGAGGCAGGCGGGCCTGGTCTGCTCGTATGTCTCCAACGGCAACGGCACGCCGCAGGTGCTCGAGTACATCCGGCCGCACGTGGACCTGTACAAGGTGGACCTGAAGGCGTTCAGCGACCGCACGTACCGCGAGCTGGGCGGCGTGCTCGAGAACACGCTCGCCACGATCCGCCTGCTCAAGAAGATGGACTTCTGGGTGGAGATCGTGACGCTGGTCGTGCCTGGGCTGAACGACTCGGACGACGAGCTGCGCCAGATCGCCGAGTTCGTCGCGGACGTGGATGAGTACATGCCGTGGCACGTGACGGCGTTTCATCCGGACTATCGCATGACGGACCCGCCGCAGACGAGCGTGGAGGCGCTGCTGCGGGCCTACGAGATCGGGCGCGCCGCGGGGCTGAAGTTCGTCTATCCCGGCAATATCGCCGGCCGCGTGGGAGATCGCGAGCACACACGCTGCCCGACGTGCGACGAGGTCCTGATCGAGCGGCGCGGGTTCTACGTCCTGGCGAATCACATGCGCGGGTCGAAGTGCCCGAGCTGCGGGGCGGTGATCCCCGGCGTGTGGGCGGAGGACGCGCCGTCACACAGCGTCGGACCGGGCGTACCGCGCGGCGTGCCATTGTAATCGGTGTATGCAGCCGTTCAGGCGCCCGATTCATTCAGCGGGGCGTTTTCCGCCAGCCAGTTCAGCAGCGGTCCGGTCGGCGCGGCCACGCGGGCCAACACGCCCGAATCCGTGCTGACCGGGGGAACCTGCGCGAGTTGCTCGACGTAGCCGTAGCGGCCGTCGCCGGTCGTCAGTAGCTGAAAATCATCTGGCAGCAGCGGGCGCAGCAGAACATGCAGCAGGGCCGGGCCGGCGGCGCCGGGTGCGGGGACGATCATCTGCACCGGCCGGCCGGCGCGGCGGACGACGCCGCTGAGCCACTGAAGCCACATGACGGCCTGGGCGCTGGGTGCGAAGCCATCGGCGACCGGGCAGGCGACGGCGAGATCGGCCAACCCGGCCGGGTTGGCCCGCCAGCGGTTGGCGCGGCGAAGCAGGCTGCCGTACCAGTCGCCGGGGTTGTCGGCCGAACTGATGTGGCTTCTCGCGAACCAGCCGTCGGCCGGGATGGCGCCCGCTTTCTCCCAAAGTTCGGCGGCGCGGCGTTCGACGTCCTCGGGTGCGGCGATCAAGGTGCGCTTTCCGTAGACCTTGTAGAAGTCGCCGCCGCGTCCGAGGCGATGCAGCTCGGCGTGCAGGGCGTCGAACTGGGAGAAGATCACGTCAGCGGCCGCCCACTGCTGATGGGGATTCTGTCCGAGCGAGGCGGGCGGGCAGACGACGAAGAAGCAGAAGGGGAAGGGGCGGCCGAGGCTGTCGCGGCTGTCCCAGATGCTGGCCAGGACGAAGTCGCGCTGGTCGGGCGGCAGGATCATCATCCGGCTGGGGCGCATCACGCCGGCCGGGCTGCTGGCGGCCGAGCGAACCCAGGCCAGACGTCCCTCGTCGAGCCAGCGGCTGAAGCTGGTCGGCGCGCCGGGGGCGACCTCGAGCCGGCGATACTCGGCGTAGAGGGGGAGCTTGCCATACGCGCGCAGCGGCAGTTCGAGCCGGCCGGTGCCGGTCCCGAAGAGCTTCCCGAAGAGACTGCCGAGCTTGGCCATGGCTGGCTCCGGCGGCGGTGCCGCGGGGGTTTACTAGGGCGGCGTCAGAAAGCGCTCGGCGGCGCTCATCTTCGGCACCGGGCCTGGATCCGGCGGCGGCGGGATGAGGCCGGGGAACGGTCGCTCGAACTTGATGGCGACGACGAATCCGCACCACTCCTGCGGGTGATCCGGCAGCGCGATCCGCATGGGCACGATCCAGAAGTCTTCCTGCCGCGTGGCCAGCGCCGGGTTGCACAGCAGCGCCAGCAGGGAGGCAGGCTTCGGCGGAAGCCGCCAGGCGGTCTGCGCCGATTCGGGAAACTGGTCGGCGCGGACCCCCTCGATGCGCTGCGTGACGCGGGCGAACGTCTCGGGCATGGGCTCGAGCGTCGGCGGCGCGAGCTGCCAGCGATAGACGAACTCGGAGCCGCGAAGCGCCGCCAGCGCGTCCGCCGGAAGACTGTCCTGCGCGCCCGTGCGGGCCGCGAACTCGATCACGCCGGCCGGTGAATTGGAGACGCGGCCGAGCAGCGGCAGGCCGATCTCGAAGCGCTCGTAGGCCGTGCCGGCCGAGAGGGAATCGATGTCGCGCGCGAAGCCGAGGTTGACGGTGAGCGGGGGCGGCGGCTGGTCGAGCGCCGGGGTGTCGCCATACAGGAACTTGATCCACGCGTCGCACTGACTGAGCGTGCGCAGAACGTCGCTCTCGGGCTGGTGCAGCTCCGCCAGCAGCTTGCCGAAGCTGCCGTCGAACTCGCGGGTGCGTTTGAGCAGCTCGCGAAGAGCGTCCGCGGAGAGCGCCTGATCGGCCAGCCGCGTGAGAAGTTGAAGGTCGGTCGATGTGTCGTTGGCCGACGCGGCCAGCGGGAAGCGGCCGGCGTCGCCCTTGAGCAGTTCGTGAAGCCTGCCGTCGAGGTAATGCCGGAGCAGGACGCGGCCGTGCGCTTCGAGCTCGATCAGCGGGCCGGTGGCGGAGAGCTCGCGCAGGCTCAGACGCGAACCGAACAGCTCCCGCAGCCGCGGCTCGACGATGCTGCGGCCGGGGTCGTCGACCTTGCCGAGCGCGTCGGGGCCGATCTGGCGAACGTGGTCGACGTAGCGGGCCCAGGCCTCGGCCGACTGGATGGCCAACTCGTCGATCCGGGCATCCTGCTGGGCGGAGCCGACGGCGCTGACGAGGTTGTTCATAAGCGTGGTGATGTCGGGCCGGTCGCGCCGCAGATCGGACAGCAGCTCGCCAAGGGTCGATTCGCGAAGCTGGCGGTCGATCTCGCGCTCGCTGCTGAAACCGAGCAGCGCGCAGACGAAGTTGCGCAACAGCGACTGCGTGCGGAGCTGAAGCTCGGCGGTCATGCGGGCCTTGCCCTCGACCACGGCTTTCTGAAACTCGGGCCAGCTCAGCCGGCCGTCGCGGGACTGCGTGAGCAGTGCGACCGCCTGGGGGTCGAGGAAGACGCGGGCGTCGGCGTGCGCGGCGTGCCAGTCGCGCGTGTAGCCCAGGAAGTAGCGGCGGGCCGCCTCGCGCAGGGCGGCGCGGGCATCGGCCGAGTCGGGCGAGTCGCCGAGTGCGTTCAGCGTCGTCTGGTACGCACGGAATGCTTCGATCAGTAAAGTGCGCGTGTGATACCGGTGCAGGGCCCGCGTGCCCGCCGGCGTCTCGAGCAGGCGGCGGTCGTCCTGCGGCGGCGGCTCTTCACTCCGACCGCCGCCGAGCAGTGCCGAGAGATCGTCCGGATCGGACGGCGGCGTGTCGGGTCGGGTTTGGGGCTCGGCTGGCCGGGCGGCGACGGCCGGCCTGACCGGCTCGAAGGGCAGCTCATCGCTGGGACTGTCATATCCGGGGATGAGCTGGCCGATGCCGGGCATCGTGGCTGCGCTGGCCGCCTGCTGCGCGCGGTTGGTCATGGCGGCCAGCAGATTCGATCGGCCGCGGTTGATCTGCGTGTCGATGACGGCCTGAACGAGCGAATGGAGATCGGCCGGGCGCCAGAAGGACTGCGCTTCGAGGCCGGACTGGCGGATGATCTGCTCGCGGCTGGTGGAGGCTTCGATGCTGGCGAGCCAAGTGCCGAGCCGGCCGCTGACGGAGCCGGCGGAACTGAAGCTCGCAAGCAGAGTCGACCATTGCCGCAGGTCTTCGAGCTGCGCGGCGAAATCCGCCTGCTGCTGGGCGAGCGCGACGAGCTCGCCCAGATAGACGCGAAAGAGCTCCGAGGGGCCTAGCGCGCTGGGCGCGAGCGCCAGCGTCGGCGGCTGGCCGCGCGGCTCGGAAATCTCGATCAGGCCGAGCTGAAGCAGCGCGGCCTTGGCGTCCTCGGCGTCGGGGATGGAGAGCCGGGTGAGCAGGTCCGCGTACTGTTGCTCGAACGTGTCGCCGAGCTGTTTGCGGGTATCCGTGAGTCCCTGATAGACCGTGAGCTGCGGTGGTTTCGTGCGATCGGCCTCGGCGACGTGGTCGTCCAGTGCGGTGCGGATCGGGTCGAGCGTGGCGCTCCACTGCGCGGCCAGCAGATCGCGCAGGCCTCCTGGCCAGAGAAGCTGGCCGTCGTGCAGCGGCGCGGGATTGCCCTTGAGATAGTCGCTCAGCGCGCGGTACGCGAAGGCCAGCGAGCCGCTGGCGGCGGGGGCGGCCTGCGAAACGTCGAACGCGTCGAGCAGGCCGACGGCGTCGCGCAGTTGCTCTCCGGCGCCAGCCTGGCCGGCCGCGAAGGCGGCTCGGGTAGCCAGAACGGTGTCGTAGGCGGCCCGGAGCTGGCTGAGCTGCTGGCCGAGGCCGAGCCAGTACTTGACGGCGGCGTCTTCGGCGGAATCGACGAGCGCAGCGCGGCGCAGCAGGTCATCGCGCACGCCGGCGATGGCGGACGCCAGCGCGCTGGTCGCGCGGCCGGGCGGCATCGCGCCGGATTGCGGCAGAATCTCCGTGCCGAACCGGGCCGACGAATCCGCCCGGGCGAGCGATTCGAGCGCGTAGCGGAACTGCTCCGTGGCGGCGGTGCGGTCGGCTTCGAGTTCGTCGGTCAGCAGCGCGACAAGCTGCTCGAAGTCCTGCGCATAGCGGTTGACGGCGCTGTCGTCGAGCGCGGGCAGCTCGTGTTGGCCGGTCTGCTCGGCGTACCAGCCCGCATAGGCGGCCAGGGCGCTCAGGTAGGCTTCGCGGCGGGCCGAGTCGCCGGGCACCTTGGCGGCGGCGAACTGCGTCTCGGCGTTCTCGAGGATCGGTCGGAAGATGCACTCGAGTGTGTGGCGGGCGTGAATCCGCTCGACTGCGGAGCGCGGCGTGTCGATGCTGGCGCCGAGGAAGAGCATGCGGGCGAAGATGCCGGCCCAGGGGCGGTCGTAATTGGCGATGTGCTCCCGCAGCCGGCCGGCAAGCTCGATATTCTGCTTGAGATCGGACAAGGCCGTTCGCTCGGCGGCGCGAACGGTCTCGACCGCTTTCACCGCCTTGGCACAGTCTCCCTGGGGGCCGGTGATCAGGTCCGCCACGCCGAACGAGCCGACGGCAAAGAAGGTCAGCATCAGCGTGAACATGACGCCCGAGACCACGCCGACCATGCGGCGGGCGCGGCGGTTGAGGGCGACGTGCCGGGCGGAGCGGAAGACCAGCCCGTGCTCCGGGAACACTTTGCGGGCGTAGAAGTCGTGGATGAAGAAGGCGCGCGAGTCGACCGCCCGCGGCGGGCGCTCGGACATCCGCTCGGCCGCGTGCGAGCGGCGCAGAATGTCGAAGATCGGCGCGCCCTCCTGCACCGCGGAGGTGAAATAGAAGCCGCGGAAGAAGGGCGGCTCGAGCAGCGGGCTCTTCTGAAAGATCGTCGAGATGTAGTCACGCAGCGGTGCCTGAAGCTCGCGGAAGCCTTCGGGGAAGGTGACGATCAGGCCGAGCTCCTCCTCGGGCACGTTCCGCTGAAGATAGCGCAGGCCCCAGTTGCGCAGGCGGTCGTAGACCTGCTCGAAGGCGTCGTCGAAGGTAGCCGGATCGTAGGGTTCCTGAAACTCGCCCGGCCGCGACCAGCCGACGATCTGGTTGCGCTGCGTCAGGTCGGCCCGCACCTCGTCGAAAAACTCGCTGAAGCCGCCCACGAGGTCCATCTTCGTGACGAGCACGAAGGTCGGAAAGCGCACGCCGAGATGCTGGTGCACCTGGCGCAGGCGCTCGCGCAGGATGGAGGCTTTCTGGGCCCGCTCGTCGGCGCTGTCGCGCAGCAGCTTGTCGGCCGGCAGGGCGATGATCATGCCGTTGATGGGGCAGCGCGGACGGTTGCGCTTGAGCAGCTTGAGGAAATACTCCCACTCGACCTTGTCGGTCGTGCCTTCTTCGTGGAACGAAATCCGCCCGGCCGTGTCCAGGATGACCGCGTCGTTGGTGAACCACCAGTTGTAGTTGCGCGTGCCGCCGAAGCCGGGCACCTCGTCCTTGCCGAGCGGAAAGTCCAGGCCGGAGTGGATCAGGCTGGCGGTCTTGCCGCAGCCGGGTTCGCCGACCAGAACGAACCAGGGGAGCTGGTAGATCGACAGGCCGTTGACCTTCAGCTCGCTCAGTTTCTGGCGGAACTTGTCGCGATAGAGCTGCTCCTGCTCGGCGATGTCGCCGCGGGTCGGGCCCTGCGATTCCAGCGCCGTGCCGAGCTGCGACGCCTTGCGGCCCGTGAGCAGACGGCGGATGCCCCAGATGATCAGGAAGATCACCAGGCCGATGCCGCCGATGATCAGAACCCACCTGCGGCCCTGCGCCGTCCGCAGCGCCGGGGCGATCGAGAAGAGCACCGCCGCCAGGCCGGAGAAACCGGCCAGCGCGAGGATCATCCGCACGGCCGGCGGCAGGGCGAAGAACTTCATCAGGATCTGGTTGATGTTCATCTCATCCTCTCCGAGCCGCGGGGACGGAGGTCATTGGCTCAGGGCGTTGTGCTTTGTGTCTCGGCCGGGGCCACCGCCTGGGCCAAGGATTTCAGATCATCGACCATGCTGGCCCAGCGGCCGTAGGAGCCGAACAGATAGAGCGCGATGACGAAGGCGAAGCCGAGAAAGACGTAGAGCAGCCGCATGACCGGTTCGTAGTTCGGGTCGAGGCGGATGGTGTGGTCGTCGGCTTCGGGAAACAGCTCGCGCACCCGCGTCTGGGCGTAGGCGGGCAGCTTGGCGAAGACGTGCCCCTTGTATTCGCGCCACGCGTCGAGGTCGAGTGCGTATTTGCCCTTGAAGCCGAGCTGAAGCGCGACGTAGGCGATCATGACGACTTCGGTCGCCGTCTGCCGGTCGGCCCGCTCGTGCCGCTCGGCGGTCTCCAGGTTCCGCAGGGCCTCGTCGCAGAAGGTGTAGAAGCGCTCGCCGCCGAGGGCCTCGGGGTGGCCCAGCAGCGTGACTTCCAGGCACTCGTTGGCCCACTCGTTTCGATAGGGCCAGGGGCAGTTGAGGATCATCACCTCGTCGATCAGGTAGACGAGCGGGACGCGGGCCTTGGTCCAGGCGTCCCACAGGCCGGGCTCGGTGTGGCTGCGCTGGTCGAGGTCGCGCAGCAGGGCCAGCACCTCGGAGCGGGTGTCTTCGTAGGTGACGGGCTCGCCGTCCTCCACGCGGCGCTGAAAGCCGACGAGGTAGAGGACGACTTCCACGCCGAGGTCATAGACGGACAGCGACACACGCGCCTCCTTGGCATCAGCCGCGCAGCTTCACCACGAACAGCGACAGCTTGAGCGGGCTGAGCTTGGGCAGATCCGCCGCCGGCATGCGGATGAAGATGCCGCGCTCCCGCTCGCAGTGCTCCCAGTACGGCGCCGTGCGCGAAACGCGGAAATAGTGCTGATCGCTGCTTTTGGGCAGGTTCGGCACCGTGCCGGCGCTGCGAAACTCCAGCCCCGGCAGCCGGCGATTGAAAACGGTCTCCGCGTCGCGCGGTGAGGCCAGCTTGAAGTTGATCGAACGAAACAGGCTCAGAATCTCGTCGGCCTGCATGCTCGAGCGGATGCCCAGAAACATTTCGTGATTCGGCGTGAACCACTCGTAATCCAGCTCGACGCCGTAGCCGCCGTCGCGCGGCTCGAACGGCCGCTCGATGTAGTCCTTCGGCAGCATCGCGCTGACCAGAGCCCGCAGATAGCGCACCAGCTCGTCGAACATCGGCCCGGGATCGTCATGGTCGTAGGCCGGCAGCTCGCGCGGCCGCCGCAGATCATCCCACAGCGCCACGCGGCCGATCGCCGAAACGAGCAGGTCGTACAGCTCGGCCGGATGCGTGCCGGGATCGCCGCACAGCGCGCCGAACCGGACCGTCAACTCGTTCAGCGCCCCGAGCTTGATGAGCTGCTCCACGTCGCCGGGCGAGCCGGTGGCGAAGGTCAGCGCCCGCTGGGCGGCGTCCCCGCCGAGCTGCTCGCAGCGGTTGCGAATATCGTGATAGAGCGTGTCGACCGTGATCCGCAGCGGCGCCCAGGCGTCGAGCCGCAGCAGCGGCGGAGCGGCCGACCGAACGAGGCTCGGCCCGGCCGCAGTGCGCTCCACCTGCCCCAGCCGCAGGCATTCGAAGCCGCTGCGATCCTCCTCGCCGACGAAAACCGCCGCCTGAAGACGCCGCACCTCGATCGGCTGCGGATTCTCCCCGGTGTTCTCGTCGTAGCGCTCGATCACGTCGATGCCGTAGCGCGGCGTTCGGCCGGCCGTCTCGCGTCCGGGCGCCTGCACGTTCGGGCGCACGGCCTGGAGCTCGGGCACGCCGAGATAGAGGTCGAGCGGACCGGAGGACTGGTCGAAGGCCTTCTTGAAGTCGCGCGGGCTCAGGCTCGTGTTCTCTGGAATGCGCAGGTGCGTCCCGTCGCGCAGCACGGCCTCGCAGGAGCGCAGCTCGACCAGGTGGCTCTCGATCGCCTCGCCCGCCAGGTCCAGCGAGAGGAAGCCCCAGGAGTAGCGCTGCGCGGTGCGCAGCGCTGCGGCACGATGCGTCTCGATCTGCCGCATCGCCGCCTGAAGATGCTGCGGCCGCAGGAACTGGCCCTCGGACCAATGCACTTCCGGCCAGAAGCTCATGACGGTGGTCCCTTCGGTCGAAGCGTCGCGGCCGTTCGAGCGGTTTCGAACCCCGCGGCGGCGCGGCGCATTCTATCTGTTCGCGCGGGCGATCGCGACTGGCTCACGGCGTCGTCGGCGTCAGTCGCGGACCTCATCGAGCGACTTCTGCCCGACGCGAATGCGGATGCGCTTGTCGGCAAAGAGTCCGGGCAGCGGCTGAATGACCACGGGCTGCGTGCGGCGCAGCGCCAGCTCGCCGCTCTGCTTCCGCTCGACGAAGCGGCCGAAGATCACGATGGCCGCATCGCCGCTGAGCGCGTCGGAGTGCGAAACGCGGATCTCCCGCGTGCGTTCGGAGCCCACGGGCAGGTCCGCACCCGAGGCCAGCGGCGGGTAGGCGGCCTCGCTGCCGCCCAGCGAGATGCGCCGCTCCTTGGGCACGCGCACCTCGCCGGAGGCTCGCCGCTGGAACCACTGATCCGACGTCACCGCTCCGTCGACCAGCCCCGGCTCGCGCTCCACGTCCTGCTTGGTCAGCATCAGAATGTCGACATCCAGCGCCTCGCGCTGCGTCGCAGGGTTATCGCCCCAGACGTTGATGTAGTCCTCGACCTCGAAGGCGATGGTGTACCGGCCGCAGCCGGTCAGGCTCACCAGCGCGGCCAGGCCGAGCAGGAGCGCCGCAAATCTTTTCGTCATGGGTAGTTACTCCATCCCGGTCGCCGGGCGCCGGGGGTCGATGTCACGTGGACCCGGCCGCGGGAATCCCCGCGGGCAGCGCCAGTATCCGGCGGCGGGTGGCAAAATCAAGCCGACGGGCGTGGCCGGCTGCCGGCGGGAGCGGTATACTGTTTTTAGATACTTTTGAAACTTCGGAGGTTCCTGGATGAATAGTCGCCTTCAGGAAGCCAAGAACCTGCTCGTCCGCCGCTGGGGCGAGATGGGCGGGTACTGGGGCATCAACCGCACCATGGCCGAGATCCACGCGCTGCTCTTCGTGACGCGCCAGCCGCTGTGCACCGACGAGGTGATGGACCAGCTCAAGATCTCCCGCGGCAACGCCAGCATGAATCTGCGCGCCCTGGTCGACTGGGGGCTGATCCAGCGCGTCCACCACCTGGGCGACCGCAAGGAATACTTCGTCGCCGACGCGGACGTGTGGCACATGTTCGAGACGATTATGCGCGAGCGGCGGCGGCGAGAGGTGGAGCCGATCATCGCCTCGATCGACCGCTGCTGCGAGCTGGTCGCCGCTCCCGACGCGCTGGCCGACGGAACCGATCCGCAGGACGTACGCGAGTTTTCGCGCCGCCTGGAGGAGCTGCGCCACTTTCTCGCTACGATGGGCACGCTGTTCGAGGCCATGCTGGAGTTCGGCCCGCGCGGGCTCGACCGGCTGGCTACGCTGCTGGCCGGCGCGAAGGCCGTCACCGGCCGCCGCTCGCCCAAACGCGACGCCGCCCGCAGCCGCACTGCGAGGGCACGTGGATGACCAGACAGGAGCTGGCGGCCGCCGTCCGCCGCACGGCCGTGCTCGAGGGCGAGTTTACGCTGCGGTCCGGCCGCAAGAGCCGCTACTACGTCGACAAGTACCTGATCGAGACGGAGCCGGAGCTGCTGCGGGAGCTGGCGCGGCACTTCGCCCGCTTCGTCACCGACCGCGTGGATCGAATCGCCGGGCCCGAGCTGGGCGGTGTGGCGCTCGCGGCCGCGACGTCGCTGGAGAGCGGCCGGCCGTTCGTGATCGTGCGCAATTCGAAGAAGGAAGGCTACGGCACGGGCAAACTGATCGAGGGGCGGCTGGAGCGCGGCGAGCGCGTGCTGCTCGTGGAGGATGTGGCCACGTCGGGCGGACAGGCGCTGGAGGCGGCGAGGGTGCTGGGCGAGCACGGGGCCACCGTCGAGCGGATCGTCGCCGTGCTGGATCGGCTGGAAGGGGCGCGCCGAAATGTCGAGCAGGCGGGCTACGCCTTCGATGCGCTGCTGACCAGCGCGGACCTCGGCATCGAGCCGGACCGCCGGGAGTCGTAGCCGCGCTATTTCGGCCCGCTCTTGCCGGTGCCGTCCGGCTCATCTTCTTCGCGAATCTGCTGGTTGATCAGCTCCATCATCCGGTCGCGGATGCGCTGTTTGACCTTGTGCACGGCCTGGGGCGTCGTCTCGAACTCCGCCGCGACTTCCTCGACGGGCTTGCCGCCCATCAACCGGTCGAACATCTCGATACTGCGCGCTTCGAACGTCCGGCGGATCGTCTGCATCGCCAGGCGATAGTGGTGGTTCACCCACTCGCGCTCCCAAACCTCGTCGGGCTCCTCGTCGCCCTCGGCCGGCCGGACCGCCAGCAGCGTGCTGTTCAGGCCGGCGGCGGGATCCTGGCGCGAGCGGTACTGGATCACCGCGTTGCGGACGATGCGGCCGAGGTAGCTGCGGAAGCGGCCGCGGGCGGGGTCGTACTCGAACTTCCGCAGCGAGTTGGCCAGGCTCATCATCACGAGCTGGCGGACGTCGTCGGCGTCGGCGGATTGCAGGCCGCGGGCGCGGCAGTAGCGCAGGATGAGCTCTTTGTAGCGCTGGTCGAATTCCTGCCAGGCGGCGTGGTTGGCCGGGTCGCGCACGCGCGAAAGCAGCGAGGGTTGTGTCAGTTCCGGGTTCATGGTCGGGCTCGCGGCGGCCGGTCCGGTGCGAGGAGCTCGGGCTCGGCGGCGGTCGTGTCGGTCGGTCGCGGACCGGCTCCTGGCTGTGGTCCATCGTATGAATCGATCGGCAGCGGGGCAATGCGGGCGGAGCTGCGGGGGCGGCTGCCGACGTGGGCCGAGGGCTCGCGCGGGGCTGCGCCGCGGCGTGCCGCGGCGCAGATCGAGCGGCCGGCGGGCGCTCCGCGGCTGCTAACATATTCCGAACAGCCGGGCGGCGGAAATCTTTGGCGGGCGGCGGTCCGGGGGCTTGCGGGGCGCTTGCGTCGGGCGCGGGGTCCAGTTAACATTCGCGGAATGCCCGGGGGAAATGGTGCGGTCGGCGACCGTCGTTGGTTGCCTCTGACCCCGGGTGGCCCAACTTTGAAGGGGTTTGCGATGGGTCTTTTTGGCTGGATCATTGCTGCGCTGCCTGCCCTGCTGATCGGTGGTCTGATCGGCTTTTTCATTGGCCAGGGTACCCTCGGCTAAGCGAGCTGCAGCGAGCAATCGGGAGTAGGGTTGGCCCAGCGGGCTGGCGCTACTCCCGATTTTTTTGCGCCCGGTTCGGCGGAGCCGGCGGGGCCTCAACTGATCATGCTCGTGCGCCGGGCCTGCCGCACGCTTTCAGCGTGCAGCGTGATGGGGCGGGTGGGACCCAGGGCGGCGCTCGCTTCGCTCGCTGGCCCTGGGCTATCCTGCCGGGCACCTTCGGTGCGGGGTCTGGGCGGGAGAGGAGCGCGATGGGAATCTCGCTCCAGCGATCGGAGTGGTGCGAGATAGGAAACTCGCACTAGCGGATATCTCGCACCAGGACGACACGATCGGACCGTTCGCCAGCTTGGATGAGAATGCGGTGCGGGTTGGGCCCTTTCGCGCTGTGATCCGAGGCGGAGGCGCCGCAGACGACGTAGGGGTCGAGTCTTCCGGTGGCTGAAGCCACCGGCTACGGTCGTTTGCCCTGTCGGGCAAAAGCGCAACAGGTCGGAGACCTGTCGCTCGGTGACCGGTCAGAGACCGGTCCCCCAATCTGACCGGTCAGAGACCGGTCCCCCAATCAGACCGGTCAGAGACCGGTCCCCCAATCAGACTGGTCAGAGACCGGTCCCCCAATCAGACCGGTCAGAGACCGGTCCCCCAATCTGAC
>CAZXUI010000010.1:0-6440 GCA_964643885.1 uncultured Planctomycetales bacterium
CGCCTGGCGAGCAACTGACCCCGTGCTTGGCGCACGGGGTTCTGATGGCGCCGCGTGCGAGGCTGGCGCTGAAGGCGGGCACGGAGGCCCGACCCACAGAGAGGCATGTACGGGCGAGACGCCCGTACCACCCGGATGATTGCGGGCGAGACGCCCGTACCACCCAAAGCTGATTCGGGCGATGTTACGTGCCTGACGGTCGCGGCTCGGAGCGCAGGCGGGCGAGGCGCAGAAAATCGACCGGCTCGCGCGTTTGTCCTTCGATGACCAGATCGGCCAGGACCGAGCCGATGACGGGGCAGAACTTGAAGCCGTGGCCGCTGAAGCCGGCCGCGAAAACGACATTGGCGTGGCCGGGGTGGCGGTCGATGATGAAGTGCTTGTCGGGGGTCATCGTGTACATGCAGACGCTGGCGCGCTCGACCAGCGGCCGCACGCCGGGCAGATAGCGGGCGACGAAGCGCTGCACGCGCGGCAGGTCGTCGCTGCGCAGATCGCGCTCGAGGCCGTCCGCATCGTCAACCCGGTCGCCGCCGGTATGCTCGGCGAGCTTGATCACGCCCGGTTCAATTGCAGGAAAGCCGTAGAAGAACCCGTCGGCCAGGTCGTAGGCGAAGACGGGCATCCCGCGATGCAGGTCGTGCGCGGCGTTGTCGCTGCGGAACCAGAGCTGGACCTTGCGGCGGATGTGCAGCGGCAGATTCAGATCGGCCAGGATGGCCGCGGACCACGGGCCGGCCGTAATGACGAGCGAGGCGGCGGTGAATTCGTGCCCGTCGAGCCGCACGCGGACCGAATCGCCCGCGGCGGACCAGCCTCGCACGCGCTGGCCGGTGAGGATGGTCGCGCCGTGCTCGACAGCGAGGCGGCAGTGGGCGAGCACGCAGGTCTCGACACGGAGGAAGCCGGCGCCGGGCTCGAAGATGGCCTGCTGGTCGTCGTCGATGTTCAGCCCGGCCCAGCGGCTGCGGACGGCCGGCGGGTCGAGCTCGTCGAGCGGAATCCGGTGCTCGTCGCGGGCCCGGCGAATGCCGCTGAGCACGGGGCCGTCGGGGCGGCCGACGAGCAGCAGGCCGGTGTGCTCGAGGCAGCTCGTGTCGGTGAGCCGCTCGAGCTCGTGCCAGAGCTGCTCCGAGCGGTCGACCAGGGGGACGTAGGCCGGATGCTCAAAGTAGGAGCGGCGGAGGATGCGCGTCTGGCCGTGGGAGCTGCCGCGGTCGTGGGCGGGGGCGAACTGCTCGATACAGAGGACGCGGCGGCCGCGGCGTGCGAGATGGCAGCAGGCGGCGCTGCCCATTCCACCGACGCCGATGACGATGACATCGTAGGCGGCCATACGCTCAGTCTACCGCGGGATCCGTCGGTACGTCGCGACTCGGCGTGTGGGCGGGTGTCGAGCTCGGCGGGCGGGCGACGCGGTCGTAGAGCCAGAAGGGCGCGTAGAGCAGCAGGAAGACGAGCGTGCCGACGAGCACGAGCGAAGCGAGCGAGAGCGGCCAGGGGCCGAGGTAGTCGTAGAGCGAGGCGCGCTTCGGCGGGCCGGTGAGATACATGTAGTTGGCGCCGAGCAACAGATCGATGCCGAGGACGACGGCGGCGACGGCAATGGTGGTCCACCAGACGCGCCACAGCGAAGCGGGCCGGGGTCGGTAGCCGAGGCCCAGTACGAGGATGAAAGCGGCGGCGAGGATGCCGCCATGAAGGATGAAGAAGAGAAAGTAAACGGCCGAAGGGTATGCGTCGCTGATCTCGGGCGTCAGGAAGGCCTGGGTGGTGCCGCCGAGGCCCCAGAAATAGGTCAGCTCGCAGGCGCGGTCGCTGAGAGTCGCGCGGCGCGGCTCCAAGGCGGCGTGGGCACGGGGTTCCGCCATCAGGATCAGCGCGACGATGGCCGCGAAGCCCGCCAGGTCGCACAGGTGCAATGGCAGCGTCTCGCGGAGATTCCAGGTGCCGTCGAGAGCCGCGCGAATGTCGCCCAGAATGGCACAGGCGAGCAGTGCGCCCGCCAGACCGTGGCAGATCGTGCGGCGCAGGGTCGGCTCGGCCGGCCGGCCGCGGGCGCCACGGAGCAGCAGACAGGCGGCGGCCGTCACGGCGACAGTGGCGGCGATGGCCGCGAGGTGGTCGCGGCCGAAGAGGACCAGCGTTTGCGGCTCGGCGGGCGGCATCGCGGCGCGATCTCCTGGGGCTCGCTGCGCCGGACTCAGGCCGGCGAACGCGGGGCGGCGAAGGGCAACGGTCCCTGGGGTGCGGCGAGTTTGGCGAAATGGCCGACCGGGTCGGGCAGCGGCAGCGGGTGCGGAAGGGCGAAGAGTTCACCGTAGTCGAAGCCGGCCCGGCCGCCCTCGCTGGCGTCGAAGGCGCGGATGCGGTGCAGCAGGCGGGGGAGCCGCTTCTCGTCGAACTGGGAGCGGTAGGCGGAGATGGCCGCGAGCTTCTGCTCGTGCACGTCGCTGACGTCGACGACGAAGGTGGAGAACCAGTGCGTCTGCTCGGCGGAGATGTGCACGGGGCGGTACCAGAGCCAGTCGATGCGATGCGGCGGCGTATTGTCGAAGCGGTCGTCCCACTTGGTGAGCTGGGAATAGAAGCGGGCGGCCTCGACGATGAGCTGGGCCTGGTAATGGTCGGGCGAGGCGGCGGGCGTACGGCCGGCCATGGTGACGACGATGCGGGGGCGATGCCGGCGGAAGACGGTGGCGACGGCGTAGCGGGCGGGCGGGCCGTCCATCAGCTCGCGGTTGGTCAGGCCGAGGGTTTCGACGTGTGTCACGCCGAGGATGGAGGCGGCCTCGGCCGCTTCGGCGGCGCGGATTTCGGGAGTGCCGCGGGGCGTGGGCTCGCCGTTCGTCAGGTGGAGAATGCCGACGCGGTAGCCGAGCTTGACGAGCTTGGCGATGGTTCCGCCGCAGGTGATCTCGAGATCATCCGGGTGGGGCATGGCGAAGATTACGTCGAGCGGCTGCGAGTGCGTCATGCGAGACTCCGAGCGAGTACCGGGCAGAGATTATAGGGCGGGCGGCGGCTGATCTGAACGCGGCGAGGACCGTGGGCAATCGCGGCGGCGGCGTATAATGAGCGTGCGTCGAAGATGGCGAGGACCGGCATGCTGGTGCTGATCGATAACTACGACTCGTTCACGTACAACCTGGTGCAGACGCTGGGCGAGATCGACCCGGCGCTGGAGCTGCGGGTGCATCGCAACGACCAGGTGACGGTGGAGCAGATCGAGGCGGAGCGGCCGACGCACATCGTGATCTCGCCGGGGCCGTGCACGCCGCGCGAGGGCGGGATCAGCAACGAGGTGGTCCGGCATTTCTCGGGCAAGGTGCCGCTGCTGGGGGTGTGCCTGGGGCATCAGTGCATCGGATTCGTGAACGGGGCCGAGGTGGTTCGGGCGCGGCGGCTGGTCCACGGCAAGACGAGCATGATCCGTCACGACGGGCGGGACCTGTTCGAGGGGCTGAGCAATCCGTTTCAGGCGACGCGGTATCACTCGCTGATCATCGCGCCGGAGACGCTGCCGCCGCAGTTCGAGGTGGCGGCGACCTGCGAGGACGACCCGAGCGAGATCATGGCGATCCGGCACCGCTCCGAGCCGGTCTACGGCGTGCAGTTTCATCCGGAGAGCTTTCTGACGCTCGAGGGGCGTGATCTGCTTGCGAACTTCCTGCGGATCGGGTAGCTCTACGCGGCATGATTCGCCTTTCCGGCCTGTGCCTGATCCTCGCCGCAGGTGCGCTGCTCAGCGGCTGTGCCTCGCGTGGCGAGAGCAAGGCCGTCGCGGCCGCCCCGACGCTCGATGAGCTGCCTACCTACGAGTACCTGGAGCCGACGATTCCGATCCGGGTGGGGATCGTGGGGGAGACGGCCCGCCGGCCGACGCGGGAAATCGTGCGGATGCCACAGGAGATTCCGCTGACGGAGCGTGAGAAGGCGATCCTGGAGCGTGGCAAGAAGCCCGAGGGGGTCGACCCGCTGGCGTTCTATCGCCCGGAGAAGGGGCCGGAGGACGGCATCCTGCCGCAGAAGGTGCGGGTGCCGGATCTGGCGTACGGGTTGGGCGGGGTGTCGTCGGGAATGCACGGGTTTTCGCCCTCCGTGAGCGTTTACGGAGTCGGGGGAGCGGCGCGGGGGGAATACCGCTTTCCGAGCCGGGTGTCGTCGATCTACTGGCCGCGCGCGGCGTCGGCGGCCGTCGGTCCGCGTTCGGCGGTGGTTGTCGGCGAGGGGCCCAGGCGGGGCATTGCGGGCCGGCACGGGAAGTACGCGCGCTAGCGGGAGCGGCTGCTCAACTCCGGGCGGCGGCGGTCCGATTCATCCCACATCTTGTCAAGCGAGCCTGTTGTGTACACTTGCGGGCGGCGCGGCTATGCTGTCGCGCGCTGTGCGGCTCCGCGGCTCGGTTCGTGCGGCGCGCGTCCGATTCGAGCGGCGCCGAAGGATGCGAGAGTCGCCGCGATGCGGTCGAGACCGGCGCAGGACAAATCAGAAGGGTCGGCCGGCGATTTCAGACCTGCGGTCTGGGCTGCATCGGGAACTTGCGCGGTGACGTGACCGCGCAGCGATTGTCTTCAGGTCAAAAGGTGAGGTCCCAGCATGGCGAAGCGAAAGAAAGCGCGTAAGGCTGTGAGCAAGACCCGCAAGGCCGCCAAGAAGGCGCGCAAGACCGGCAAGAAAGCAAAGAAGACCACGAAGAAAAAGAGCGCGAAGAAGAAGTCGGCCGCCAAGTCGGCCAAGCGCCGCACGGCCGCCAAGAAGAAGAGCACGGCCAAGAAGACCAAGAAGCCGGCGCGAACCAAGACGAGCAAGAGGCCCGCGCCGCGCCCGGCCGCGAGCAGGCCGCCCGCCCGCCCGGGCAGTCCGCCGCCGATGCGACCGTCCGCCTCACCGCCGGCGGCGGCTCCGACGGCGCCGGCGTTCCCCGTACCGGCCAGCCCGACGATCTCGCGCCCGCCCGAGACGACGCCGGCGCGTTCCGATCCCTGGGCGTCGCCGGCCGAGCCGGAGATCGAAGAAACCGGCGACGATGCGGAGATCGAAGAGGAAGACGAGGGTGATCGCTGGGACAGTGACCTGGACGAGGATCGATAGCGGCGATTGCGGCGCCGAGCCGCGTGCAAGAACGGCGAACGGGCGGGCGGCGATGCCGACCGGACGGGCGATGTTGCGGGCGGGGTGCCCACGCTCCCCGTGGTATGCGATGTCCGACGCCCGAGACAGGAGCGAACTGCGGGCGGCATGCCCGCGAGGCCCGGGGGAGGCGGGCAAAGACGCCCGCACCACTGGGGCGCGCGTGAGGAAAGATGCCGCAGGCCTTCTGGGACCGGTTTGAGGCGGCGATTCGTGCAGGCGGGACGCCGGCCGTCGTCGGGATCGACCCCGTGCTCGAATCGCTGCCCGATTCGCTGCGGGCGGGCGCAGGCTCGCTGGAGGCGGCCGCGCGGGCGATCGAAAGTTTTTCGCGCGAGTGCATCGACTGCGTCGCGCCGATCGTTCCGGCGGTGAAGATCAATTCGGCGTTTTTCGAAGCCTACTACGAGGCGGGGGTCGCGGCGTTCTTTCGGCTCATCGAGCATGCGCACGCTCGCGGTCTGCTCGTGATCTCCGATGTGAAGCGCGGCGATGTCGGCTCGACAGCCAGGCTCTATGCCCGCGGGCATCTGGCCGATCCGGAACTGGCGGGTGTGTCCGCGGCGCGCGTGCCGGATGCCGTGACGCTGGCCGGGTATCTGGGCGAGAACGCCGTGCGGCCGTTCGTGGAAGCCGGGGCGCGGCACGGGCGCGGGGTGTTCGTGCTGGTGCGGCCGTCCGATCCGGGTGCGGACGAGGTGCACGAGTTCGGCGGGGATGAACGGTTCTATCAGCACATGGCGCGTCTGGTGTCGCGCTGGGGCGGGGAGCGGGAGCTGATCGGCGCGAGCGGGTATTCGTGCGTCGGGGCGGTGGTGGCGGCGAAGGATGCGGCCAGCACGCGGGTGCTGCGGGCGGCGCTGCCGCATACGCCGCTGCTGGTGCCGGGTTTCGGGGCGCAGGGCGGGACGGCGGTGGAGGTGGCCGCGTGTTTCGCGCCGGGCGGGCGCGGGGCGATCGTGAACGCGTCGCGGTCGGTGATTTTCGCGTATCAGCGGGCGGAGATTCGCGAGCGGGCGGGGGACGACTGGCAGGCGTGCGTGGCGGAGGCGGCCCGCGAGTTCGCGCGGCAGGTGGCGCAGGCGGCGCAGGGGTGAGCGGCGTGAGGGGCCGGCTGGAGACGTCACAACCCGCGGCGCCAAGCGGCGGGCCGGTTGGGATTCAAGAGACCCCCTGCTTGGCGCAGGGGGTTCTGAGGCGGGGCGCGCGTCAGAACCCGCCGCGCCAAGCGGCGGGACAGTTGGATACCGATAGACCCCCTGCTTGGCGCAGGGGGTTCTGAGGCGGGGCGCGCGTCAGAACCCGCC